>CAURWT010000003.1:0-150938 GCA_963528875.1 uncultured Saccharimonas sp. (SeqCode) | reverse complement strand
GAGTCGGAGTTGGCGTTGGCGCTGGTTCCGGAGTCGGAGTTGGCGTTGGCGCTGGTTCCGGAGTCGGAGTTGGCGTTGGCGCTGGAGTTGGATCTGGCGTTGGCGCTGGAGTTGGATCTGGCGTTGGCGCTGGATTTGGATCTGGCGTTGGCGCTGGAGTTTCTTTCTTCTTGTATTTTAGGTACATCTCAACGTACCCGTCTGATGCACCATAGAAATACGTGTTAGCTATCTCATGCGTCATGAGATAGCCCGGCATCCAATCAGGATGGGTGACTATTTCATATCCATCAATATCTTTATAAATATTGATGCTTTCACCAGGGTTTATAACCCCAGTTTTAGGCGGTGCAATTTCTTGCCCCCCTCCAATATGATACCTAATACGGTATTTCAATGGCTGTAGTGTTCCCATCTCTTCTGCTTTTACAATAGTAGCACCAAAAATAGGTGTATCAGTTAAAGCTGGAACAGTAACACCGAGAATAGCGACAGAGAGTAACGAAATACCAAGTTTGGTCCATTTATTAGTTTTCTTCATATTTTTTTCCTCCTTAGGAATTTTTATTTTTGCCTTTTAGACATTATGCAACAAAAAGGCTTCCATCAAGACCACAAAAAGGAAAAATATGAGTAACCAAAACTCATTCTTCAACTTTTAATGTTCTTGATAGAAGCCTTACTATTTAGTTTTAAGCTATCTATCAACTGAGTAGTAGTTTATCATATTTTTATATATTTGTCAATAGTTTTTAGTAATTTTATAAAAATCACAATCTATCTCTTTTATTGAAAGCTATTTCGAAAAGTGATAAAATATAAAAATGGAACTAAAAGATTACACTTATAAATTACCTGAAAATAAAATCGCAGCACATCCGCCAAAAGTTCGTGGCAGTTCGAGATTACTAGCTTTAGATCGAAAAAGTGGTAAAATTACTGATAGCTTTTATAAAAATATTGTGGATTTCTTTGAGAGTGGCGATTTGCTCATCTTGAATGATACGAAAGTTATTAAAGCACGGCTTTTCGCCACAAAAGAGAGTGGAGCTGAGCGCGAATTAGTTGTTTTAGAGCGACACAGTTTTGATAGCGATTGGCACAAACATAAAGTTATGTATCGTGGAAAAATCAAATCTGGTGACAAGCTTTTTGTAAAAGATTCTTCATTAAAAGATCTCGCCAAAAATAATTTCGAAAAAGCAGAAATTAAAGTTGAAGAAATTCTTGGCGACGGACTCGCGATTGTGAGCTCAAAAATTGATCTTCGTGATCTTTGCGAAAACTTTGGTACAGTTCCTCTTCCGCCATATATGAGAAGAAACGCTACACCACTTGATATCGAGCGCTATCAAACTGTTTTTGCGGAAGAAAAAGGATCGGTTGCAGCACCAACCGCCAGCCTAAATATGACTGATGAAATTTTGAACTCATTAAGAGAAAAAGGCGTAGAAATTGCATACTTAACACTTCATGTTGGGCTTGGAACTTTTATGCCAATTCGGGTTGAAAAAATTGAAGAACACCGAATGCATCAGGAATACTTTGAAATTCCAGTAAAAACTGTTGCAAAAATTCAAAAAACCGCACAAAATGGCGGTAGAGTATTCGCACTCGGCACAACAGTCGCTAGAACACTCGAATATGCCCATAATGCAATTTTCGAAAAAAACCTAAATGGAAATTCTGGCAATCGTGAAGATTTAAGCAAGATTTCGAAATCTCAAAATGGTGATTTATCCGGTGAAGCAGATATTTTTATTTTTCCAGGATATGAGTTTAAAACAATTCAAGGTTTAATCACGAATTTCCACGCGCCAAAATCAACAGTTTTAATGCTTGCAAGTGCTTTTGCCAGCTGGGAAAATCTTAAAAATGCCTACAATCACGCAATTCAAAATGGTGAATATAAATTTCTATCATATGGCGATTCAATGATCATCTACCAAAATAAATAGAGCGACTTAACGCTCTATTTTACTTTCTCGAAAGTTATTCACCAAGCGAATATTCATTCAGAATATTAAGGTTCTCATCAAACTCAAAAACGAGTGGCGGAAAGTTTGGAATTTCGACTCCCATAATTTCATCATCGCTCAAGCCTTTGATATGTTTGACGAGCGCACGAATTGAGTTTCCATGAGCACCAACAAATACATTCTTTCCGCTTTTCAGAGCTGGCGCAATTTGATCTTCCCAAAACGGTAAAGCACGTTCTAGAGTAACTTTCAAGTTTTCAGCATCTGGCACAACCGAATCATCAAGCAAAGCATAACGGCGATCATTGTGTGCAGAATATTCATCATCTCGTGGCATTTCTGGTGGGAGCGTATCATAAGAACGACGCCAAATATGAACTTGCTCTTCGCCAAATTTTTCAGCCGCCTCAGTCTTATTTTTACCCGTTAAGCCGCCATAGTGCCGCTCATTCAAACGCCAAGATTTTTGAACTGGAACCCAAAGTTGATTAGAAAATTCCAAAGCCAAATTCGTTGTTTTAATTGCACGTTTTAGAACTGATGTAAAAGCCACATCAAACTCAATTCCTGCCTCTTTAATTAATTTTCCAGCATCAATTGCTTGTTGAACACCTTTTTCACTCAAATCAACATCAGCCCAACCGGTAAAAAGGTTTGCTTTATTCCACTCACTTTCACCATGTCTTGCAAAAACTAATTTAGCCATTTTTCTCCTTTCGAAAATTCATTTTATCTATTTTAATTTTAACATTTTCAAACCATTCCTTCAAGCCTTAGCTTGCAGCTCCTTCTTGACTTAGGTATTAAAATATGTTAGAATTTACCACAATCGAATGATAGCTCTTTTAAAAAGTTAGGTGAACTATTTTTGGGTTATTTTTCGAAATTTTTTATTAAAGGAGGCTCTTAAATGGTTAAAAAGAGCGAATTTCAAGACGAATTGAAAAAATTTGAGTCTATTTTAGAATCATTGGAAAAATATCCAGATTTTAAAAAACTATTTCTGCCAAAAGATCTTGAGGCAATGAGGAAAGCACTGGAGAACCGGACCTCAATATCTGGAGATTCTTTATCAAGAATAAAAGTAGCATTAGTACTATTCAATGCAAAAATTAACAAAACTCGTAAGAAGCCAAAATCAGAACTTAAAAAACCAAAAACTAGTGATTCGAGCAATAATAAGCCAAATAACAACAAGCTTATTAAAAAGTTGCAAAAGAATATTGTAGATAAAGATACACAAATTAAAGAGCTGGAAGGTAAAATTGAAGAACTAAAATCAAGATTCGAAAATCAAATTGAAGAGCTTGAGAAAAACTACCATAATACTTTAGATTCAAAAGATGAAGAAATCTCAGAGCTTAAAAGAGAAAAAAACAAGCTTGATCTTAATAATAAATCCCTAAAAGCTCAAAAAAAGGAACTCGAAGAAAAGCTCAAGAATAAAGATTTCTCGGAGCTACAATCAAAATACGATTCTTTAAAAGAAGAGCTGGAAGAAAGCAAGAAATCCGATAAACTTCTTACAGAAGCAAAAGCGGAAATTCAAGAACTTAATTCGAGAATTGAAAATAAGGATAAAACCATTGAATCTCTCAAAGAAGAAATTGATAGCTTTAAAGATCCTGAAAAACTTATTGAGACTTTTGTTTCAGTCGTGCAAGAAGATGCTAGATTCTTAGCAATAGAAGCTGCAAAAGACTTACTCGAAAAAGAACGAAAGCAAGATTCTGGGAAAATTTCTGGTTTAACCGAAATTATCAACAGTCGCCTTTCAGATTTTAATGATAGACTCAATAATCTACAGGCACTGGTTCAGCAAAAAGACATCGAAGAAGAAGTTCATGAATCAGATCCAAACTTTTCTGATGAAGATTTAAAAATCATGAAAAGTTTAAATATTTTGTTTGTACAAAATGGGAGCTACAAAAATTTATCTCAAACACAAAAAAGTCTTTTGAATAGTTTTGGCGGAAAATCAGATTTTTTCACCAAAGCCGATAAAACCTCAAAGACTAAAGACACTCTAAAATCAGCAATTGAGGGTAAAAAATTTGATTATATAGTTCTATATTTAGATGGAATAGGTCATACAATAACAGATGGGATAAATGAATATCAAGAACCTAAAATTATTCTCGTTCGAAAAGGGCTTGAAAATCATATTTTGATTAAAAGCCAAATTCTTGAAAGATACCGCAAACATCAACTTACATCAACCTAACTTTTGGTTCAAGGCCTCAAAATTGAGGCTTTTTTATTTAAAAAACGCCAGCTTTTTGCTGACGCTAAAATAAAATACTTACTTTTTTAAATTTATTGAATTAAAGTCGAGCCGCTCATATGTTTGACACGCGCAGAGATTTCCTTATGGCGACCTTTAACCATTGGACGGGCCTGTGGGTTACCTAGGTAACCACAGGTTCTTTTTACAACATCACAAGTTTTAGGGTCGCTATTGCCACAGTTTGGACACTTAAAGCCTCTTTCAGTTGGTTCAAAATCTCCTTCAAAGTCACACTTGTAGCAACGATCAATCGGAGTATTGGTTCCTAGATATCCGACACGTTCATATGCATAATCCCAAACAGTTTCAAGCGCTTTCGGATTTTGTTGCAAAACTGGATATTCACAATAATGGATAAACCCACCAGTTGCGCCAGCCTTAACGTAATCTTTTTCAAAATCCAGTTTTTCGAAAGGCGTTGGATTTTTCCTAACATCGTAATGGAAAGAGTTCGTGTAATAACCCTTATCTGTGATATCAGGAATAGAGCCAAACTTCTCTGTATCCAAGCGACAGAAGCGGTCAGTCAAACTTTCACTTGGTGTCGAATAAACACTAAAATGATACCCAAACTCATCACTCCATTTCTCGCAAAGTTCTTTCATTTTTTGAATGATAGAAATTGTAAATTCTTTAGCCTCTGGATTATTTTCCCATTTAGAGCCATAAAAAACTTTACCAACTTCGTAAAGCCCAATATAGCCAAACGAAACTGTCGCTCTTCGATTTTTAAAAACTTCATCAACTGAATCGGTAGGATTCAAACGCTTACCAAAAGCACCATATTGATACAAAATTGGCGCATTCGCTGGTGTTGCTTCCTTAGTCCGTTCAACACGATAAACCAGCGCGTCTTTTACGATTTGAGCACGTTCATCAAAAATCCGCCAGAATTTTTCGAAATTACCGTCGGATTCAATTGCAATTCGCGGCAAGTTTAGAGTAACTACACCCAAATTCATTCGGCCAGAATTTACTTCTTCACCATTCTCATCTTTCCAACCTTGGAGGAAAGAACGACAACCCATTGGAACCTTAAACGAACCCGTAAGCTCCACAATCTTATCATAAGATAGAATATCTGGATACATTCGTTTTGTTGCGCATTCCAATGCGAGCTGCTTAATATCATAGTTTGGATCTTCACGATAAAGATTTACGCCACGTTTAAGTGTAAATACCAGCTTTGGAAAAATCGCTGTTCGGTGCGATGCACCCAAACCTTTAATACGAATGGTTAAGATGGCTTTTTGAATTTCGCGTTCGAGCTCAGTTTGACCGAGCCCAAAACCGAAAGTCACAAACGGCGTTTGACCGTTTGAAGTAAAAAGCGTGTTGACTTCATACTCAAGAGATTGTATAGCATCGTAGATGTCTTTACGTGTTCTTTTCCAAGCATACTCTTCCCATTTGTTACTGTCTTCAATCCACTCTTCAGCATCTTTAAGATGTTTTTCGAAATTCTTTTTTGCATAAGGCGCGAGAAGCTCGTCAATACGGTCAGCCGAACAGCCGCCATATTGGTTTGATGCTACATTCGCAATAATTTGTGCAATTTGAGCCGCCGCCGTTTGAATTGATTTCGGGCTCTCAATATCAGCATTACCCATTCGAAAGCCATCCTTAAGCATTCCTTTAAAATCAATCAAACAGCAATTAGTCATTGGTTCAAAAGGGCTATAGTCAAGATCATGAAAGTGGATCTCACCCTTTTGATGAGCGTTCGAAACGTGCAATGGAAGATTTCTTAACCCAATTGCCCTACCTGTAACCCCAGCTGTCAAATCACGTATCGTTGCAAAAACCCCGCTATCTTTGTTTGCATTTTCGTTCACCGTTGAAGGCTTTTTCGAAATCAACCAACTAATCGTCTTATCAATCGATTGCGCATATTCGCGTTCACGTGCTCGTTCTTCTCGATAATTGTGAAAATTATGATAAGTTGCAATGTCATAATCATAAAGTTTTCGCTCAACCAAATCCTGAATCTCTTCCACGGTAAAAACTTTTTTACCGTTCTTCACACTTTCTTTTAACTCATCAAGTACGAAATTGCCAATTTTCAGCGATTCCATAATTGGATTAGCTGGGCCTTCACCTTCAGAGAATGTTGATCGAAAAGCTTTTTCGATCGCGTTAAAAATGCGTTCTACATCAAGTAAAACCTTGCGACCATCGCGCTTCATCACTTCAACACCCTCGAAAGAAATCTTTACTCCTTCGAGCTCTAAAGATTTTAGTTGTTCCCTGCTAAGCAGTTCAAGTTGTTTTCCCATTTTATTCACCCCGTTTTTCTATAATATTTCGTAAGTATTTTTAAATTTTTAAAGTTCTTCTGCTCGACTATTTAATTATAGTGCTTTTGTTTATAAAAATCAATAAAAAAACGCTATATTTAGCGTGTAATATTTACAACAAAAAACCGCTTCTTTCGAAACGGTTTATTTTTCTGTTATGCGTTTCTGTTCTCTGCAGGCTAAACTCGCTATAAAGAGATACAGAAAAGTGAAAAGTACTTCCCAAAATAAATTATATTCCACTAATTGTGAGATAACCATTGGGTAATCTATAAGTGTTTGAGTTACAATCATAGCTGACAAAAAAATGAGACAATCTTGTTTGAATTTTGCCTCTCCTTCTACTTTAGCTAGAATTATTATACTCAAAATAATTTCGAAAGCAAATTTTGAAGCTATAAAAATAAAATTATCTTCATAGGAAGAAATCTCAAGAAAAGAGAATAAAATAATTTCTTGATTTGTTAGCTGACCAACTATCATTAAAATTGAGCTTAAAACAATAACCGAAGAAAGAAAAATCATCATTTTTCGATTTATTCTTTCTTTACCGACCGTTCTTATAAGCATGATCAGTGTTGCAATTAAAATTACAATTATTTTCATAATGTACGCACCTCCAATATTGTGATTTATACATTATATAACTTTATTTCAAAAAAGTCAAATCAAAAAACCAATTGGTAAAAAGAAACTTATCATCCCGCAAATTAGAGAAATTGCATAAAATACTCGCCGATTTTCTTGACGGTTTTCGAAAAAATAAATTAGTAAAAAAGAACCGAAAACCCCAATTGGAATACTTATATTTGTTTTGGTTTTTAACCAGACTAAAGCAAATAGGGCGCACAAAATAAGTTTCACCAAAAAAACTGAATCACTTTCGGGATTTTTTTCGAAACCACGACGGCTTAATTTTGTGCGATTTCGCGCATAAGTTCTCTGTTTGCTATTTTTGCTCATATTGCTTATGATTATACCATATTTTTGCTAAAAATAAAACCGCCCAAAGGCGATTTTGAAAATTACATTTTGATTTCTGCATCAACCCCAGCTGGAAGGCTAAGATTTTGCAAAGAATCAATTGTTTTTGGTGTCGCATTACTAATATCAATGAGGCGCTTATGAACACGCATTTCGTAAGCTTCACCACCCATTTTATAAACATGTGGGCTTTTTACTACTGTAAAAGTACTTCGTCGTGTTGGTAGAGGTACTGGTCCTGCAACTGTTGCACCAGTTCGAATTGCTGTGTCAACAATTTGCTTTGCACTTTGGTCGATAACTTTGTGGTCGTATGCCTTTAGGCGAATACGAATTGTTAGGCCTTGTTCTGCCATTTTTTTACTCCTTATATTAGGCTTGTAACTTCTTTCGTAACTTTAAGATAACTACGAACGAATTCTCAAGCAATTTATATTACCACAATATTTTAACATAAATTTATCTAAATTACAATAGAAAAATACCCCCCCCCTTAAACAAGAGCTTTGATTAAAGAGAGATTTTTAACAATTCCCTACATTTTTTTGTATAGCAAAAGATACAAACGATAGGTTTATTACTAACTACAGCCATTAAAATAAAAAGCACCAAACGGTGCAATTTATTAACCTTTTCGTGGTTTAACTTCATTTCGACCAAGAGACTTCTTAGTTTCTGTGAAGATTTCATGTTTTCGAGTTTTTGGATTATATTTTCGCAAAGATAATTTTTCAGGTGTATTCTGAGTATTTTTGCGAGTGTAGTAAATTCGGTCACCAGTAATTTCGCTTACAAGACCAATAATCTTTCGTTTCGTATTCTTTTTAGCCATAATCTCTCTTAAATTAATATTTACAATTCTTAACTATTTTATCACAGTAAAAAGATAAAATCAAGTTATTTTACCAACAATAATTATCCAACAAAAAATTAATAATCCTCAACTATAAAATAATGCAGCACTGTTTCGGCACATAATGGTTAATTTAGTATAGTATTGACATTATCGAAATATTATGCTATAATTATAGCAATGAGACAAAAGTCTCAGAGCTATTTAAAAATTTGGCATTATCATGATTTTTGATACTTATGAGCATTTCTAAGTTTGGTAAAATAGTGGATTTAGATATGCTCATGAGTGAGCTTACCCAGATAATGGGTGTCAAAGTGGGAAAATCCCTTAAATTAAATAGCTTTGACGAAAGAAAGGAAAAATCATGAAAAAAAAATTTTATTGAGGCCACGGTTCAACTGACCTATTTCTCTCTCTAGAAGATCGACAAACTCCAAAAATTTTGGATGTGGAGTACGACCACGATAAACTCCACACAATGTGTGGAGGCAGAACGACTTTTATAAGCCGTTCTGGAAATTCTGGGGAAGGGTTCTTCGACCAACTAGGATCACTAATACCAGTTGGTTCATGGCGGGTAGATACTCGTCATAATCATGACTATCAGTTCTTCACATCCGTCGGTAAAATCATCGACGAATATGTAGAAGAAGATGTCCTAGTGGCGATACCTTATGTGTCGCATGAGGAAGATAAACAAGAAACTCTTAAAGAGCATCCTACCGTTATTAAAGTTGGCAGAACGGTCATTTATTGTGATTTTTATACCAACTTTACTCAAACCCTAAAAGCAGTGCTTTTAGGAGAGGGCCTTCCGGAGTTTGAAGGTCGCCAGAAGATTAAAAAAACCTTCCAAAAAAACCTTTACCCATGTCGATAAAGACGACTGGGACAGAGATTTTTTGGAAGAAGAAAATTTTGAGATAGATTTTTATAATCTGTCTCAAAATAAAGAAACTCCCAACCCCTGGAGTTTCTTCCGGAGCGAGCTGGTAAAATATCAAATATTTTATCGGCAGCCCCGTATATTTGAGCTGATGGGAGTCGAGCAACTCCCCGATGGTAAATTTGTTAGAGTCATCAACATTGATGGCACTAAATACCGTGGGGAGACGCTTGATGGCAATCCGCTTGAAACCGGCGAATTAACTGCCGGCTGGCAGCGGATTGCCGAAGATGTGCTTGTTCGCTTTTACGATAACGAAGCGCATCTTCTAGCATACACTTCTAAGGAGGCGTATGCCAAAAAAGCTCTTCGCCTTGCAAACAAAATGAACCAAGGCGAAGAGCTTATAGAATTCCTCAAATCTGCCCACCAGGGTGAATACGAGGAATTTGAGTTACTAGTGCCTAAAGCATTATATATGCTTGACGGCACAAATCTTATTGCTAAGATCCGTAAGGATCTGGCAAATAAGATAGGACGAAACATCCGTCGATCCGTATGGAACTTAATTGACGGATTAACGGATGATACAATTCTGGAAGAAATTCCAGATAATTTGGTCATCTATGCTGATGACTACCGGGAAGTAAATAACTGGTTCTCAGATATAGAGGACCTAGTAAATAAATACTTCTCTGAAAAAGAAGAACTAACCGCTAAGGAGCTGAAATATGCTGCAGATAATTGGGACGTTATGCAGGTATTTCGACACCTAGCGGTAGAGGGAAGATTCAAGATTAATCTTCCCCTTGAAGACTAGCACATTTTAATAATCCTCGAGACGCCTCGGGGATTTTTTAATTTAAATAGCCGCACCTTTTACTACACAAGATGCGGCTTTTAGACCGATAGTAAATTTGGAGCCACGATCGGGGCTTGAACCCGAGACCTCATCCTTACCATGGATGCGCTCTACCAACTGAGCTATCGCGGCGACAGTCCAATTATATCATACAAAATGCAAAAATTGAAACTATTTTTGTTTTTTAGAGGAAGGTTTTTTAGACAACGAAAAGGTCTCCAGCAGAGCTACGCCAATCACCCAAATAATTGAATTAACCAGAAAAAGACCAGATGCTAAAATTGACAAAAATATAATTAGATGGCCTAATCCCTGACTGATAAGACTAACTACACTCGCTACACAAAAGCTCATTACGGCGGCAATAATATAAAACCTCTGAAGTTTTATGCGCTCATTTGTAGTCTCTAGGTATTTTGAAAATGTTTTTCGAAAATTATTCATGACTTGATTATACCATATTTATCTAAATAGGTCAATTTAATTCCGAAATAGGGTTTATTCTTCCAGAGAAATTAAGTTAAGTAGAGCCAAAATAAATTCAGTCTGATTCCAAGTTAGAGGAGCTACAGAAAGCCATTCAAGATTACGAGGATTGATTTACTCTGGCAGAGTTCCAGTAGAAGAGCTCCTTGTTATAGCCCAATCCAATATCCGCTCAGCCTGTCGTTTATCGCCTTTTGCAAGATAAAATTCTGTCTCCCAAAGTGTTGAAATTATCCAAATATTAGAATTATAATCATCAGAGAAACGATAATATACATCATTTTCAAAACGAGGAATGCCAATATTTTGTTCCGCTTCAAAATACTTCTTTAGAGATTCGAAAGATCTCTCAATTTCAGATGAACTAAAATCAAAAAGTCCGAACATAAACGCACCATAAAAACTCGATGCGTCAATTTTCGGGTCTTTTTCGCCAGAAGGCCAAATTCCACGATAGAAATAATTTAAATCTGTGTTAAATAATTCTTGATTTGCTGCTTTCTTGATTTTATCAGCAGCGGCCCGCCAGCGATAAGCGTCTTGAGGCTTACTAAAATCTCGCGCAAGATCCGCGGCAGAATTTAACGCAGCAAAAACAATCGCATTCGAATATGTCGTCGAAAGAAAATCCATCTCCCATAGTTCATAGTTTGGTTTTCGGGTTTAAAATAACCCAGAGCATTCTTTTGAAGTTCATCTTTAAAAATATTAAATACCAAGTCTTCATCACCTGTTAGGTTTTGGTGGCGAGCTTTAAGGTCTTCCAGTTTAGCGGTAAGAGCTTGTTTTTGTTGGTTCGCTAGCTTATATCTTTCGATCAAGATATTTCTATCTACTTTTTCAGGGTTCAAAACCACCAATTCATCTTCGCCATTGCTTTTCAAGAAAACCGCATCCACACCTTGTTCGCGAAGTCGTTCTGTAACTTCATTTAGATCTTCAGCATATATTTCAGCATCTGTTTCAACCACGCGAGCATCCGGAAGTAGCCGAGCCTCAATTAAAGCTCCCGAACCTTTACCGCTATCTCGCCCATTAATTGCAAAGGTTTCCGAAACTTTCCGGTTCGTTGAAAAACTTACGCTATCTTGATCTCTAACGTCATATCCACCACCAAAATATGCATTTTCATCTAATTCATTACCGCGTTTAAAGCCATTCTTGTGAATTTCTTCCGCCACTTTACCGTTCGTACCGTGGTATAGTCTGGTATTTTCGTTAATTGTAGATGGCTGAAAATTAAAGTCTGACAAATTCGTTTCGTTATTTTGCTTGCTATCTTGATCTAAACTCCATCCTGGCATAGATCCTGGTTCTTCTAAGAACATTTTAGCACGGCGAATAAAACTATTCTTATACGGTTCAATTTCTTGTTCTGTAGCCCCTTCTCGTTTTAGCCTTGTTTCGAAATCTGCAAGGGTTTCGCCGGTATTATCTCGCACCCGCAAAAGTCTTTCATCTAAGCTTTGATCTATTTTATTGCGAATTTCATCTGAATATTGATAGCCGTTATTGACTTTTTGGTCTTTTTGTGCTATATTAGAATTATAAGAATCACTCTGTCCTGGTAAGACAAGCTCCCCAGGCGCGGCATTAAGCCCACCAGAGTGGTTCTTTTCTTTTGTCAATCCGCCATATAATGTATTATTTCGGGCATCGTTTTTTGCTACATTAAACATGGTTTCGTAATTTTTTCCACCATATTTAAAGTTCGCTGTACGGTAATCAAAACCATCCGGTGCGATACCGTGGTTTTTAGTGTCGTATGCAGAGTGTGAGCATAAAGAGTTATTTATAAGTTCACCAATTCGTGGAGTACTTCGCATTTTAGCTACAAACTCTTCGTTTGTTTCAGGAGATTTTGTGCTGGTATATTTTTTATTCCCCTTATTAGTCAAGCTAATTTCTTGTCCATCACCCGTCACATACGGATTATTTGCCCGCAAATCTTGAAGCGTATTAAAACTACGCTCACTCATTCGTTTGCGAGTGTCGCCTGTAAATTTACCTAAAACTGCATCCTTATTGTAGCCCATTTGGTCTGGGTGAAGTTTAGAAATACTTACTTCGCCATCTGCCATATTGTTGCTCTTATATGGATTTTTCACAGATTCCATCCCGCCAAAGGCCATTTTACCAGCTCCGCCCATAATTCCACCCATAAGAGCGCTTTCTGCTACGCCTTCATGGATATCTTGTTTGTTGCCGAAAAGCTTTTTAGTGAAGTTTTCGGCATATTGCTGTGCACCTTCTTCACCGGCTTCACCCAATGCACCCGTGATAGCTCACCCAACCATATTTTTTGCAAATTTACCGCCAATCTTACCGGTTACGTTATCTATTCCAAGTTTTTCAATAGCGGCTTGTACTCCGGCATTAGCAGTTGAGGCTAAATAGCGAGAGCTAAAACTACTTGGTATATATACTTCACCTTTTGCCGCCGCTTCAGCTTTTTTCCGAGCTTCGATGTCATCCAAGTGGCCCATCATCTCTGAGTGTGCTTCCACACCATGTATTACCGCTGGCGCGATACCGCCAGTCACGGGGGTCATTGCGGCATCAATCGCCATTCTTGCTCCAGAACTACCCAAGCCATAAGCCATTTTATTATCTTGATCAGTTAAACCTGTTGTATCATTAAGTGTTTTTCGCACAATGTTCTTTTCACGGTCTGCTCGCACACGCTTAATCAAATTATTCGCGAATTGATTATCTTCATCAAAGAGTTTGATTGTATTAGCGCCAAGTTCTGTAATCGCCCCCGATACTTTCGGAACAAATTCCACCACACTGTTAGCTGCACCTTTCGCTGCTGATACTGGCGCAACAACTGTTTGCTGAAGATTATTATTGTAATTTTTAGTAAAATCACTCACGGCTGAAGCGTTTCTATTAATACTTTGACTAGTTTGATCAATGTTTTGCTTCACTTGTTGGTCATCTGGCCCATATTTTCGGAGCATTTCAGCATTCACCCGGTTCTGGATATTCTGGTTGATCGTATTTTCTCGCATTTGTGCTGTTTTACCACCACTAAAAATATCATTCAAGAAATTAGCTGCATGGTCTGAACCTTGGTTATAGCGGTCTGTTTCTTCTTGCCGATACTTGTTTGCTAGTTGCTGGCGTTCCTGCTCTCGGTTCACTTGTGGCTGTGGTTGCACAGGCTGCACCGGCTTTACTGGGTTTAAGTCCACCGAACTCTTCGCAAATTCTTTTGGCTGCTGTGGCTGGGTTGGATTGCTTAAATTATTTATAAAATTATCCCCAAGTTTGGGCGTGCTATTAAAACTCACCGCAGATTGTTGTTGCTGTGGTTGTTGTTCATCTTCTCGCTTTTTCTTTTGGCCAAAAAGTCCACCAAAAAAGTCGCCAATACCTTTGAAAATATCCATCTCTTCTCCTTATCTTGTCGCTACAAAATAAAAAACTGAGCGACGCAAATGTTAATATTTTGCTAATCGCTCAGCGCTCTGAGTGGATTATTTTATAGTTTTATTATAACAGAATTATCTATAAAATAAAAGAAACCCGAGCAGGGCTTCTTCTACAGAAAACATTCATTAAAAAACTTTAGTATGAATATTATACAAAATTTATCAAAGAGTGCAAAGACTTAAAAGAGCATTATTGATGAAATTCGTGGTTTGGGTCTATTCGGGTTACAATAAAATACCCATCCATATTGTATCCATGAAGTCTGCCCGATTGAGAATATTCATAATGTTTTATCTTAACCTTTTCGCCAGATTTAGTAGTCCATACGTCATCATCATCGTCCTCTCTCTTTTTAAGTGAGTTAACTTGCCTCACTGGCTTGCCGACCCAATTATCTAAAAATTTACCTATATTGTGCCATTCTTTAGGTGTGCAATCTTTAAATGTATAATCCTTCTGAGTAGCCTCACCTATAAAAGCAACCTTAAAAATCCCTTCACTATGCCTGGTTAGTATCGGTGCTTCTTTCTTCGGACTATTTTTAGATGTCAACCCTTTAGGCTTTTTAGCCTTACGCTTCTTATTCCTCATGAATAGACTTGTAAAATTCCCTCATTGTTTTTGTTGATATTTTTTTGCTACAAGGCTTAAACTCTGGAGTAGCACCTCGTGCTTCAATCCAAGGTTTTTCTTGATGTGTTAATACCTCTAAAGAATCCCCATCTTGATCGCCATAAGTAGCCCAGACAGATTCTAGTAATTGAACTAGGCCATCTTCAGAGCTTAGTAATTCATAATTTGGAGTCTCCTTTGGAATATTTCCCCATCCAAATGAAGCATATTTTCGTCGTAACTCCACATTCACGGGGCCATGAACCCATGCTTCAAATTCTGCTCTTTCTGCAATCGATTTATCTCGCAACGCTTGACTCCAAGCTTCAGCATAATAGCAAAGTTTTTGCAATTTCTTTTGAGACATAGATTCTTTTGATAAAAACCAAGAAGCTATATCTAAAATGTCCACCCTTTGTTTAAAATTGAATAGTACCATAATTATTTTGGTGTATATTATACACCAACCTCCCACCTTTTGTAAATTGCTTATTGTTATTTTCATTTTAACATAATCTCTTTCGTTTTGTCAAACTCAATACGCCTCAATAAAAGAAAGCCCTTTCGAGCTTCCCTTTCTACGCCTGCAAATCTTTCTTCTTCTTATTTGGATCAAGTAGTGCAGCAAGCCGTGGATCAAGCTGGTCTTGGAGTCCTGCTTGGTCTGGATTTCCGCTGTCCACCTTCACACCTTGCACGTTTTCGCTATAATCGCTAAGCTTTGGTGCTTTAAATTCCACCTTTTCAAGCGCTTTTGGTGTTTCTTTGCTCAAATCCAAAATCTTGTTCTGGCTGTTGCTAATTTGGTTAGATAGATCCCGTGTTTGGTCTATCGCGCTCTGCAATCCTTGGCCATTGGCAGTCTTTTGTTTCTGCCTTGCATCCATAATGCGGTTATTCAAGTCAATTCGGCTACTTTCAATTTGCGAATCCACATTGTTTAGCGCATCTTGGCGGTTAGTTTCCCGGTCTTTCTTAAACTTTTATTCTACAATTAAAATAGGACCGTTTCTTTAATCCAAAGTTGTTCGTAATCTTTATTTTCCAAACTTAGATCGTTCGAAATCCTAATCATCTCATCAAGACGCTCAACTTCATCTTTAATATCGAATTTATCTAAAACTTTAAAAAAATATTTATCTCCAATTCGATATTTCATTATCGTTACTGTTTTCATAGCCCTCCATAAGAATTATTTTTAGATAAAATATACCTAAATATTATATATTAAAAACCTTACTTTGTCAATAGAAGACTCGATTCAATCGCTAGCTAATCGTATTGACATTAGTATAATATTTTTTGTCTAAATAGCAAAAATTCGCGCCCTTTTAATCAGAGTGCGAATTTTAATTTTCAGATTTTTAGCTTTCAATAATTTTAATAAACTCTTCTAGCTCTTTTTGTGCTTCTAGTGTGGTGCCAACAAGCTTCTTCATTGATGCAAGAATTTCATCCGAAACTTCTTTTATTCCCCTGTCAATTTCTTTCATTTCTTCTGCGATTTCCGTAAGCGGTTTTACTTCATCCTCTTCGAAAGTATCAACATATCGTGGAATATTTAAATTATAATCATTGTCGCGAATCTCTTCAATACTTGCCACGTGCGCATATTTTTCAATATCTTGCCGGTTTGAATAGGCCTCTAAAATCTTCGAAATATCTTCTTTTCTCAACTTATTCTTGTTTTTAGCTTTTTCAAAATGACTTGAAGTATCGATAAACAAAATATCTTTTGTGTTTTTTCGTGCTTCACGGCCTTTTATCACCAAAATACATGTTGGAATGCTCGTGCCATAGAAAAGGTTTGCTGGCAAGCCAATTACAGCATCAACCAAATTTTCATCAATTAATTTTTTGCGAATTTTAGCTTCGGCAGCACCACGGAATAAAACTCCGTGTGGCAAAACAATCGCCATTGTGCCGTCATTCGCCAAATGGTGCAATCCGTGCAAAACAAAGGCATAATCTGCTTTCGATTTTGGTGCAATTCCAAAGTTTTTAAAGCGAACGTCTTTATTACGATCAATATTTTCAATATCCCATTGTTGCGAATATGGCGGATTGGCCACCACCGCATCAAACCTCAGCGGGCTTTGCACACCGTTTTCTTCAATTGAAGGCCAGTCAACAGCACTCAGAGTATCGCCTCGCTTCAATTTCATATTACTATAATTCACGTCGTGCATCATCAAGTTCATTCGCGCCAAATTATATGTCGTAGCGTTCAATTCCTGCCCGTGAAATTCCACTTTTCCAGAATCTCTTTCCGAGGTTAATTCTTTTTGAACAGTCAAAAGTAGCGACCCCGAACCCATCGTTGGGTCATAAACCCTAAATTGCTCGCCGTTATTATTTTTATTAAGTGTTGTGATTTTTGCTAAAATCTGGCTCACTTCATGCGGTGTATAAAACTCTCCACCCTTTTTGCCTGCGTTTGCCGCAAATTCACCAATCAAATATTCATAAACATCGCCCAAGATATCACGGCCAGATTCATCTTTAAAATTAAAATCATTAATCATCAGCACGATTTCGTTCAAAGCTCGTGCACGCTCGTTAATATCAGAACCAAGCCGCATATCGCCCAAATTCATATCCGAGAAGATATCCGCTAAAGATTCAGCCTCACCGCTATTCTGTGCAGCATTCTCGCGAAAAGCATCAAACATATCTTGGTAGTCGCTCGCCTTAATTTTATAATCTGCAATTTTCGAAATCAACTCACCCCAAGAATACTCTGGCAAAACCGCATAACTCAAATTTATTTTCAAATCTTTTAGATATTCTCTTAGCTCTTCACCGCTTGCAGCATAAAAATCTTCAAGGCCGTTCTCTTTCAGATAATTGTCTTGCTTTTCTGAAAGATATCTATAAAACATGAACGGCAAAATATAGTTTTTATATTCGCTGGCGTCCATTGTGCCTCGCAATTTGTTCGCCATATCCCAAAGCTGAGCTGAAATTTCTTTTGATTTATTCATAATATTACACTCTCCTTTCTTTTTATTTAGATAAACATTTTTCTGAGTAGGGTTTGTTTGCTTTCTTTGAGCTGGTTGACTTTTTCCTCTTGCTTAGCAATGGCCTTGTCTAGGTCTTGGAAGAAAGAACCGATGGCTTGTTGTTCAGGGAGAGAAGTTGTGAAAATATAAAAATCATCTAAGAAACTTTTTATTACATGAGGTATATTGGGTGTTCTATATCTCTCAAATATTAGTGATTGACTAGCCTTCATTTGCTGATAATAAAAACTTCCACTACCAAATATTTTATATGATTTCAAAGTTGAGCCTAAAGCTCCTTCAAAACCATAATAAACAGTACCAGCCTGTGAACCATCCCATAATATGATAATATCCTCTTTTGATGTATCACAATCATAATCAACTCTTGTTTGCTCTCCACCATTCAGATAGATAGTGTCTAAATAGACAGACTTATTACCAATCATCTCAGATTTTGCTTTGCCTTTTCTTTCAGAAGCTACAATTTCCCCCAACTTCACTTCCTTCCAGTCATCTTCAAATCCTGCAAAGCGAAGGGCTGGTTTGGTTTGTCCTTTGGCTGGGAAGAGGAGCTTGAGGTAGGTTTTCTTCTGCTCTTTGAACACCTCTAACTTACGCTGTTGAAGGCTAATGAGCTGGTCAATATCTTGGAAGAAAGAACCAATGGCAGTTTGCTCGGGGAGGGATGGGAGGGAAATGAAAATATCAGATAAATCTTTTGAGTTTATTGCTGGGTAACTTGTTCCTGTACAATTATCTAAGACAACATTTACAAATTTATTAGTCTGCAAATAAGACAATAAAAAACATCCATCTCCACTAGGTCTTAATTGTGCATAACCCGTAGAAAACACATAATCATTATCATCTTTTTCAAATAAATAGTTATTTTTCTGATAAGGTCTCACTGTTTGGTAGAATATATCCCCTTTAATGGCCAATCGCTGTGCTCTAGATGGCGATGTAGGAATAGTTTCATTTCTATACGAAATCATCTCTGTTCCTACCACTGCCCCTAAATCAACATATTTAAACTCATCAGGAACTACTGATTTAGGATTAACTTCCGCAACTTCCCCCAACTTCTTCTCAGCCCAAGGTTCAGTATAACCCGCAAAGCGATAACTTGGTTGTTTTGTCATCTTGTTCACCTCTGCTTCCATTTATTTAGCCCTCACAATCTGGTCTGCCAAGTTATAAATTTCATCAGTAAAGCGGTTTCGCCACTCAATCCATTTCAGCTGGGCAAGTTCTGTATTCTGATTGGTTTGATAATTCGTTTGATTCCTATTCATAATCTTGTTTAATTCGTTTTGTTTGTTTAAATCCTCTCTGCTGCCAACGCGATGTTTGTTGACCATTTGAGTTAGCTCAAGGTTGGTGGTGTTTTTGCCAATTCCCCAGCGTGCAATAAAATCATCAATTTTACTATTTGCCGTTTGCTCTTGCGATTCGTTCAGAGCCTCGATAACTTCTTCTCGATTATTTGGTGCTGGGTATTTATTAAACTTATACTCGCCTTTAATAATTTTTCGAACGAAGTCTCTGAATTTAATTCTATCTTGCTCGTTCTCGGCTTTTTCAAGCTCGCGGTGAATTTCTTCTTTAAGCTTCTCAGCGGTTTCAATATTTTTTTCATGAACGGCGTTTGCCATTCTCGCGATCAAATCTGTTAGATAGTCATAGTTCACTCGCACATTGTGAATGTGTGCCATTTCAAGCTCGATATGTGAAACATCAATACCTTCAGCCTTTGAACGGCGCCTTTTAAGATCATTTGCTATCACCGTTGTTAGGCGAACTTCTTCATCTTTGGCGATTCCAATTGTTTTATAGAAAAGATCCGGCTCTTTGTCAACCGAGATTATTTCTTCACCATCAACATTACCTGCAGTGTATTGCTTGGCTGCGTTCACTAATCTTGAATATTTTTTAAGGTTTTCGAAAGTTGCATCTTGAACAGCCTCACTCGGCGAAAGATATTTAAAATCTTCTGTTTGCGTTCGAAGCTCCGTAATAACATCTTTTAGTTCTTGAACCACACTACTAAATGGTTTCGAAAGAACTCCGCTATCAGTTAATGAAAGCTGTATTCCGCTAACATTCGCAGAGTCGCGATTTGAATAGATACTCAACGCTTCTTCCATTTCCGCTTTATTTAATTCTGGCCAGCGATAATTGATAATGTTTCCAAAAGGCTTATAGTTAAAGTTATGAACACGATTCGTGCGTGAATAAGCTTGAATCAGCGACGAGCCTTTAAGCGTTCTATCGACATATAGCGTGTTCAGCTCGGGCGCATCAAAGCCGGTCAAAAGTTGATCAACCACAATCACAAGATCAAGATATTTGCCGTCTTCGCTGTTTTTCGAAAGCCGGTCTTGAACACTTTCAGCGTATTCCTTAACTGTTGTCATATCAAAGTTCTCGTTAAAAAGCTTATTGTATGATTTTATTGCACGAGCAAGGTTTTGGTTGGTTTGAAGCTGATTATCGCCGTTTGAAGTGTCCATTGAGAAGCTCACAGCCACTTTTAAGCGTTCTTCTGGCGGTAGAGTTTTGTTAATTTCTTCAAACTTATCAAAATATTGCATTGCGCGCGGTATTGACGCTCCGCCACCACCAACATGAACAGTGAGAATGGCGTTATATCTTCTTTCAGCCGAACGCTCTTGCCAATATTTAAAAATATCCTCAACCACCAATTCTAAATGATTATTACTTTCATCATATATAGCGGTTTTAGTTTTACTGTCATATTCTTCTCGGTCTTCTGAAACTTTAATCGTCTCCCTAAATGCAACATTAAAGCCTAGAACATTGCGGTCAGCGATAGCTTCTTTAATTGTATATGCATGCAAAAGTCTACCAAAAGTATTTTGAGTCTGTGGGAATTTTGGCGTTCCAGTATAACCTATCCAGCCCGAATTTGGGATTTTATTTCGAATAACTTCAAGCATCGCCTCATTGTCTGCACCATCTCCAGTCGAGCGATGAGCCTCATCAACAATAAACAGAATATTTCCATCCAATTCCTTGAAATCTGGGCTTTTTACGTATCGAGCCATCTTTTGAATACTCGTTACAATGATATTTTTATCCGTGCGTTTAAGAAGTTTATTTTTAAGATCCGTAACATTTTTAGTATCACTAACAACCCTAGAATCGTTTGAAGTTGGGTCGTAAGCCGAGTATTTATCTGCGGTTTGCCTTGTTAATGCGATTCTGTCAACAAGAAAAATTACTTTCGAAACATTTGGCAACCGACTCGCCAGCCATGCAGTTTTGAAACTTGTTATTGTTTTGCCACTACCCGTTGTGTGCCAAATATAACCAAATTTACCGTCGTGAAAATTAAAATTCGATCTTCGTATCCTATCAATAATTCTCTTGGTTGCATACACTTGGTATGGTCGCATAACTTTAATTGATTCGCGACCTTTCGTCCCGTCTAAAATCATGTATTGCGTTGCAATATTGTGTGCCATCGGGATTGAAAGAACTTTATCTGCAAAAGTCCTCCAGTCGTTAACAGGCTTTGAAGTCTCCTCGTCTTGCCAAGAAAAAGCAAAATCTCGGTTAAAGTTTCCAGCCGTAGTGTTCGCCATATATTTAATATCATTCGGCGTCATTGCCACCAAAACTTGTAGTGTCGAAAAAATACCACTGTATTGGTTTTCTGCAATATATTGCTCCATTTGGTTTAAAGAATCAGTTACAGTATTTGTTGCCTTTTTTAGCTCAATCTGAATAATTGGTAAACCATTTATTAGTAACGTAACATCAAAACGGCGACTATTTTTTCCATCTACAATAGCTGGTCTTTTAATTTGATTCACCACTTGATATACAGTATTTCCAGCGCCAATTTGTTCTTGATCAAATATCAATAATGTTGTTGAACCGCCTTTATCGAGGTTGATCGAAATCTCCGACACACCATTTGTACCATATAAAAACTGACCAGCTTGATATGGCGTTTTAAGATTTCTAATTTGTTCTTTAATTTGAGCAAACTCACTTTTCGAAAGAGGCTCTTCCAGCCTTGCTGTATTATTTTGTTCGATAATTCGCTTAAAATTATCCCACAAACCTTGAGTATCTTTTATGTCTTTTACGTATTCCCACTGTTTAACATTTCCGATTTTTGTTAGATATTCAATAACTTCTTGCTCAAATTCTAATTCTGATTGTATTTTATGCATTTATCTCCTTGCATTAATATATATTAAATCAGTTCATTCTGTAAGTTCATTATTAATTCTATACCTTTTATATTTAAAAATCAAGGTATTAAGAATATATTATCAAGATAGTTTACAATAAAAAAACAACCGCTCGAATAATTCGAACGATTGTTTTTTGAAGTATTAACGTTTCGAGAACTGTTCTCGTTTTCGAGCTGAGCGCAAACCATATTTTTTGCGTTCCTTCTCGCGAGGATCGCGTTTTAGGAATTCAGCCTTTTTAAGAACTGGTCGCAAGTCAGCATGAGCAATAGTTAGAGCTTTCGAAATAGCAAGCTTAATTGCGTCAACTTGACCAGCTAAACCGCCACCGTTAACCTTTACAGTAATATCAAAATCAGCTTGTTTACCAACTAAGGCAAGTGGATCTGTAATCTCAGCAAGCATAGACTTATTACCATCAAGGTATTCGATTGCAGTTTTACCATTAATAGTTAAATTACCTTTTCCAGTATATAGTCGAGCGCGAGCTGTTGCAGCCTTGCGTCGGCCAAGACCGTAGAAATATTTAGCTTCAGCCATAATTATTATTTAACCTCAACTTTCTCTGGTTTTTGTGCAGCGTGATTATGTTCAGTACCAACATAAACTTTCAAACGTTTCATTCGATCTGCTTGAAGTTTGTTTTTTGGAAGCATTCCATAAACTGCTTTTTCAATAATCATTGCAGCGTTCTTTTCGCGCAATTCTTTTAGTGAAGCTTCACTCAAACCGCCAGGGAAACCACTGTGTCGGTAATACATCTTAGCTTCTTCTTTATTACCGGTAACTTTAACTTTTTCGGCATTAATAACGATTACATAATCTCCACCATCTGTGTGTGGGGTGTATGTTGGTTTATTCTTACCTGTTAGTAAAGTTGCAATTTTTGCACTGAGTCGACCAAGTGTAGCTGATTCTGCGGCATCAATCAATAGCCACTTTCGCTCAACTTCAGTTGGCTTTTGTGAATAAGTTTTCGCATTAACAGCCATTTACTTATCCTCACTTTCATGTTTAATCTCATCAACAAACTCAATTGTAGCCATTTGAGCAGCATCACCGCGACGAATTCGAGTTCGTTCAATTCGCAAATGACCACTATTTCGCTTCGAAAGTTGTGGAGCAATAATGTCTACTAATTTATTCGCTGCGTCAATATTACCAAGTTTGGCCATAACTTGACGACGGTTATGTAAATCACCTTTTTTAGCTTTAGTGATAAGCTTTTCTGTGTAGCGCAAAGTCTCTTTGGCTTTTGGCAAAGTTGTTTCAATTTTGCCATGAATGACTAACGAAGTCGCTAAGCCTTTGAGGAGCGCACGGCGTTGGTCGCGTTCACGACCAAATTTTCGCCCTTTATATCCATGTCGGTGCATATTATAAATTTAACTCCGCTATTTTATCTTTTACTTCATCCAAAGCTTTGCTTCCAAAGCCTTTAAGTTCACGCAAATCTTGTTCGGTAAGGTTTACTAAGTCGTGAACAGTACGAATGTCATTATTAACAAGCGCATTTGTTGTTCGAGCTGTCAAGTTTAAATCTTCAATTGATGTGTGAAGTTCACTTGCTTCATCTTCAAATTCTTCACCTAAAGCTGGAGCAGCTTCAATCGTTGTAGAACCAGCAAGTGCCGTATATTGATTTGCTAAAATTGCCGATGCTTGTTCGAAAGCTTCCCGTGGAGAAAGCGATCCATCAGTCTCGATAGTTAGGTCTAATCTATCAAGGTTTGAGACCTGACCAACACGAGTATTATCAACTTTATATCGAACTCGCAAAACTGGCGTGAAAATTGCATCAACTGCAATCATATCACTATGAATTCGGTCTTCACTTGATTCTTCAATAGTTTTATAACCATGACCAGATTCAACCACAATATCCATCGCAAATTTAGTCTTTTTATCGTCAATAGTTGCGATAACTTGATCTGGATTTACTACTTCCATATCAGCGTTTGCTTGAATATCACCAGCGGTAATTACACCGGCACCAGTTTTTTCCAATCGAAGTTCAACAGGCGAATCAGTATGAGCCTTAAATTTTACATTCTTAAGATTCAACATTATGTCAACCACATCTTCTTTCACACCTTCAATTGATGTAAATTCATGGCTAACTCCGTCAATCTTAAAAGCAACTATTGCTGCACCATTAATACTCGAAAGGAGCACTCGGCGCAAGCTATTTCCAAGCGTATTACCGTATCCAGGCTCAAGCGGCTTTACAACAAAAGTTGCAACATTTTCGCTTAAGTCTTGAATTTCAGCAAGCGCTGGGTTATGAATTAATTTTGACATATAAACTTTTAGCTCCTTACCTTTTATCGTGAGTAATATTCAACGATTAGCTGTTCATTAATTCCAGCTTCTGCCTCTTCTCGTTTAGGAAGACCTGAAATAGAAACTGTCATTTTCTTACTGTCAGCTTTTAACCAGCTAAGTGGAGCTGGGGCTGCATCAGCAACAACATCTTCAAGATTCGTGAAATAGCCAGATTTTTGGCTCTTTGGTCGAACAACAATCTCGTCGCCAGCTTTTAATCGAATTGAAGGAATATCAACTCGTCGACCGTTTAACAAGAAATGTCCGTGGCTCACCAACTGGCGAGCTTGTCGTCGTGAAGTTGCGAAACCTGCTCGATAAATAGCATTATCTAAACGAAGTTCCAAAAGCTGTAATAAGTTTTCACCAGCCAAACCTTCACGGCGTGACGCTTCTTTCATCAATCGTGCGAATTGCTTTTCAAGAAGTCCGTAAAGTCGTCGAACTTTCTGCTTTTCACGCAATTGAACTGCGTATAAACTTGGCTTTCCTTGTCGAGAACCTGAATGTTGACCAGGAATTCCACTCTTACGTGCCATAATTTTAGCAGCTTTTCGATGAAGGGCATAGCCTTCTCGGCGTGATTGTTTAACAATCGGAGATCTATCTCTCGCCATAATTAAGCCCTCCTTGCTTTCTTAGGACGAACGCCACCATGTGGGACGCCAGTCACATCTTTAATACTTTCAACGTTAATGTTTACATTCGAAAGTGAACGAATCGCTGAATCGCGACCAAGTCCAACACCTTTAACGAAAACATCAACTGATTTTAACCCATAAAGAGCTTGTGCATTTTCGGCTGCTTTTTCAGTTGCAACCTGCGCTGCATAAGCTGTACCTTTTTTACTTCCTCGAAAGCCACAAGCACCAGCACTTGCTGCCGCTAAAGCATTACCTTTTTTATCCGTAAAAGTAATGATTGTGTTATTAAAGGTCGCTTGAATATGCATTTGACCTGATGGAACAGATCGGCGCTGTTTTTTACGACTAACTTTTTCTGCCATTTTTCTATCCCTTTCCTAAATCAAGTCTTGCTTGCTGCTTTTGGCTGTGCTCCACCAACGGCGATTGCGCGACCTTTTCGAGTTCGTGCGTTCGTTCGTGTGCGCTGACCGTTTACAGGCAACCCTGATTTGTGTCGCATACCTTTATAGTTGTTAATGTCTTTTAGACGTTTAATATTATTTGCCACGAGGCGTTGCAGATCACCTTCTACGGTATAATTATTATCAATAATTTCACGCAGCTTCTGTTCTTCAGCCTCGGTGAGATCTTTCACCCGAGTGGTCGGCTCAATTTTAGCCGCCGCAAGGATGGTTCGCGAAGTTGTTTCACCAATACCATAAATATAGGTAAGAGCAATCCAAACTTGCTTTTCTGCTGGGATTGTTACCCCTGCGATTCGAGCCATACTTAACCCTGCCTTTGCTTATTCTTAGGTTTTTTCTTATTGATGACACGTAGTCGACCTTTTCGACGAACTAGAATGTCATCTGGACTGATTTTTTTAACACTTGCACGAACTTTCATAAGTGTATAAAAACTCCTTATCCTTTAGGTTTATATTATCTGCAAATCCCCATAGAAATAATAAGCCATTTTGAAAGCTGGCTTTTTTCTATTTCGAACTTGCTAATCTCTTAGGCGGAAGCTGATTCTTCCCTTAGTAAGGTCATAAGGGGTCAACTCTACTTCAACCTTGTCGCCCGGCACCAATCGAATATAATGCTTTCGCATTTTTCCACTGATATGAGCGATGATTGTATGCCCATTTTGAAGTTCAACCTTAAACTGCGTGTTTGGCAAAGCCTCCACGATTCGTCCTTCCAATTTTATTACTTCCTTTTGAGCCATAAATCTATACCATTCTACATTATACTACTCAAAAAGTCAAGCCCTTTTTATTATTTTTTTCATAATTTTAAAAGCACCCTTTCGGGCGCCTAGAAACTAAAACCATAATGATTTTCTATATTCAAGAAAGAACCTAACATCTTGAATTTTACGAATCAAAGGAGTGCTTACTTCTACCCCATATTCGATAAAACAACCATTAATATCTTTTGTTGAATAAAGCTCCTGAATTATTGGTCTTCTTTTTCTTTCAGATATAATCGTAAATTTTGAATATTTCAGTTTACATAATTCCGGCGAGTTATTCCATACGAAATTAATTATACTCGAAAAAAAGCTCAAGGAAGGATTTATTACGAAAGTCTTATCTGCGTAATCCATCATCGAAAAATCACATTCCGTGTCGCCAACTGCAATAATAAAGAAATCGCTACGATGGAATTCTCCACTTTTTCTTTGTTTGAGAAGCTCTTCAACAAAAATATGTTTATTCTGAAAAGTTCGAATTTCAGTTTCTTTAAAAATTCCAGCTGATTCATCTTTGATGTATTCCTGGCCAATCCCTTTTGAAAAGCCATATTCTTTCACGAAAGCATCAACTAAAAATTTTGGTGAGCCAGAAATTGCAACCAATTCAAAACCTTCTTGTCGCAAAAACTTTATAAGCTCTTTCGAAAATACATAGTCCTGATGGTCTCGATATTCAGTCGCAACCCTGCGACCAATTTCTCGAACCTCCTCAAGAGAGTATTTTTCAAGAGCAAACATCGAAAATTCGACAACTTTTTGGCAATACTCACCAAACAAATCATCTGCTTCATCACCAGAGGATTTATAGGCTTTTCGAAGTTTAGAAATTTCATCTTGAAGTTGAAGATATTTTTCTTCATTAACTCCACGATAAGGATAATCTTGAACAAGAATTTCAAAAAGAGATTCCGTCAAAGATTTATTTCTAATTGTTCCATCGATATCAAAAAATACAATCTTGTGTTTTGGCATATTCTCCACCCCAATCTAAAAATGTACTACCAGTGAATGATAGCACATTTTTATTATTACGTCAAATTAAGACTTTCGAACAGCTCTTAGCATCACTCGTTTATTGAATGTATTCTTCGAATAATCCCAATCACCAACACATGTTATAATATTCAATCCTTCTTTTGAAGGCTCAAATGAGTCAAGCATCGTACTCATTCCAAATTTATTATTTTCATCATTAATTTCATCAACAGTCATTTCACGGATATCTTTAACTTCATAAGTTATTTTTTGTCCATCGCCTCTTTCAACTATTATATCTGAGCCTTTCAAAAGGTTACCAAGATTTTCGAAAATACCCCCTTTAGTCGGACCTCCATTATGGCCATCTATAAGTAGTGCGCCTTTAGAGTTTCCCGGTAAGGCACTTTTCACATACCAACCAGCATCATGAATTGAAATTGGCGAATCGAGTTGGTTGGTATTTTTTATTAGTCCCAATTGAACAACACGAGCATTTGAGATTTTTAAGTTAGGGATTGATAAAAATCTCGGGAAAAGTGGATTAGGAACTTTATAAGAGTTTTTTTTCTCTTCAGTAACTTCAGTTTCATCAACTTGGTGAGTTAATGTTGAGCCACCTGGAATTTTCTGCTGATTTTTTTTAGGCTGTAGAAAATTATTGTATACATAAACTCCAGTATAGCCTATTAAACAAACCCAACAAATTATAAGAACTACAGACAATATTTTTTTAGCTTTTTTTCGAGAATTTTTAATCTTCATTTAAAGATCTCTTTATTTGTAATCGTCGTAAGTAACCATCAACGCTCGCGAATTTATCTGTCTAATAGTCTCGAGAGCAACAGTTACAATAATCAAGATTCCAGTTCCACCAATTGAAAGATTACTATTTTGAATTGAAGCTAGATTATATAGGAGATAATCTGCAACAAATGGTAATAACGCAATCAAACCAAGAGCTACTGCACCAAACAAATTTAAGCGATTAACCACTTTATTTAAATAGTTTGCTGTCGAAATACCGGGGCGTATACCCTCAATAAATCCACCTTGTTTTTGAAGATTGTCAGCGATTTCATTCGAGTTAAATACAATCGAAGTATAAAAATATGTAAATACCACGATTAAAACAAAATATACGGCCGGATAAATAAACGACTCAGGAGAAGATCCGGTAAAAGTTCCTTGATTTGGGGCAGAAAACCATTTAATTAAGTTTTCAGCCAATGAAACATTAACTTTAGCATTCTTCATCACCTGACCAATAAACGCAGGAAGACTTAAGAACGAAACAGCAAAAATTACTGGGATAACACCGGCAACAATAAGTTTTACTGGCAATATACTTTTTATTCCACCATAAGATGAATTTCCATGAACTCGTTTTGCATAATTAATAGTAATAACTCTTTGCGCTTCATTAATCTTAACTAAAATATAAAGAAGAATTAAGCTTATTACTAGAAGTATCAATGTAACCATAAATGCAATACGATTAACAGGCAAAGTAAACCAACCGAAAACATCAAAAGCACCATCTTTAGTATCTGTAATTGAAGAAATTAGAGTTGCTAATGTTGTTGGTAGCTGTGAAATAATACCAGCAAAAATAACTAAGGAAATTCCATTTCCAACGCCTTTTTCTGTGATAATTTCACCAATCCACATCAAAAGAACCGAACCAGCAACCATTGCAGTTACGGCAACAATCCAGTTAGACAAACTCATGCCTTTGAAGCCTGCAGAGTTAGACTGAAGAACGGTTGTCTGTAATATGAAAATATAAGCAATAGATTGAATAATCGCTAAAGGAATAGTTAAAATTCGCGTCCATTGATTAATCTTTCGTCGACCAGACTCGCCATCATTATTTAATTCTTCTAGTGATGGGATAGCTTTTGTCATTAACTGAGTAATAATTGAGGCAGTAATAAATGGGCTTAGACCAACAAGCATAATTGAAAAGCTTGTCAAAGCACCACCAGTTAGCAGATTAATAAATCCTCCTAAATCAGTGCTCTTAATGGCAGATTCAACAACCTCTTTCAAGTTTCCCGCATTAGCAAGAGGAATTGGCACATGCGCCAAGAATCTAAAAATTATTAAAAGACCAACCACTCCAAAGACACGCTTTTGCATATCTTTATTTTTCATCGATTTAACTATTATTTTCCAATTCATAATAACTATTTTACCATACTTTCAATCTTATTTAAAGATTCAATTCCTATTTAATTAAAAAATACCCAACTATTAATATTGCTAATAAAATTCTATACCAACCAAACATTCGAAAATCATTATCCTTAAGATAGTTAACCAGAGACTTTATAACAAACATTGAAACGATAAACGTTAAAATTAAGGCAACTGATAGGTAGAAAATCTCAGTATTAGAATATTTAAAGCCATGTTTAATAATCTTAAGAGCACTCGACCCTAACATAATAGGAATGCCCATAAAAAATGAAAATTCTACCGCAATTTTTCTCGAAACCCCCGTCAATAACCCACCAATTATTGTTGATCCGCTTCGAGAAGTTCCAGGGATGAGTGCTAAAATTTGGTATCCACCAATTTTAAGTGCATCTAAATAAGTCATTTCTTCAAAGCTTTCAATTTTTGTCTTTATATTTTTATTTTTTCGAAACTGTTCTATAATAATGAACAAAATGCCATAAACAATCAGCATTGCCGAAATAACCCACATATTTTCGAAATATTTTTCTATAAAATTATTAAATAGTATTCCCATAACTCCCGCAGGAACTGCACCAATTAATATTTTTTTCCATAATTCAATTGTATTCTTTTTTTCACGACGATTCTTATGTTTATCAAAAGGATTTAAATTAGACCAATAAGTAAAAATAACTGCCATTATAGCTCCAAGCTGGATGACAACCATAAATACAGACTTAAACTCACTTGAAAAATTAAGCTTGGCAAATTCGTCAAATAGTAGTATGTGGCCAGTACTTGAAATAGGCAGCCATTCGGTAACACCTTCAATTATACTAACTATAACAATTTTAAACAGTTCCAAAATATCCATAACTCTAATATTATATCATGCTTTCGGTTAAAATAACAACAAATTTAATTATTTTAACCAAAATAAAAACACTCCTTATCGGAGTGTTTTCATGAACCATAAACTATTATTTGATGATGTTTGTAACAACACCAGCACCAACAGTTCGTCCACCTTCACGGATAGCAAAGTTCAAACCTTGTTCCATAGCAATAGGTGCTTGCAATTTAACTTTGAAAGTTACATTGTCACCAGGCATAACCATTTCTTTATCAGCTGGAAGTTCAACTTCACCAGTAACGTCAGTTGTTCGGAAGTAGAATTGTGGTTTATAACCCTTTGAGAATGGAGTGTGTCGTCCACCTTCATCTTTCTTCAAGATGTAAACTTCAGCTTCAAATTCTGTGTGTGGAGTAATTGTGCCAGGAGCAGCAATAACCTGTCCACGTTCGATTTGATCTCGATCAATACCTCGAAGAAGAAGACCAGCGTTGTCACCTGCTTGACCTTGATCAAGAGATTTTTTGAAAGCTTCAATACCTGTAACAACAGTTTTTTGTGAATCTTTCAAACCAACAATTTCAACTTCGTCGTTAAGTTTAACAACACCTTGTTCGATTCGTCCTGTAGCAACTGTACCACGACCTTTGATTGAGAAAACGTCTTCGATAGGCATCAAGAATGGTTTGTCCATATCACGAACTGGTTCTTCGATGTATGTATCCATAGCATCAACCAATTCCATAATAGCGTCTTCGTATTTTTCATCACCTTCAAGAGCTTTAAGAGCTGAACCTTTGATGATTGGAGCGTTGTCGCCGTCAAATCCATTAGCTGAAAGAAGTTCACGAACATCCATTTCAATCAATTCAACAAGTTCTTCGTCAGCCATATCCATTTTGTTCAAGAAAACAACAATCTTAGGCACACCAACTTGTTTTGCCAAAAGAACGTGTTCACGAGTTTGTGGCATAGGACCATCTGTAGCTGCAATCACAAGAACAGCACCATCAACCTGAGCGGCACCAGTAATCATGTTTTTAACATAGTCTGCGTGTCCAGGCATGTCAACGTGAGCATAGTGTCGGTTTTTTGATTCATATTCTTGGTGAGAAGAAGCAATCGTAATACCACGAGCTTTTTCTTCTGGTGCGTTGTCGATTTGATCGTACGCGATTGGTTTGTTAACTTCCGATGGAAGTCGTTTTGCAAGAACTGCTGTGATAGCCGCAGTAAGAGTTGTTTTACCGTGGTCAACGTGTCCCATTGTACCAACGTTTACGTGTGGCTTTGAGCGGTCAAATTCTGCCATTTTTAGAATTTCTCCTTTTATTAATAATATTATGCGCGTCGCACGAGTCACTGTTTTAGCAAAACACACGACGCGACGCTACCTATAATTATACCTAATCTTCAATATTTTGTAAAGAGGTTTTATAAAAATTATTTCGAAACTTTATATAAACCCTCGTGTCTCTGGTTTTCATAAATCAAAGTCGGAATGCTCTTCGTCTTAATTTCTTCATTTACAACTCGAATATTCTCTTTAATACGCTTCTGGATTTCATCACTTTTAGCTTTTTTCGAAATTTCCTCAACTTGCATATCTGAATAACCCGCATCTTTCAGCCAGCTTTGCAAAATCTTCTCAGTTTCCTCCGCCGTTGTTGAAGTTTGATTTTCGCCATTAAACTTCTCTTGGAATAAAGCTCCTTTTCCATCCTTTTCAGTAAAAATCTTCTCAATAATCATCCATTCAGCCGAAATCTTCTTACCATTTTCAGGTTGAATTCCTCGAACAGCTTCAAGATATTTCGAAATCAACTCAGAATTTTTAAACTTTCCATCAATCGGATATGGTAAGAGATGGGTTTTATGATTTTTAAAGAATCCGCTATTTTTCTGATTTATAAATGAGCGCCGACAAACAATACAACCAGGGTCAAAAATATCAATCGCCACGCTCGCATCTTTCGAAACTTCATTAGAGAACTCACCACGATAAGTTGAATTTTTTACAACATAATCTTGAGCATTCCAATTTCGAAATTTTGCAGGCATCGCATTAAAGATTTGCCCCCAATCCGTAAACCATGAAACTATTGGATTTTCAGTATTTCCGCCATCAATTGAGCAAGCCTCGGTTGAATTTAGTGCACAAGAAGCCGGCCGTTGAATATCACAAGTTCCAAAAACAAATAGTGCTAAAGCTGATTTAATTACTGTTAGAACAGACCAAATTGTAATTAGAACAATCAAGCCGGCCACTGCCTCAATCGCCCAAGAAACTGGTTTTACCCATTTTTTGTGCTTTACGATTATTTTTCGAAGAATTGAATTTTTAATTTCATCTTTAAAATTCGAATCACAAGCGCGCAAAGTTACTCTTCGCGAGAAACAATGCATTGATTTTTTAAATATTTGATTAATTGATTTCGCTTGTTTTTTAAAGCCAAAAATCTTTAAAGCGGGTGTAAATAACCAAATAATTAGCAAAACTATAAACGCAGCAATACAAATCATTAGCTAAAAATCCTTTCCAAAACTTCTTTTAATTTCACAACATCAGCTTCAGTATTATGTAAGCCAATTGAAATTCGTACTAAATGTGGCAGTTTTCGAACTTCTTTTAAATAATAATGCGCACAAAAATAACCACTTCGCACCATAATTCCTTCATCGCTCAAAGCTTGTGCAATCAAGTGCGCATCAAGCTTGTCGTGGTAAAAACTAATCACAGGAGCCGGCTTTTTATTTAAAATATTAACGCCATTTTGGTTTTTTAAAAACTCAAAAATATCTTTTGAAAACTCATCAACTCGTGAAGTTTTCTTTTGTTTTTTCAACCAATCAATTGCTGTTTTTAAAGCAATAATTTCACCCCAAGCTTGAAGCCCTGGCTCGAAAAGCGTATGAATATGCTCGCCGTCTAATACTTCATAAGATTCTTTCGAAACGCCCGAAACCATTCCACCACCAACAAAAGAAGTTTTTATAAATTTTGCAAAATCTTTTCGCACAACCATAATTCCAAGGCTTGCCGAATACATCTTGTGCGCGCTTGAAATGATTGCATCGGCTGGAACTTTTTGGAGTAATTCGTAGCTTGAACCTAACGCTTGTGCGGCATCAATAATTACAAATCCGCCTTGTTTTTTAATTTTCTTTACCAAATCTTTAATGTTTTCAAGTCGCCTTCCATCAATATTTGAAGCCGCATTAACCACAACCAAGGCTTTCGAAAAATCATTTTCGAGTGAAATCGATCCATCTTCTTCACGCTCAAGCACGATTCGTTCAATTTGGTGTTTTTTAGCGAATTCAATCGTTGAAAGAAAAACCGAATTATGTTCAATCTCACTAGTTATCACTTTCGAAACGGGTAATTCAAGCTGCGAGAGCAACAAATTTAAACCATAGGTTGTGTTAAGCGTAAAGCTCACAAAATAATCTTTTTCTTTTAGCTTTAACAAATCTAAAACCGCCTCGCGAGTTTCTTCAACCTTTTTATCGGCTTTTCTACCCCAAGCATATTTTACACGCTCTCCACAAGAGTTAAAATTTAAATAGTAATCATTTAAAGCGTCTAAAACTGGTTGCGGTCGCAAAGATTGGCACGCCGAATCAAAATAATGAGCATTTTCTGGCAAATATTTAAAATCGTCCAAAACTCAAACCTCCTTCTTTAACTTTTACCATTTTAACATAAAAAAACATAGGCGTAAAGAAAAAACCGCTCATTTTGAGCGGTTGGATGTTTTTTGAAACATTTTTAGCTAGCAAGCCATTACCGTTTTTGTTTATTTGTTCGTGCAATGTTGTAATCGCGCTTGTATTCCTTTTTTATCTGGAACACATTTAGTATGAAAACCATGTTTCTTATCTTTATAGTTTGAGCTTTTCACTACTTTATCTTTTTGAATACCTCTAGCTTCAGTTCCCTTTAAATCCTGAGTCGTCCTATTTAATCTAGGAATTATTTTTTTATCAATACGACTTAGACATTTTTGGAATAACTCCAATAACTTATAGTCATCTTGCGATGGATTTACCGAATTCTCTAATTTGTTCGATAACTCACCGATCGTATCTAAAAGCTCTCCCCTTATTTTCCAAGCTGAGTTGAGCGATTCCTCACGGTCTTCGATCGTTTCACTTAGAAAGCTAGACTCAAAAACCTTAACTGCGTTCTCATAACCTCTCGTACGGCCAAGGTTTGCTATTTGTTTAAAATTACGAGTTGCCATAAGCGACAACCTCCTTTAAATAAATCTTATCTAGAACTCTTTTGTTTTAGATAGGTTATAATTTTACCATAGATCATATTTTTTGTCAATAAAAACCACCTTTCGGTGGTTAAAGTTAGGTTTCCCAATCATGGCGAGCATCAACTCGTGCTGTTAAAAGTTTTTTGCCACTTTCTATTGCGCCTCTCAGGTCGCTAATTGTTTGACTGGTCTTTCTTTTTTCTTTAGTGAGCATCCTGACCGAATCTTTCCAATATTTCAAGTTTCTGTCATATTCTGAATGTTTACCCTCATCTGTTTCTCCATGCTTGCATAATCTTTTCGCCCATCGACACTCCTTTCTTGCATAACCTAAAGCTTCACCCGCAAGTCTCAAATCTTCGCAAATACTTTTTTGTAATTCGTATGCATCATAAAGTTTGCTTTTAAGCATCTTAATCTCGTTACCAATATCAACAACTCTCGAATAATCATTGTTAATTCGCTCCATAGAAATGTTAAATCCAGCCATGGCTTTGCACCTGCTTTCAAAATTACTAAGGTAAAACCTCGTATCTTTATTCTAATGCCTAAAATTCAAAATATTAAACTATTTTCGAAAGATTTTACTAAAAATTGTGCGTAACAAATATCTTTTACGGTATTCACCAGCATACTCAACCGCCACACCACGAAAACCAGCCTTAAAACGCAACAAACTCGCCTTTGGTTCTGCCGTAATACCATAAAAATTATATTTCGAAGCTCCTGCGCGAATTGCCTCTTTAATCATATAATCTTGCAAAAATGTTGAAGCTGGAATTTTGCGATATTCCTGCAAAGAACCACCTTCAAAATAAACAACTTCATTTTTCGAAAAGATAAATACGCCAGCAGAAATTAGCTTTCCTTCAAATTCTACGCCCATAAAATGCGCTTGCTCACCAAAACAAGTTTTTAAATTGTGGTAATATTCTTCATCCCGCGTGCCAACGCCATTTTTCTGGTTCGAACTCTTTAAAATCGCCACAAAATCAGCAAATTCGCTCTCCTCAACCTTGCGAATATTCACGCCTTTTCTCATTGCTGCGCGCAGATTTCGGCGAGTAGTTTGGTTATAAGTCGCCGCCATGTCATCTTCACTTAATTCTGTTAGATCTTTCAAATAAACATGCATGTTTACATCCATATCAAACTCGTGCTTGAAGCCAGAATGATATTTAAAACCAGCTTTTAATAGCGGTTCATTCAGCCATTCGAGATTGTTACTTTCAATAATTTCAAGTTTATCATTGCGAAGCGCACGCACAACTTTTGGCAAAATCCGATATGAGATTGCTCCATGCTTGCGTGCAAATTCTTCACTCTTCACTAAAAAATCCACAAAATCTGCTTGCGAAGCGCCGTTTTGTTCAACCATCACCAAATCGAAACGCTTATTTTTGCTAGAAATTAACCCAGCAACTTCGATATTTTCACCATTTTTTAACGCTACAAAATAGCATTCCGCGCCACGTTTTTTGCGCATTTCGGCAAATTCTACACTTTGCAACCAGTCAATATTTTTATCTTGGCAATAGTTTTGATATTCTTCTTTTAAAATCTCTACAAGGCTTTTCATATATCCTCTATTTTAACACAAAAAAACCAATTTTAAAACCAGCCCGATAGCTCTTTTTGCCACTCGAAGCTGGTTTTAAAATTTTTTCTTTAGTTAATTTTAAGCACCCGCCGGCTTGTTTTCGGTTGGTTTTGGCTCGGTAGTTTTAGCCTTTTCAACCTTCTCAAAGTGTGCTGGCTTCAGCTTATCTTTTAAGGCATCACCCGCCACAAAACGAACTTTCACACCCTCAATCGAGCTTGCTGTTACATCAGACTCTTTAGCTTGACCTTTAGATTGAATAGTTGTATGAAAATAACCAAGTTTTCCAAGATGAACACTTTCGCCTCGCTCTAATCGTTTCAAAAGCTCATCTGTTAGTGCTAGCAAAACTGCATGCACATCAATATGGCTCACCGTGGTTGAGGTTTCTGAAATACTATTAGCGATTTCATCTAGATCAACACGGCCAGATTCAGCCAGTTGAGCGTAAAACTTTTTTGGCTCATCTCGTTTTGCAGGGTTTACAAGTTGAACAACTTTATATTTAAGACTCATTCTTCCTCCTTAAAAGGATTTTGATTTGTTTTGCTATAGCAGTTAATTAAAAATGCTATAGATGATTCTTAAATGTGCTTAGCAAATTTTAAAAAGTGATGTAGCACTTTTGTTGGTTTGCTATAAGGGTTTAAAGATTCCTCCTTTCACCTTGCCAAAATCACCAAGTTATTTCCTTAAAAGTGCTTGATTTCCTGCCTTAATTATAGCACTTTGAGCGGGCTAAGCGCAAGCGTAATATAAGCTTTTATTACTTATTTACAATTTTTTTAGTCGCAACAATCCTTTTATCTGCATATTTAACAACATCTTTAATTGCTAACTTCGTAATGGCTGAAAAGAATTTGTTATTGATAAGAAAATTTCAGCTATGTCAAATACTATAGAATAAGTTCATATCATAAAATCGTATCGCCAAATATATCTGGAATATAAGAAAGATCCATCTGATGAAGCTTTTTTGAAGAACACAAATCAGAAATAACACTCTATAAAAATGCCCTTTTAGACCTAAAAAATATTGCTCAAAACTTCCAAATTCCAAGGATATTTTAGATAAACTTGATAAATTACAAGAAAAAGAATACTCTAATGCAAGAGTATTCTTCTACAAAATCTGATATGAAAGAATTATATTAAATCAGAAAAAATTATGAGAAATATATGGACAAGGAGATAGATAGGTAGCTTTCTCATCTTATCATTTTTTCAACAATAAACCTTGATATAACACTTATTTTAGAAATAACTTTTTCGTAATTTTCCTGTATTTTACTTTGTAATTCATCAACAGAACTTATATCTTCACCAATAATTTTAGAAATATTATTTATATCCTTATCATAAATCCCCATATCTTTTAATATTTTTTTACCTGGAGAATGCATAAAATACTTATTCTCTATTACTCTTAGTATTTCCTCCTCAATAGGCTTTTTTATATTCTCTGATACATTATCTAACTCCATAAAATATAAAATAGCTTCCGTTTTCTTATAGAAATCATATTCTATATAACTATTTTTCAATTTTAAAACTTCACTTATTATAGAATCTAAATCTAACTCAACGAATGCTCCACGAACCCGTTCAATAGTCGCCCTAACACTATTTACGCTCTTATATGTCAAAGCATTAATAATAAATGTTTTAAGCTTATAATTATTAAAATTACTTTCAATAATTTTATATATCTCCCTAACAGTATTTAGTTTTGATGGTTGATCACTTATAAGCATATCATTGATCGCCTTGTATAATAAGTTTTTATTTTGTTTGAATCTATTATACATCGCACTTACTGTTGAAAATCTAAATTGTGTTGCAAAATGCTTTATATAGTCATCATATGTGATTCCCATTTCTTGCAATAAACTCAAAAATTCAGGATGTTCATTATATCTATCGGAATTAATATCCATATCAATACTATTGTCGGTTAACTCAAATTCAATAGACTTTAAAGCTTCTTCCTTACAATACTTTCTGTCGTTAGTACCACGTATATAATATGCAGTCCCTAAATAATATTGGCAAAGTCTTCCCGTTCTCCCTATAAGATTAAAAAAATCAAATGCATCAAATTTAGTTTTATTTCTTGCAGGCTTTGTTATAATAATATTTTCACACGCAGTATTAACACCTTCCAACAATGTGGATGTACATAGCATTATATTATATCCACTGTCTATATCATCAAATAGTTCTAATTGTAGCATCCTTATCCCTAAAGGTAACTGACCGTGATGCACTAAAATACCTTTATTTAATGCCCTTAAGACCGACCATTCCTCATGTATTTCTTTTGAAGCCCATTCTATAAATTCATCTAAAATCCTACTTTTACCAATTTTAATATTAAATTCAAATTTTTCAGATAAAAATTTATTGAGCGAATACACTGTGTGGAAATAAACCAGTCGCTTGGTATTCTCCAGTTCATTTACAATTTTTACAGTTTCTAAATATCTATCTTTTTCATCAACAATTCTTCGCTCTATAACCTTATTTACAACAGGTGAAAAGTTGCTTGAAAAAAATAGCGGTTTATTTTCTATTTTATCAATATTTCTGACTTCTTTTAAGAAAGGAGCTAGTAATAAATACTTTCTTGATTTTTCCATTAGAAATTTATATGCCAAGTTCAGTATCAATACTCTATCATTATTAAAATCAGTCTTAAGCTTATAGACCTCATCAATAACCAAAAAATCTATTTCTGAAAAAATCGAAATTACGTCTTCATTAACCACTCTATCATGAGTTAAAATAAATAAGTTTTTGTGTTCAAAATCATATTCTTTTTCTATATCAATGCTCGTATAAATCTTATAATCCAAAAACGAGTTTCTATATTTTTTGAGTATTTTTTGTTTATACTCATCAACTAGTGCTAATGTAGGTACAATCAAAACAACATTTTTAGGCTGCTCTCTTGCTATATATTCAAATACAACAAACGTCTTTCCAAAACTTGTTGGCGCACTAAAGATGAGACCATTATTACCTTTAATTAGATTTAAAACTCGCATTTGCTCTGGATGTAATGATAAATTACTATCAATATGACTACAAGCAAATCCATTATAAATAGCTGACTTAAATGAATATCCTCTTGAATACATTGTTAATCCCAGATTAAATAGAGAATCTGCATGAAATTTTTCATATTCCGTTTTATTATCTACATTGTTTAACGCAAGTATGTAATTTTCCCTATACACCTGTGCATTATTTACATTCGTATTCATGAACTTTTTTCGCCGCCATTCTGATTGCAAAATCAACAAATTTTTCCTTATCAATTACTGGTAAAGAGATTAACAAATATTTTGTCTCTAACCCTAACATTTCATTAGAATTAATGCTACTTAATCTATCTAAAAACTTTTCTATTTTTTCTTTATTACCATCACCGTGAGCAATAAAAATAGGTATTATAATACTACTTATATTTGATTCATCAATAAAATCTTCGAAGGTTCTACAGACTTCAATTGTATCTTTATACTTATTCAAAAAGCTTGAATTTAAGTTAAAGATTTCATTTGATAGAACCAATAAATATTCTTCTTTTATATTTTGCTCATAATCTTTCAAAGATCGATTAACCAAGGAAACTCCATTTTTTAGTTCCTTTGAAAATTTTGCTTCTCCAAATAGAATTTCACTTTTTTCATCATCATAAAATAATGTATCAATACCAAATGCACTCATATTTCTATCTGTTGTAATACGGAATTTTGGAATTATACATTTGTACCCAAAATATCTTGTTAATATTAAATGAAAAATATATTCCCCAATTTTTCCTATTTTATCTTTTCTTATTAAGAACTTACCATCGGAATCTCTAAAACATTCATATTCTTCGCCCAATATCTTTTCCAACTCATCATCTAAATCAACTATTGGTATTTTCATTAACTCCTCATCTAAGAAATATTGAATATTTTTATAAAGCTTTACATATTCTTTTTTGCCTGGAGTAAATTCTATTCCTGTATTTAGTTCAGAATAAAGGAGCAAATTTTTCTCATCAAAAATATACGAAACTAATCCTTTCAAGAATTTATTTTCATCATCAAAATCCGCATATAAAAAACTATATTTGTTCTCCTCATTATAAATCTTAAATTCTTCAAAATCAATTACTTTCAAAATTGCCCCTCCTTCCTACAATTTATTTTTCTAAATAAATTAGTATCGGGGCGATTTCCTCCAGCCCCTCCTCGCTTGGAATAGTATTCTGACAATGCGTTATCAATCTCAGAATTTAAAGTTTCTTGTTCTAATTTATAATCCAAACCATATGACTTCAACCAGCCATTAACTAAATCTGCTACCATTGGCTCAACTGATTGAATACTTGTTCTCGCCATATTTAAAAGCTCCCTTTTTTTATTATAATTCCATACTATTATATCATACATTAAATATAAAAAACCACCTCCCGAAAGAGGTAGTTTTTAAATTTTTTGAAATTATTATTTAGCGTTTCGCTTTTCGATAATTTCTTGTGCAACGTTAGGTGGAACTTCTTCGTATTGCGCAAGCTCCATCGTTGAAGCTGCACGACCTTTACTCATTGAGCGTAGGTCTGAAGTGTAACCAAACATATTTGCAAGAGGAACGAAACCTTTAACGAGCTTTGTTCCACCCATTAGATCTTCCATAGCATCGATTCGACCGCGTCGTGAGTTCAAGTCTCCAATTACATCACCCATAAATTCTTCAGGAGTTGTAATTTCAACTTTCATCACAGGTTCAAGAAGAACTGGATTTGCCTTCTTAATACCTTCACGAGTTGAAAGCGCACCGGCCAATTTAAAGGCTAATTCGCTTGAGTCGACATCGTGGTAAGAACCATCATAAAGTGTAGCTTTAACGTCAACTACTGGGTAACCAGCAATCACACCGCCTTCAAGCGTTTCAAGCACACCTTGTTCAACTGGTTTGCGATATTCTTGTGGCACAACACCACCTTTAATTTCATCAAAGAATTCAAAGCCTTTTCCTGGTTCATTTGGCTCAAAACGAATCCAAACATCACCATATTGACCACGACCACCAGACTGTTTTGCGTGTTTACCTTGAGCTTCAGCAGTTCCACGAATAGTTTCACGGAAAGCAACTTGTGGCTCACCAACATTAGCTTCAACGTTAAATTCACGCTTCATTCGGTCGATCAAGATATCAAGGTGAAGCTCACCCATTCCTGACATAATTGTTTGACCAGTTTCTTCATCTGTGTGAACTCGGAAAGTTGGGTCTTCTTCAGCAAGTCGTTGAAGAGCAATTCCCATTTTTTCTTGGTCGGCTTTGGTTTTTGGCTCAACCGCAATCGAAACTGGAGGTTCGGCGAACTCAATACCTTCAAGAATCACACCATGGTTCAAATCACAAAGAGTTGCACCAGTTGTAACATCTTTCAAGCCAACAACAGCAGCAATGTCGCCAGCAGTAACTTCTGAAATTTCTTCACGCTTATCAGCATGCATTCGAACGATTCGCCCAATTCGTTCTTTTTTACCAGTCATTGTATTAAGAACATATGATCCAGCAGTAATTTTACCGCTATAAACACGCACGAATACGAGTTTTCCAACAAATGGGTCGGTTGCAATCTTAAATGCTAGCGCAGAAGTTGGTTCATCTACAGACGGTTTGCGCTCAATAGCTTCACCAGTTTTTGCATCAGTTCCTTTAATCGAAGCAATATCAAGTGGGCTTGGAAGATAATCATTAATAAGATCAAGAACCTTTTCCACGATCACACCACGGCCATCACCACCAGTTACCAAGAAGAAATCGCCAGCAAGAACTCGTTTTCGAAGCGCAGCTTTAAGTTCAGGAATTGTAATTGATTCCTCACCTTCTTCGAAGAATCGCATCATTAATTCATCGTCAGCCTCAACCGCATTTTCAACAAGTAATGAGCGTGCGTTTTTAGCTTTTTCAAGCATGTCTGCTGGAATTTCACCAACTTTCAACTCATGGTCAGCATAGTTATCATAAGTGTAAGCTTTCATGTCAATAAGGTCGACAACACCATTAATTTCTTGTTCGAAACCAATTGGCAAGTGAATTGGGAAAGCCTGCTTGCTTAAACGATCGTGAATTGATTTAATTGATTTATAGAAGTCACCACCAGTTTGGTTAATTTTATTAATAAAACAAACGCGTGGCACACCGTATTTGTCAGCCTGTCGCCAAACAGTTTCAGACTGAGCTTCCACACCCATTTTACCGTCAAAAACAGTCACAGCACCGTCAAGAACGCGAAGTGAACGCTCCACTTCAGCAGTAAAGTCGATGTGTCCTGGGGTGTCAATAATATTAATTTTGTGGTCTTTCCAGAAACAAGTAACAGCAGCAGAAGTAATTGTAATACCTCGCTCTTTCTCTTGAGCCATCCAGTCGGTTGTTGCACCATCGCCTTCACCACGAACAACACCAATTTTGTGTGTCAAACCAGTTCGGTAAAGAATACCTTCTGTTGTTGTAGTTTTACCGGCGTCAATGTGCGCAATAATACCAACATTTCGGAAATTTTCCAATGGAGTATTTTTATTCATTTGATTCCTCTTAAATTTATTATTTTATTGCTGTTTCACGCTAGTTTTGTTGTTTTTTCGAAACCAGCACAAAAACAGCGCTTCGCTAACAATTTTATCATATTTTTTAAAATCTGTAAAGTAAAAATAATCAAAAGAAAAAGCCAGTTTCTCTGGCTTAAAAATTTTTTTTATCTTCGAACTTTTTCAGGCATCTTTTCATCGATCCTTTTAGCAGCAATTACTAATGTTATCATAACAATACTAAAAAAGAACACACCAAAGTTCCAGTGTGTCAAAATCGTTAAAAATAATGACACGCCGCAGACTACGATAAAGAACAAGGAAACTAATAGAGGCTCTTTAGCCTCGTTTAATGCTTTTTTCATAAAAGGATAATTTCCTCCAAATTTTTATTTTCCACTTTTGAGCGGAACTCTTATTTTATCACAGCCTTAGAAGAAAGTCAATAATAGAATTAAAGCTTTTCCCCGTTTCTTGCCCGATTAGCCCATTCATCAGCCATTTCGTTAAACTCATGACCAGCGTGTCCCTTTAGCCATTTTAACTCTACGTTCGAATTTCTATAAAGCTCAAAAAGCGGCTTCACAATATCAAGATTCTTAATTTCACCATTTTTTTTCTTCCAGCCATTTTTCTCCCAAGCTGGCGCCCATTTCACTAAAACATTAACCCAAAATTCGCTATCTGTTAAAATTTCAGCTTCTTCACCGTCTAAAATTTCGAAAGCTTTTTTCAAAGCTAATCCTTCCATTCGAATATTCGTGCTTGGATTTTCAGCCCCCAAAGCAATCGGTTTGCCGTTTTCAATCACAGCAAAACCACCAGGGCCAGGATTCGGTGAAGCACTTCCATCTGTAAAAATCGTTCGCATTACTTACTTTCCTGATTATTTTGCGGAATAAAATTCTGTACAAAGGCTGAGGTATTTGCTTGATTTTGCATCTTTTTAGCTTTTTTCATTCTTTCAAAAGAAATCATTGCTAAAACCGCACTAATAATTCCAACAATCAGCAGTCCACTCGGAGCAACTATTTTAGTAATTTCAAAATCACCCTCAACAGCGGAATTTGGATCTTTTTCATCATAAAAAACTTTTACTTTTTCGCCGATAACTGGTTTTTCATTCTTTAGCTCTGAGTGAAATTCGATTATTTCGTTCTCTTTCACTGAAAAATCTACAACTGCCGTATATTTATGTTCACCAGTTTTTTCATTTATAATTTTCTTTTCGAAACCATAAATCTGCCCTTCAGTTTGTTTCCAAGTTTGTCTTTTTAGAAAATCATTAAAAGGTTTTGCAATCCAAATTGAGCCAGCAACAATTAAAACAATTGCTAAAATTGCAAAAATAATTCCACGATTTCGAAAAGCTTTTACGCCAACTTTTTTAGTTTCATTAGAACTCATATATTCTCCTATTTTGTTTATGCTAATATTGTATCATTTTTCGTTCTTTAACGCAAATTAAAACACCGGCAGCAAAGCCAGTGTTTTAAGTTTTTTATTCTTCTACTGTCGAATCGTTAGTTTCGTTTTCAAATTCTTCTTTAGTTTCAACAGGTTTAGATTTTGCGTTAACCCGAGCGCCAGTTCCAACAGGAATTTTGCGTCCGATAATCACATTTTCTTTTAATCCGCGAAGCTTATCAATTCGGCCAGAAGTTGCTGCGTTAATCAAAACACTTGTTGTGTTTTGGAACGATGCAGCAGACAAGAAACTGTCACTGAAAATTGAAACTTTTGTGATTCCAAGAAGTTGTTGTTTGAATTCAGCAGGTTTTTTGCCTTCAGCTTCAAGAAGTTTATTTTCTTCAACAACGGCAGCTTTCGAAACGACATCGCCAATGATAAACGATGAATCTCCAGCATCTTCAATTTGAACTCGGCTGAACATTTGGCGAACGATGATTTCAAGGTGCTTTGAAGCAATATCTTGACCTTGAGCGGCATAAATTCGCAAGATTTCGTTCATAATGTAGCGTTGAGTTTCTTCAACACCCTTAAATTCCATTAAATCACGAAGATTGAGCGAACCAACAGTTAAACGGTCACCAGCCTGCACAACATCGTTTTTCGAAACAGCTAGAGCCGCAACATTTGGAATTTCGTAGCGAACTGGGTTTACATTTTCGCCATCTTCAGTTTGTTGTGGCGTAATTTGAACAATATTCATATTGCCATCTTCCCAGATATCAACCACACCAGAAACTTCAGTCATATAAGCCTGTCCCTTTGGTGAACGAGCTTCAAGAAGTTCTTCAACACGTGGCAGACCTTGTGAAATTGCACCAGAACCAGCAACACCTGAGCTATGGAATGTATTCAAAGTTAGCTGGGTTCCAGGTTCACCAACAGATTGAGCAGCAATCACACCAACTGGTTCAGCTGGATCAACAAGAAGTCCAGTCGCCATATCAATTCCGTAAGACTTTTGAGGAATTCCTGCAAGGTCTGGAGTTGAAAGAACACTTTGAATTTTAACTTCCGTAATGTTTTCATCTTTTTCAATTGCATCAGCGATTTCTCGAGTAATTAGCTGGTTAGCCTCAATGTATCCAGGGATAGCTTCAGCCGTAAATCGACCATAGAGTCTATCACCAAATGGAATCATTGTCTCTTCGCTTTCCGAACGATAAATCGCAAATCCTGGGTCAACTTCGTCAGCTCTATCTTCAACAGAAAATACATCTTGAGCCACATCAACAAGACGGCGAGTTAGGTAACCAGAATCGGCAGTTTTAAGGGCAGTCGAAATCAAACCTTGACGCGCACCACGAGTTGCCACGAAAGCTTCAAGTGAGCTCATTCCGTGAGTGTAGTTTGAGCGAATTGGAAGCTCAATTTCACGGTTAGTTGCATCCACCATAATTCCAGTCAAACCGGAAGCAAGGCGAATATTTGTTGCATTACCACGCGAACCAGAAACAGCCATCAATCCAACAGGTGAATCTGCACCTTCATGAGCTACACGCTCAGAGATTTCATCAGAAACTTCATCAATAACCTTGTGCCAGTTATCAATAATTAAGTTATAGCGTTCTTGATCAGTCAAAAGACCTTGGTCATATTGTTCCTGAATCAAAGTTGTTTTAGCGTCACCGCTAGCAATGATCTGAGGAATTTTTTTGCTTTCGTAAACCGTGTAATCTTCCTTACCGATCGACAAACCAGATTTCGTAACAAATCGGAATGACAAACCTTTAATTTTGTCAGCAATTTTCACAGTCATTTCAGCACCATAATGCGCAAACATATCGGCCAAAATTTTGTTAATTTGCTTCTTAGTTTGTGGGTTATTGTCGAACGGATAATCTTCTGGTAGTAATTCGTTAAATAACACACGACCAAGAGTCGTATTTCGAATCTCGCCTTTTACGAACACACGAATTGGTGTTTGAAGCGCAATTTCACCTTTATCATAAGCCATTTCAGCTTCAAAAACATTAGCGAAAGGATGCGGTTTTTTGTTCATTTCGGAATGCTTATCGTAAGTAATGTAGTAATTTCCGTAAACAACATCCTGATCAACAGAAAGTACAGGTTGACCATCTGCCGGTTTTAGCAAGTTGTGAGAAATACTCATTAGATCACGAGCTTCTGCCTGAGCAGCATCAGAAAGTGGTAGGTGAACCGCCATCTGGTCACCGTCGTAGTCGGCGTTAAATCCGTTCGCTACAAGTGGGTGAAGCTGAATAGCTTTACCTTCAACAAGTTTTGGCTGGAAGGCCTGAATCGAAAGTCTGTGCAAAGATGGAGCACGGTTCAAAAGAATATATTTTCCTTCAACTACGGCATCCAAAGCATCCCACACTTCTGCCTCACGAGCATCAATCAAACGAGTTGCCGAACGAATATTATGTGCATATTCTTTTTCAATCAACCAAGAAATTACAAATGGTTTAAAGAGTTCAAGAGCCATTTGTGTTGGCAAACCACATTGGTGAGCTTTCAAAGTTGGGCCAACCACAATCACTGAACGACCAGAGTAGTCAACACGTTTTCCAAGCAAGTTTTGGCGGAAACGACCCTGCTTACCTTTTAGCATATCGCTCAAAGATTTAAGCTTTCGGCGACCACCGGCCGTATTAACTGAGCGGCCACTTCGTGATGCATTATTGTCAATTAGCGAATCAACAGCTTCTTGAAGCATTCGCATTTCATTACGCTTAATTACCATTGGGGCATTGAGTTCGATCAATTTCTTCAAACGATTGTTTCGATTAATTACTCGACGATACAAATCGTTTAAATCTGATGTTGCAAATCGACCACCAGTTAATTGAACCATAGGTCGCAAATCTGGAGGAATCACAGGAAGAACAGTTAAACATAAACTTCCCGGCTTAATTCCAGCAGCTTTCATTCCTTCAATTGTTTTTAGTCGTTTAAGAATTTTCTTCTCTCGCTGACCTCTTGCTTTTTCAGATTCTTCTTTCAAACTTTCGATAAGCTCATCAATGTCAATTTCGTCAAGCAAAGTTTTAATTGCTTCACCACCCATTCCAACTTCAATAATATCTTCATATTCTTCAGGAAGATTTCGAAAATCAGTTTCGCTCATTAGCGAGCCTTTCACAAAACTGTCAAGTTGATTCTTTTTCGAAACATAATTTGCGTTAAGCTCTTCGATTTCTTTGGTTTGTGCTTCAGCCAATGCTTTAATATCAGCGCCAGCTTCTTCAGCAGCTTTTTCGTAACGAATTTTAATTGCCATTCGAGCAGCTTTGTCTTCAGCTTCAAGGTCGGCAATCATTTGATCGCGTTTTTCTTCATCAACATTAAGAATTACATAACTTGCAAAATAAACAACACGTTCGATATTTTTAACCGTCATTCCAAGAAGAAGACTCATTGCACTTGGAGCTCCACGCATAAACCAAATATGCGCGATTGGAGCTGCTAAAGAAATATGGCCCATTCGTTCACGGCGAACGATTGATTTTGTTACTAACTCACCATTTTTATCAACGGCAGCTTCACGAGAACGAACACCCTTTAGTTTATTATCGTAAGGGTTGATATCTTTAGTTGGTCCAAAGATTTTTTCACAAAACAAACCATCACGCTCAGGTTTTTGAGTTCGATAGTTAATAGTTTCTGGCTTAGTTACTTCGCCGTAAGACCAGCTCAAAATATCTTCTGGGCTAGCAACCGCGAGGCGAACTGCATCGAAATCAGCAATCTGGTTTGAATTCACCACTTTCGCCATTTACGCTTCCTCCTTATTTTCTTCAATTTCATCAATATCTTGAATGTTCATATTGTCTTCAAATTCACCGTCAGATTCATCTCGAACAGTTTCGAAATTTTCATCTTCTTCGATTATTGAGCTCTCCGCATCTTTATTTCGTTCCGCAAGAAGTTCATCAGCGTCAATGCTTGAAGCATGTTGATCAAGCAGATCAACGCGCAAACCAAGACCTTGTAATTCCTTCACAAGCACATTGAATGATTCTGGTAATTTTGGACCAACAATTTCACTATTTTTAATGATGCTTTCGTAAGCTTTCGAACGGCCAACAACGTCGTCAGACTTAATTGTGAGCATTTCTTGAAGCATGTTAGCAGCACCGTAAGCTTCCAAAGCCCAAACTTCCATTTCTCCAAATCGCTGACCACCATTTTGAGCTTTACCGCCCAAAGGCTGTTGAGTAACCATTGTGTAAGGACCAGTTGAACGAGCGTGGATCTTATCAGCGACCAAGTGGTGAAGCTTAATCATATGCATAAATCCAACTGTTGTGCGCTGTTCAAATGGTTCGCCAGTTTGGCCATCAAATAATTGAACTTTTCCATCTCGAGGTACGCCTGCAGCTTCAAGCTCATCACTCAAAGTTTTAGCATCAACACCATCATATGAAGGAGTTGCAACTCGGTATCCTTGAGTTTTCGCAGCCATTCCAAGGTGAACTTCGAAAAGCTGACCAAGGTTCATACGTGAAGGCACACCAAGCGGCGAAAGAATTACATCAATCGGAGTTCCATCTTCCATAAATGGCATATCAGCTTCTGGCAAAATTTTTGCAACAACACCTTTATTTCCGTGTCGTCCAGCCATTTTGTCTCCAACCATAATTTTGCGAGCTTCAGCCACAAAAATCTGAATTTGTTTAAGTACGCCAGCACGCATTTCATGACCATTTTCTTTCGAAAAGATTTTCACACCAATAACTTTTCCAGAACCAGTATTTTTCATTCTTTGAGAAGTATCACGAACATCTTTCGCTTTTTCACCAAAGATTGCACGCAAAAGTCGTTCTTCGCTCGAAAGCTCTTGTTCACCTTTTGGAGTAATTTTTCCAACAAGCACATCGCCAGGTTTTACCTCTGAACCAATTTGAACAATTCCATCTTCATCCAAATGTCGCAAACTGTATTCGCTAGCGTTTGGAATATCACGAGTAACAACTTCTGGCCCAAGCTTAGTTTCACGAACTTCAACCATATAATCTTTAATATTGATATTCGTTAGCATATCAGTCTTAACAAGACGGTCGGAAATAATCACAGCGTCGTCCATGTTGAATCCACCCCAAGACATAAATGCCACACGGAGGTCACGGCCAAGAGCAATTTCTCCATCCTTAATACTTGCACCTTCTGCTAAAATATCACCTTTTTTAACTTTTTGACCACGAGAAACCACAACTTTTTGATTGTAACATCGGTCGTCGGCAGTTTTTTCGAAATGTTTTAGTTTATATTTTGCTGTACCAGATGCATATTTAACCTCAACAGCAACAGAATCAGCACGAATAACTTCACCATCATCTTCAGCAACAATAATTTGGCTTAAGTTTCGTGCAATATCAGCTTCAACACCAGTCCCAACAGTTGGGGCTTCATTCCAAAGAAGTGGAACAGCTTGCTTCTGCATGGCTGAACCAGTTAAAGCACGGTCAATTCGGTCACGTTCGGCAAAAGGAATAAGCGATGCCGCCGCACCAAGAACCTGCCTGTGGACAGCGTCCATAAATGTTACCTCACTTGAACTCACCTGTGAAGGTATCAAGTTCTTTCGAGCAGAAACCTGAGATTCAACAAAGCTTCCATCTTCGTTTAATTTTGAACCAGCATCAGCAATAATTTCGTGCATCTCATGATCAGCGTCAAGATAAACAACTTCGTCAGTAACTCTTCCATCTTTAACCCGAAGATATGGAGCTTCAATAAAGCCATATTCATTAATCCGAGCGAAAGTTGCGAGGTTTGTTACAAGCCCAACGTTTCCACCTTCTGGAGTCTCAACAAGACAAATTCGGCCATAGTGAGTTGGGTGGCTGTCACGAACTTCAAGACCAGCACGATCGCGAGTAACACCTCCAGGACCCATTGAGCTCAAACGGCGCTTGTGAGAAAGTTCTGAAAGTGGATTAGTTTCATCCATAACCTGAGCAAGCTGTGATCCAGCAAAAAATTCACGCACTGCAGCAACAACTGGGCGAGCATTCACTAATTGTCCAGGAGTTACAGTTTCGATATCAGTCATCGACATTCGGTCCATTGCATTTCGTTGCATTCGAAGCATACCAACGCGGAATTGTCGCGCAACAAGCTCACCAACCAATTTAACTCGTCGATTATCAAGACTATCGATATCATCAACTTCACCCTGCGAATTATTCAAGCGAATAACTTCTTTAATAATTTCGAAAAGATCTTCCATTTGGAAAGAACGATTTTCAGTTGTGTTTGGTGTTTCAAGTTTTAAGCGTTTGTTAATTTTATATCGACCAACGCGACCATAGTCAAATCTCTTAAAGTCGAAGAACATTCGCTCAATCATATTTCGAGCATTTTCAATAGTCGCCAAATCTCCTGGGCGAAGACGGCGATAAACCTCAATCAAAGCTTCATTTGGGCCAGCTGATTGATCTTTTTCAAGGGTTGACTGAATAAATTTAACATCTCCGTTATCAACATCAGCAAAAATCTCTCGCATTTCAGCGTTAGTCATTCGACCAAGTGCACGCAAGAAAGTTGTTACTGGAAGTTTTCGACGGCGGTCAATTTTCACATAAATCACACCAGTTTTAGGGTCAGTCTCAAATTCTAACCAAGCACCACGAACTGGAATCAACTTTGCGCCATAATATTTTTTTCCGTCACTTCCGGTTTCGGTATTAAAATAAACACCTTCAGAACGAATCAACTGCGAAACAATAACACGTTCGGTTCCGTTAATAATGAAAGTTCCTTGGTTTGTCATCCAAGGGTAGTCACCAAGGTAAATTTCTTGCTCTTTAACTTCACCAGTAACTTTATTCGTAAGCTCAACTTGAACATGTAGCGGAGCTTCAAAAGTTAAATTATTTTCTTTCGCAAAATCTTTTGTTGTTTTTGGAGCTTGAAATTCATAGCTCTTAAATCGCAGAGCTAATTTTTGACCAGTATAGTCGTCAATTGGATTAATCTCTTCGAAAATTTCACTCAAACCATTATCAACAAAATCTTTCCAAGATTCTTTTTGGTGAGCGATTAAATCTGGGGTTTTAAGAAGAGCGTCTTCTTTCGAAAAGAACGCTCGTCCTGCAGCATTAAAGTGCTTTTTTGCCATTTTTCTCCTCGCATTTAAAGTGTTATTAGAATCGGCCCGAAGATTCTCCGCCTGCGACTTTCGAAATTTTGCCATCAATTTCGAAGTAAAATTCTCCGCAAGCACACTACTTCTTATCGTTCATTTTAACATATTTTTCAAAAAAAATCAATAAAAAACCGCCCTAAAAGACGGTTAAAATTATTAGTGCATTATCAATACATATGATTTTATACTCAAATTAGCCTCCCTAGCAGCTAGAATAGCTCTATTATCCTCCTCACTAATGGCTCGTTCATCATGATGAATATGAAAAACTTTTTCGATTGTTTCTTTCGCACTCATAATTTATTACCTCCAAAAAGTACTTTTTGCCCAAGGCTTGTATATTTTACACCCTTTCATAGAAAAGATCAACCCCTTGATTTTTTATTGTTTTTATGCTATTATGTGGCTATTAAAATTATTTACGCACCTTTCAAAACTATTTTAATGTTTTATTGAGTGCGTTAGAAGGAGTTTAAAATGAAGAAAATCTTCATTGCTACTGCGATTTTTATCGCTTCACTTTTTATTTTTACGTCAAAGACAGAGGTTTTTGCACAAGAGAGCAAAGGCAACATCACTCAAGTCGGATTTAAAGACTATTTCCAAAAAGGGAAAGAGTTTTCGAAAGATAAATGGGAAAATTTTCAAACCATTAGAGATGATTATTTCGCCAAGCCGATCGAGGCAAAAGGAATAACTTTTATAGACGAGGACGGTAATAAAATAAATAGAGCTTACTTCTCAATATCCTCAAAATTCCGAATCAACCCTTCAATTAATATTGTAAATGAAGATGGTCGAAAAATTAGAGTTTCCTCTTGGGTAGCACATGGAAGAGATTCTCAATTCCTTTTTGTCGATACAATTGGTTTTACTCGTGCTAAAACAAATTTCGCTTCTGGTGATAATTTATTATTGCCAAACGATAATTTTTATGTTTTGGCCGTTCGAATTCCAGAAGGCGGAATGAATTCAGGAGAGATTTGGCCAATTCCAGTCTCTCAAAGTGAATTTAAGCGACTTAAAGCATTAAAAAAATCCGCCATTGGCGAAAAAGTCACTCCAATAGACGGATATAATTACTAATAGTCTTGTTCACAAGGCTATTTTTATTACTGGATTATTTTATCAACTAAGCCATATTTTACAGCTTCTTCGGCACTCATCCAATAATCTCGCTCCATATCATTTTTGAGCTTTTCTAAATCCTGACCACTATTTTCGGCCAAAATTTGTGCAAGTTTTTCTTTAAGCAATAAGCTTTCTTTTAGGTCAATTTCTTGGTCTGTAACTTTTCCGCGCGTACCGCTTGATGGCTGATGAATCATTACTCGAGAATTCGGTAAAATCGCACGCTTACCTTTCGTTCCAGCTGCCAGCAAAAACGCCCCCATCGAAGCTTGCAAACCAATCCCAATTGTTTGTACATCTGGTTTGATAAATTTAATCGTGTCATAAATCGCCAAACCATCATAAACACTTCCGCCAGGACTATTAATGTAAAGTTTGATATCTTCATCTGGATTTTCGAAAGCCAAATGAAGAAGTTGCGCCACCACGACATTCGCCGTATGTGAATTCACATCTTCACCCAAAAAAATAACTCGTTCTTTTAAAAGACGCGAATAAATATCAAACGCTCGCTCGCCCCTATTAGTCTCTTCAACAACCGTTGGAACTAAATAATTCTCCGTTTTTCGCATTTTCTCTCCTTAATCTTTCGAAACTTCAATTATAATTTCACCATTTTTTGCACTCGCCACAAATTGCGTCCCTTTTGGCGGATTTTTTGCCAGAATTTCCTCGGCTAATTTGTGTTCAAGCAAGTCCTCAATTGCGCGCCTAAGCGGCCTTGCTCCATTTTTAGCATCATAGCCCTTTCCAATAATAAAATCTTTCGCTGATTTTCGAACTTTCAAATTCAAACCTTTTCGAAGTAATCGATTATTTAAATCAGCTAAAAGAATATCAAAAATCTTGCCAATTTCAGTTTTTGAAAGAGACTGAAATGTAATAATTCCATCGAATCGATTTAAAAGTTCAGGTTTTAGAACTTTTTCAAGAGCCCTTCGAGCAAATTTTTCATTTTTTGAGTGATTCTTTTTTGAAGAACTTTCTGCCTCAAACCCGAGCGATTTTTCATTCATCATTTCACTTGCGCCAAGATTACTTGTTAAAATTACAACAGTGTTTTTAAACGAAACTTTTCGCCCTTCAGAATCCGTTAATTCACCATCTTCTAAAAGTTGTAAAAGTAGATTGAAAGTATCTGGGTGAGCTTTTTCAATTTCATCAAAAAGCACTACGGAATATGGCTGGCGGCGAATCTTCTCTGTTAAAGTTCCGCCCTCACCATAGCCAACATAACCAGCTGGCGCACCCAGAAGTTGCGAAGTTTTATGCTTTTCGCCAAATTCGCTCATATCAATTTTAATTAAAGATTTCGAACCGCCAAAGACCTCGTTTGCAAGCTGGCGTGAAAGTTCGGTTTTTCCAACTCCAGTCGGGCCAAGAAAAATAAACGAACCAATTGGACGATTTTCGTCTGAAATCCCAGATTTATTACGGCGGATCGCTTTCGAAATTTTCTCAATCGCCTCACTTTGACCAATCACCTTTTTCGAAAGATGTTTTTCAAGATTTTGTAGAATTTTTGCCTGATTTTTTGAAATTTTTTGAACCGGAATATTCGTTTTTAAAGAAATCGCTCGCGCCACATAATCGCTCGTTAAATTAATTTTTTTCGAACTTTTTGCTTTTTGCTCTTCTTCACTAAGTTTTTTTCTAAGTTGCGAAATTCGCGTTTTATAAAGAGCCGCTCCTTCAAAATCTTCATTTTCTGCCGCTCGAATTTGCTTTTCATTTAATTTTTCAATCTCGCGCGAGAATTCTAAAATTTTATTCGGTTTCGACACCTTCTCGCTCACAGCTAATGCACCAGCTTCATCTAAAATATCAATAGCTTTATCTGGCATTTGACGGTCAAAAATATACCTCGCGCTCATATCAACAATTTCACCCAAAACTTCATCAGAAACTTCAATATTATGATATTTTTCATATTTTTCTCGCAAACCTTTTAAAATATCAATCGTTTCATTTAAGCTTGGTTCTTCAACCTGAACAGATTGAAAACGCCGATTCAATGCAGAATCTTTTTCAATCGATTTTTTAAATTCGTCAAAAGTTGTGGCACCGATTAGTTTAATTTTTCCACGAGCGAGCGCTGGCTTTAAAATATTTGCCGCATCCATTGCGCCTTCCGCCGAGCCAGTTCCTGCTAAAAGATGAATTTCATCAATAAATGCAATAATCTCTTGATGTTTTTCAAGCGCTTTAATTACATTTTTTAATCGCTCTTCAAACTGACCACGAAATTTCGTACCAGCCAACATTCCAGCCAAATCAATTTCAAAAATTCGCTTTCCAATTAGTTGTGATGGGACTTGTTCTTTCGAAATTTTTTGAGCAAGAAGCTCAACTACAGCGGTTTTTCCAACTCCAGCTTCACCAATCAAAACTGGATTCGATTTCGTGCGACGAAGCAAAACCGTAATCAATCTCTGAACTTCAGTTTCACGCCCAATTACTGGATCGAGTTCGCCATTTTTGGCTTTTTCTGTCAAATCTTCGCCAAATTTCTTCAAAATTGCAATTTCACGGCTTGATTGCTGCTTCTCTGAATTCTTTCGAAAGCTTTTTTGTTCAATCTCATCAATTCCCTCAGCTGAATTTTCGTTCGAAAACAAAATATCAAAAGCATTCACTAGCCCCTCAATATCAGCCCCGGTTTGCCGAAGTACAACCTGCAATTTTAAATCTTTTTGCTTTAAAATTGAGAAAAGCAGGTTTTTTGTGCTAATTTCATTATCGTCACCAGAAATTAAACTCGCCATTTTTAATGCAAAAACTGCGCGGTCGGTTAAGGCTCGCACATTTGGATCTGCAAAATCTGGTAAACTTTTCGAAACTGGCGGATTTTCAACAAAAAAATCATATAAATCTTCAAACTTTAAGCCGTATTCATATGCTAAAGTTGCTGCCGAAGATTCGCGATTTGCTAAAATTCCTAACAAAATATGTTCAATTCCAATGTAGCCAGTTTTAAATTTACGAGAGAAAAATTCTGCTCGCTCCAAACTTTTGTGTGAATTTTCGCTCATTCGCGAAATAATTTCTTGAAAGTCTTCAGGTATCATAACTCTATTCTATCATACTTTTAGCACTCTTACAATATGAGTGCTAATAATTTCTTATTTTATTTGACTTTTTAGGCTTTTTTATATATAATTATCATATTAAAATGCGTGAACTAAAACTTTCTAAAATTCAAACGCCACTTGGCGAAATGACGGCAATCGCTCATGACGATGCTTTAGTTTTTTTGGAATTTCAAGATAATGAAAATTTTGAAAAAGATTTAGCTCAAATTAAAGAGTTTTTTGAAGTTGAAAATATTGAAGAAGGCGAAAATCTACCAATTAAACAGATACGCATTGAACTTGAAGATTATTTTAAACACCCTTTTGCAGGTTTTAAAACACCAATCGAAATGATTGGAACAGATTTTCAAAAACAGGTTTGGGAGGAGCTTCAGAATATTCGCTCCGGCTCAACCTCAACATATTCTGAAATTGCCGAAAAAATTGAAAATCCTAATGCCGTTCGTGCGGTTGGCAACGCTTTAAACGCGAATAAGCTTTCCATAATTGTTCCGTGCCATCGAGTTCTTACGAAAGATATGGATTTTGGCGGTTATAACGGAGGTCAAAACCGTAAAAGCTGGCTTCTTCAGCACGAGGGAATTTAAACAAATTTAAAAGCACTCACGCGAGTGCTTTTTTGGAGGCTATTTTTCGAAAAACTTTATAATCTTGTGAAGTTCTTCAAGATATTCGCCAGATTCATCTTCCGCCAACATCATCGCTGGGACAGATAATGAATAATCGAAATTATTCCCGCTATCGCAATACCAGCCATCTCTAATTTGAACAGCGTAGAATTTTTCACCATTATCAATAGAGTGCTGAATTGCTAATTGGAGCATCAGTTCGCCATTGGGATTTTTCTGCCATTCAGCTAAATTCCACGCTAACGACTTAAGAAAGTTATTTTTGAAAATCCACGCACAAACGCTAGCAATATTACTTTTCGCGTTCTCAACACCTGGTTTTTCATCAATCCGCTCAACATCAACGACCAAATTCCCGCTAGAACCTTTTTCGCGTGACACAATCAAACCTGCCACGATGCCGTATTTATCAAATTCAGTATCATTGAAAACTTCCTTCGCCGCCATAACACTTCCATCAAACTTCTGATAGGTTTCGAACATCTGTAAAAATTCGTTCTTCCAGCCATTCTTAATTGCGAAAATATCATCCGGCAAAACATACCAGAAATCATCTTTACCGATAAACTCAATAACTTCTGGCGTCGAAAGTGGTGCTTGATTTCCATAAGCCACGCAATTTTGCAAAATGAAATTCTTTGGCGAAAGGATTTCAAGCCGCTCAATTTTTTCAGCAAATTGAGCTTTTCCTTTTTTTCGAAGTGAATCTGCAAGTTTTCGCTTAATTTTGAAAACCTGCCTGATATCGTTTTTTTCAGGGCTAATCACAATCGCGATATTTTCCGCCAAAATACCAATTTCCAATAACTTTTCAATCTGAATACAGATGATATTTTGTAGATAACCTTTAAACGGCAAAGGAATTAGCTCCTTCGAAAAAGCCTTAGCTGCTGGAAGTACACGAGTGCCCAGCCCGGCTGCAGGGAATATAACCTTCATATTTTCGATCTCATTTGACATAAAAATGCCCTCCTTTTTTTAAGTACTTTGGTTGCCCAAAGCCAATGCAATAATTATAACACGAGAAAAGCCAGCAGTCAACTCTGCTAGCTCTTAAAGTGTTTATTGTTCTTCTCCACCGAATTTTTCTCGATCATTCTCATCACCGTCAAGATTTTCAACAACTTCGCTTTCAGTTGCTTCATTTAAAGCGCTAAACAAGCCATCTTCAACATTTCCGCGTGGTTTTTTTTCGGTAGATTTAGCAAGTTCGATATCGAGTTCAAAACCAGTTAATCGACTCGCAAGGCGAACATTCTGCCCAGCGCGGCCAATCGCAACGCTTTGCTGATCTTCACTCACAAGCACAGTTGCTCGTTTTCGTTCATTTTCACCAGTCTCTTTAATTTGAACTTCAACAACTTCTGCAGGACTTAACGCTTCACGGATAAATTCGCTTGGGTTTTCGCTCCAAGTTACAATATCAATTTTTTCGCGTTCACCAATTTCATTCATAACTGATTGAACTCGCACGCCGCGACTACCAACGAAAGTTCCAACTGGATCAACACCATTCATCATTGAACGAACTGCCATCTTAGTTCGGCGACCAGCCTCACGAGCAATCGCCACAATTTCAACCATTCCAGTTTCTAGTTCTGGCACTTCTTGTTCGAAAAGAATTTCAACAAATTTAGCATCAGCGCGTGAAAGAATTAATTCTGGCGCACGACCATCTCGTTCAATTTCTTTAACGAGAACTTTAATCCGCTGGCCAACACTAAAATATTCACCATTAATTTGTTCGCGGAGCGGCATAACTCCATTTGCTTTTCCTAAATCGATTCTCACAAATCGTTGGTCAATCTTAGAAACTGAACCACTTACGATAGTGCCAACTTTATCTTCGAATTCTTCAAGAATAATCTCACGCTCAGCTTCGCGAAGTCGCTGCAAAACAACTTGCTTAGCAGTTTGAGCAGCCACACGACCAAAAGTTTCAACCGGAAATTTCTCTTCAACAATTTCGCCAATTTCAGCATTCGCATCAAGTTTTTTTGCATCTTCAAGAGAAATCTCGTTATTAATATTATAAGCTTCTTCGCCGTCAACAACTTCATATTGGACAAAAACTTCAGCATCACCAGTTTGAGTATTTAGCTCTGCTCGAACATTTTGGTCACGATTTCCGTTCTCGCGTCGCCAAGCAGCCGCAATCGCCATTTCAATAACTTCTAAAACTTTTTCTTCTGGTAAATTTTTTTCAGCTGCAATTGTTTTTGCCGCCAACATCATTTGTTTAATATTTAAATCTTCCATTTTATCCTTTCGAAATAATTTCTTATGAAAAATGCCGACCTGCTGGCCGACTACCTTTCAATTTTAGCACAATTTATTTTTTTCGTCAAGCTTCTAATTTAATAAAGTTAATCTTTGGTATTTTTCAAGTGATTTTGGCTTTTCTCTCAAATATTCTTGCCAATCTTTTTGGTTTTCGAACAAAAAATCCACCGCAGATTGTGCTCGCGAAATCATTTTTGTGTCACCGATACTTGCAAATTCTAAATTAATTTCACCAGATTGAGACTTGCCATAAATTTCACCAGCACCACGAAGCTCTAAATCCTTTTCCGCCAAAATAAATCCATCATCAGTTTTCGAAATTTCTTGGAGCCTCTGTGGCGGTTTTGCATTTGAGCTCATTACAAGATAACAAAAAGCATCATCACCACCACGACCAACTCGCCCACGAAGCTGATGAAGCTGCGCTAAACCAAAACGATCAGCATTTTCGATCACAATTACACTAGCATTTGGAACGTTAATTCCAACTTCAATAACGGTAGTTGAAAGCAGAAGATCAGCTTTTTTTGCCAAAAAATCTGCCATTATTTGTTCTTTTTCTTCCGACTTCATTTTACCATGAAGCTGTAAAATTCTAAATTCCTTAAAATCACGTTTCAATCGTTTAAATTCCGCCTCAACACTTTTAATTTCCTCGTTTTTTCCTTCTTGAATTGCCGGAACAATTACAAAAACTTGCCGTCCATTCGAAATTTCAGTTTTAATCCTTGCGTTCATCGGTGCACGAGAAGCTGGTGAAATGATTTCAGTCTGAACTGGCCTTCTCCCTTCAGGCTTTTCTTTCAATATTGAAATACTCAAATCACCAAAAAGTGTTAATTGCAACGACCTTGGAATTGGCGTAGCAGTCATTGCAAGTAAATGTGGCATTTTTTGGTGAGATTTTTCAAGAATTTTTTGCCTTTGAGCAACACCGAAACGATGCTGTTCATCAATAATCACTAAACCAAGATTCGAAAATTCCACTTTTTCTTGAATAATCGCACTCGTACCGACCAAAATATCAAGATTACCATTTTTTAGATTTTCGAAAAGTGTTTTACGAGCCTTTCCTTTTACCTTTCCTGAAAGAAAGCCAATCGAAATATCGCTCCAAGCCAAAGTTTTTGAAAAATTCTCAGCCAATTGCTGTGCAAGAATTTCAGTTGGCGCAAAAACTGCCACTTGATAACCATTTTTTACCGCATTCAATGCCGCAATTGCCGCCACGGTCGTCTTTCCAGAGCCAACATCGCCCTGCAAAAGTCGATTCATCGGAAAATCCTGACTCATATTTTGCATAATCTCCCAAGAAGCAAGCCTTTGCGATTGCGTCAAATTAAAAGGTAGCTTTTCAACAAATTGCCTCACATCTTGAATTTTTGGCTCGATATTGTATCCACGAAGTTGCTCATTCTCAATTTTATTTAATTTTGCGGCCAAAATTAATTCAAAAATTTCATCAAAAGCAAGCCGTTCAAGTGCCAAATTAAATTCTTCTGGCGAACCAGGAAAATGTGCCCATTCAATTGCTTGTGCGTGTGAAATCAGTTTTTCTTTTCGAACAATAATTTCAGGCAAAGTTTCAGGCAGAATCTTCATCATTGGTTTTAATTCTGTTAAAATCTTTCGAATTGTTTCAGTTTTTAAACCTTTTTTTTGCGGATAAATCGGTACAATTTCGCCATCTTTACCTGAAAAATTTTGATTTTTTGGCAATTCTTCACGCTTCATTAAACTCGGATTCGTAATTTGATAACGATTATAGTTAAATTCATATTTTCCCGAAAAGAAAAATTCTTCTTCATCCTGAAGCTGTTTTACGCGATACGGCTGGTTAAACCAAATTGCTTTAATTTTCTCTTTTCCATCAGTTAAAATCGCCTCGGTTATTGTCATTCCACGCCGAACTCGACGCATCGAAACTTTTTCGGCATAAGCTTTAAAAAGAACCTTCCCCGGCTTAATTTCGCTCAGACTGGTTAAGCTTGCGAAATCCTCATATTTTCGCGGAAAAAACTCCAAAATATCACCAACAGTTCGCAAATTAACACTTTCGAGTTTCTCGAGCGTTTTTTCACCAACGCCCTTTACTAAACCTAACGAAGAATTTAAATTCATTACTAAATTTTAGCATCTTTTGGAGTTTTTTTCAATTTTTGTTAATAATAAAAAATCGCCCGTTTTGAGCGATTTTCGAAACAGATTAAACTTTATTTACAACAGGAATAACAATTGGCGTATGACCAGTCGAATCAAACAATAGGTGAGAAATATCATCTTTGATTTCTTGTTTCATGTCAGCAATTTCAACTTTTCGTTCAACTTCGCGGTCGATTTTAATTCGCAAATAATGACGAATTTTACCAATCAATTCTTCACTATCTTTTAGATAGACAAATCCACGCGAAATTACATCCGGCGTTTTAAGAAGTCGGCCAGTTTTCTTGCTAATTGTCAGCACGATAATGAAAATACCTTCAGTTGAAATATGCAAGCGGTCTTTCACAACAGCATCATGAACCGTATTTCCAGTGTTATCATAAAGAATTGAACCAACATGAACACGACCACCTTTTTTAATTTTCTTTTCTTTTGTAAGCTCGATGATATCACCGCTGTCAGCAACAAGAATCTCTTCTCGTTTTAACCCAAGAACTTTCTGCGCCATTTCAGCATTATGTTGAAGCATGTAAAATTCACCATGAACTGGGAGGTAATTTCTTGGGCGAATAGTTTCTACCAATCGAACGTGGTCATCGTAGTAAGCATGCCCTGAAAGATGGAGTGGACCAATGCCATGATAATGACCGCGACCGTGCTGAATTACACCAGCACCTTCCCGCAAGAGCCCGTCAACAGTCGAAGCCACACGTGGCTCATTTCCCGGAATCGGACTCGAAGAAAATATCACAACATCTGTTGCTTTAATTTTAACAAATCGGTGAGCGCCAGTCGCCATTCGATTCAAAACAGCGTTTAATTCACCCTGAGAGCCAGTGCAGACAATTGTGACTTTCGAATCATCAAGCTTCACGATATCTTCCATTTTTACAATAACATCTTTTGGAACTTTAATTTTTCGCGATCTTAACGCAATTTCAATCGCATTAATCATTGAGAATCCAGCAAACGCAACCTTACGGTCATGTTTTACTGCTTCATCTAAAATTAATTGTAGGCGGTAAATCTGGCTTGAAAAACAAGAAAAAATCAATCGTGCATGCGGATACGCTGTCATCACTTCACCAACACTTTCACCAATTGAATATTCACTGTGTGGGTGCGTTCCTGGTGTATCAATATTCGTACTTTCATTCATCAACAAATCAACACCTTCGGTTTGTGCAATTTCAGCAAGTCGTGGGAGATCGAATTGAGTATCAACAGGATCGTTTTCGAAACGCCAGTCACCCATATGAACAATATTCCCATTTGGTGTACGAATAACCATTGCTACACAGCCAGGAATCGAGTGCAAAACATGCACAAATTCAAGCGTCATATATTTCGAAATTCTAATTTGCTCATGCTTAAATGGATCAACAATTTGATAATTTGGCGAAACTTCAACAACCGCCTCTTCCATCTGGCGTTTAATCATTCCAATCGTGAAATCGGTTGCATAAATTGGAATATTATTTCCAAATTCAGGTAAAAGCTGGCGGACAGCACCAATATGATCAAGGTGAGCGTGTGTAAATGCAACAGCCTTAACTTTATGCATATTATCTTTTAGATAAGTGATATCTGGTGTCATGAAATTCACACCAGGATAGTCTTCATTTGGAAAAATAGAGCCCATATCAATCACTAAAATTTCATCCATATATTCAATTGCGAACATATTTTTACCAATTCCAAATTCACCCAAGCCACCGAGCGGAATTACTCGCACACTATCCTTTTCTGGGCGAAGTTTTTTCAATTTCGAAGCTGTTAACTGTTCGCCATTAAAACCGTTAAAAAGTGATTTATTAACAGGAATATTAACAATGTGCTGAGTTGCGCGCATATTGATATCATTCGAAATCATTCGTTGAGCTCGCACAACCGCACCACGACGCGTTGTTGTTGGCAAATTCACCTTTTTAGCGTCAGATTTTTGAACTCGAGTTTGCTTTGAAATATTCTTAGCTTTTTGAGCGATTTTTGCGTTCTTCTCGCTACTTTCTTTTTTAGCATTCCCAACATATTTATCTCGATTTTTTTGCAAATCTTGAGCTTTTTTCTGCAAGTTAGCACGCTTCCGAGCCTGCTTCTCATTAAAATTATCAGTCATTTTTCTCCTTAAATTAAAGCGTTCGAAAAGTTATTTTTAGGTCGGATTTTTCGAACAAGTAATATTTTAGTATTCTTATTTTATCAAATTTCAAGTTTAAAGTCAAATAAAAAAGAGCCCGAAGGGACTCTAGATTATAAAAACAAAGCACGGTATCTCTCGACTAGACTAAACCTATATTTTTTTTCAACAAGAGCTTTATAGGCTAGTTTTATATCTTTCTTTAACCCATTATCGAGTTTTTTTATTTCTTTCTTCGAACGTAAAATCGAAGAAATACCATTTTTAACTATGTTGTCAAGACGAGGATTACATCCTCTTATAAAATACTCGATAGACCATTTGCAATTGCTACTGATAATAATCGCAAAATTCATACCATAGGTATTATATCTTTCACAGATATCCAATCCTGTGGAATAAATATTGGCCATTGGCTCTTCACTTCTAATAACTAGCCTATCAACAATAGGCTTTAATGATTGGAGAATTACCACAGCCTCTTCAAATCCAAGCTGATCATCTTGCGTGATTAAGCTGATGATATTTTCAACAATGGCAGATTCTTTATATTCCAGAATCTTCAGAGAATTTTTATCAACACTTCTATTGAAGTGTTCATTAAATTTTTTTATAAAATCCAAAATTCTCTGCAGCTTATCTCGCATAATTTCATAGTCTTTATCATACTTATTATTGCTATGAAAATTTTCTGCGATATATAAAACATTCTGTAACTCTTCAATATCACAATCACTGATTGCTTTTAACGCTCTCCGAGTGTCTGATACTAATGGACGGAGACGCAAATAATCTTCGCTTTCCTCTTTAAAAAGAACTTCATATAACATTTTTATTACCTCCAAAATGTGTAGAATATAAATATTATACCAGATTTTCGAAAAAAAAGAAAACCCTGCATATTTAGCAAGGCTAAGTTTTTTATTAACTAAAAAGTGCAATCTTTGAAGATCAAGCTAATCTCTTCTTCAATGGCGTAATTGCCATTTAGTGAAAAGAAGAAAGAAGTATTACCATTACCATCATTAACTCTTGTAGCAACATTATAGTGCATTTTCTCTTTTGCTCTGATTAAACAACGGATCTTCCAGAAGTAAAACTCCGTAAAAATCCATGCCACTACGACAAAAATAGACGCTCTTTCATCTGGCTGACTTTCAGCTATTAAAAGCATTGTTGCCATAAGCAATAAAGTTAAAGCAAAAGCTAAATGAGAAAAATAAAATCTGATTGCGAATTTATTTATCTCTTCGAAAACTTTCTTCAAAAAGTCATAGCATCTCTCCTCTGCTTCCGTGTTCTCAGGCAATTCAATTCCTTCAGTAGAAGCCCACGCCCATCTGATTAACAACCTTTTCTCGATGTTGCAATTTTCCTCCTCACTGAAGAAGTATAATCTAGCGATTTGAAAATTAGCAACAATCGTTATGGTTATTAAGCTTATCAATATTAATATTGATAAAAATCCATAACTCTGACTAATTTTTGCAACTATCAATAAAGCGCTCAAGACCAAAAACCACACAAGAACTGCAATTTTTAGCCACATATTATCAATAAATACCTTATTGATAATATAGGCTTTTTTTGGAAAGTTAAATTCACGAATTTCTTTCGTGCCTAACTTAACTTCTTCGCTCTTACCATTATTTAGGTTTTTCATTATCACAATTTTTGAAATCTTCATAAGATTCCACCTCATCTTTCTAAAATTTCTTTGCAAAAATGCAACTTCCAAATTATACCATATATTCTCTAAAAATGCAAATCTTGCAGGCTTTCTAAAAATCTGTTAAACTGGTTTTATGAATAATGAAGATTTTGACATTTCAAACTTTTCGAAAGATATTTTTGATGATTTTTCAAAAACAGAAATTAAAGCAAAAAAACAAAAAAATCGAAAAATTCCAGTTATAATGATTTCTGGCTTTTTAGGCTCAGGCAAAACCACACTTTTAAACCACATTTTAAAATCAAGCCCAAATCTAAAAATTGGCGCAATCGTGAATGATTTTGGCATAATAAATATCGATAGTAAATTGATTTCTAATGGGATCAATGAGCAAAAAATTGAGCTTAGCAATGGCTGTATTTGCTGTATGATTGGCGATAACGGATTGAGCGAACCGCTTTCGAAATTAGCAAATAAAGATTCGCTGCTTGATGCAATCATAATTGAAGCCAGTGGAATTGCTGAACCTTACGATTTGCTTAAAACTCTGCAATATTCTGGCAATCAATATTCTTATTTTGGTGGAAATATTTATTTAATCGACGCTCAAAATTTCGAAAATTCCAAGAAAGATTTTCCAACACATTTTAAAAAATGTCTCAAAGCGAGCGACATTATTGTTTTAAATAAAACCGATTTAATTTCAAAAAATAAAATTCAAGAAATTCGTGAATTCATTAGAAAATTAAACCCAAATTCACCAATTATTGAAAGTCAAAACTCAAAAATTAATCCTGATTTAATTTTTTCTTGGCAAAAATCAGATCAAAAGAATAAAGAGAAAAATGAAGAACACGAGCATGATCACAAAGACCACATCCACAACCAATTTCAATCTTTGGCTTTCGAAACGGTAAAACCACTAAATCCTCAAAAATTCCTAAGTTTTCTTGATAATTTACCTAAAAATCTTTTTCGAATGAAAGGAATTTGCTACTTTGGAATGAAAGGGTACGAGCAGAAATATATAGTTCAGCTAGTTGGCAAAACTATTGATATTTACAGCGAAGATTGGAAAGATGAAACGCCAAAAACTGAACTCGTTCTAATCGGCTCTAAAATTGATAAAGCTAAAATTCTTGCAAAGTTAAGCGATCTAGAAGATAAAAACCCAGATGAAATCACACCACAAAATATGGTAAATTTCGAAAGATTCTTTTTATCAAAATAAAGTAAAACCGACCGTTGAATATGGTCGGTTTTAAATTTAAAGATTTTGTAAAAATTTATCAATAGCTGCTTTGTCTCTCTTAATCAAATCAACTCGCCCGGCGATTTCTCTCTCACCCATCTCGATCGCTCTAGTTAAGCTTGGGTCGCTTTTTAGAGGATCAAAAAACTCTTTAAATTCTTGGAGCTGTTTCTCGGTTCGCAAGATCGCGCCTGAATATCGCGGAAAGTCATTATAACTTTTATCGCCATCAAATTTTTCCTCAATTAATTTCCAATTTTCACGTAGCCACTTCCATGCTAGCTCTCGAGTTTTCAAATTTCGAAGTAAATGAACATACCAGCTTAAAATATCCTGCGTTCTAATTATGTCATTTTCAAGCATTTTTTCAAGAAGCATTTCACCAGTTTGAATATTTTTAGTTGAAGTTAAAGCCACCATAATATCATCTCGATAATCAACATTTGAAGTGTTCTTATAACTTTCGAGCATTTTTTGCACTAATTCTGGAGATTCTTCAAAGCGAATCTTTGCAGTTAAAATTAAACTTCGAATTTCCGAATCAATATCTTCCATATTCTGCGAATTTTCGAAAATATCTAAAGCGTCTGAGATAGCTTTTTTATTTTCAGCATAAATCATGTGCGCTAAAATTGAGCTACGTTTTTGCGTGTCTTCTTCGTCTTCGCCAGTTTTTTTAACGAATCCAAGTTTTTCAAATTCATTTTGAGCTAAATTGCCAACAAATTTTTTCATTTTTTTCGAACTTTCAGAATCTTCATTAATAAAAATTTTCAATTCGCCAATTAAAAGACTAATCATATCCCAAACCGTTAAAGAAGTTTCTTTATCATAACTCTGTAAAGTTCGCAGCAGCTCAACACTTGGAATTTCACCACCGCGTGAAAGCAAAGAACGTTCCTGAAGAATTTGAAGGCGGGAAATTGTGTCTAAATCACCATTTCTAACCTTTTCGAGCAAATTTTCGAAAAGATTTTGGCTATAATTTGTAATAAAATGAGCAACATTCCCTCGATTCAGCTGAACAAAATCTGGACTTTTCTTGCAAGTTAAATCTTTCGAATCCATAATCTCAGGCAAATTATTTTGATTTGAGCCAAGTAGAATTGGCCAAATTCGCCCACTATCTTTACCTTCACCAATAAAAAATTGCTTTTGCGATAATTTTAATTCTTCACCATCTTCTTCAGCCAAAACACTCGGATAGCCACTTTTAAAAAGCCAAGGATTCATAAAATCTGCGACATTTTTGCCAGAAGCTTCGCTCAAACAATCCCATAAATTATCGCCAATTGTATTTTGATATTTAAACTTATCAAAATATAATTGTAAACCTTTTCGAAATGCATCGTTCCCAACATATTTTCGAAGCATATTCATTAAGCGAGCACCCTTTGCATAAACAATTGCACCATCAAAAATAGTACTAATTTCATCTGGATGATGAACTGGAACATGAACCGCCTGAACACCATCAATTGCATCACGGCGCAAACTTAAAACCGCTTCGTTAACTGCAAATTCTTCCCAAATTCTCCATTTCGGCTCTAAAGCGTCAGTTGCTAAATATTCCATCATCGTTGCGAAAGATTCATTTAGCCAAAGCTCATCCCACCATTTCATTGTTACAAGATTTCCAAACCATTGGTGTGAAGTTTCGTGCGCAATCACTAACGCAACATATTTTTTTGAAGATATTGAGGAATTTTTACCAGCGAGCAATGCAGTTTCACGATAAGTAATTAAGCCCCAATTTTCCATTGCGCCACTAGAAAAATCTGGCAAAGCAATATGGTCGCACTTTGAAAGCGGGAACTTTTGACCAAAAAAATCTTCATAAAATTCTAAAACCCGCACTGCAAAACTAAGTGGAAATTCCATTAATTCAGACTTTTGAGCTTTTGTTGCCAAAACCGAAACTTCCACACCACTTTTAGTCTTTTTCGAAACTCGTTGAAAATCACCCAATACAAAGGCTAATAAATATGTTGACATTTTTGGCGTTTTAGCAAATCTAACCTGTTGAATATTACTATTTACATTTTTTTCAATAATTTCAGTATTCGACAAAACTTCAAGATCACTCAAAGCTTTAATCTCTAACGAAAAAGTTGCCTTCGCTTCAGGCTCATCAATGCACGGAAAAACCTCACGAGCATGATGACTTTCAAATTGAGTTGCAAAAAGCTCTTTTTTCTCACCATTTTCTTTATAGTAGCAAGGATATAATCCATGCATTGCATCTGTTATTTTACCAGAAAACTCAATTTTAAGTTGGATTTTATCACCTTTTTTAAAGTTAAGTTTTTCAATATTCACTAAAATTTCATCATTTTCAGCTTTCGAAAAGTTCAATTTTATATCGTTAACAGAAGTAATATTTTTGATCTCTAAATCTTTCGAATGAAGCGAAATTTCTTTTTCATCATTAATCTCACCAAAAATATCAACGATTCCATTAAATTCACGATTTTTTGCTTGCATTAAATCAAGCTTTAATTCATAATGTTCGGGCTTAAATTTTTCCGCTAATCGATTAACACTCATTTAAAATCTTCTCCTTAAAATCACTTAAAATATTCTCAATCTTCACACAATCTTGTTTATTTTCGAAACGCCATTGAGCATAAATTTTCATTTTTGGCTCAGTTCCGCTTGGTCGAATCGTAATTCTTCTATCTTCTGAATCGAAAATAAAACTTACCGCATTTCCATTTTCCAACATTTTAAAACTATTTTTTTTATTTGTTGAAAAATCTAACTCACTTAAATTTTCGAAATCTCGTATTTTTAATGCACTAAAATTTTTATTTCCAATTCGTATTTTTTGCATAATTTCTTGCATTTTTGCAAATCCTTCAGCGCTGCTAAATTCAAGAGATTCGGTCTTTTCAACAAAATATCCATTTTCAGCATAAATTTCATCAAGCTTCTCACCCAAAGTTTGATTTTTAAGCTTTAACTCCGATGCAAGCTCGGCTATCATCAATCCAATTGTTGCGGCATCTTTATCTCTAGTCTGTGAGCCAATGAGCCCGCCAAGGCTCTCTTCAAATCCAGCAATGAATTTTTCTCCAAGTGCTTCTTTTTGTAATATTTTTTTACCAATAAATTTAAACCCGACCAGCAAATCGTCATAAATTTTGACGCCATATTTTTTAGCTAAAACATTTAGCATATCAGTAGTCACAAAACTTTTGCAAATAAAGTCACGATTCCCAAAATAAAGTTCAGTATATTTATTTCGATCCTTTTGTTTCTTTGAAAGAATATAATCAGCTACCAAAATTGCAGTTTGATTGCCCGAAAAACTTCGAACCTCTCCATTTTTTTCAAGACTCATTACGCAAATTCGGTCAGCATCTGGGTCGGTCGTTAGAGCAATATCTGCTTGTTCTTTTCTTAATTTTAAAATCGCCATTCTATTTGCAGAAAGATTTTCCGGATTTGGTTTTCTATCTTGAAGCGTTGAAAAATTACCATCAAAATTCATCTGCTTATCAACAAGAATGATATTTTCAAAACCCGCAAACTGAAGAGTTTTTAATAAATTCGTTGTTCCAGTTCCGTGAATTGGTGAAAAAACAATTTTTACATTTCTATTTTTCGATAAAGATAATTTTGCATTAGCCTTGATATAAAAATAGTCGTTTTCTTCACCCAAAATTTTAATTTTACCGTTTTTTACAAATTCATCAAAATTACCAGTTTTAAATTCTTCAATATTTTTAGCAATTTTCATTAATTTTTTATCGTGTGGAGCTGAAATTTGTGCGCCATCATTCCAGTAGATCTTAATTCCATTATCTTTTGGAGGATTATGGCTAGCTGAAATCACAATTCCCGCTGAAGTTTTAAGATTTCGAACTGTGAAAGATAATTCTGGAGTCGAGCGTGGAGTATCGAAATAAAAAACTTCAATATTATTTGTGGCTAAAATTTCAGCACATTTTTTCGAAAGCTCACAAGAGGAATTTCGAACATCCCAAGCAATTGCAACACTTGGTGAATTAATATTAAGCGATTTTAAATAATTTGCGAGAGCCTGTGCACTTTCTGAAATTGTAACTAAATTAATGCGGTTAGAGCCAACACCAACTTTCCCACGTCGGCCAGCCGTACCAAATTCCAAAATTTTAAAAAATGAGTCCTCAAGCTCATCCCAATTTTCGTTTTTGATTAAATTCAAAATTTGCGCTTTAAATTCATGATATTTTTCATCTAAAAGCCACTTTTGTAAATTTTCGAAAGCTAACTTCGATAAATTAGATTTGGCTTTTATTAATTCTTCGCTCATTTAATCCAACTCCTTCTATATCTATTTTATCACTATCTCTCAATAAAATCAAAGCGCTTGCGTTTTTAGAATATTTATGTTAAAATAATTCCGATGAATAAAATTCTAAAAAAATCTGCAAAAAAACTGGCCGACGACAATGCACGCGGAGCTCAAATTGGTTTGCTTGAAGAAGTTTTTAACGATATATATCCAAGTCGCTGGACGATTTATAAAGTTAATTTCTTTCGCGGAATAGCTTTTGGATTCGGTAGCGCTATTGGTGCAACAGTTCTAATCTTCTTATTAATTTGGATTCTTAACTTTTTTGTTAACATTCCGGGCGGAATTGGTGACTTTATCCAATCTATTATAAATGCGATGCAAAATCGGCGATAATAAAAACTACCCCATCAGGAGTAGTTTTATTTTTAGCTTGAAGAACCCGTTGTATTTTCCGTACTTATCGAGGAAGGCCCTGTATAACTTTTGGAAATTTTATACCCACCAGAGTCAGTAACTTCAACTGTAATATTTTGACCAGCTTTATTAAACGTATAATCTGTTGAGAGTGTGTTTCCAGTTGGGAGAGCAGTACTAATTGTTGCACTATCAACCTTAACCACGACCGAAGTTATATCGAAATTCCCCTTTGCAATATTTATATTTATTCGGTAAGTATTTGAATTTGCATGCCTTGAGTATGAAACACTCGAGATGGATGGTTGTGAATCTGAACAGTTATGGATATTGTCTTCTTCATTTACATTATAACCTTCTGGTGCCGTTATTGTTTTCTTTTTAGAGACTGGATCGGTTGTTTCGAAAACAGTTAGTTTAACTCGAGTAGATTCTGGTGTACATTTAGTTGCTTTCCTCTTCGAAATACTATCGAACTCAATTTCTCTTGATACTGAACCGGTTTTATTTTTATCCCACCAAGATGGACAAATATCATTCTTACCATTTATTGTACAATTTCGAATTCCAGATGGTCTTTCAATTTTATCACCAGATTTCCATTTACCATTAGAAGCATAAACTTGATGGTGAACATCACGCATATATTCATTAATCACTCTACGCACAGGGCTGTTGTCAGGAGAGCGTAAAGCTCGACCGTCATGATTTCCGCTCCAAACACCTGTTGCAACCACAGGAGAATAGCTCATCATCCAAGAGTCCTTGGCAGCACCTTTTCCGTTATCTGTTGTTCCGGTTTTCGAAGCTGTCCAAACCCCAGGAACCGTAAATCCATAACTTCGACTTTGACCACCAAACGTAGTTGTTCGAGCACTTGGATCAGCAAGAATATCGGTCAATTCATATGCGGCCTGCGAATCAATCACATGTTTTGATTCATCTTTCCACTCAAAAATCTTTTGATTTGATGAATTTTTAACTTCAGTAAAATATGTTAATTCTTTATAAACACCGCCTCGTGCAATAGATGCAAAAGCATTTGTGTGCTCATCCTGATGAACCGAACATCCACCGCCAATTGCGGCAGAAAGACCAGCATTACTATTTTTACAATAAGATTTATCGCCAAGCTGTTGCGCAACACTCAAACCTTCATCAACACCAACAATACTCAACGATTTAACTGCTGCAATATTTAAAGAGTTTCCAAGGCTGAATCTAATTGGTACACTACCGTAAAATTGTTTCGAAGCATTTCTTAGCTGACAAGCCCCATATGTTCCATTACAATATTGCGAATCGATATTTTCGTCCTTCAAAATTGTCCCTGGCGTATAAACGGTATCCTTCTTATTAAACAAAGCTGCATAATCAACAATAGGCTTAATACTTGAGCCCGGGTCAAGAGATGAAGTTGAAGCATTGGTTTGACCATAGCCAGCTTTATTATAATCAACCGATCCAACTTGAGCGATAACTTGCCCAGTTGCAACATCAACAGATGTCATAGCAATATTATCAGCGCCACTAACATACAAAGTTTTAGCACCAGCATTAACGGCATTTTCAGCAATAGATTGAGCCTTTAAATCAACCGTAGTCTTAACAGTTAGGCCACCAGCACCAACAACCTTAACACCAAGTTTTTCTTCAAGTCTCTTTTTAACCTCTTGAACAAAATGTGGTGCCTTAATGTTTGTATACTGATCTTTTTCTGGCTTAATTGTTGCAAGAATATCGAATTCTTTAGCTTCTTTAGCCTCTTTTTCAGTAATAAATCCACAAGAAACCATATCATTCAAAACTTTATGCTGACGCTCAATCAAGCTCTTATTATAACTTATATTATATGGATTATAAACTGCTGGATTATTAGGGATAGAAGCTAATAATGCGGCCTCAGCCAAAGTTAAATCTTTCGAACTTTTGCCAAAATAAGTTCGTGCACCAGATTCAACTCCGTTTCGACGGCCACCATATGGAGATTCATTCAAATATAATGAAAGAATTTGGTCTTTATTATACATTTGTTCAACTTGAACCGCAAGAATCATCTCTTTAATTTTTCGTGGAATTCCGCTAAGTCCACGATCGCTAGATTCGTTAGAGAAATAAACCTGTTTAATAAGCTGTTGCGTCAAGGTTGAACCACCCTGAGTTGCTCCACCTCTAAAATTATTTACAAAAGCACGAATAATCGCAGTTAAATCGACACCCTTATGCTTGTAAAAATCTCGATCTTCAATAGCAACGGTTGCCTTTTTAACATAGTCTGAAATCTCAGAATTATCAACAACTAACTTATAGTCACCAGAACCCTTATCCTCCCACAAAAGCTCGCCATTTCTATCATAGTATTTCGAAACTGTAGTCTGAACTCTCTTAGCTAATTCTTCTGGTTTGATTTGATTTAAATCTTTCGAAACGTAGGCAAAAGCTGCTGCGATTCCAACCACAGTAACAACAATAAGTACTGCGGAAATTTTTAAAGCCATAAATAAACCGCGCTTACTAAACCAATACTTTAAAACTCGTTTTGGATGAAGACGATAAAAAAATCTCTTCACTGGGTCTTTTGGTAGACTTGCAAGATACTCTGCTCGCTCACGAGCTTTTGAATCTTTCTTTTCTTTCCTTCGATGAGCCAAATTTGTATATAAACTTAGGTTATTCTGTTTTTTTAGTGAACTCGCTTTTTTTGAAGCAGTTCGTTTTTCAACAGATTTCCCATCTTTATTGAGCATTCTTCTTCTATCCATATTACACTCAATTATACCGCAATTGCTTATGGTTTTCAAGATTTTTTAATTTTTATAATACTGGAAAAAAAGCTTTTTTTGTGTTAATATAGTTAATAATAAAATATAATAATGGGAGAGTAAATGAAGTTATCAGAGGAGCTAAAATGGCGTGGTTTCTGGAATCAAACCACTTTTCAAGATTCAAAAGTTTTAGATGGTGAAAAGCGAACTATCTATCTTGGCGCTGATCCTTCCGCTGATAGCCTTCATATTGGTCATTTAAGTGTTTATATGATGGTTAGGCGATTTCTTGATCATGGTCACAAAGTAGTTCTTCTAATTGGTGGTGGTACTGGAATGATTGGTGATATGCGCGATACTGAAGAGCGCCAACTCCTCTCGCCTGAAATAGTCGCTAAAAATACCGAAGCTCTTAAATCTCAGGTTTCGAAACTTTTTGCTGGGCAAAATTTTGAAGTGGTAAATAATGCGGATTGGCTTTCGAAAATAGAGTTAATACCTTTTTTACGTGATATTGGTAAAAATTTCAATATGGCGGAGTTAACAAGCCGAGATTTTTTCAAAAGTAGAATAAATAATGGCAGCGGATTAAGTTTTGCGGAATTTACTTATACTCTTCTTCAAGGTTATGATTTTTGGTATTTATACAAAAATAACGGCGTTTCACTTCAAATCGGAGGAAGCGATCAGTGGGGAAATTTACTTTCTGGTGTAAATTTAATTCGAAAGAAAGAAGGCGCTGAAGTTTTTGCAATGACAGCACCACTCCTTATTAATCGTTCAACTGGCCGAAAATTCGGCAAGTCAGAAGGTGGAGCTTTATGGCTTGATGCTTCAAAAACATCACCATTCAAAATGTATCAATTCCTTCTTAACTCAGATGATCAAAGTGTTTTCGAATACTTAAAAATTCTAACAACACTTTCGAAAGAAGAGATTGAAACAGTCGAAAAAAATCATCAGGAGAATCAGCACTTGCGAATTGCTCAAAAAGCATTAGCAAAAAATGTTGTAGAAATTGTTCATGGCGAAGAAGTTGCAAAAAATGTAATTTCTGCGACAGAAGTCCTCTTTGGTGGAAAAGCTTTCGAAAATCTAACTAAAGCTGAAATCGAAGTATTAAAATATGAAATTCCTGTAACTCCAAAAGATAAAACTGTTAGCGAAATATTGATCGAAACAAAATTAGCTAACAGTAAAGGTGAGGCCAAAAGGTTAATTTCAGCAAATTCAATTTCATTTAACGGCAATAAACTCCAAGAGGATATTCGAATAACTGAAAAGGGCCTACTCAAAAAAGGTAAAAATAGTTTCACACTCATTGACTAGTAAAATAAAAATCGCTCAAATTCGATTGAGCGATTTTCTATAATTAAACTTTCTTTTCAAAACCTTTTTTAGCACCTTCGAAAGTATTTAGGGCACGTTTTTGAATTTTACCAGCTTCTTTTTTTGCATTTTCTACAACTTCACCAGTTTTATTTTTAGCACCTTCGGCAAATTCAGTAACTTTTTCTTTAGTTTCTTCAACAAATTCTCCTGCGTTTTCAGCAACTTCACCGGTTTTTTGAGTAGCTACATCAGCAACTTTTTTAGCTTTTAATTTTAAATCTTTTCGAGTTTCTTCGCCACTTTTAGGAGCGGTTAAAATTCCAGCAACTGCACCAACTAAAGCACCAACAGCTAATCCTAATCCAAATTTTTTACTCATTATTTTTTCTCCTTTTTAGTTTTAAATTTATTAAAAATGTCAAAAATTGTTTTTCCGATGATTATCGGTGAAGTCACCTGAGCGACATTTTGTGCGATTCCATCAATACTTGCTGTTATATTTTGCATTTTTTCTGCAACATCACCAATTTGGCGAGTTACACGAATTACTAGAATAAAAGTAACAATTCCAAGCGTGATGAAAACTGCAAGAGCTATAGAAAGAAAAACAACTAATATTTCTGCAGCCGAGCTCATTCTTCTCCTTTTTTAATTTTTTTTATTTTATTTTTTTTGATTTTATTCAAATCTATTTTGTATTTTACCATAAAATAATTCTTATGTCAATAGTTTTTTGAAAAAATCTAAAAATATCCCGACACAATCTTGTTTACTTGAGTTCGAATATCCAATGAAGAATATCCATTTATAGTAAAATAATAAAGATTTCCATCGAGCATTTCAACCTCAATTCGACAAGATTTTTTCTGCCAATTTTTTGGGCGGCCAAAAGCTAACATTCCTAAAAATAGAATTCGAAAAATTCCCGGCTGATAAACTTCGTCAGCAGTATCAATAAAATTAATCTCTTGAATTTCATTCGGTTTTAGATAGATCTCAAGTGGGCGAGATAGAGCAAAATCTTCATAGAACTCTATCCCACTAGCTGAAAAAATCAAACTACCAGCAATATTTTTATCGCCATTAAAATTAGCTTGAAATTCAAATTTTTCTTCCACTTATAACCTTTCACGAATCAATTTTTGTGCCAAAGCTGGATTCGCCTTACCTTGCGACTTTTTCATAATCTGACCAACCAAAAAACCAATTGCTTTATCGTTACCGCTTCGAATATCTTCAATCGCTTTTTGTGAAGCTGCATCACTCATTACTTCATCAACAATTTTTGCAATAGCACCCTCATCTGAAACTTGAAGTAAATTCATTTTTTCAGCAATCTTTTCTGGCATAAACTCTAGATTTTCATCATCAAGCATTGCTAAGAAAATTTGATGACCACCATTAGAGCTTACTTTCTTTTCCTGAACTAAATGAGCTAAAAGAGTCAATCGACGAGGACCAAGATAACCTTTATAAAGTTTTTCTAAATCAAGCTCTTCACTTGGAGTTGATGCAAACCAGTTGAAAATTCGCTTCATGTTTTCTTTGTGCTCTTCAAGAGTGTAGCCCTCAATTTCTGCAGAATTATAAAGTTCACTTTGAGATTTCCCCCAAGGACCATCACCCCAAGTTGCAAGGAGCAATTCTGCGATTCGATAATCGCTCAAAGCGTACTCAACTACAGAGCTATCAAGCCCAAAAACACTAAATTTTTTACGGAAATAATCTGGCATAATTGGAAATTGCGCTTGCATTTTCGAAATTTCTTCATCACTTAAAACAATCGGCGGGATGTCTGGATCGGGCATGTATCGGTAATCTTGAGCCTCTTCTTTACTTCGTTGCGAAACTGTTTTTTGCTCGTCGTCAAGCCAACCGCGAGTTTCCTGCTTAATTTTCTCACCTTTTTCAAGCAATCTCACTTGGCGCTCGAATTCATATTGAGCTGCACGTTCAACACTTCTAAAACTATTTAAATTCTTAATTTCAGTTCGCGTTCCAAGCTTTTCATCGCCAATTTTTCGCGCTGAGATATTCACATCAAAACGCATATTTCCTTGATATAAATCACCGTTTGTAACATCTGCAAAGACCATTCGCTTATGTAATTCTTCAGCATATGCTCGCGCCTCCTCAGCTGAATGAATATCAGGCATCGAAACAATTTCAATTAAAGGAGTTCCGGCTCGATTTAAATCAACCAAAGAATGGTCGCCAAAGTGAGTTAGCTTTCCAGCATCTTCTTCGAGATGAGCATGTTCAATTCGAACTTTTACTTCACCGCCGCTAGGAAGTGGCGCAATAATCTCTCCTTCGCCAATAATCGGCTGATAAAGTTGCGACGTTTGATAACCCTTTGGTAAATCTGGGTAAAAATAATGTTTACGATCAAATCGGCTCACATTGGCAATTTTTGCATTTAATGCCTTTCCAGCTCGCACAGCTAGGCGAACCGCCTCTTTATTTAAAACTGGCAACATTCCTGGCAAACCAAAATCAATTGGCGAAGTTGCTTCATTCGGCGATTTTTCTCGCGCGTCATTATCACTTCCACTAAAAAGCTTGGTTTTAGTTTTTAACTGAACATGGCACTCAATCCCAATTGTCATTTCATATTTTTTTAAAATATCTTCCATTAAATTGCTCCTAAATCTTTCAAAGCTTGTTTAAAACTATTCATTGCTCGGCGAGTTTGGTCGAAATTAATTTGTGCATCATTCTCATGTGCAACCACATTTCGAAGTTTGTGGGCGTGCCAGATTGAATTCGGGCTTGAAAATTTATCTTTTGAATTCTTCAGCCGCTCACCCATCGTTTGGCCGGAAATTCGAAGCTCCCGCATCGCTGTATCAACAAGTTTATCGGCATTAATTAACGCCAAGTGCCAAGTTGCAGGTTCATCTTTTTTGATTGAATTTTCTATTTTTAGCCAATCGCCCTGAAACTTTAATTTATCAAGTTGTATTTTTTCAGTTTTTGTAATTCCAATAAAGAAAAACAAAAGGCCAGCACAAATCAAAATAGAAACCGAAAGAATTACTAAATCCATTAGTTTTTCTCCAATTCATCAGCTAAAGCTAGAATTTTTGCGTCCGATTCCATTTTTCCAATAATTTGAACACCAACAGGTAAGCCATTTTCAGTTTTCCCAGCTGGAACAGAAACCGCAGGAAGTCCAGCAAGTGAAGCCGGTACGCTCAAGATATCAGCTAGATACATTTTTACTGGATCATGAATATTTTCACCAATTTTAAAAGCTGGAGTTGGTGCAACAGGGCCAATCAAAAAATCAACTTCTTCGAAAAGCTTATTAAACTCATCAATTAATAAAGTTCGCGCTTTTTGAGCTTTTAGATAATATGCATCATAAAATCCACTCGAAAGCACATATGAGCCAATCATGATTCGGCGTTTATTCTCGGCTTCAAAACCTTCATCACGAGACTTGCCAAAAACTTCACTCAAGTTTTGAGCGGATTTTGAACGCAAGCCATAGCGAATTCCGTCATATCGTGCTAAGTTTGAAGAAACTTCAGCTGGAACAATAATATAATAGATAGCAAGCGAATATTTACTCATCGGTAGAGAAACTTCCACGATCTCATGCCCAGCTTTTCGCATTTTTTCAATATAATCTTCAGTTATTTTTCGAACTTCTGGGTCAACACCTTCATCGAGAAATTCTTTAACTATTCCAATTTTTGCCTTTTTTGGGACTTGCTCTTCTTGCCAAAAATCAGGCAAAGTCATTGCATCACGCGCGTCAAGACCAGCCATAATGCGCATCACGAGGTCACTTTCTTTAGCAGTTTTTGCAAAAACACCAACTGTATCAGTTGAAGAAGCCATCGCCACTACACCAAATCGTGAAACTGTGCCATAAGTTGGCTTTACACCATAGACACCGTTAAAACTTGCCGGCTGGCGAATTGAACCTCCAGTATCAGTTCCGAGCGCAAATGGTACAATATCAAGCGCAGTAATTACCGCCGAACCACCAGATGAGCCACCCGCAACCCGCGTTTCATCAACTGAGTTTTTAGTTACACCAAAAGCTGAATTCTCGGTTGAACCACCATGAGCAAAAGCGTCCAAATTTGATTTTCCAATGCAAATTGCACCAGCTTTTTCAAGTTTTTCAACTGCAGTCGCTTGAATCGGTGTTTCGAAATCCTTCAACATTTTACTTGAGGCTGTTGAAGGTGAGCCAAATACTAAAAAATTATCCTTCGCCACAAAAGGAACACCTGCAAGCTCACCAACTTCTTCACCTTTTGAAATCTTATCATCAATTTCTTGCGCTCGCGCTAAAGCTCTCTCTTCGGTCAAGCTCGTAAAAGCATTGAATTTTTCAGCATTTTTTGCCTTCAAAATAGCTTCTTTAACAAACTCAACTGTAGTTTTCTTTCCAGATAAAACTTGCTCTCTAATTTCAAAAATACTCGTCATAATTCTCCTATAAAACCTTTGGAACTTTTACCTGATTATCTTCAACATTTTCACCCGCTAACTTTAAAAGCTCATCTCGTTTCACACCACAATCATCAATTTTATCTTCTCGCCAAATATTTTGATTTTTTGAAACCGAATAAGTTGGTTCAACGCCATCTGTGTTTAATTCGCTAAGTTGCTCGATATATTCAACAATATTCCCCAAATCAGTTTGAAGATTCGAAATTTCTTCTTCACTTAGCGAAATGCTCGAAAGTTCTGCCAAGTGTTTAACTTCATCTTTTGATATTTTTTCCATACACTTAAGTATATCACTTTTCGAAAGATTTTTAAAGTAAAAACTTCCAAAAATTGGAAGTCTCTGAGTTTATTTTTTCTCAAGTTTTTCGATTCGTTGATTTAGCTCGTTTATTAAATTCATTTAAGCGACATTAATTTCGCCCGAAGTCTTAATATCGTTATTAATTCTTTGGTGAAGAAAAATTACTCCAGCCGAAAGAATTAAATTCCATAAGATGAGCAACAAAACCGCAATTATTTTAAAAACTTTCTTGTCTTTTTGATTAATAAATTTCATAAATTTCCTATTTCGCCATCTTCTTTCGAATTTCCGCAATCTGGTCGCGCAAATCTGCCGCTTCTTCGAAAAGTAAGTTTGCGCTTGCAAGATTCATTTGATTTGTTAAATCTTGCACCAAATTTTCCCACTCTTCACGCGGAATTTTTCGCAAATCCAATTTTGGTTTTTTATCTTTTTGCGGAATAATCGCACGCAAACCTTCACCAATCTCACTAGCCACACTTTTTGGCGTAATTCCGTTTTCGAAATTATATTTTTGCTGAATCTCTCGCCTACGGTTCGTTTCATCAATTGCAAGTTTCATTGAGCGTGTAATTTTATCAGCATACATAATCACCTTGCCATCCTCATGCCGAGCCGCCCGCCCAATTGTTTGAATCAACGCACTTTCTGAGCGCAAAAAGCCTTCTTTATCGGCATCCATAATTGCAACCAAACTAACCTCTGGCAAGTCCAAGCCTTCACGCAAAAGGTTAATTCCTACCAAAACATCATAAACGCCACTGCGCAAATCACGCAAAATATCACCACGCTCCAACGTGTCAATTTCGCTATGAATGTATGCCGTTTTTACACCATTTTCTTCTAAAAATCCGCTCAGATCTTCCGCCATCCGCTTAGTTAAAGTCGTCACTAAAATACGCTGATTTTTCGAAATTCGCTTTCGAATTTCTTCCATCAAATCATCAACTTGACCTTCAATTTTTCGAACTTCAATTTTAGGATCAAGCAAACCTGTTGGGCGAATTACCTGCTGAGCTGGTTTTAGTGAATGTTCGAGTTCAAAATCACCAGGAGTTGCTGAAACGTAAATCGCCTGATTGATATGTTTATAGAATTCTTCGAAAGTTAGCGGCCGATTATCGAGAGCAGATGGCAAACGAAAGCCATTATCCACCAAAACTGTTTTGCGAGCACGGTCGCCATTAAACATTCCACGAACTTGCGGTAAAGTCATATGCGATTCATCAACTAAAAGCAAAAAGTCATCAGGAAAATAATCAAGCAAAGTTGCCGGTTGTTCACCAGCCGAACGCTCAGTTAAATAGCGCGTGTAATTTTCGATACCTTTGACAAAACCAGTTTCGCGGAGCATTTCAAGATCATATTTAGTGCGCTGTGTTAGGCGTTGAGCTTCCAAAAACTTCTTATTTTTTTCGAAATATTCGTGGCGTGCATAAAATTCCTTCTCAATTTGTGGAATCGCTCGATCAATAATTTCCTTTGGCGTAGCATAATGTGAATTTGGAAAAATATCAAAAAACTGTGGCTTTTCTAGAATTTCGCCCGTAAGTGGATTCAATATAATCAAGCGGTCAATTTCATCACCAAAAAATTCCACTCGCACCGCTAAATCTGAGCCAGCCGTAAAAATATCAACCGTGTCACCACGAACCCGAAAAGTTCCACGTGCAAAATCCACATCATTTCGCTCATATTGAATATCTTTCAGGTGTCGCAAAAACTTCTCACGATTATATCGCATTCCAGGCTTAATATGAAGCGCCATTTGCATATAACTCGCCGGCGAACCGATGCCATAAATACAACTCACACTCGAAACAATAATCGTGTCGCTTCGAGTTAAAAGTGCCTCGGTTGCGGCATGGCGGAGTTTTTCGATTTCTTCATTAATTCGTGAGTCTTTCTCGATATATGTATCTGTACTGGCAATGTAAGCTTCAGGCTGATAATAATCAAAATAGCTCACAAAATAATGAACTTCATTTTCAGGGAAAAACTTTTTAAATTCACTGTAAAGCTGTGCAGCAAGAGTTTTATTATGCGCCAAAATTAAAGTTGGCTTTTGAACCGCCTGAATAATATTCGCCATTGTAAAAGTTTTGCCCGAACCAGTTACACCAAGCAAAGTTTGTTCACACTCACCATTTTTTAAGCCTTCAACTAATTGCGAAATTGCTTGTGGCTGATCACCTGTGGGTTGATATTTTGATTTTAACTTAAACTCGCGATATTTCATTATTTATATTTTATAATATTTTTGGATAGAATGCAAGAAAGCTAAATATCTAAGCAGTAGTAATGACCTCCTTGCGTAGTACTTCCATCTCCAGATTCTAATCTAAAAGTAACAGCTGCATGACCTTCTTTCACATCATGATAAATATAGCCTTCATCCTCGGCACATCTCGATCCCTTATGTATACGAACTTGAGTTTTACCATGATAAGTCTTAATATGGTATTCAAACTTAGCTTTTCTGTTTTTTGTATCCATATTGCCATAGGTAACGTATCTATCGATTTCAATATCATATTCATCACCATCAGGATCTCGTATATCTTGCCTGATATACGGTTTGATACTTTCAAAAGATTCTGGCATCCTTCCTTTATTCGCCGATCGATAGTTTTGTATAGCTCCAGCAATTTCACCCATGTCTCTTTTTCTTTGTTCGTTTCTCTGTGAGCGTTGTAAAACTGGCAACCCAAGAAATATCATTATAAATATTAATCCAGCAATTGCAAGAACTAAAACAACCTCAATAATCGTAAAACCCCGATAAAGATTATGCTTTTTCATATCTTGATTATAGCATTCCTCGCTACAAGAAGTCAAGCTTAAAAACTGCCCAAATTGAGCAGTTCTAAAATATTTCATCCGTTTCCAGCGCGCTTTTCTGAAAGATGTTCATCATCTCGTGGTGCAATAAAATCTGCATTTTTTTCATCTAGCCTTGCAATCACTTTTCGAACGAGCCGTTCTGGATTGTTATCGTAGATTATATCTTTCGTTCCCGGAGCTTCAACATTCTGCAAAAGTGTTGGAACATAATCCGCCAAAGCGGTACTTCCAAGCAAAACACCACAAACCTTGCGAGATTCCAAAGCAGTTGCAAGTTCGTGAAGCGAGCCCATTCGACCACCAACCGTAATCACCGCATCACTCGAAAGCACCAAATGCGTATCACGCCCAACATAGCTCATTCCCGTAAAATTAATATAATCAAAAGGCTTAAACGGTAATTTATATGTATTAACATGCTGGCGAAAACTTGAAGCGGGCGAAAAACCAATGCTTAATCCGGTTCGCCCCTTAACGCTTACTGCACCCAAAGCTGCGTGGTGCGGTAGGCCAACCGTTGCGCCAGTTGTTAGAATTTTCCCCTGCCGAACAATCTCTTGCCCGAGCCTAAAAGCTAAATCTCGTGAAGCTAAAACACTATCACCCGTTGCCGCTCCCGAAACACAAATTTGATATCTCATTTTTCTCCTTTTAAAATAATTTTTCTTCTATTTGCTTGATTGAATAATTCGAAAATTCCTGCTGATATTTCTCAATAATTTGTTGTTTTAATTCTTTTTCGAAAAAAGTTTTTGAATGTTCAGCCAAGTTCATTATTCTTTTATTTTTTTCAACATCTTTTTTGTTTGCTGAAACCAAACCATCTTCTGCAAAAAATATTGCATTACCAAATTCAGCCCAAAATTCTTCATCATTCAGATGATTAATTAAAGCCGAAAAAGCTTCAATCATCAAAATACTATCACCAGAAAACCCCAGCTTTCTCTCAATATTATGTGATTTTCGATACAACTCCGCCATAATTTGAGCCGAAACACTTTTTAACTCTGGTTTTTTAGCTTCTATTTTCGAAACACCAAAATCAAATTTTCTTTCATAAGCACCTCTCAATCCGAGTAATTCCGAGAGCTTATAACTTTTCATAGCTGAATCTCCTGCATTGGCATTGAATGAAGCTTAGCATTTTTATATAAAATCCCTTTTTTTGCGCCCATATATTGAATTACTGATGTTGAATTTGCGCTGGCGAATAAAATACTTTCTTTAATATCAGCACCCTGAGCCCACTGGCTCACAAAACCTGAGCCAAATGCATCACCAGCACCAGTCCTATCTAGCGATGGTACATCTTCATACATTCCAGCACGAATAATTTTACCATCAGAAGCCGCCCAAACACCATTCGCTCCATCCGTTAAAATTACAGCCTCCACAAAACTACAAGCATTTCGAACCAGTTCCTCAGCAGAGACTCCCTCAAAAATTAAACTCGCCTCCTCTTTATTTACAATTAAAATTTCAATATCTTGAAGTAGAGTTCGAACTTTTTCAGGCTCTTGGAGCTCTTTCTTGCCGGGGTTCCATGCTATTTTTGTACCCTTTTTTATAGCTTCTTTAAAAATTTTTAGAAGCGCATCAAATCTACCAGCTAAGTTCGAAACATAAATCCAATCAAATTCACCATATTTTAATTCAAAATTTTCAGCGTAGATATGTTCCGAGGCGCCACGATAAGTTAAAATCGTTCGTTCACCATTTGGTGCTAAAATAATAGTTGAATAATCTGTGTTAAATCTTTTTGAAAATTCAACACGCGAAGTATCAATAGATTCTTCATCAAGCATTTTTAAAATTTGTTCGCCCGAAGAGTCTTTTCCAACCACACCCATAAAACTTGAAATCAAACCTTGCCTCGCAAAAGTTGTTGCAGCATTAGTGGCGCCACCGCCACTCGAAATCTCAATATTTTGAATATCAATTTTTGAACCGAGCTGGAATTCAACTACATCTTGGTTTTCCGCCATTGAAATCAAACGAAATTCAGGTGAATTGCTCAAAAAAACATCCTGGGTAGCTGCTCCAATTGAAAGAATTTTTGGCAAATTCACTTTTAAATTGCCCCTTTTCGGTTAAGCTCAGCTTCCATCTGCTTATAGCTTTGTTCGGGATTTTGTGAATTCATAATTGCCGAACCAACATTTACAACATCAACACCAGATTGCGCCAAATTGAAAATATTTGAAAGATTAGCTCCGCCATCCCAGCCAATCTCAACATTACTGTTAATCTTTTTAATTAAGCGAATCTTCTCGAGTTGCATCATACTTGCATGACCGCCCATTTCACCTAAATTTCCGCTAAAAATCAAAATATGCTCAGCTGCCTGAATTGCGGGCGCGACAGTTTCTGGAACAGTTGAACGAAGTAAAGCTAAACCAGGTTTAATCATTGTTTCATTTTTAAGCCTTTCGAAAATTGGCACCAAATCTTCCTCTACTTCAGCATGAAAAATAACCATATTTGGATTAAGCTGAATAATTGTATCAATATGCTCGCTTGGGCGAGCAACCATCATATGAATATCAACCTTCCATTCTTGGGGCCACCAAATTTGTGTTTCGGGCAATGTTAAATTGGGCGCAAAATTACCATCTGTTACGTCAATATGAACTCTTTCCGCAAAAGGAAAAATTGCCTCAACTTGAGCTTTATATTCATCTGGATTAGTTGCTAAAATTGCTGGTGTTATTATCGACATCTATACCTCATCAATCTGTTTATTTCTTCTTACAAATCTTGGAGCAGCTGCAAATGGAGTTTTTAGCCAAACATCAACTGTTTCTTTCCACTTAGCTTCAGCCTCATCTTTATCGAAAACGCGGGCAGGTAAACAAATTATGTTGCTATCATTATCATTGCGAGTCCATTTAGCTTCTTCTGGCTCCCAAACAACAGATGCACGAATACCTTTATATCGGTTTGCCGCTATTCCCATCCCCTGTGCTCCGCCACAAATCAAAATCGCCCGCGGGTCATCTTTTTCATTGGCGCGAATTTTTGAAACTGCCACACGTGCAAATTCCGGAAAGTCATCATTTGGGTCATATTCAAATCCGCCAATATCTTCAACATCATATCCGGCTTTTTTTAGATATTCAAAAACTTTTTCTTTAAGATAGAAACCTCTGTGATCCGCGCCAAGAAAAATCTTCATTTTACTCCTTAGATATTAGCCGCAACGTCTGCAACAATTTCTACTAGTCTGTTAGAATATCCCCATTCATTATCATACCACGCTACAATTTTAACTAAATTTCCACCAACAACATTAGTTAATTCAAGGTCAACGATAGAGCTGTGGGAATTTCCTTTGAAATCTGTAGATACAAGCGGATCTTCAGTCACAGTTAAGATCCCTTGATAAAAAGGATCGGCCGCGGCACGCTTGAATATTTCATTGATTTCTTCTTTTGTGGTATTTCTTTTCAAAACAGCAGTAATATCGCTTAACGAAACTACCGCAGTCGGAACGCGCACAGAAAGACCGTCGAATTTACCAACCAAAGAAGGAATAACTTTTGCGGTTGCAATTGCAGCACCAGTTGTTGTTGGAACAATATTCTCAGCTGCAGAACGAGCTTCTCGCAAATCTTTTGCAGGAGCATCTAAAATTCGCTGGCTTGCAGTGTAAGAATGAACTGTTGTCATCAAAGATTTTTCAATTCCAAATTCTCGTTCAAGAATTGCCATAACAGGAGCAATACAGTTTGTTGTACAGCTTGCATTCGAAATAATATCATCTTCACGAGTGAGCTCATGTTCGTTCACGCCAAGCACAATAAACTTTGCACCTTCACCTTTTGCAGGAGCCGAAATCACAACTTTTTTAGCGCCAGCATCGATATGCGCTCGAGCTTTTTCTGGTTGAACAAACAATCCGGTCGCTTCAATAACAACATCAACACCAAATTCTCCCCAAGGCAAAAGTGCTGGGTCTTTTTCCGCTAAAACACGAATTTGTTTTCCAGCAACAAAAATCGAATTATCATCATAAGAAACGTCATGATGATAAGTTCCGTAAGTTGAGTCATGTTTTAAGAGATGAGCTAGAGTTTTTGTATCTGTTAAATCGTTAATAGCAACAACTTCAATATCATCTCTTTCGAAAGCTAATTTAAAAGCATTGCGACCAATTCGCCCAAATCCATTAATTGCAATTTTTTTAGACATTTCGTCTCCTTTTTTATTAAATTTCCTACAACCATTTTAACATAAACGCTTTTAAAAATCCAGATTTAAAATCGTTGACTTTCAATTAAGCTTATGCTAATATTGTTGCGTTAATATAGAGATTAACAAATAGTAAATTTCAAAAAGGATTTTCGAATGAAAATCAAAAAATTATTTTAGAAACTACGATATTCCTGAGTAAGACTTAAAATTACTCATTTTTAACATAAAGGAGAATATATGAAAAAGCCACAAAGTAAAAAAGATATTGTAATTATTTCATTAATAATGTTAGCTTTTATATGGTTAACTATATTAACTGGATTATTTATTTGGCACTACAAAGGCTCTGAAGAAAATTATTGGAATACAATGGTTGAAGTACATAGTAATAGAGATAAAATAATAAAACTTGAAGAAAAAAATAAGTAAAAATCTTTAGCAAAAAAGACATTCGCCTGAATGTCTTTTTATTTTTTCTATTTCTCGTTGGATTTTCTTGCTTTAATTGCCTCTGCATTTTTAATCGGCTCTAAATCACCCCTTTGGCGAAGTTGTGAACGGAGCTTAATCCTTGCGTGCGAAGTTTTTACCAATTCCAGCCAATCAATTTTTGGCTCAGAATTTTTTCGCGTCAAAACCTCAACAACATCACCTTTTTCAAGTGGCTTATCGAAAGCGTGAATTTTCTCATTAACCCGAAAAGCATAAGCATGTTTACCGATATCACTATGTACCATATAAGCAAAATCAAGCGGTAATGCGCCTTCTGGTAGATTATAAATATCACCCTTTGGCGAATAAACAAAAATTCTATCACCAAAAATATCAATCTGAAGCTGCTCTGGGTCAATTTCCTCACCATCTCTTAAGCGTTGCGCCACATCTTGGAGTTGAACAATCCATTGCAATTCATTCGAAAGCCCGCCATTACCTTTAACTTCACTCCGCTTTTTCGAAGTAGCTCCAGAAATGTAATCTTTACTCGATTTTTGTTCATGATAATGAAAACTTGCCGCCAAACCGCGCTCGGCAAATTCATGCATATCGCGAGTTCTAATTTGAAACTCTGCAATCAGTTTTGAAGGAGTGATCACCGTTGTGTGAAGTGACTGATAGCCATTTGGCTTTGGCATTGAAATATAGTCCTTGATTCGTTCAATCATTGGTTTATAAATCGAATGCAAAATCCCCAGAACACGATAGCAATCGTCTTTCGAATTTACAATAATCCGCAAAGCCATCAAATCATAAACTCGGTCAATATCACCTTTTGTCTTTTTTAATTTTTTATGAAGCGAATAAACACTTTTTACGCGGCCAGAAATTTCAAAATCTAAACCAGCCTTTTTCAATTCCTGCTCAACCTCTTCTCGAACTTTTCCTAGTTTTCGTGTACTTTTACCAAGACGCTTTCGAATTTCATTTTCAAGCCGTTTATATTCTTTTGGGTTTAAATACAAAAAAGCTTGTTCTTCCATTTGCATTCGAACTCGCCCCATTCCCAAGCGATCGGCGATTCTTGCGAAAACATCCAAAGTTTCACGAGCGATTTTTTTCTGTTTTTCAGGCGACATATATTGCAAAGTTTGAACATTATGCAATCTATCGGCCAACTTAATAATCACCACTCGCACATCTTGCCCAACAGCAATCAACAATTTCGAAAGGTTGTCTTTAGTTTGAGGCAAATAGGTTTCAAGATTCCCCATTCCAGCACGTGCTTTACCGACTTTAGTTACACCATCAACCAAAAACGCAATATCATCATCAAAATTTTCAGCAATTTCATCAAGGGGAGTTTCAGTATCTTCCACAACATCATGCAAAACACCAGCAACAACTGTGTCGATATCCATTCCCCATTCAACCAAAAAGCTAGCCACTTTTAATGGGTGCGTTATATATTCTTCACCAGATTTTCGCATCTGTCCTTTATGTTTTTCGGTTGCGAATTCAATTGCTTTTTCTAGTCTTTTTATATCTTCCGCCGAATAAAACGGTTTCGCAATTCTCAAGATTTCTGCCTTTTCCATATATTAATTATACATAAATTCCAAAAAAAGTCAATTATTTCACTTGACTTTTATAGATAAATATTATAATATATGAAAATACGAAAGTCGAACCTTAACTGATTTTCTAAAAATATTTCAGGGAGGTGCTAAATATGGCACAAAAAAGTCAAATAGAAGAATTAGACAGCGTCCTTCTGTATGCGCTGAAAGAAGTTATTAGGTCAGAATGCAACATTAGCGACGATCAGAACAAAACGGCTAAGCCATCTGCTGATGAAAAAATGGTTCCAGCATTTGAATGTACCAAAATACTTGAAAAGCTTACCCTACTAGAACAAAAAGTAGAGGCGATTTATAGTCTTATAGCCAATATGCAAAAGCTAGCCAGTTCTGCAATCGGGCTAGACGAAAGTGAAGATTATAGAATTATTCAAACAGAAAATCCTTCAGAGATTACGTTTGAGTACCAAAAGACTGCTAATTTCGAGAATAATAGCTGCTCTACAAAAAAAGAGTGTATTAGCAGAAAGGATAACATAAGGAATAAGTTCTCGGAAGAATATCTTAAGATAGTAAAGAATACCAAAGTTTGCATCTTCCGAGAAAATAAGAGTAGAATATTATCCCATACAAAACAAGGATACCTACCATTTTTTGCTAGTGGATCTATAGTGAGAAACTTATCTGCTGACGACGAAACATCTCTAGCGTCAATAAAGCACTATCTAAAAGATGATGAGTTTAGTTATGTTATAATTAATAGATCTGAAATAACAGACGATTTATTGAAAGACATAAGAAAAATAAGAGTCGAAGAAGGTTACCTTAAGCTATTAATAGTAAAAAATAACAAGCCTATCTACTCAATCTTTAATAATATTATCTCCAGCAAAATGGAGACTGATAGAAATCAAAAAAAATAAACTGAGCATACGCTCAGTTTTTATTTATATTATTTTAATCCTCAAAATCAAGCCCGTAAGCCCAATTTCAATCAATAATTATTTCTCGTTCCAGCGTGCAATTGATTCTGCAATAACTTCTTTTGCTTCTTCAATGTCGCCAAATTTTTCAACTTTCGTAGTTCCAGCTTTTTTCAAATCTTTGTAGTGATTAAAGTGAAATTCAATTTGTTTAATAAGTTGCTCTGGTAAATCAGCCAAAGTTTTATAAGCATTTCCAGTATCACGGTCATCAGCAGGCACGGCAATAATTTTGTCGTCAACTTCTCCATCATCAACGAATTTCATTACACCCAAGATTCGTGCTTCCAAGAAAATTCCAGTTGTAAGTGGGTCATTTGTAATAAGTAAAACATCAAGCTCATCACCATCTTCATCCAAAGTTTGCGGAATAAAACCATAATTCGTTGGCTTCGCAAAAGCTTTTGGCTCGACACGGTCAAGCTGCATTACGGCCAAATCGCGGTTCCATTCAATTTTATGAGTTGAGCCAGTTGGGATTTCAACCACAACATTAATAATTCCATTTTTATAATCACCAGGAGTTAAAATTTTATTAAAATCTGCCATATTTTCCTTTCTTTTATTCTTTAATTTTAGCAAAAAAACCTCAAAAGTTCAACTGCTAATCACGATTAGCAAGCTTAACTAAACTGTCTTCTACTGTTTTTTGAGTTCGATGACGAGTTTGAGTTTTAGTTTTAGATTTCGAATTCTGCTTAATATTTTTTGATTTTTTAGAAGATTCTTTCGATTTTTTTTCGCCTGTTGCATTTTTTAAAACTGGCGCTCGCCCTTTACTCTTTTGAGTCTCAACTTTCGAAACCTTAACACCAGCAGGTCGCGCAAACATCATCTTCCCTGCGGCAGTTTGAAGTGAACGAATAAATTCAACTTCACTAATCGTGCCGATCAATCCTTCGCCGTTCTCAACTACAACCATCGTGCCATCTGGTAAATGCCCAATTCCTTGTTTTTTCTCATTACCTTTTTGAGTAATTTCAAGCATAATTTTTTCGCCCGGTAAATAATCTGCACGAACCGACTGCACTAGCTCATTAATATTTAAAACTTCAATTCCCTCAACTTTTGCAACTTTATTCAAGTTGTAATCTGCCGTTAAGATATTAGCATTCATTTTTTTAGCTAGCGAAATCAAACGATTATCCACCCCTTCTGCCGCAGAATTTCCATCCGCCAAAATGCTTACAGTTATTTTTTCTTCATTTTGAAGAGCTGAAATAATATCCAAGCCATATCTTGCACGAACTCGTTTTTCATCATCGCCACCATCCGCCAAAATTTGAAGCTCACCAACTACACTCCGCGGAATCAGAATATCAAAATTAATAAATCCAGTTCTTGCTACTGCTAAAAATCGGCCATCAATTAAAATTGATGTATCAACCAATACTTGTTTTTTTGTTTTTGAAATCAACGGTTTATCATTTTTCGAATCAAACCAAATTCCGCACACAATAAATAAAATTAAAAATAGTAAAAATGTTTCCATACTTTCCTTTATTGTAAATATTTAATTAAAGCTTCTCGCAAATCACGAACAGATGTCACGATGTTATCTTTCGAAGATTTTTTTGGAGCAAGAACATTGTTAAATCCAAGCCTCTTTGCTTCAGAGATTCTTCTTTCAGCTTGAATCACTGTTCGAATTTCACCACCCAAGCCAACTTCACCAAAAACTACTACACCGTCAGAGAGTTTTCGCTTTGCGGCCGCCGAAGCAATCGCCATCGTAACGGCCAAGTCGGCCGCTCGGTCATCAAGTTTTAACCCCCCAACCACATTTATGTGAATATCTTTATCACTTAAATCAAGTTTAGTTCGTCGCTGAAGAACTGCGATCAATAAATTGAGGCGATTTATATCAAATCCACTTGCTGCCCGTTTTGGATACCCAAAATTTGAGGTTGTTACTAAAGCCTGAATCTCAACCAAAATCGGGCGAGTTCCTTCTAGAGTTGCCATAATTATCGAGCCATCCGTATTTTGGCGCTCAGCTAAAAGTGCTGCCGAAGGGTTTTCTACAATTCTTAAACCGTTATCAACCATTTCAAAAATCGCCGCCTCACTAGTTGAACCATAGCGATTTTTTACTGCACGCACAACTTTAAAGCCACCATATCGGTCACCTTCGAAGTTTAAAACTACATCAACTAGATGCTCAAGTGTTTTTGGCCCAGCGATTGAACCTTCTTTTGTAATATGGCCAACTAAGATTACGGCAGTTCCAGAGATTTTAGCTGCTTGAATTATTAAATTAGAAGAATTCGTAATTTGTGAAACAGTTCCCGGTGCGCTCGAGATTTCTTCCATCGCCAAAGTCTGAATTGAATCAATAATAACTAAATCAAAACCACCCCCACGAATTGTTGCTGAGATATCATCAGCTGAAGTTGAGGCAGCAAATTTAAGATTTTTAGCTTTAGAAGCACCAAGCCTTTTTGCACGCAATGCTACTTGCTCTGCCGATTCTTCACCTGAAACATACAAAACATTTTTCGAACCAGCAATAAAAGCTGAAATCTGCATTAAGAGCGTAGATTTTCCGATTCCAGGCTGCCCCGCAATCAAAAGCACTCCTGCTGGCAAAATTCCACCGCCTAGAACAATATCAAGATCTCTTATACCACTCGAAATTCTTTCTTGTTTTTTTTCAGAAATAACTTCATTCAAATCTTGCACATTCAAAATGCAACCAGTTTTCGCACTTTTACTGATTGCGTTTTTTCCTAATACTTCTTCAACTTGCTCAACCAAGGTATTCCAATGGCCACAGTTTTCACATTTTCCCGACCATTTAGGATAAGAAGCTCCACAATTTTGACATACAAATTTTGTTTTTAACTTCGCCACAACTAATATTTTATCACAATAAATCTTTTTTGAAAACTATAAACTTGGTGAATTTAAATTTGAACTCATACTTTTATAGAGTTCATTTTGCTGGACTGAAACTTCATTAAGTTCATTAATTTTTGAATTATAACTATTCACTAAATCATTAATTTTCAGCCTCGAAGTCTCAAGATTTCGAATTCTTCGCAATAACTTTGCACGGTCAGCGTTAAATTCTGCCTGAGTTTCATACTTTCTAGTTTTAGCATCATTATTAAACTCAGCAATATCTTCCTCCAATTCTTTAGAATATTCAGAGTATTTTTTCGTAGATTGTTCAATCTCTGGCTTCATTTTTTCAAGCTCCGCAGTCAAAGATTCTGTTCGGTTTTTTAAATCTTTAAAGTTTTTATTATAACTTTGATAGATCTGAGCGATTTCCCTACGATTTTTAAAAAACTTAACATAATGCTCTTCGAGCTCTTTCGAAATTTCCAGCTGCTCCGTGCCAATTAAGGAATGAAGCTCATTGATTCGCTCACCAGGCTCAGTCCGATCATAAGACTGCATCAGCTTTTCGAAATCTGCATCCTTAACCCTCTCATACTCAGCATTAAGCAGTTTGCCAATCTTATCTCGTTCACTCAAGCTCATTCGCTCCCAAATTGCATGCAAAAGCTCGTGAGCTGCCGTTACCTCTTTTATACCGTCAAGTTTCGAGTTTTTTACATCATAAAGATGAATTTTACCCAACTTATAACACCCCAAAATTGCTGAATCTTCTTCACGATTTTTGCAATTTTTATTAAATTCCTCCGAATCTTCAACCTTTGGGTTAGAAGCGTAAAAAATTGTCTTAGCATTAGTGGTTAGTTTAATTTTATTTTCTATTTTTAAAATTTCAGAATCTGGCTTATAATTTTGTGCTGCAAAATAATCACGGATCCCGCGTTGATTAGATAGCACAAAAAATGCTACACCACCAAGAACAGCAATAACGACTAAAGTTCGAGCTACTCTCCAAAAAGTTTTATGTTGAAAAATCATATCATAACCATTATAATATTTTTATGAGAAAAAAGCAAAGCATTTTTCGAAGAAGGAGAATTTTTGGTTTATTTTTTATAGCCACGATCGCAATTGCAGCAATTTTAGCAAATCCAGATTTTTGGCAAACTTCAAAACCAAATTCAAACAAAAAATCAGATTTTCAAACTTCTTTAACCGATTTAAACTCACTTGAAGTTAAAGGCCGTTCACCAAAAACTGGTTATTCTCGCGAGCAATTTGGTAAAGGCTGGGCAAAAGATTCTAGTGGTTGCGATACACGAAACCGTATTTTAAAACGTGATTTAATAAATGTTGTAGAAAATTCAGACTGCAAAATTTTAAGCGGAACCCTAAAAGACCCTTACACTGGTAAAGAAATTGATTTTTCACGCAAGCAAAATACTTCTGCTGTTCAAATCGACCACATTGTTGCACTTTCTGATGCTTGGCAAAAAGGCGCTCAACAATTTTCGAAAGAAAAACGAATCGAATTTGCGAATGATCCGCTAAATCTTTTAGCTTCAGATGGCCCAGCCAATCAGCAAAAAGGTGATTCTGACGCCGCCTCTTGGCTTCCCTCAAATAAAGATTTTCGCTGTGAATATATTTCTCGCCAAATTTCAATCAAGAAAAAATACTCAATTTGGGTAACTGCCTCTGAAAAATCAGCAATGCAAAATATTTTGCAAAATTGCTAATCGGTAATTTCAAACCAATCAAACTTTTTAAAATTCTCACCCTCAACTATTGCCACAGAAAGCCGCATCTCTCTATTTTTTAACTTATTTTTATAGGCAAAAAATTCTGCCGCAAATCTCATTTGATCAACCTTATTCTTTAAAATTGCAGCCTCTCCACCGCCAAAATCATTATTTTTTCGAAATTTAACTTCTGTAAAATAGTAATTTTCACCATATTTTGAAACAATATCAATTTCACAAAATTTTGTTCGCCAATTTCGCGCCAAAATCTCGTGCTTTTCTTGTTTTAGGAATTCCGTCACAAAATCCTCAGCCTTATCACCAAGCTCTTTTGTGGTAATTTTTTCAGCTTTCTTCACCTTAAAGGTATTCATATTCTTATTTTTAGAATTTTCTAAAAATTCCGCAATAGGTTTAAAACTTTTGCGATGAACTTTGCTCACTCCAAATTCAGATAAAGCCGCTCTATGTTTTGATGTCCCATAGCCCGCGTGGCTCTCAAAACCAAATGGTGCAAACTCAGGTTTTTTCGAAAGCTCTGCCATAAAATTATCCCTCGCAACTTTTGCATAAATTGCAGCCGCAGAAACACTTGAAATTAGTAAATCAGCCTTTTTAAGAGTGGAGGCGTATTTTTCAAGTGGCGTGCCAGCCAAGAAATTTACAGTGCCATCAATAATAATTTCATCAAATTTAATATTTTGTTTTTTACATTTTAGCTGCACTTCCTTAACAGCTCGCCTTGTTGCAAGTTTTAACGCAGCACTTAAACCAATTTCATCAATCTCATCGTTCGAAACCCAACCCAAGCCAACAATTGCAGAACTTTCATCAATTCCTTTTGCTAAATTCTCGCGCTGCTTTTTAGAAAGAGCTTTCGAATCTGTTAGCCCTTCAATTTTGGCACCATTCAAAACGCAAGCACCTACAACCAAAGGCCCAGCCCACGCTCCACGACCAACTTCATCAATCCCAAGAATCATTTTATTTCCTAAATACATGAAAATTACAATAAAAATCAGTTTTTAACTATTTTAACAAATATCTATGTAAACATACTAACAAAAAAATATACTTTAGTCAATAAACTTGATTTTAGGGGGTAATATAATTAAAACTATAAAAAATATAAGCTTAACCATGGTTTTACAATTATTAAAATTATTTTAGTTCTTGCAGTGGCTGGGCTGATATTTTTAATGATGTTTCTTGCCGTACCTGCTCTTGGGTAATCTCAAAGATATACGGCAAGAAAAAATAATGCCCGCAATTATTTTGGCTGCAGTTATTCAATTTAGGGCTAATAATGGCGGTAGGGATCCCTTTAATGGAAATAACGATGCTTGGACAAAACTTAAACCTTATTAGAACAAAAGCCAATACTTAAATGATCATCCTAATGGTCATATCGACAACTTCGGCTCCTTTAATTCTACTACAACCCAAATTGTTACATATAGTGAACTTGACAGTTATTAGCATAGGCCGGGCAGTTGGAATATCGTTCTTGGCACGGTTTGTGAAAAAACGATGATGACGGATACTATTTAAAATATAGCGGATCCGTTTCAGCTAAGGCTATTGCTATATTAGTAGAACTCTAGGGTGTTCATACTAATAGCAGTTAGGGATACCGCACAGATTCAGAAAGTAATTAAAAATAGAAGAATGATTATTCTATTTTAGTATTTTTGTGGTTTAGCTGATTTTTGAGAATATCTCGTACCCAAAAAATAGTTTTGAGCTCTTCGATAATATGCTGCTCTTCCGCTCCAAAATCCAAATAATGCGCGCCTGCTACTTCAATATTGTCGGTATAAATCGTTAGATGTTGATCACCTATCCCAAAATCACCTACATTAAGGTCGTGGCTTAAAATTTCATATCTTCCATCGGAATATAATTCCCAGGGTTGATCATAACCTCCACCATCATGTGCCAAATTTGGATCATAACTATCATTCAGCCGCCCTTCATCAACGAGAGCGAGATTTGATAAATCTAAATCATCTATTGCTCTTTTAACATTTTCCGGCGATGATTTCAATGTATAATATTTGTTATAAGACGGTTGTTTTCGAAAACCCTTATTTGCGTTTAGCGCCCATTCAGCATAAGCATTATCTAAAAGATATTGTTGAGTTTTTGATTTATTTAAGTTTTTCTCCATAAGATTCCTTTGATAAGACTTTATAACCTTCGCCTAAAGTCATCTCAAACTCTAGGATAATATAATAACATAATAATAAAATAAAGTCAATAGTAGTAATACATTTTATAAAAAACAAAATCGCCCAAAATTTGAGCGATTTTCGAAAATCTTAAATTAGGTCGATTTGATTTGTATTATAATTAAGCAAGCTCAACAGTTGCGCCAGCTTCTTCAAGTTTCTTTTTAGCTTCTTCAGCTTCATCTTTAGAAACTTTTTCTTTAACTGGTGCTGGAGCACCGTCAACGATAGCTTTAGCTTCACCAAGTCCAAGACCTGTGATTTCTTTAACTGCTTTAATAACAGCAACTTTTTGCGCACCAGCGTCTTTCAAAGTAACTGTAAATTCTGTTTGTTCGTCAGCAGCGTCAGCAGCACCGGCGGTAGCGGCAACAGCAACAGCAGCTGGTTCAATTCCGTATTCCTCTTTGAGGTATTCTTTCAATTCGTTAGCTTCAAGAATAGTCAATTTTACCAATTCTTCAGCCAATTTTTTAATGTCAGCCATTTTTGACTCCTTTAAAAATTTAAATGGTTAATATTCTAAAATAAATTAATTGGTTGCTTTTCGAAATTCCAAATCTTCGTTTGTAAGACCACCAGCAATCGCGTTGATTGGCGAAAGAAGTGTGTCCACAATTTGACCAATAAGTTGGTCTTTGTTTGGAAGTTCTGAAAGTGTCGTAACAGTTGCAGTGTCCATTACATTACCGTTGTCAGCAAACGCACCAACAAGCTTCATTTCTGGGTGATTTTTTGCAAATTTACCCAAAACTTGCGCAGCAGCAATCTCATCTTCGCTTGAAATTGCGTAAACAAGTTGACCTTTTAGCGCAGAAGTGTCAGATTCTTTCAAAGCTTCAACTTCTTGCATTGCAACTCGCACAAGGCGGTTTTTAACAACTTTGATTTGAACACCAGCTTCGCGAGCTTCTTTTCGAAGTTCTTGAAGGTCGGCAACTGTCAAACCTTTATATTCAGCAAAAGCTGTCATTTTTGCGTCTTTAAGAGCGGCGCTTAATTCAGCAACCAATTGGTTCTTTTTATCGCGTGATAATGCCATAAAAACTCCTTTTTTGGTTAATATTCTTCGACCTAATTGTTAAGATTCTGGCGTTTTGAAAGCCTCCCTTCAAAACTCGTTGGCAGATAGAAAAAGTATTCCTCGGTAGCAGATTAAGCCTAGCTAACGCGAGGCGGCTACTGTCTCTGGCAACTCATTTTATTTTAACACAAAAAAACTAAAATTTCAAGCACTTTAAACTCAAAAATCTTGCAAAAATATCTAATTTTATTATTGACAAGTTGGAATGTTTTTATTATAATTTAATAGTTATCGTTTGTTGAAAGTTTATATTAGATATAAAAATATAAAAAATCTTTTATTTACAATCCGATAAGTGATAACTAAAAAACTTCCGAAGAAAGGAGATAGTTCTTTTATCAAGTAGTTTTATAAACTACGGCAATAGTTTATAAAATGAATCACATCTTCACTGGTGAGAGGTTATTTATTCATTACGGTTACGCTTATTCTTGCGTAGCCTTTTTTACTGCATAAAATTAGACACCTCCAAACCCAAAAGCAGAATAAACTCCAACAGAATATTAATTACATCCACTACCGTTTTTAGCCGCCGCCGAGTTTTTTCATAGTAAAATAAAATATTTAAAATCTAAAAATTCTAAGAGCAACTCTCGCCAACTTTTCTAAAAAATGTTATAATTAAATTATTATGAAAAATTTTAAAAAGCTTGATTTCAAAAAACACTTTAAAGAAATTTTTAAAAAATATTTGTCTAAAAAATCACAAAAAAACGCTATAAAATACGCAAAAATTGGTAAAAAAATCATTCAAAGTAAAGCCACTTTTTTGATATTTTCAACAATTTGTGTTTATTTATTAGGAACTTTTCTTACAAAATATATTTTAAATCTTCAATTTGGTGGCTGGGAAAAAGCTAACGAATTTCTTTCGAAAAATCCAAAAATTGCCGAATTTAGCCAAATTATAACAATTTTAGTCAGTTTTTTGTTTGTTGGAATCTTTCGAAACTGGCGAATCTCAATGGGCGTTCTGTTTTCCCTCGCCACAATCGTGATGTATATCAATACTGAAAAAATGGCCTCACGCAATACACCGTTTTTACCTGAAGATTTAGCGATGTCTGGCGAGGCTGGTGGACTAGCCTCGATGATTAATTTAGAACGATTCTTAAATATGCTTTTTACGATTTCGATAATTATAATCATAACCATTATTGTAAATAAAATTTCAAAAAAAATCTGGCATTTTAAATTTTCAAAAAAACAAAAAATAGCGATCTTTATTCCACAAACTGCTTTAATTCTAATTTGTGCGCACTTTTTAAATTTACACACTTTAGAAATTCGAAACCTTAGCGGAAAAGGCACTTTCATTAAAGTTGAAAATCTCGAAACTTCTATTGACTTTACTGATCAAGCTTATAACTACCAAACCAACGGTTTTATTTTAGCAACGATCTCCAACCTTCAAGCTAAAACTCAAAAACAGCCAGAAGGTTATTCGAAAGAAGCCGTACAAAAAATTGTCCAAAAATATAAAAAAATTGCCGAGGAGAAAAATAAAAATCGCAAAAAATTAAGTGATGAAAAAGTAAATGTCGTTTATGTGATGAGCGAGAGTTTTATCGACCCAGCGCTTGGCAAGCATCTTTATGATTATGGGAAAAAAGAACCGATCCCGTATACTAAAAAGCTCAAAAAATCACAAAGTTCAGGCTGGGCTGCTTCGAGCGAATACGGCGGCGGAACAGCCAATGTCGAATTTGAAGCTTTGACGGGATTAAGTAATTTCTTTTTGAATTCAATCCCCTATACTTCAATTGTACACGCAAATAAAGACACACCTTCGATCGTGAAAAATTTTAATGAAAACGGCTACAAAACAATCGCAATGCATCCATATAATCGTAATATGTATCGCCGTGAAGTTGTTTATCCAAACCTTGGTTTTCAAGAATATAAGAGTGCCGACGATTTCAAAAATAATTCGAAAATTGATAATTCAAAATATATCTCAGACGAATCCGCTTTTAATGAAGTTTTAACTGAACTAAAAAATAGCCAAAAACCTAAGTTCATTCACCTCGTAACAATGCAAAATCATATGCCATACGAAGAAAATGCTTATTCAGAACATAATTTTAGTGTTAATGCAAAAAATGGCGCAAATCCAGAAAATGCAAAAACTATTCAGGCCTATCTTGAAGGAATTTCACGTTCAGATAAAGCAATGAAGAATTTTCTTTCTGAAATTGAAAAAATAAACGAAAAAACTATTGTAGTTTTTTGGGGCGATCACTGGCCAGGAATTTATGGTGAAATGTTCGAAAAAGAATTAAATAAAAACGATATTCGCCGCACACCACTTTTCGTTTATTCAAATTTCGAAAAAGAAAAGAAAGATTTAGGAACCTCAAGCTTGATTTATAATCAAATCTTAGCTTTAAATTCTTTTGATTCAAAACTTTCAGCATTTCAATACTTACTAAGTGATTTGCGAGAAAAATATCCCGCCTTAACTAAACAATTCGTAAAAACAGACGAAAAAAGTGATATTCTAAAAGATTTCGAAATGATTGAATACGATATTTTAAGCGGAAATAAATACAGCCTTGGTGATTTCTATAAAATCAAATAATTAAAAACTCCTTCATGAGAGGAGTTTTTAAATTTTTAAAAATCTTAATTTGAAGAAGAAAAACAATATAATCCGCCAGTTTCAAGTCTTGTAAGTAAAATGAAATTCGTTGCATTAGCAGGTTTGTCAACGAATCTCCCAACCTCGCAATCAGCATTTGAGTTATAGTAAATTTCACCAATTTCAAGATTATCTTGGCCAACCCCTGTCCCACAATTTACCTTACTTCCACACTTTAAAAACGTGTAAAATTGCCCTGTACTTGGATCCAAAAACTCACTCTCGTGGGGCCTTAGATAGTTTTTAATAAAATTTTCAAGCTCATTATTAGTATCATAATCACTCACGTAATTACCTTTATTGTTCGTTCTCGACTCCTCTAAAATTGCCGCAATTTTTGGAATAACCTGTTTTCTTTGAGTGTCCCTCTGCGAACGCTGCAATGCCGGTAGAGCCAAAAATACCATTAGAAATATCAGGCCAGCAATCGCAAGAACTAAAACAACCTCAATAATTGTAAAACCACTATTTAGCTTAAGCTTTTTCATACTCTTCAATTATAGCACACTCTCTAAAAAAGTCAATCAAAAATCGCCCAAAATTTGAGCGATTTTAATTTTATAAAAACAATTAAGCTTCTTTGGCTTCTTCAACTTTTTCTTCCGCTTTTGGAGCTTCAGGTAAAGTATTTACAGCTTCACGGTCAAAAGCAACTTGTTTAAGACGAGCACTTTTACCGCTTCGGTTTCTTAAGAATGAAAGGTAATTTCGGCGAACTTTCGAACGGCGAACAATCTCAATCTTTTCAATTAACGGGCTATGAAGAAGGAAAGACTTCTCAACTCCAACACCGCTAGCAACTTTTCGAACAGTAATTCGAGAAGTATGTGATTTCTTGCGGTCAGTTCGAATAACTACACCTTCGAAAATCTGGATTCGCTCTTTATTACCTTCTTTAATTTTTTGGTGAACGCGAACAGTATCGCCACTTTTAATATCAAGAACGGCTTCTTTTTTCTGTGCGTCATTAACTTTTTTGATTAACTCAAAACTCATATTTTCCACTCACTTTTAAATTTAATATATACAATCAAGATTCATTATATCATACTTTTTAGTTTTTGTGAAGAGCTAAATTACACGATTTACTTCTTCAATAGTTGTATCACCACGAAGCGCTGAAATTACGCCCTGTTGTAAAAGGGTCAACAAGCCGTCTTTGCGAGCTTGAGCCTCAATAGCTTCAGTCGAAATAACGCCTCTTTCCCCGCGTAAAAATGCTGCAATATTATCGTTTACAACCATCATTTCCATAACCACAATTCGCCCCTTATAACCAAAAGGACTATCTTCTGAAGCTACTGGCTTCCAAAGCTTAAAATCTCCAGAAATATCTTGTGGAAGTTTTTCAGCTGGGACGCCTTCAAGAACATTTCGAACCCATTTTTTAGTTGCTTCATCTGGGATATACTCTTTAGCATTTTTGTCGAGCTTTCGAACAAGTCGCTGAGCGATCAAAAGTCGAATTGCACTTGAGAAAATTGGATTCATACCAATCATATCAATCATACGCGAAAAAGCCGCACTCGTTGAATTGGCGTGAAAACTTGAAAGCACCAAGTGGCCAGTAATTGAAGCCTGAATTGCGGTTTTCGCCGTATCGTTATCACGAATCTCACCAACCATTACAACATCTGGATCAAGACGCAAAACTGAACGCAAGCCGTCGGCAAAACTAGCGCCATGCGTTGTGTCAATCGGGATTTGTGAAATCCCACCAATACCATATTCAATTGGATCTTCAAGCGTAATAATCTTACGATCAAGCGTGTTTAAGGCATTAAGCATAGAATAAAGAGTTGTTGACTTACCGGAACCAGTTGGACCAACCATCAAAACCATCCCACGCGGGTGCGAAATAATCTCATCAATTTCAGCTCGCTCTTTTGGCGCAATTCCAAGCAAATCAAGCTGAAGCATACTTTCATCGAAGTTAAACAAACGCATCACAGCGTCCATTCCATACATTGTCGGCACAGTTTCGACACGCAAATTTAAAAGATGCGAAGTTCCATCACGATAAATATCCTTCTGCATATGCCCAGATTGTGAAGTTTTTGAAGCGCTCGACACTCCCGCTCGCGAAGAAAGTTCACCCATAATAACACGGTATCGATCTCGCCCAAGCTCAGCAACTGGGTGAAGCGCACCATCAACACGCATCCGGATTCGAATCGTCTGGCGTTGATTTTCGATGTGGATGTCACTTGCACCAAGTCTATCTGCTTGATCAATCAGATAATCAAAAACCTGATCGGAAGCAACATTTGCCAAAGTTTGGCTAACTTTATCTAAAGTAGCACTATCACCCTCACCGGCAATTTCAATATCATCATAAACAATCTTTTTCGGCGGGTCATAGCGCCGCATAATATTCTTCCATGCACTTTCAGAAATCAAGAAAAGCTCAAGAGTCTTACCTTCATCTTGATATTTTTTACTTAATTTTTGAATAACTGAGCGTGGAGTTAAGCTGGTGATCAAAACTCGCCAAGGCTTATTTTCATCAATATCACCAATTTGAAGTGGCGCCAAAAATGCCCGATGCATCTGCTCATTTGTAAAAAGATCTCTCGCGAGAGGAAAAATATCTTCGAAATCTCGCGTATCAAGATACGTTAGCCCAAGGATTCTAGCCCGTTGCTCGGTCGCCTCTTCTTCCTTTTGCCTACGCATTAGCTGAACTTTATTTTCTTCCATTAACTCAATTTTACCACAAGCACTTTATTTTTTCAATCAAAAATGCTAAAATATTCTCATCGCTTCAAGCGAAATATTTAAAATAGAGGTGAGCAAAATGTACCTTAAAGAAACAATCGAGCAAGCTATTTTCGAAAGTTGCCCAGAAGTAGAAAAAGAAATAAATGCCCCGTTCAAAAACCACTCGAACATTTCTCTAAAAATCGAAAACTCTTTTCGCGCAAAAATTGGCATACTTTCAAAATATTCTGCTTTTGTTCAAATTGAAGAACTAGAAACTGACAGCAAAAGCTCATCGTTGGTAACTTTTAAAAAAGGACTTTACGAAAGCGAGTATACTTTCGAAATAATAAATACCGGTGGGGTTTCACCAGAGCTCGCAAAATACACCTATGAAATCATCGGTCGAACATTGTCAAAACTTAAACGCCATAAATAACAAGCGTTAAAATTCTAGCCTTCGGGCTCTTTTTATTTTTTAAAAAATCTGCTAAAATAGAAGATAATGAAAAATCCTAACTCTTTCGAAAATCAAAACCGTGTACAAAATCGTGAAATTATTGTTTTAGCGCACAATATTCGCTCAATTCATAACATTGGCGCAATCTTACGCACTAGTGAAGGCTTTGGAGTTTCAAAAATTATCTTCAGCGGATATTCACCCTTCCCAATTTTAAAGGATGAAGATTTTCAAAAAACTGGCCGTTTGCCACATATTGCACAAAAAATTAATTCACAAATTCATAAAACCGCGCTCGGAGCTGAAAAAATTGTTCCAGCTGAAATTTCTAAAGATATTTTTAAAACGATTCAAAATCTAAAAAGTCAAGGTTTCGAAATCTTTGCGCTCGAACAAAGCAAAAAATCAATTTTCTTAAAAGATTTTGTAGCCGATAAAAATGCCAAAATTGCCCTACTTTTAGGTGAAGAAGTTAAAGGAATTTCGAAAGAATTGCTCGATTTATGCGATAAAACTCTTGAAATTCCAATGTTTGGCCAAAAAGAAAGTTTCAATGTTTCAGTTGCAACCGGAATAGCCCTTTATAAAATTGCTTGCGAATAATTATTTTTCAATTTTTGCTCGGGCTTTTTCAAGAATTTTTAATGTAACTTCTGGCGAATCTGTAAAATCTTCAGGATGTTCTTCAATCATTTTTCGAAATTCTTTAAAATTCACTAGCTTAATTTCGGCAACTTCATCGCGCGCAATCGCTAATTCTTCAAGATTAAAATTCGTTTTTGCAGCAAAAACTTGCATAAAACGCCGCTTATTTTCTTTAGTATGAATAAAAACCTTTTCAACTTTAATAAAATCTTGAAACCGCAAGTTCAAACCAATCTCTTCAATAGTTTCACGATGAATCGCACCCAGATAACTTTCGCCAATCCGAACATGACCAGCCGCCGCCGAATTTTGCCATTTTCCGGCAAATGTAGCTTTCGAAAAAGATCTCCGCTGAATCAAAAAATCACCATCTAAATTGAATAAAATTAACGAAACCGTTCGATAAATTTGCCCCGTAGTTTTATCAAATTCAGCCTTATCAATTTCGTCAATAATTTTATCATTTTCATCAACAATCGGTAAAATTTCTTTCATCTAAACCTCGTCTTCAGCAACTTCTGTGAAGCTACTAAAAAAGTCATCTTTGGTTTTTTTCCATTTTTCATCCTGACGAACCAACCATTCTTCATCATCTTTATTTAAAAGTAGGATTTTTGTAGCCTCCTCTAGGTAAATTTTACCTTGAGAGCCTTTAAGTAGAACTAGAGTGCCTCGCTCCATAATCTTATGAACAAAAGTTCCTGCATCAATTGCATTTTTTGCTTCATAAACCTGACAGCCCCGCAATCTTGCAGCTGGAGCAAGAAACTTATTTGCATGCTCACCAACAGTAACCACCCACGAAATAGAAATCCCATCAAGCATTTTACCTATTTTTTGATGTTCAAAAGCAGAAGCTTCACCAAGCTCATTCATACTTCCAATAACTGCAATCTTCGAAGGCACAGAAAGAGAATAAAGTGTTTGAATCGCAGCTTCTAATGCGGCCGGACTCGAGTTATAAGTATCGTCAATCAAAACAGAGTCTTTAACGCCTCGCATAAAATTCATTCTACCGGGAACCGGCTTCAAACTTGCCAAACCACCTATAATTTCTTGTGGGTTCAAGCCAAGCTTAATAGAGACCGCTACTGCACCAGTAATTGGCCTGAGAGAATGCTCGCCAAAAACTTTTGCTCGAACATTAATTTCACCATATTCTAGAGTTTGAATTTTACCACTAAATCCATCAAGCAAAGAGAAATTATTAGCTATAAAATTATAGTTAGCTCCACCAACCGAGCTATAAGTTGCAATATTCGAATTTCGAACATATTTAAAAAAATCTGGCGAGATATCATCTTGATTTAAAATTGCCATTTTAGCAAAACTCGCAGCTTCAAGTTCTTCTTGCGCAACAGCATCGATACTTCCAAAAAACTCCATATGTTCAGGAGTAACAGAGGTAATAATTGCAATATTTGGAGCAAGATATTTGCTAAACTGTTCAATATCACCGGGGTGGTCAGTTCCAAGTTCTTGAATGATAATTTGTGGCTCTTGATCACTCGGTGATTTAATTCGCTTTCTTACAGCTTTAAAAACTCTATGCCACTGCCAAAAATTACGAGGATTTCCAGGAAAGTTTATTCCCAAAATCGCCAAAGGGGCACTCAAATGTGTATTGTGGTTCCCCTCGTGTAATCGTACACGATATTTTTGACTCAAGATAGTTGCAATCGCAAGTTTTGTACTAGTTTTTCCAACAGAACCAGCAACCGTAATCAATTTAATGTCTGGGTGAGTTTCGAAATATTTTCGAACATATTTTTCAAGTTTTCTCTGAATTCCTTTTTTAAACATAATCTTATTCATTATAATATAAAATCACTACTTTTTCAAGCAGTGATTTATTTGTTGATGTGTGCCCACCCTGGGCGGTTTTTGTTATTTATTTTTATTTATAAGTGTTATTTAGGGGAGAAAACAAACATCGCCCTTGATAACACATCAACTATGATAAAATTATATCAAAACGTTTAAGCTTTGTCAATAACTATTTTAAAAAAGGTTTATTTTCACTAACTTGAGTTAATAATTCATCATTCGAAAAATCTCGGCGAATATCAAATTCTTCCCAATCTCCATATTTTCCGTCAGCTTCGCCCAAGTTCAAAACCCTCCGCCAAGCAAAATTTTCACGAACATCACTCGCATTCATTGGATTGATTCTTGAATACTCAATTGCCCCCAAATTTGGTACATCGTAAATATCTCGTATTCGATTATTATTCCACTGTTCAGGCAAAAATCCTTCAATTAAATAACAAGCGGATTGAATCAACTGTTTATGAGAAACAATCAAAACATTCTGGTTCGACTCCTCTCTCTTTAGACGCTCGCAAAAACTTCGAAAACGCAAATAAACATCAAAAATGCTCTCACCACCATCAAGCCGCATAAAAAATGGATCATTATAAAGGTATCTCATTGTAATTGGAAAATTATCAACTCGCTCATTCATATCTACGCGACCAAAAATTCCCCAGTTTCGTTCCGAGAGCAAGTCATCAATCTTCCAGAAATGGCAATTTTCTCCACTTAAAATTGCAGCAGTTTCTCTTGCTCGAATAAAAGGTGAGGTATATTTCGAATCAAAAAAATCCAAACTTCCATAAATTTTCGAAAGTTCTCTACTTGCTCTCTCAGCCTGCTCTTTACCTTTCGGCGAGAGCCGCTGCCGCCAGTCTGCACGCGCCTCAACCTTTTTCTCTAGATCAATTTTTTGCCCGAGCTTTTGCGCATGCTGAACAATGTTAGCCTCACTTTGCCCGTGCCGAATCATCACTAGTCGCAGCGGATTTGCCATTTTTTTCCTTTCTTTTTATTTAAAAATTCTTAAGCTTTAACTGTATTATATCACAACTTATGCTTTTTCAAAAGTGTATTTTGTAATTAGGACTCAAAAATGGTATAATTATACAATGAATCTAAAATCTTGGCGAAGAAAGCTGAAAAATGAATTTATCAATATTGATGGTAATAAAATTTCAATATATAAAAATTTAGAAGAAAGTAAACCAATCGCCGTTCTTTTTCATGGTTTTGGTGGAAACTATTTTGGACTAACTCCACTTGGATTTGAGCTTTCAAAAAAATATTCAATTATTATTTGTGAATTACCTGCTCACGGTAAAAGTTCACTTAGTACCTTTCAAAATATTGATATTTTTCGAATTTTCTACAAAAAGATGATCTCAAAACTTAGTAATTTTGGTGAAATTCATCTTATTGTTGGCCACTCTTTTAGTTCTTATTTTGTCAGCGATAATGAGATTTCAAAAAAAATTCCAACTATTATTATAAATCCCGTTTTTGAGCCTAGCGATTCATTTTTAGCTGGGATGAAATTATTAAATAAATCTAGATTTTTAATGATTTTTTCAAATCTGCCAGTTTTCTCGCCTTTTAAAGCAGCTACTCTCCAAAAAACTTGGTCGCTTGAAGCAAATAAAAATATTTATCAAAATATGTTTTTATGTCAAAACTCAGCAAAGAATTTACTCGCACAAAAATCAACAATCCCAATCGCACTTGATAAAAAAGTATTCGAAACCGAGAACTATATCAAAATTGCTATTATTGGTGATAAAGACGGAACAGTTCAGCCTTTTAATAAAGAGAAATTCCGCAAAAACTTCCCTAAATCAGATTTTTATATTCTTGAGAATTCTGGCCATTTGTTGCCAATGGAAAAACCACGAGAAATTGCTAAAATTATTTTCGAAAATATTAAATAAACTCCGTTTATTGCGGAGCTTATTTTTACATTTTTTCAATTTCTTGTAGTGAATTTTTAAGGCGTTTTATACTTTCATCCTTGCCAATCACTCGTAGAGTTTGATTCAAGGCTGGCGAAAATGGTGCCCAAGTTAATGAAATCCGAATAATCTGGAATAGAATTCCCGGTTTCTGGCCAGTTTTTTCAAGCAACCTGTTTAATAATTCTTGGATTTCATCATCATTCCAATCCTCAAGCTGTTCCAACTCAGAAATCACCAAATTCAAAAGTTCCATAATTTGCGATTTTTCAAGTTTTTTAAGCTGCTTATTTTTCGAAATCATCTCTAAATCAGCTTGTTGTTCAGCAAAAAAGTATTCGCTAGCAAGTGGGAGATCTTTAAGTGTTTTTAAGCGATCAAAAACTAAACCAAGAACTTCTCTTTTGTATTCTTCACTAGCATTCTTAGCATTTTCTCCCCAAAAATCTTGCACGCGCTCAAATAGATCTTCAAGAGAAATTTTACGAATCCACTGACCATTGAGCCACAAAAGTCGCTGTTCATCAAACCTTGCTCCAGATTTTTGCACACGATCAAGAGAGAATTTTTCGATTAGCTCTTCTTTAGTAAAGATTTCTTGTTCAGTGCCATCATTCCAGCCAAGTTGAGCCAAAAAGTTCAGCATTGCCTCTGGTAAAATTCCATCTGCCCGATATTCACTAACACTTTTTGCCCCATCGCGCTTACCAAGTTTCTTATTACCTTCTGGCGCCAAGATATGCGGTAAATGAGCTAAAATTGGCGGCTTAATTTCAAGCGCCTCATATAACGAAAGATATTTTGGAGTGCTAGCAACGTATTCTGAGCCACGAATTACATGCGTAACTTTCATTTCGAAATCATCAACAATGTGTGCAAAATTATAAGTTGGAAGTCCATCTGCTTTAATTAAAATAAAATCATCTAAAGCCTCAGGACCAGCTGAAAGCTCACCCATCACAGCGTCGTGCCAAGTATAGCGCTTAATTTCTGGCGTCTTAAAACGGAGTGGCATTCCAAGCTCCCATTCTGGTGGATTTTCGGGGCGATGGTCGCGGTATAAAAATGCACGCTTTTCAATTTTAGCTTTTTTTCGAAATTCTTCAACTTCTTCTGGTGAATATGGGTCGGCATAAGCTAGGCCTTTTTTGATCATTTTGTGTGCCCATTCAAGATATTTTTCACGACGCTGAGTTTGATGATATGGCCCAAAATCACCTTTTTCTTGATTTTTTTCACCATAAACTGGACCCTCATCCCAGTCTAAACCAAGCCATTTTAAAGTATCAAGAATTAAATCTTCTGCACCATCAACAAATCGAGCTTGGTCGGTATCTTCAATTCGCAAAATAAAATCTCCGCCAGTTTGCTTAGCGATCAAATAAGGGTAAAGTGCGCTTCGAACATTTCCAACGTGAATATAACCAGTTGGACTTGGCGCAAAACGAGTTCTTGCTTTCATAATTACCTATTATACTTTAATTTTTATTTTTTCTCAACCCAAAACAAAAAAGTAGCCAAAAGCCACTTTTTTATGCACTAAGACTGGTTGCGATTTTTCGAATTTCTTCATCTGAAATCTTATTGCCGGAAACCTCAACTTTATAAAGTTTTCCATTGTTCACCCAAACAGATTCCCCACGACGGTTCGAATAAATTGTTAGACCATTACTATAGGTTGTTGAATAATCTTCACTCCATTTTTTTGTAACATAATTCTGTAATAACGCTGAACTATCCCAGCCGCTTTGCGATTGTTGAACCTTATAATTCGAATCACCTTTTTTATATTCAAAATTAACATTTTTTCCATCAAAATAAGCTAGACCTTTTGGAGAGTACCCACTCGCGATATAAGCAGGAGTTTCAACCGCTATTCCAGATTGAAAAGCCGTAATTCTGCTTGCAATATCTGGTAGGTTGACATAAGTTAGATATCCAACACCAAAAATCGCAACAGCAAAGCCCATCGAGAAACTAATAAACTTCTTGCGCGCAAAAAAACTCTTTTGGTGAATTCCACGACTTTTCTTACTTTCTTCGCGAGACTTTTTAATTGCTTGACTAATTGCAAATTCTTTAACTTCTTGGTTTGAAATTTCTTGTTTTTGAGCTTTTTTTGCTCGAAGTTCTTCATTAGCTTTTTTGGCAAGCGGATGTTCTTCGAAAGGAGCAATCTTCTCAGCTTCTTTAATTTGCTCTTTTGAAATTGGTGAGATTATTTTAGAATTTTTCGAAAAACGTGAAATTAAGATTCGGTCTTGTTGAGTCTCTTTTGCTTCACGCGCGCGCAAAATCGCCTCTTGATAATCGTGGCGACGTTTGAACTGACTAATCATTTCATCTTGGTGAAGAGAAACTCCTTGCCTCTTTGGAATTGTAACATATTTACGATTCAAAGTGTTTGAACGCTGCAAATTATTATGAATTTTCGAAATATCTTTATTTTTAATACTACAATTATTTTTTGGAGCACTTAAAAGTTCACCCGTGATTGCATCATATTTTTTTCCGTTTATGATAATTTCGTCTCTCATTTCATTCCCTATTTAGCTTATGTATATTTTACTTCATTTTTACTAAATTTTCAAGGGTTTTCAAAAAAATAAATTGCTCAAATTTAAGCTTGAGCAATTTATTATCTTAATCCCATTTCCAGCTAAATAATCTTTCAAAAAATGTTAGAGAATTTCGTGGAAGAGTCACTTTTTTATTATCGGAATTCTCCTGCGCGGCCGGTTTTTCAGCCTTGGTTGGATCTGGAGAAACCTGTTCGGCAAAAACGAGCAAACGCTTTTCAGCAGTTCCGAGAGGAACGCAAGTAATCAAAGTTAGCATTGGTTTATCTGTCCCAATTTGAACTCTATTTACTTGATTTGGCATTACGACTTCTGTTTTTGTTACATTATAAGTATATCGTTTGCCGTTATAATTAGCATAAATTACATCACCTTGTTTAAGTTTATCAAGCTGAGCAAAAATAAATTTGTAGTCACCCGTATCAAACAAATCATTACTTGAATGCCCGCTCAAAACAGTATTTCCATTTTGCCCTGGAACCGCATTTGCGCCTGGGATTGAAAAATGCGCAACACCCTTTTCCATTGCTTTCAATTGAGACGCATTATCATTACCAACACCATAAACAACTGGAACATCAACATTAATTTTTGGAATAATCAATTTTGGCTCTTGCCCAACCAAGTTAGAAGAATTCGGGCTATAAATTGTTTGAGAAGCATTAGAATTTCCTGGCGCAACATAAGCCTCAACTGAAGCAAAAATTAATCTATTATATTGCAAAAATAGAAACAAAGCTACCACAACAATTGCTGAAAAAATTGGTACAAAATGACGGGATTTTCGAATTTTCTCAGTTTTCTGACGCGCTTTTTCTGAAATATCTTTTCGAAGCTTCGCCAAAGCTCGTTCTTTTTTCTGGTTTTCTGTTAAATCTTCTGCAACTTCTGGTTGAATATTTACCGTTTGCTTTTTTTGCTGCTCCAAGGCCGCCGAATAATAGGTTTCGTAATACTTTTGATAATAATTCTGCCAAGCCGCGTGGTATCGTTTCCATTGCTCACTTGGCTGATTTTCTTGCTGGATATTATACAAATTTTGAACAGCTTGCTGAGGCTTATATTTTATCGCTCCTAAATTATGTGAGTTTTCATCAACTTTTACAATATCTTGCTTATTCTGGAGCGGTTGAATAACTTTTTGGCGAGCCTTAAAGTCATCAGTCTCTTGGCCAACACCAGAATTAAAACTAGCTTTTGGTTGTGGTTGAAATGGTTTCGAAACTTCCTCAATTGAGTTCTTGATTAATTCTTCTCGCTGCCCATCAACTTTTTTAGAGTTATTTTGATTTTTTAAATATTCTGCCAAGTTAATTTTCTCTGGCCGAGCTTCTTTTTTGCTTTGCTGGATTTCTGAAATTTGTTCAGTATTGGCTTTTTGGTAAAGCTGTTGAACTTTTTGCCTTCGAAATTCAATCACAGCACGATTTCTATCATTTGAAAAAGTACTCTGCAGCTGTCTCTCAGGTATATTTAATCCATTGTTTTGATTTTTTTTATTATTATCATTCATTTCTCTTGATTTTTCCCTACTCTTAGTATACAATAGACACTGAGCTATGTAAATAGTCAAAACCATAATAAGCCGCGATGGTGGAATTGGTAGACACGCTAGACTCAAAATCTGGTGAGCATTACGCTCGTGCCGGTTCAAGTCCGGCTCGCGGTACCAAAAAGAGTGACTGAGCAACGAACAGTCATTCTTTTTGTTTAAATAATCTATAACCTTTAGTGAGCGATTCAAGCTGAAGAAAAAAGACTTTTCCCTCCTAATTCTTCGGCTTTAACCGCTCACTAAAAAGGAACAAATTTTATGCAAAATATCAATAAAATTAATCAAAACTATAGAAACTATAGAAACTATAGTAATTTATACTACTGTCATAAAATAAAGACTGCCTAAGCAGTCATTTCAATATCTACATTGGTGCGGGTTAGGAGACTCTAACTCCTGGCCTCTTCCATGGCAAGGAAGCGCTCTAACCCGCAGCATTATTGCCGAACTACAGTTCGGACTTAGTTTATGGTTTTTTATGTACTATTCAATTATGTTTTCATTATATCACACATTTTTCAAAAAGTCAATATCTAAGCATAAGTTTTAAATATTTGCTTTCTCATAAACTTCTCTGAGTTTATTATTTGAGTAGTGAGTGTAGATTTTTGTAGTGTCCAAACTTTGATGACCCATAAAATCCTGTATATAAACAATATCTACTCCTCGATCAAGCATACTGGTTGCAAAACAGTGTCGTAAAGTGTGTGGATGAACCTTTTCAAATTTACCATTCGAATTTTCGCAAACTCTCTGAAAAATCCTTTGAATATTCGACTCAGTTATTCTCTTTCCGTTTTGGTTAGAGATAAAAAGTGCGGGCTCAATATCGTTTCGAGCGCTTAAATACTCATAAATAGCAAGTTCAGTGTCTCGATTAATAAAACACAGTCTCGGCTCTAAACTTTTACCCACAATCGTCATTTGTCTATTTTTGATAGAATTTTTATTTAATTTACAAACTTCCCCAACTCTTAATCCAGAACAGTAAATTAGCTTAGCTATTGCGATATTTCTGAGACGATTAACTTCACTGTATCCACGTTTCTTTTCGCCGATGGCGTTTATGAAATCGATAACTTCGTCATTTGTCAATATATCAATTTTTCTTTTTTCTCTCCTTGGAACTTTTATATTTTCGGCAGAAATTTTCATATCAAACCTTCGCTCACAATATCTAATAAATTTCCTAAGGCAAATCACATAACCCCTAACTGTATCTGGCGATTGATATTTAGCAAGATATTCTCTCCATTCTCTAACTTTTCTATCATCCAATCTTGATATTTCTATATTGCCGAAAAATTTAGTGATTAATCTTGAAAAAACTACATATCTTTCTTCTGTTTTTCTACTATACCCAATAGAAATTATTTCATCATATAAAAAACTATCAAATATTTCTAAAAACATATACTCCTTTCTGAGCTATAATTAAAAATTAAAAAGAAATCAAAAAGAATTCTAATTAGAACCTAAAAACTTAAATTTTTATCATTTTCCACTCATTAAAAAATAAAATACTTTATTGCTAAATAATAGAGAATATTGCATAGTATTTTACATATTTAGCATTTATGCTCTTATATTTTACAAATATTAAATAATATTATATAATAATTCAGCTAAAACGCAATAAACAACAGTTTTAGAAACTGTTTTTATAGTTTTGTCAAATTGTGAATTAACTTAAATTAAAATTATGTTTCATTGCTTGAAATTTTAAATAGCCCGAGTTATTAAAGCTATTCGAAATTATCTCATTGCGTTCATTTTGTTTTTTCTGCTCGCGTTTTTCGGCTAGTTTAGAAATTTGACGATTTAAAAATTCTCGCACGATTTTTAATGTCTTATTAATATTTTCTTTTTTCCAAATCTTAGCAAAATAATGACTAGTATTCTTAATTTTACCTGCTTTTTTCATTAATTTAACCATTTTAACAGATTGGTCAAATTCTTTTTCATAGTTAATTTGACGATTTCTAAAAACGCCTAAAAATTGATCATTGTCTATTAAGTCGCAAGCTTTGCCAAGCCGTTCGCGCATAGTTTTTATTCGACGGCCGCATAAAATAAAACTTTTTTCCATTTTCCCTCCAAAAGTCTTGACAAGATTTTTAGTAAAACGGAGCGGTTGGTTTTCGGCTGTCTCATTTTTCCAAGAAAGCAAAACGCCCCTACACTGATTTTCATCAGCGTGAGGCGTTTTTGTTGCTCCATATAGCTTTTTAATTATATCAAAATAATTAATTAAAGTCAACCTTGTTCTATATTATCATTAAATGTTATTATAGATAAGGTAAAATAAATGGAGTTAAGAAATGAATTTTAATGAATACCAAAATCAAGCAATTCAAACAGACGTTGCACATAACGCTACTACAGACTCTGCTCGCTATAACGGCTATATGGAAAAAGCCTTAGGTTTGGCTGGTGAAACTGGTGAAGTTTTAGAAATAATTAAGAAAATGATTCGAGACAAGGGCGGAGCTTTTGAAACTACACAAGAAGATCGCGAAAAACTTAAAAAAGAACTTGGCGATGTATTGTGGTATCTTTCCGCCCTAGCCTTTTATAATGATATTGAACTTGAAGATATTGCAAAAACTAACCTTAATAAATTAGCTAGCCGACAAAAACGCAATAAGATTCACGGCAGCGGAGATAATCGATAAATCACCTACGGGTTAATAAGATTATTAAAATAGTGCCATAGATAGACTATTGTAATTTTGTTGTATATTTTACAATTCCTATAAGGTACCCTTTTGTTGTTTTTCTGCCAGTATTGATATATAATAACAGATATGATTACAGTTTTTATTGATGAATCTGGAAATTTAGGAAGAGGTGGAAGATATTTTGTTCTTGCGGCTGTTGTTTTTGATGATAGGAATTCTGGATCTAAAAGAATAAAGAGATTAGTTAAAAGGACCGCTCTTAATGTTGGGAAAGCTCAAAATGGTAAAGCTCTTGAAGAGCTTAAGTCATACGATTTATCTTTTGTTGATAGGCAGAAATTTTTACATTTAATGGCAAAACAACCAGACCACGAAATTTTCTACTTTATTGCAGATAAAAATAATGTCGCTATGTTGAAACAAGGTAAGCCTAAGAACCTTGTATATAATTATTTTTCAGGTTTGTTGGCTATAGAGATTGCTAAAAAATACCCTACTCAGGATATACACATGCTGTTTGATGAGAGAACAACTAAAGTTGCATCAATGAATTCATTAAGTGACTACATAAGAATTAAACTATATACTATGACGGGTTTTTATGGAAATATTACAGTTGATCAAGCAAATTCTAAAAGTTCTTTAGGGCTACAAGCCGCTGATGTTATTAGTAATACTATCTATCAATCCATAAAGAGTGGAAAACAGCATTTCTTAAAAATAATTGAAAGTAGAATAGAAAGCCGCCAACATTTTCCACAAGGTAAGTTTGGAAAATAGAAAAAAAGTATTGACTTTTTTAAAAAAATAATATAAAATAATAACGTAGCATAAGCCTTACAGTGAGCTTTAGTTAGTAAGTATAGTTTTTCCTATACCGACCTGTAAGCAGCTGAAAACACTCTTCGGGGTGTTTTCTTTTTTATTAAAACTATTAGCCTGGCATAATTAAATTAGTTCAAAAAACTTACTAAAAGAACCATTATGAGTAAAAATGGCTCAAAAGGTGGTTCAGGGTTATGGAAAAACCTCTCCCTGAAGAACGCTCGAAAGTCGCTCGAGGGCATGGTAAGGCTGGTACAGAAAAACGCTGGGGTGATAAAAATAAGGATAAATAAAAAAACCCGTTTTGGGTTCTTTTAGTTAATAAAAATACAATAGAAAACCACTCATGACGAGTGGTTTATTCTGCTGCTATCCAACCGTCTTTGAAAGGGCTTAGTTGAATATCATTTTGAAGGAACTTGTAGTGTTGTTCCACTCCTTTTGCTTCATCAACTAAATAACTGAAAGTGCTAAACTCTGCCGTCCGTTCTCCTGAATAAATCAGCACAACTGGCTTCGTTTCATCATCTTCATGAAAAAATCCGTAGACTTTATCATAACGCATCAATAGTCCTATTTCCATAGCAACCACCTCTTTTTTCTTTTATTATACCAGAAAGTGCGAAATAAAAGAACCCAAAACAGGTTCTTTTTATTCTCTCAACTTTCACTATTCTCTTTAAGCCAACTCCCCTGTCGCAATCACCGAAACAGTAACGTCAAGCTCTTGACTAATTCTAGCTAAAGATGCCATTGTAAATTCAACATAGGTCGTAGTAACCACCGTGCTAAATACAGTCAGCGGGTTTATTCCTGCATTCAAAATTTGAACTGCTACAGCTGGTGGATTTTTAAACGCTTTAGGAAATTCAATTCTTGTTTTTTCATTCCTTTGTCGGAAGAAATTGGCGTTCCAATATGTCTGATCGAACCACTGAGTGTGCACTTGTTGCGTTTTATGCTGAGTGGCTAGATTTCCAGATTGAATAATCTGAACGTTAGACTGTTTGAGTTTAATCGGTTCAATAGAGCTATCATCAATATTTTTTCCACTTGCTAAGCCATTCGCAAAATCAGCCACCGCTTTATTATTAGCCACCATTTCATCAAGTTCTTGCGCCGTTAGCGGAGATAGCGGCACAAAATCTTTATTTGGGTGCGGTAAAGTCAATTTGGCCATTATTTTTTAGCTCCTAGTTTGAAAATAGGTTTTAATCCTGCGAATGCTGTAGCAATTGCGCCACTAACAGCCAAAATTTCTTTCGTTGCATTTGGAATTAAAATTACACAAATTGTTGCAATTAACATATTTGTTAAAATTCCAAGGTCAGCAATGAAATAGACTGTAGTTTTCGCCTTTTCGCTAATTCGTGGCTCATAATCCGTATTCGCGATATTTTTAGCCACTTCTTCTTGCATTTTATCCAACATTTCAATCTCCTTTTCTGTTAAAGCTCTTCGTTCAGCTTTAACTTCATTTTTAACATTTTGCGACACTTTATTTTCAGCCTCATTTTGAGTTGCAATACCTTCGTTTTCAGGTGTTTTTGGCTCATTTTCAGGCTGCTTTGGTGCTTCAGGCTTAGCTTCATCTTCACCCTTAACTTTCGCTAAAATTTTACCAAATCTTTCGTCCGAAAGTTGCGCTGGGCAAGCCGTTGAAGAATGATCGCGGTGCTTTCCGATTTTATCCACGCCAAGCGCTTGCGAAACTTTCTTTAGAACTTCAACATAACGTTCATCAGTTACATTGTCTAGAAACTCGATCGTAAAGCTTTCGATATTACTCTCGTGATTACCATTTGTGAAAGCCGTATTCCCTTTTGGCACAACTTGAACAATTTTCTCATTCGAAACTACAAGATGAGCAGATTTAAAGCTTTCCTTGCGCCTAAATTCATTTGTTGTCGCCTCAATTGAATCATTTGCTGTGTTATGAACTGTAATTTCACGAATCGGTTGCGAATCTCGCTGTAATTCATCTACAAACTTTTTCTGGATTTCATAATCTTGTGGAATATTGCCAAAGTATTTTCCGTTATCATCTTTGAGATTCTTTCGTCCATAGAACTGATTCGATACATGAGCAGGAACTACTTCATCTACAAAGTCGAACTCTTTTTCGAAATCAATAAATTCTGGTGCTTTATTCTCTGGAACTACTGCTTTACTTTCTGGTTGTGGAGCTTTTCGAAAATCTCCCAGATTTGGTAGTGATCCTTCTTTTTCATCAAAGGCTGAGAAATGAAGATAAACACCTGAACGCTGAGATTTAAACCAGCGATCTTCACCATTTACATTTTCACCATAAACCCAACCTGCCATTTCAATATCTGAACCATCTGGATAAGTTGCGAACACTCCAGATTGAGTTGTAGGTTCATATCGAACATTTACACCAACACCTGAATTTACTACACGAACATTGTCACTCTTTTCAACAACTTGAACGCCGCCGATTCGTTCACTCCAACCAAGATAGCGAAGTCCGAATTTACCAAACCAGCCACAGATTTCAGCAATCGAGTTATAAATTCCTCTAGCCCCACTATGCACTTCACTGTCGTGAATCTCGATCCTTCCGTCTCCGTGTTTGTAAGCCCAGCCTACATGCTCGTAAGGATCATATTCTCCGCTTGTGATATCAAAGAAGACCGGAACCCATAGTCCAACAGGAGGTTCTTCTTCGTGGATATTTCCTGCTGCTCTTTGAGCTAGGTATTCTAGTCCTGCCGATTCCCTACGAACAGGTGCATTAACTACATCATCTGCGTATTGTAAGCACCAGCCTCGACTTGCTCTAATATCAAGGTTCGGAGTTGCTACCTGTGTATATTTACTCATTATTTCTTCTCCTTTCTTTTGAGTCTAGCCTTAATTAAATCTTTCTCATATTCTTCACGCCAAGCTTCAATTAAACTATCTATATAACCATTACCTCCTAACGCTTTATATTCTTCAAACGCTCGCTCGATTTCATCAACTTTTTCAGGCTGAACATTAATCATTAATAAAATTTCGTTACGCTTGCCGTTTTTGGCGTTGTTCTGCCCAATATCTCGAACTTCGTGTATTTCCCTTCGAACAGAATCAAAATTTTCATTTACCCCTTCGAACTCTCCTTTTAGCATTTCTTTCAGGCCATTTTTAGCGTGGCGAAAAAGTGTTAAAACTCCGCCAATTAACCCAACCAGAAATGCAATAAAAGTCCCGATTTCACCAACTGTTATTTGCATATTAGTTTTTAGCTTCTCCTTTAAATTGTAATTTCTATCTACCCATATTGTAAAAATAAATAGTCGAGTGATAAAACCACATCACCAATTATTCTTAATGAAGTTCAGCCTAATTTTCACATCCACCTTCTGTGAGGAGATCGTTTGATTATTCCGGCTTCCCTCTCCATCTGTAATTTCAATGTATTCAGCTGTAACAATAATGTCATCATCACGCCTAATTATCTCAAAATATATCCTATTCTCTGTTGAACCATTAGAGCTAATTTTATACTCGTTTCTTGATCCCCATTGTCCATTAAAACAATAGTGATCAATAATCAAACCTTTGCGGTTCCTACTAGGAAAAACTCTTTTAGTCTTATATCCGTTCTCAAAATCTCCAGCTGGCAAGCTAAAATCCAAAACAACACTTTCACCATCAAGTGACATCTGCCAGAAATCAGAATTTTTAACAAAACTATTAACTTTCATCTATTGCATCTCCAAAAATAGCATAATATCCTTTTCCATCACCTCTTCCAGATATATGAACTTCGTTATTATTAATGCTGTTAACAGGGCTACTTGGCCTCAAGCATTTTTCTAAGTCAAGAATAGATGAATTATTTTTTCTAAAGATAACCGTTTCTTCCCAAAAATAAACCATCGGCAAATAACCCAAATTATGTTCAATAGTGCTATCATTTCTAAATGTCCCAAAGTTTAAAATCTTCAGGCTTCTATTTCTTGAATCATTTAATATTCTTCGCTTTAATGGCGTCACTTCTCCCGAGTAATCAGGCGGAGCAATACCAATTAAACGCACATAAACTTTTCGCGGTGGATCGACCCCTCGAATAGCAAACCGAATAGTTTTCTCTAACGCGCCAACAAGAAAGTTTTCATCTCCACTTGTCCAAAAACGGAAATCTCGAGCATTCGAGAAATCGCTATTTAAACTATACTCGCCTATAATCAATGGCACGAACGGCAGGTTATGCTCAATATCAAAAGTTTTAATATTACTCATAAAGCTACCGTTGTATTCAAAAACTACAACAGGCTTGATAAATTCACTTCGATCAATAAATTTATTAGGTTTCATTCTCTAAAATCTCAATCACATCTTCACCAACCACGCTAACCCACTCACCCACAGCCCCAGTTTTAGGATGCCTTCCAATTAAAATTCGTCGAGTGCCATTTTCTTCCGAATAAACAAAGCCGTCCTTATTAATTTTGGTTAAAATCACCCCATTTTTTGATACAATCAGCTCACCCGTAGTCTGGTTTAGTTTTATATTTCCACCCAGCGAATTTACCACTCTGTCGCCCTGAAATTCAATATTTTTTTCAATCGCCATTACGCCAATAGATCCTTTCCATCCAAAATAGACTTATCCAAAATAAATGATTTCGAAACAATATGTGGTTTTCCAGTTATAGTTGTTTCATAGCCGTTATCGCTTAGGTTCAGCTTAATACCTGTCACCAAATAGTCGCCTTTATCTTTATAATTTACACTAATAACATCTCCCAATTGTAGGGCTGGATTGCCTTTAACTTTCATTGAAATTGTGGGCGAAAAACTAGCATATTTCTTTAAAATATCTGTCGCAAAAAGGTCGCAGTTACGATAATCGCCAAAATATGGATTGTCGGTAATTTCAATCGCTTTTTTACCGTAGCGCTCCATACTTTCACGGTCAAAAGCCTCATATTTAATGGTATCTACGACTTTTGCACTCTCGCCCCATAGTTCAATTTTTGATATTTTTGAAGGGCTTGCTCCTTGGTTATTGACTGTCAATTTGTAAGCATCAGCAAAAAGCTCACCTTTCAATTGAATACCTGAATTGTCGATTTTCTCGCCTTTTTTAAATTCCACCCAACTTTCACCAGTTTTTTGGCCAACCGAGATAGGGCGAACACTCCAAGCAGGGTCATCAAGAGTTAACCATATAGACAGGCTGGCTCTAGGCTGAATAACCCACTCATTTTTACCTTCCGCACTAAAAATTGGCTGCAAAGGCTGGACTTCTCGCACATCACTTTTAATGCTAACATAATTAACCACATCATTAGCTTTTTCTGTTTCAATATCAATAATATTGCTTGCGTTAAATGTCATTACTGGCGTTTTATCCAAATTACCACTGCGATTCTCAAAACGAATTATCCCTTGCTCATCGAGCCACAATAAACCATTCTCGGCCTGAACCAAATTCTTTAATATCGTGCTAACATTGTCATCATTTTTAAAATAGACAAATGGAATTATATTTTGTCCCCTACTTATACGGTATTGGTTTTCATCCATTCCGTATTGTTTAAATATTTCTTTCAAGAGCGCATCGGTTGAAACATCCCTCAACATAACAGTTCGATTAACTTTTGTCTCGGCAATATCACTCAAAAAATCTAATGCAGACCAAGTAATCGTTTTATCATTGTTGTAAGTCGGTATTTTTTCAGTATTCCCAACAAAAACCGGAACCGTTCCTACATTTTTTGCGCCTAAATAAAGCCTCAAAGGTCGTTTTGGCAGAATATATTCAGCAATCGGGCTCTTTTTTGTTGTTTCGAAAAATGAGAAATAATCATCATAATTATTTAGCTTTATATCAGCTATTCCAGACTGCACATTATATGGAAATTTAACCGAACGCTCCACGCTCATTTCCAATAAGCGATCAGAAATATCATCATACTGAAAAGCATCCCAAACTTGCGCTGGGTTTCCTTCTGGCGTGGCTAACATATCAGTTTCGTTTAATTTAGATTTGCCAAGAATGAACCAATTAGTTGATTCATTCTTTTTGCGAGTAAAACTCATCTTTGCTCGCCAATCCAAAGCCACAATACTGCCTGCAAACGCCTTATTAAACCTTTCACTAACAATCTGCATTTATTAAATCTCCGTAAAGCTCACTTCAGCTTGCTTAACCATTCCATCAAAGCTTATCACTTCTCGCTTGCCAAGCTCCATATAGACTGGAACATTTACCACATTTTCCATTCCTTCAATAGTTAATCTCACTGGCTCTTGGTTTTGAATTTGCCGGTCATAAAAGCCTTTAATCTCATCAAATTCTTCCTTGGTTGGGTAGTTCCAAGTATACCCCCAAGTTCGCTTTCTCGCACCAACAACATAAGTCGTTAGTGAATTATCAAGCGTTTTAACTTTTTTAACATTATCCACTGTCGTTTCTGGCAGTGGCACTTCAACGATCGACCATTCAGCAGTTTTAGTAGAATCGCTCAATATTATCTTCATTATGCAAACCTCCTCTTATCGTTTAGTTCTAACTGCTCACGAATCAATTCAGCTACTTTTCGTTGTTCGGCAGGGCTTGTCGCAAAAGTTCCGCTCACGTTAATAGTATAGTTATTACCACCAGTTCCGCCAGTTTGACTGTTGATTTTATCAATCAGGCTCGCCATCTTGCTTTCAGGCACGATCCATTCATTCTCGCCACCATCACCAGCCCAAATCAAGCTTCCACCACCTTGAGGGCCGACAATACCACCAGTCTCAAAGCGTGGCACATTTAGTTTTTCCAATTTTCCGATATGCACCCCAGGGATAGCGTTAATGATACCAATAGCAATATTAACCATATCAATAAAGCCATTAATCATACCAACAGCAAAGCCCAATACGCCATTAATAGCCCATTTAACCGCACCGCTAATTGCACCACCAATTGCATCCCCAACACCTTTAAATATGCCAACTATTCCATTCCAAACGCCAGCAAAAAAGCCAAACACACCTGAAAAGACATTTTTTATACCATTCCAGGCTGTAGTGAATACACCAATAAAGAATCCAGCTACAACACCAAATACTGCCTTAATTCCATTCCAAATAGTCGTATAATACCAAACTACACCGTTCCAAATCGCCATAATCCCATTCCATGCCGATTGAAATATTGCACCAAAAAATTGTATCACTGGTGTAAATATCGCCACAATTCCGTTCCAAACTAAACCAAAAAAGGCTGTTACTCCATTCCAAATCGCCATTATTCCGTTCCATGCCGACTGGAAGAACCCAATAATCTGATCTTTAAAGGTAAAGAATAAACCAACTAGCAAGGATATAGGCCAAAAAATAACCGCAAGAATAGTTAAGCCCCATTGTTTAAAGAATTCCACAATCCCGTTAAATAAGCTAGTTATGCCGTTCCATATTCCAACGAAAAAGTCACCGATTCCCTTAAAGAATGCACCAATATTCGCACCAACTTCACCTAACCATTTGCCGATATTTTTAAAGACTTCACCTATAAAATTACAGAAGTCTTGCCAAATCTTCTTTCCCATTTCCGTCTGAGTAAAGAAATATACTAATCCCGCCACCAAAGCAGCAATAGCCATTACTATCAAGACAATAGGATTAGCCGCCATTACGAAATTAAGCAGAGCTTGAGCTGCAGCTGCTATCTTCATAACTACGCCTAATGTTGTTAGTGCGGCAGTTAGAGTTCCTACTACAACAACTAAAGATTTAATAATATCACCACCAGGCATATCTTTAAACGCATCATCGAAAGCTTTAAAAGCTACTTTAGCAATACTCTCAAATGCTTTTTTAGCCACAGGCACTAAATTTCCCAGCCAGATCTTAACCGACTCAACTAAATTATTGAAAGTTGTTTCCAAATCACCACCACCAGCTAGCGCAGTGATGAAGTTCTCCCAAGCTCCCTTCATTGAATTAAAAGAACCTTCAATTGTTGAGCTAGCCTCTTTTGCAGTCGTTCCAGTGATACCTAGTCTATCTTGAGTAACGCTAATCGCTTCAATAATCTTATCAAATGAAACTTCATTGATATTCTTAGCCGTTGCTTTAAAACTCTTACCCATTACACCAGATTCATTAACCAAACGAGCCATTTCGCTAGCAGTTCCGCCATAGCCAAGCTTCAAGTTGTCAAGCATCGTGTAATTCTGTTTTGCGAACCCTTGATAGGCATATTGAATTAATTCCATCGATGTTCCCATCTTGTTGGCGTTATCACTCATCGCCACCACAGCCTTGTCTGCATATTTAGCTGCTTTTTCCGTGTCACCACCCAAGCCCTGGAGAAGACTTGCTGAAAAACTAGTCACGGTTTCCATATATTTATTCGCACTCATTCCAGCAGTCTTATAGGCTTGGTTAGCATAATTCATCACTGTATTTGAAGAACTCTTAAAAAGCGTTTCCACACCACCAGTTAGCTGTTCATAGCTTGAGTATGCTCCAACTGCAGCAGCACCAAGGGCACCAACAGCAGCACTAGCTACTGCCGCACCTTTAATCGCAAAATCGCCTATCGAAGACCAACTGTCACGATAAGCGTTTTTCTGCTCCTCGGCTTTCTTTTTGACTTCCTTCTCAGACCTGGTCAGTTTTTCGTCTAAATCTTTAGTATCAGCAGTGAAATCATAGTTAATTGTTCCAACTGTAGTCATCAGCTACACCTCCATTTTTGCTCGTTTGCGCCAATCTTCAGTTCCAGTATTAAAAGATTTTTGAGCCTCGAATCCATTTTTAGCCATAGAAGATGTCTGCGCCACAAAAGTTCCTCTCGTATTCTCACAAAGCTGAGAATAATACACTTTTTCTGCCCCCTCGATCAGTGCAAACATCATCTCAAGGCTAATTTTGTCATTTAAAACATCTCGCACTGCTTCCCATCCAAAATAAATTCCAAACTTGGCTATTAAATATATCTCTGGCGTTATTTTAGGCTTAGAAGAATTTTGACGTCGTTTTATGCGTTCTTGATATCGAGTTTTAATCTCTTTTTTCTCTTCATCTGTTAATAGATCTAAAACATTTGTCATTCACCTATTCCTCGCCAAATAGTCGCTTAGTCAATAATTTAATGCCATCTTCACCATATTTAGACACAAATTCTTTACCACCAAGATTTTCTGGCGTTCCATCACTTACTAATTTTGCAGAGTGATTTATCAAGCGTTCTGTCAAATTATCTATTTCAGTTAATATTTCTTCAATTTTCGTTTCATCAAGGTTTTCTTCACCCCGTTTTCGCATCTTAACCATCTCATTTTGTAAACGCACAATTTTTGACATAATTTGGCTTTTTTCCAGCTCATGCCCAGCCATTGGCTTCGTAAAAGTAAAGACTTTGCCTTCAATTTCAAAGTCACGTTTTTTTACACCTAAATCTTCAATTGTAATACTAATCGCTGTCATATAATCCTCCATTCAGCATTTTAATCTTATGAAATAATATTAATTCTAAATAGTCGAGCTAATACAGTTGATTTTAGGCGTTAAAAGATATAAAATCTAAATATAAGAAAGGTATTTATATTATGAATTTTATAGATAAACTAAGAATTAAAAGTCTAAATATGCGCCAGTATGTTTTAGGCAACTACGACGGCGACTTCGAAGGAATAGAAGAAATAGTCGCTAAAGCTCGCCTCAAAATTACTTATAATGGTGGCGTAGAGCTTCAATTTTCATATGGTTCAGCTTTTAAATATGAAACTGTGCAAACTTTTTCTTGGGACGAGATTAAAGGCTTCGATTATCGCCAAATTAAAGATTCTGCGGGTAAAAAGACTAAATATATTTTCGAAAATATGCTTTACACCACAAAAGGAACCCTAGTATTAAGGGGTGAATACACTAAAGGTGGTAAAATGGGCTCAAATGCTTACACTTACGATGGTTTACTGATGGCCGCTACCAGCGCTAAGAATCGAATTAATGCTTGCTTGAAACTACATAAAAAATACGCCAACTAAACTATTTTTCAATATCAAAAAACGCCCCCAATGAATAGGGGCGTTTTTCATATCTATTTTCCTACCCAGCTACTGCTTTTGTCGCCTGAGTAGCAACATCGTAAATAGACTTTTTAGTTAGGTCGCCAGTTCCAAGTCGCACATAGCCCTTGTCAGTTGGTTGGGCATTCAATGTAATTTCTACGCTCGGATCATCGCTTGTTGTCTGCGATAGCTCAAAGTCCACATTGACTGTTGCTTTAAAGAAATGCACGTCATTTTCATCAGTTTCAGCGCCTTTTTGATGCATATTAACTGGCATTTCAGCCACTTTTACATTCTTACCGCCAAAGGTTACAGCTCCACCGCCAGCAGTGCTTCTTGTGTAATATTCAGGGAATATTTTACCCAAGAAATCCAAACTCGGAACATAAAGCGTAAAAGTTGCCTCCGCAGTATCCACTACATTAGTTCGGCGTTTCGAAGTTCCCGCTTGAGTGTCTTTTTCAACTGTTTTAAGAGCGATTTTAGTTTTAATATCGCCCAAAAGTTCAGCAGGAATTAGAACATCACCCAGAGCAAGTTCCCAAAGTCCAGCATTTAATGTTTTTTCATATGTCGTTGCCATATTTTTCCTTTCTTAATAAATTATTTCTCCACTTATTGAATAAACCACTCTTCCTTGGCCATTCTCTCCTACATTCGAAATCGTAGAGGGTGGCATAATCGCCACATTTCGAACTTTTTCACAAATTCCATCCACGGCTGGTAATTCATTAATTGCGTAATTCTCTCGCAAGAATTCAGCGACAGATTCAAGTTTTTTTAAACCCTCAACATCGTTTTCACCAATACTGAAAATCTCATAATGCTGAACTCTTCGCTTGCCGCGCTCTCCATTCACTGATATGTTCGAGATATACAAGCCAGTTTTACCAAGGCCAAGCTTCTGCCAGAAAAGGTTTTTATCAATCTTACCAAATCCGTTATTTTCAAGGAGTTTTAGCAAATTTAGCGTAATCATTTATCTCCTTTCATAATTATAAAGCCTTCTTTCTTGGTTTGATTACCAGCTCGTTCCAAATAGTTTATCGTTGCTGGATTTTTGCGGTTTTCAAAGTGCCTTCGTCGAGCATAAGGAATCCGACTATCACCAAATACCACAGAAACCCCATTTGGTATTTTTTCCACTCGACCATTCATTTTTAGATCACCAGATAGAACAGGAGCAAGCATTCGAGCTCGACCAAGCGTTTTTTCCGCCTTAGCCTCAAGCTCTTTTTGCATATTCAATCGCTGAACTTGCAAATAAGCTTTCATTTTGCTATTAAACGTCACCTTAACCTTCGCCATAGCTCGCCCTTTCCAAAGTTAGTTTCAAATGTTCCACTTCATTGGTATCAAAGTTTTTACCTTCGTGCATTGCAATAATGGTATAAGTCTTGTGATTTATTCGAATACCATTGCCAACGGCATCTATTGGAATATCTTCAGGTTTTACGAACAGTGTTGAATTTTCTGCAAACTCTTCACCGTTTGCGCCTCGTTTCATTCCAGATTTTTCACGAAACACTCCTTTTCGGTTCGTCAACTCTTCTTCAATCGTGTTGCCGTAAACATTCCCTCGATTAACTCGTAAAAATGAATACTCCGTTTCAGAAAAAGTATCGAATATCCTCATAAATAGTCTTTCCGTGTCGAATTCCACCGTTAGAAATTCTATATTTAGCTATTAAATCTGCGTTTTCTTCGCAGAATTGAGCGTAATAATTGGTATTTTCTTTAAAATCTACACTATAGCCATCTACGGCTTTTCTTGAAATGCTCGCATCATGGTTTCGTTCTAACTCACTAATATTAAACAATCGCGCATACAACATCTTCAGCCCCGATGTCCAGTCAGTTGTAGAATCAAACCCACCATTCAACAGTCTATTCAAGCGTTCCGAAGTTAACTCATTCAAAATTGTAAAGTTCTGTTCTTCATAAGAAGAGAGAGGGCGTCCGATTAACGCCACAATCTCATCTTTTGAAATCGGTTGTTTCATCTTAGCCCTCTCCTTTCAATTAAGCCGAAGCAGGATTTTTAATTACTACACCAGCTTTAACTTTCGCCAAAGCACCACCAGCGTAAATTTCTTGTAGATACTCTTGTTTATTCTGGCTTAGTGAGAAGTTTGTGTAAGCTTCAATTGAATTATCACCAACTGTTTCGTAAGCATCACCTACAAACATTACAGCCTGAACGCCTTCTGGTGCAAACCAGCTTGGAGTAAAGATTTCTTTAACTTCCAAAGTTCCAGCAATATCACCACCAAGTGGGAACACAAGCGCACCGCTCTTAGTTTCAGAAAGTTTTAGCTCAGCTTTCGCAGATTTGCTCATAACAATATATACATCACCTTCTGGAACAATTTTTGTAGCTGCTTTAACAATTGACTTGTAAAGTGACTCATCTTTAGCGGGTGTATATTCAGTGGCAAAAACTCCATTCTTAGCATCTTCTAGGATTGAAACAAAGCTATTGATTTTGTCATCTTCACCACTTCGACCATCACCAATCACTACTGCTCGTTCAATTTCAGTAATAATTCGTTTTGGCAAAGTTTCAAGCACGAATTTCACCAAAGCACCAGTATCACGGTTTTCTACAATATCTTCTTTGTTCAATTTTAGATAATCATAGATGAAACCAGCACGAATCACACGATCAGTAAATGTTAATGTTGCTTCTTTTTTAGTTGTGTCACGTTTATGTCCTTGTGCTCGAGCATCAGCTGTTTCGGCATCAATTCGGCGAACAGTTAATCCAGTCTTATTTAGAATGTTCCAAATTGTTCCAGATTTCTCGATTCCATCGCTAATTGCTGAAACCATTGCTCCTGGTAGTAGAACATCAACATTACTAATACCTTTTTGTGCTACATGATCAGCCCAAGCTTTCTTCACTTCGTTAGCGTTAGCACCAGCAAATTTCTCAAGAATTTTCGCATAGTCATTCATCGCCTCACGAGTTTCAAGGTAATTACTTGAAGACTTCACAGCTTGGCTTGGTGCTGCTTTTGAAATAGCATCTTTTGCAATTTCTTTATCCATTTCTTCCTCTTTCTCTTCGTTATAATTATTATTTTCGGTTGAATTTTCAGCCTGCTCAACCTCAGGTTCATCGTCTGCTACAACCTCAGGATAAACTGTAGTTGTCGCCTCTTTTTTCAAAACTTCTGGAGTTTCTTTTTCTTGGCTCATTTCATCACCTTTCAGAGATTTTACGGCCAAAAGCCTTGCTTCTCTGTTAGCTCCGCGGAAAACCAAGCTCACCTCAATAATCTCAGCGTTACTAATCGTTTCGCTTTCAAAATTATAGTCAAAATCTGACATTGTAATTGAGAACGCATTTGATAGGTGTCCTTCTTCAAGAAGTAGCAGCATTTCTTGTGCTATTTCCCGTTTTGAGATACCCGCTTCAAAAATCAGCTCACCATTTTCATAGAAAGCACTTCGCACTGAGCCAATTGTGTCCCGAACATCACCAGAATGGTTTAGAATTAGTGGAATATCCACTAAATCATTCACTCCTTCCGTCGGAATTGCTCCAGCTCGGATCTCACCACCTTGCTTTAAAGGTAGGCGAAGGCTCGCAACGTCCACTTTCTCGTAATGGCGATCTTCGTTTACACTCGATGCCACAAACCTAATTTTTCGCTCCTCATTTTCTCCCACGGACTTCGAAATTTCAGTTTTCAGCTCCAGTGCTGTTTTCTTAACTTTTTCTGCCATATTTCCTCTTTAAATTTACTATTACAAATTAATATTACTAGCAAATAGTCGAGCTATACAAAATAATTAGATAATATTGACTTTTTTACTTAAATATGATAATATTTAAATAGTAAGGCTTACAAAAATAAATAGACCAGCGGTCGTGTCCTGCATAGGACTCGGCGAGCTGGTCTATTTTTAGTCTATAATCTCGTTATTCAATATCTTATATATTTCTTCAATCTTAAACTGCTTTTGCCTTCTCTTTATCTCTGCAGCTAAAACTTCAAAATTATATTTTTCATCATCTATATCAAGAATTACGCCAAAAGCTCCTTGTTTACGTGCCTTCCTTAATTGATCTTCTACCGAACGTGGGCTCGATACTTTCTTAATCTCAAATTTCTTATCATCGACTAATAAGTCTGGAGTTTTTATACCATCCGGCTTTTCAACTCGCCTAATCGCTAAAGGTGTCTTTTTTGTTTGCGCTGAAAAGATTTGTGCAATCTCTTTTTCTCTTTGGTTTAATGGTGGCTCAGTTTCAAAACTAAAGCCTTTCCAATCCTTACCATAAACCTCATTAAATTTCTCAGCTGGCAACTCTTCAATTTCAACGCTCCGCCAAGGTTCACTATTATTTTCTTCAATCCCAAACTTCTCCACACAAGAACAGTTTGGGTGAGCACCAGCCGTGTCGATATCAGCATAATCATTAACTCGGATTTTCGATTTGCCAATCAAAATTCCACCCTTTTTAACATAACTTTCAGTTACATTAACTCGTCTGCCGTTCATTCCACGGCAATATTTGCAAGGATTGTGCGAAACGACCACCCACTCTTTATAAATCTGCACGCCAGATTCATTCTGAATTTGCACACCAGCCTCCACGCCAGCCAGGCCGTGTGCTCGGTGTGTTTCAGTGCGAGCTATTCGCTGAATTCGCCATTCTTCGGTTTTTGTTATATCTCGCAAGCTACGAGCTAACTGTTCCTTATTCCAGTCTTCTATTTCTGCTTGAGCAACTCTGTTAGCAATCGACTTGGCCGTATCTTCACTAAAACTCTTAGTAAAATCAGCTATCATTTTGTCATAATGTTTTTTCAGCTTATCAGAAAGCTTAAATTCGGTTAGGTCATCAGTCGATATGTTGTTTTGCTTTAATATTGAAACAAAATCACTCCAAGCCACCACACCACGGGTTACCAGCACGCTCAGCAATATCACCTTTATTCTTTGCTTGAATTTTTCACGATCTTTATCGCCAAGGTCAAAATCTTCAAAATCACTCTCGATAGCTCGCTCAATCTGCTCATTAGTCATATCACGAAAGACAGTTTCTAGTGCATTCTGGTCTTTATCTTTTTGCTTTTCGTTTTTTGTTTTCCTATCAGCTTTTAAACAGTGGTGTTCTCCGCACTCATTACAGATATGCGCGCTTTTTGCGTTTAAATCTTCTGGCGATTCTTCAACTTCGCCGCCGTCATCAACTTCAGGCTTATCATTCTCAATTTTTAGTGGAGTTTCACCCATTTTAAGCGTTTTATAGCCATTCGAGAGCTCAAATGCATCAACTATACTGTCTAATGAATAGCCCATTTCTAAGCCAGTCTTAATCAAAGTTAATTCAGCTGCTTTACGCTCAGCTTCAATCTTTTCTTCTTCGGCCACACCAGGAATATCAAGGTCAAAAGTGATAGCAAAACCTAAGCCGCCTGTAATTCGGTTCAGTTGATGTGTAAATTCACTCCAAATCCGTGTTGCAAAAGGCCTGATCGTATATTTAATAAAAATCTGCTCATCCACTCGCACACTGGCATAAGTGTTATTATCATTCACACCTCGAACACTTGCAGGGACGCCGTAAATACTGTCAATTTTCTTGTTAGCTTGGTCAAATAGACTCTTTAAGTCAAGATTCTTGTTACTCTCAGCAAATGGTACCCACTCAATCTGAGCATTAACTGGCTTACCTGTTGCACTCTCAATTGGGCGATGAACATAAACCACATTGTTATTATTGCCACTACCACGGTGTCGTGCTTGCAGATCATCAACAATATTATTATATTCTTCAACACTTCCAGCGGTAATAATAAACTGTCCAGCAGGCACAGCGCCGTTTTCAAAATAACCAGCTTGATAACTTGCGATATAATCATCAATCGATGCCCATTTTCGAGCAGCATCAGTCGGGCTATATCCTCCGCTCAAATCATATGGATTAACCCCACTTCGCAGTTCAATAATTTCATTTTCAGAGTATTCTTTAGCACCAACTCGATAGCGCTTCTCTTCACCAACATAATATTCAGTTACTCCCTCAAGAATAGTAAACCCTGCTATATTTTCAGGAGTAATATTTTGTCCAGTTGTTGGAGCGCCCTGTTCATTATAGCTCCAAACCAAAACATAAACTTTAGGAAAAACCAAACTTAGGAGTGCTAAAGCTTCACGGAAGGTTGCACCGCTCATCTGTTGATTCGGATGATATATTTTATTCATCACTACCGAATCTTGAATTGTTTTACCGTTATTATCTATCGCATACGGCCTAATTGTCATAAATTCATTTACAATTCGTGAAATAGACGGATATGAATTATCATATGATAATCCTTTATAAAATGTATGCGCACCCAACATTGATTTTGGCCGATTGAAAGCGTAGTGCGAGGCGCTCTTCTTTTTCATATTACCGCCGACCAAACGGCTAAAAAAATCTCTAAACATATTTAAAATATAAATTCAAATAGTCGAGCAGAGCTACATTATCTCACGCCAGCATAAACAATAGGTTTAGGTTTTGGCGGCGTATAATAACAAAGGATGCACGCATCAGCCAAGTCAGGACTTCTATTTCCCCGCTTCTTGTAATCTCCCTTGCTTTCAACCGCTCGCTTACCTTTTTTATCCATACTCCAAGTTCTAGTTGTCAATTCTTGGAGCAAGTCCGTGTTGTTTGGCAGTTGTATTTCATCTATCACTTTTTGAAGATGAAACCAAGCTTCGCTGATCCAATTCGGGTATTTGTCATCATTCACCGCTTTCTGTGCAAAGTTAATACCTTGAACATTGTAATTTTTAGCTAATAATTGATCAGTAACACCACCACCAACTCCCGTGTCATCGATTTTAATTAACACTTCCTTATCTAATTGGGCGAACTGCTCTATTTTCTCCACAAGCTCATTAGTCCTGAGTTTTTCGTAAACCTTAAAGTCAATTGTCTTTAAGCCTTTACGCTTCCATAATACAGAGCGGTCATCACCAAGTCGTGCCACATCAACGCCTATTTGAATTTCGCCGTCATCTTCTATCTCTCGATCCATAGCGTTTAGCACTCTATCACGGCTCAAAATAGCATTTTCAATTTGCGAAAGTGGCTCACCTAACCAAGTATGAGCGAACTCTTGAGGGTTGTTTTTCTTGTCATTCTCCATCTCAATTCGCATCACATCTGGGAAAAGCCCGTTCTTTTCTAGCACATCATAATTTACTTTAATTGCATAAGTATTATCTGGCTTCTTCATCACATATTCAACATAGACTGGATCACGTTCCGTATCACGGTTAAAAGTAAAAATAAGCCTCGAATTATCTTTACGCACAGTGTTTTTTAGTAGCGTAATAGAGCGCTTGGTAACGGTGCTCGCCTCTTCAACCCAAGCTTCATCAATATTCGGTATAGACTTCAAGCTTTCGACGTTGTCATGCAAACCTTTAAAAATCCATTCGCTTTCAGTTCTTTTATGTTTTATAGAATCATTAGTAATTATAAATTCAGTTTCAAAACCGTATTCAAAAATAATAGCTTTCACTAAAGCGTGTGTTGAGTCTTTAATTGAGTTCTGAAATTCTCGACAGTTTAAAAATTTCAATCTCTTTTCTCTCGCTCTTAAAACCTGAGAGAGTGCGACGTCGTGGCTTTTTCCGCTCGAACGCCCACCATAAAAAACAAGGTTTCGCCATTTATTTTCTTCGAACAGTGGCTTAAATTCAATCGGAACTTTAACTTTCTTTCGGATTATCTCCATTCACAAACTCCAATGTTGCAACGGTTAGCGTTTCACCGTTCGACACTATATCTTGCTTTTCGCTAAACTCTGTTGTAGTCTTCGCAATAAACTTAGCTGTGTCTTGCGCTATCTTTTCATCTTCACTGTCCAAGCTCTTATCTAGCACTTTTTTAGCTTTACGAACAAGCTTATCTTTCGAAACACCTTTTCCACCAATTTCCACCACAATATCTTCTAGCCATTCCAAATTCTTAACCGTAATATTCTTCGCGTATTTTTCAGAAAAACCAGCACGAATTGCACTTTGTAACGCATTCCCAAAAGTCGGAGAATCAGGCAAATAATAATACATACCAAATTTAATCTGCTTTGGTGAAAAAATCCGCTCTTTACCTTTTGTTCTTTTAGTCGCCATAACCAATCTTTCTAAGTATATCTTGTTTTTCCTTTTCTGAATAATAGTCCGCCGTAAGTCTTCTTGTCCAAGTTCCTTTTTCTGAAATAAAATTTATTTCTTGATTATCAGATTTTGGCTTTGGTATTTTAGTTCCCATAGCGTAGCTTACGCCATATTTTAACCCAGCATCTAGTAAGCATTTAACTGTTAAGTGTTTCTTGCGCTTAGCTATTTCAGAAAATGGTTTGAAGTTTTTAGTGTAATATCCTTTTGGAGCGAACCAACGATGAAAAACTAAAATTCCCATTTGGCTCTTAATATAAATTGAATGCTTATCGTAAAAAACAACTATTGAATCATCTTCTAGCTTACGAATTAGTATTTTTGAACTAAAATTAGGATTAGCCATCTTTCGCCTTTCTGCCCAAAAATAAAATGAGCACACTAAACAATCTTTTGACTGATAGTGTGCCCATTATTCCCTTAGTTATATTATATCATATATAGAGACTAAAGTAAATCTATTCTTTAGGTGAAAAAGCTTTAAAGAGTTCACCAAAACCAGTTAAATCTGATACTTTCAAAAGAGATTCTAGTTTCGGTGATAAATTAACATCACCGTTAATAACTAATCCGGCTTGTTTGATATTTTCAGCATCGCCTCTAATTAAACCTTCTGAGTAATCAATACCTTTAGCAGTTAGAGAAATTCCAACAAACAGAATACTATAATCCATCATTTCGGAAAAACTTTGACAAGAGATATAACCACTTTCGAGCAAATATTTTAAACAAGCAGACAACATAGCTTCGCTACCCGAAATATCTTTTAAAGCATCTATTAAATCTTCATTGTCATCATCGTCAATATCAAGACCATCTTGAGCTGAAAAGTATACTTGTTGTAATACTATATTAGGTGTTTTCATATATTGAGCATATAGAACCGCTAAGATTTGTTTTGCAATTTCTGTTAATTTTGGCATTAATTTCTTATCCTTTCATTTTTTATTTAACAGCTCACCCCCATACTTACATTATATCATATTACAGCTTTAGCTAGTTATTTCACCTCTTCCCTAGTTAAAGATAAAACCCTCGACAGTATAGGTTTACTTTATCTCAACTTCTTTACCTTTATAATAACATTTACCATCGATAAAATCTATATCGTTCCGCCAAAAATCATTTGAATAAGTTCGGCAGATTTTGATTTTTCGAAGTGTGTCGGCACTGTGTTGTGGCGGTTCATTTTGGATACCCCATATAATTAGAAAAATAAACCAACCTATTAAAAGCATAATCATTAAGGATAAAAATACTTTTGACCAATCTATATCTTTAAACATATTCTTTATACTTCCTCTCATTTTCTAATTCTTTTTTATAGCATTCTTCGCATACTGGATAACCGAAGCCATATTCATTGTGAATTGTTCTACTACAATAGCCATCTCCAAATTTGAATTTCTTTCTACAATTTGCACAATTTATTATTTTCTCCATATTGTGGCAGACTAGGGGACAGTTATCTGGCAATTCATAATCTTCGTATTCTTGTTTTTCGAAATTCCATTTTTCCGCTTTATTCATTTCTTATCCTTTTTTCTGAATTGAAACTATACTTGGTGGTTCTGGGAAACTCATCCAATAAACGACTTTTTCATCTGTATTTTCAAAACCGAGACCATAATTAAAATCATCAGTCCAAATATCTGTATATACTTCTTTGCTTCGAAGTGTATAAACAAGAACTTCTTCACCTATTTCAGGTTGATTGCCTTCCCACATAAAGTCAAATCTATTTCCGTAAACCTCTTTTTCTTCATTATTAAGAGGTCTTGTGGTAAGCTTATTCCATTCTGTATTTTTCATATCTACCTCAATTCGTTTACTATAAATTTTACAAACAACGCCACAATAGCTACAATCGCAATAATTCCAAGAACTACTGCGACTGGTATCCAGATAGGTGAGAGAACCCACCACCAACTCCAATCAATCACATTAGTTAGTTTTAAAACAATAAACAGAATTGTTAATACTCCTAAAAAGCCTATACCGCCGTTAGTTGATATGTTTATTGATTTATCTTCATTTTCCATTCTTTGTTCTCCTTTAATATTATTGAGGTATGTGCTTATGATCGTGTTGAAGGTGCTTGTTTCTGCTTAGTCCCTCAAATCTGAACATAACTTTTTGCGTATACGGACGCTAATACGCTCAACCTATTACTATATTTACTACCTCTATTAAATATTATTTATAGTTTTTTAGTTATGTTCAGGTTCGAGGGGCGAAATTTCTTTCGCCACTATTATGAATTTATGACATATTATATTTTATAAGCAACCGTTTTTCGAACGGATAAAATTAGGTTTTGCGACGCCCAGTTTAACGCCATATGGCAGGGCGTAGGACTGAAAAACTGAAAGGAAGGCAAAAGCATTGAGAGTGCTCGGCATATTGCTTACCCCATTCTGGGACTCAGCGTCTCCTCCTATCTAGAATACAGTCAGTTTCCAGCCCTACAAGGGACGATTAAAAAGTTTAATCCTCCCTTTGCGTAAATATTTTAGAACATTCGGGCTTTCGCCCCTTGTAAGGCTGGAATTGAATTGTTAAGGTTTTATGAGATTTTATTGCTCATAGGTTAGATAAGTTCTCCACTCATCTGGGTGTTTTTCAAAACTTTCCTCTAGGTCTTCACGAGATTTGAAATAAAACTCTTGACTTTTGCACGAGGTTTCACGCTCCCAGGTGCTTTCATTTTGGTCAAAATTCCAATGAGCATAGTATCTATCTTCAAAATGATTATTCCAATCAGGTCTAAAGCCTTTGGCATCTTGTTTGATAATTGTTTTAGCTTTTAGGTATTCAAGGTATTTTTCCGCTTCTTCGATTGTTTCAAAATAGTTGCCGATTGCTTTTCTGTTCTTGTCCAATTCCTTATCTTTATTTTTAGGACATAACCATACAGAACCATCTGTGGTGATATAGAAATAATCTTCAACTTCTTCAAACCATAGTGGGAACATTCGTATATCTTCCTTATTAAATCGTGGAAGATTGGGCTTGCCTGCAAAAGCCATAGTCCCATCGCTCCACATTTCCACTATATCACCAGCTTTTGCGAATGGCATATCTTTTAGTAGTTTATATTGTTTCATTTTTTACTCCTTTGTTAGTCATCAAATTGGACTTCTTGAACTTCAACCATATACTGTTGGATTCTTCCATTTTCATCGAGTTTTTCGGCTATTTGGAGGAAATTTGCATAGAGGTCTTCACTAACTATTGTTTTATAATCTTCTGGCTTGTTTTCTTTATAAAATTCTCTTGCATCAGCAGTGGCTCTCTCAAAAAGCTGATATCTACCAACGGTAGTTCTTACTTCGTCTGGATTTTTACTACTGTCATATTTAGCTTCTATAATTTCATAAAACATTATTTGGTCTCCTTGCAATAATAATCTTGCGAACCATTGGCTACGGCGTTTAGCTTAGCTTTAGTACTTTTGAGTTCAGCTTCTGAGCCGATAAACAATCCAATCGCACCCGAAAAGAGTATTAGAGTAATGATCGCAATTGCTCGCCAAGCCGACATTTTAAATTTCAAGTCTTGCATAATTAGGTGATTAATGTCAGGCTGCCTCATAACTGTCCTTCCTTGCCATACCACGCTTACTAGTTATACCACCTTTTCGCCCAGCGCGTCTAGCTAGCTCTGGATTATTATAAAATCCGCCAGTTTTGCCGTTTTGCCCACCCTTTTTGCCGATTCGGGCGTAAAAATCTTTGCCGAATTTTTCCTTATTTTTTGCGGCGGTTTTTAAGCCACCTGTTCTGTTCCCTGCCATTTCTTTCTCCTTTTAATATTTAAGTTTCTATATAACGCTTTCATAGAGCAGGGACTATCTCAACTGATATCATCTGTCTATTAGTAGATTTATCGATAACTTCAATTTTCATATTCCTCCTTTATTTATTGATAAATATTTCAACTTGTTTAGCGCCGTGTTTCAATAACCAGTTGCGAGCATATGTTGCATCGTTTATGTTTTTATAGTTTTTAGAGTGCTCGACACCTTTTTCGTCTTTCCATCTAACTGTAAAATCATTCATTGATTAGTTTCTTTCTCTTTCTTCGTTGCTTCTTGCGCAATGCTTTTTTACTCATCAGAATTCGACTTTCTTTGGTTTTGGTTCGCCAAGATATTGCTGAATTTCGAAAATTGCTTTATCATATCCAATCACGAATCTTGCGCGATAACCTTTACTCCTTAGCTCTTTAAGCATTTTATCTTGCTCGATTAAATGTTTATTCTGCCTAATTTCGCCATTCTTCTTAAAAACAATAACATTTTCAGCTTTAATTTCGAGAAATAGACCGCTCGCGAAGTTATTACTTTCAGCAATGAACAAATCCGGCCAAGCTCGTCCTTTCTGAAATTTCTTGTGCTTGGCGGCTTGGCCTGGGCTCATTTTCATACCTGAGCTAAAATCTGTGCGAAATAACACATCAGGGTAGTTCTTGCGCAGATAATCGCAAACTTTAAGGTGTAAGAGTTCTTCTTTCTTGATCATTTCCACTCCTTAAAAAGGAATATCACTTAAATCAACTGGTTCATCAAAGTTATCAGGTGTTTCGGGTTCTTGAGTTTCAGATTTAGCTTCAGTCTGAGTTTTTGGAGTATCAGATTTTGGCTCATAGCCGTAAATCCGGCGGTTGATCGATTTTTTAACCTTGCCGTCCTTCTCATAAGTTCGGTCTTCATCTTCGCTAACTTTGAACCAAGCGGTGCAGCCAACTGTTTTTTCAAGAAGTGCTGCAAAATCTGCCAAGTTTTTAATTTGCTGGATTTTCTCACGAATCTTTTGTTTAATGCTATCATCTTCCTGATTGTGAACTAAGATTCTCCGCACAGTATCAATTGAGATTCGGCGAGTATCGGGAGTGTGCAACCAAAGCCGCGCGCGATCTTCTGCTGATTCATTTTCAACAAAGATTTCAGCGTAAGGCTTATTGTCATGCTTATCAATCTTGGTTTTAGCAATTCTTACTTCATGCACACCAAATTCGAAATAGCCGCTTTCTCTAGTTTCTTCTGGTGTGATTGTAATGTTTCTAAGTTCTTCCTGAGTCATAAAATCCTTTCTTAAAATAATAGTTTTTCTACTTCTTGTTCTACTAACGCAAGTGCAGATTGTTCGAAATAAATCGCTCGCTGAATTTCTTTTTCGAAATCTTTGCGGTTAAGCTCAAAAATTAAGAGTTCAAGCTGTGGTGCAAGAGCGAAAGAGTCTGAATACATTGCAAAATAGAGCTTTTCGAGTTTTTCGTTAACTGCAAAATATTGAATAATTTGCTGTTTGTATTCGCTAGGTGGTTGTTGTTCATAAAAGGCTCGTACTTGTTTCCAGTTGTCTAAACATTTAATTTCAACTGCTTCAGTGATTTCGCCATTTTTATTTACAATCTCGCCATCTGGTGAACAAATAATGTTTTCGTTAATATCAGATTGCCATACTCGACCTTCGATAATTTCTTTGCGAAGTTTTTGCGCGACTTTTTCGCGGGATTCTTCTTCGAGAATTTCACCACGAAGTGCAGCGGAATATTTGCGACCATTTAAACGATCTACATAATCGTTCTCGTTGATTGGTTTCGCAATTCGTTCAGCGATAAGTTTATAAATCGCATCGCCAAGTTCAACTTCGCACTCTTTCTTTTCAACTTCAGCTTCACCAATCAAGTCTTTAAGTTCTTGAATTGTTAAGTTTTTTGGTTGACCTTTTTGGTTTAAAGGAATCTCAACTTTTAACTTTTCCGCAAGCTCTAACCATTCAGATTTTAAAACAGTGCGTGGTGTGCCGAACTCCTTGGCTTTACTTCCGGAGATTTTACCTTCACGGAAGTGTAGCCATTCATCTGATCGTTGTTCAAGATTTAAGATTTTCATTATTTCAATTTGCCTTTCAATTCGTCCTTAATTTTAATTAATTCCGCGATTACTTCGTTATTACCTTTGAATTGGTTAACTCCTTTTACAAAATTAGCTTGAAGTTCTTTAAGGCTTTTTGAAGCTTTAAGCTGAGCGATGAGTTCTTGCGAATTATCTTTAACTTCTTTTTGCTGCTCCTGCTCATCTTTATATAAAAATTTATAGCCGACCGTATCACTTCGATTAAGATCTCGACCAAACATTTTACCAAGATGTTCAACTGCATCTTTAATTGCATAAGATTTAGCAGCAGGTGCGGCCAATTGAACTGCATTATTCTTGATATTCGCAAGGTCTGCAGCAGATTTTCCAGCATTAGTTTGAAGTGGGCTTGCGCCAACACCATCGTGGAAACTCCACTCGCCAGTGATTGGGTTTTTGTAGTGAACCCGAACCGTTACGCAAACGCTTTGTGCAAGCTGAGAAACACTCAAAAGCTCAATCCGCCATTCTTGAAAAATCATATCAAGTAAAATTTCAATTTTATCGATCGGCAGATATTTGACGTTTTTGACTGTAGGGTGAGTCTTAAGCCACTTGGTATTTACAGGATTGTTTAAGATAGTTTTCAATCGGGCTGAATCTTTTATCTCTTCAATCCTAACTTCATTATTTACATATTTAACTAAACTATTCATCTTAAAATCCTCCTTCGTTATATTCTCGCCAAGCTTCAACACTTGGTGACTCTTCCCAAAAGCCAATACTATCTAAATATTCATTAAAATCTTCATCGAATATATCACCTGCGATTGTAGCGTAGCTTTTACCGTCGCAATCGACATCTTTGATATAAGCTTTTTCTTTCAAAACGATTTCAAAGAATAATTCTTTAATTTGTTGGTTGGTTAATTGATTATCGTTCATATTTTCTCCTTATGTTGGTTAGTTCATAAATTTCAAGTAAGATCCGTTGTTATATGCTGCCCACGCTCGGTAGCCCTGTGATTGCCAGATTTTGAAAGCAATCTCGGTGTTTTTAGCCGGATTTGCTAGAATGCTTCGGCTGTGGCCGTGAACGCTGTTAATTTGGAATAATCCGTAGTCGTAAGTTCCATTAGTGTTTAATCCTGAATTGTCTGATCTTGGATTGCAATTACTCTCCGCTCGAGCGATTGCCAGCATGACTTTTGAGTTCCACGGGTATTTTTTAACCATCTCTCGAAACTCTTCGCACCGACCAGCAACCTGTGAACTCGCAATTTTGGGCGAGGGCTGAGCTTGAACCTCCACAGTTCGAGCTGAGCTTGGTTGTTTAGTCGCAGCTTCGAGAGTTGGCTTTATTCGTGAAACTTTAGGTTTTTCCGACCTTACTTGTTTTGGTTTAAATTTCGAATAGTATCAACTATTTTGTCGCTTTGAACTTTGGCGTTATTTTCGCCAATTTTAGTTCCGGCGTAGAATGCAATACCTGCAACTACGGCGGTATAAATTACTAAAGTTTTAATAGTTTCGATTAATTTCTTGTAGTTAAATTTCTTAATATTTTTCATTTTATTTTCTCCTTGTTTTTGTTTTGTTGGTTTGAGTTCAATTTTAGAGTTCTTGATTTTCTCAAGCTCTTTTTCGAACTCGGTTTCATTGATATTTTTCATAAAAATCTTTCTTCATTAGCTCAGCTAGGCCGATAGTGGATGTGGGCACCTATCAGCCCGACTGAGCTAATGAAAACTTATTTCACTGTTCATTAAACTATTGGCTCACAATCTTTAATCTTTACTATTTTTGCGGTTTTCGTTCGGTGAAAGTGAAAATTTATATCTTATATTCATACTTTTTACCAAATTGTTAAGGTTTAAATTGATTAGTAGAGTTTTTCTTATCTCTATGAGACTTTGCTATATGGGCAACGCCTCAATTGAAATAACAAAAGGAGCACCCCTTGCAGTAGGTGCCCCTTAAAACAAAAGAAAAAAACTACTGCAAGGTAGTCCTTACAGTAGTATAATTAGCAATTTCTGGTGCGGGTTAGGAGACTCTAACTCCTGGCCTCTTCCATGGCAAGGAAGCGCTCTAACAACTGAGCTAAACCCGCGTATGTTTTAATTTTACCAAAAAACATTATTCAAGTCAACACTTTCCATTAAAATTCTTTCAAAAAATTAATAATCCAAGTTTTATATTTCGAAAGCTTATCTATATATATAAATTCATTCTGGTGATGAGCCTCATCCCATTCACCAGGGCCAAAAACAACTACTTGAGCATTTTCCAACCCATTCACAAATTCACCCTGGTCGGTTGCTCCTGGACTAACCATAATCGATTTTTCACTTAATTTTGAAACCTTCAAAATATTTTCAATAACCCTTGATTTTTTTGAAACAAGGCTTGAAGGAACCGGCTCACTATGATACTCCCACTTAAAATCATATTTTTCAGCCAATAAATCGAAGACATTTTTAAAATCAGAGTCGAGTTCAGGCGTGGTTCGAACATCTAGAATCAATTCGGCAGAAGGTGCAGTTTTATTTGGGCTTTTATCTTCACCAGCTTTTAATGAAGTTGGAACTAAACTTGGCGAACCTAAAAAATCGTTCGAAAAACTTTCTTGCCAATTTTCAAAAATATCATTAATTTGTGACAGAAAGGATGAAGTTTTCGAAAGTGCAGATTTCTGAAAATTCGCTTGTTGTGAAGCATGGCCACTTTCGCCTTTAAATTTTAATCGAACAAAACGATTTCCACGATGGCCAATTTCAATATTTTCACAATTTGTTGGTTCAGCAATTACTCCAAAAAATTCGCTATAATCAAAATCTTTTCGTTCATTCAACCATTTCACAAAATTTCGACTTCCACGGCCATCAATTTCTTCATTCGAAACTGCAACTAGCCAAAGGTCAAAATTACTTTCGAAATTATTTTCTTTGGCAAATTCAAGACCAGCAATAAATTGAGCCGCCAATCCACCTTTCATATCACTCGCGCCCAAGCCAATAATTTTTCCGTTCATTTCAGTCGCTTCCCAAGGTGATTTCTTCCAAGCTCGCAAATCACCAGCCGAAACTGTATCAATGTGTCCCGTCAAAATAATTGCTCGACTACTTTTTGAAAACTCATTTCCATTTGTTCTAATTTTTAAAACACCAGCCGCAAAATCTTTATTTTGCCAAACTTCAGTCGAATTCTCCCGCAAAAAATCTGCCAAAAATTCTAAAATCTCCGTCTCATTCCCAGAAACGCTCTCGATTTCAATAAGTTTTTTTGTTAGCTCAATTTCGTTCATTTCAACCTCTATAAAATCTCAATTATTTTATCGCTTATCTTCGCTTCAATAGTTTGCACTTTTTTAATTTTGCAAACTTCGCCTTCAATTTGAATTACAATATTTTGCGGTTTTCGAAAAGCTATCTCTACACGATCAGCCCTTTTAAGCGGAATTTTACCAAAAAAACCTTTCATTAAAAATGGAGAATTCCGTATAAGTCCTGCTGAATTTAAGACTTCAAATCCAAAATTATCGCTATATTTTTTATTAATTGAACTTCGCATAATCCTCGCCATCCTTGGCCCATTCATAAAAACAATATCAGTTGGATTTTGTGGAATATTTAAAAAATCTTCATCATTAATTTTAATTTTCGAAAGATTTAAAATGTGATTACGGCAATGTTTAAAATAAAATCGCGTTGCAGCAGAAAGCGAAAGAATTAACCGTATATTTCGATTATAAACCTTTTTCAAAACCTTTCGAATTCTTCCCCCTTCAAAAATTTCAGCCATTTCAGCAGTCAAGCCAACCGTTGCATAAAGTGGTGCATATCTAAAAAATTCACCATTAATTCTCAATTCAATTGGTCTAATTTTAGCTTGAACCTTTAGTGTTTCGAAAGACTGAATTGCCGCTTTTCCGCTATTTTTTGAAAAGCTATGAGCATAATCGTTGAAGTTTCCGAATCCTGTAAATTTAATTTTTATGTTCTTTTTTCCAGAAATAGCCACAGCATTTGCTGCAATATGCGCCGTTCCATCACCACCAGCAACTAGAATAATATCATCATCTTCCAAACCTTTTGCCATTTCGCGAGCGTTTTCTATAGGTGAAGTTGGCTGAATTTCAAAAGTTTTAAAACTGCCTTTTTCGAAATGAGTTTCATCTAAAAAAGGCAAAATCTTTTTTCGAATCAGTTCGAAGCCGCTTGAACGAGGATTTACAACAAGTGTAAGATTTTTCTTCATATTGGTATTATTTTACCATATTTTTGTTTTTTCAACAAATATAAGATTATTTCTTTTTTAGTTCAAGTGTTCTTGGAGTAACAAATCCAATCAAAAAAATCGCCATCAAAACTGCAAAGCCGCACATAATTGATGGAATTCCCTCAATCGTAGATGGGTTTACAATATTTACAATTGTTGTTGGTAAAATAAATGCAATATACCCACTAATCAACCATTTTAAAGCTGATATTTTTCGAAGGTTTTCACTATTTATAATTTCATTAAGTTTCTTAGAATGTGAAATAAATATTCGCAAAATTCCACGATTATTTTCTCTTGACATTTTTAAAATCTGACTCCAGCAGAAAAATACCGCTACAAAAAGCCATCCATAATAATAGAGTGTATAAAGTAATGTTGCAACTCCATTTGGCGTGTTAAAAACTGAATAGTTCGCTCGACAAGTATTTTCTCCGGTAAAAACACTTCTACTTACAAATACAAAATAAATCGAAAAAAGCACACAAGTTAAATAAGAAGTTTTTACTAAAATACCTGCTTTTTTACCAGAAATTTCGTGCGCTAAATGTAAACCAAGTGGCGGTAAAAGTGTTATTGCAAGATAACCAAACCTAGCCCAATCCATTCCAGAAAAATGTTCCGTTCCGCAAACCATAAATTCAGCCGCCTGAAAGCCCGCTAAACTCATTAAGAGTAAAATAATTAGTGTGCGAATTTTACTTGGCTTATATTTAAAAATTGCAAATGCCGCTGAAAAACTTTCGAAAATAAAAGTAATTAGCATTACGGTCGGCGAGAAGCAATAAAGTCTAGAGGATTTTTTATTCATAATATTTAAAATATTATATTAAAATCGGTAAAAAATCAATAAAAAAACACCAAAAAATAAATATTATCATCAGCTTTTAGATAAAATTCTAAAAAGATTATTTTTATTCTTCAATTGTCATTTTTAAGCGGTTTAAAGAATATCCGCCAGAATTATTCTGAATAAAACTATAAATATATTTATTATCATTAGAAAGCGTAAATGGAAGATTTGAAATTGCCCGCGAAAGAATCTGTTTGTTCATTCCATCAAAATCATAAATTGCCATTCTTTCACCTTCAAAATCACCCAAGATAAAATCATCAAGCCATTTTATCTTACCATCATCTGATACCGAGAACTGATATTTATTCCGCGTTTCAATATCAAAAGAATAAACATCTTTGCCCTTTTTCGCAACCAGAATCCGAGATTCACCATTTAGCTTTAAATAATCTGGCGAGAATTTCAAATTAAGCGTTTTGGTTAAATGCATTTTTTCTGTCCAGCTAGCAGATTTATAAATATCAATTTTTGAATCTTGCCCAATATAAACGTAACTTTCTCGATAATATCGCCCAATCGCAACCTTTGGTTGATTTTTTATATTTTTTGCAATCTCAATATTTTTATCATTTTTTCGAAGACCGACCGAAAAATCATTACTCGTTGTTTTTTTCTCAACATAAACAATATTCTCTTTGTCATAAAGTTCAAAATCAACAACATTACTCAAAATTGCCGCAGAAATTGTACTATTCGAAAGATTGATTTCTCGTAAATCCGATCCAGAAATTCCAACAAGCTTATTTAATTCATCATTTGAAGGTATAATTTTCAAAAAATCAATATGGAATTTTTGAGTTAAATTAATAGATTCATCTGGATTTTCAAAATTCAAAATAAGCCATTCAAGTTTATTGCCATTTTTAAAACTTAAGAGCGCTTTTTTATTATCATTTGAAGCTTTAGAAAATTGCAAATTTTCTGCAATTTTATAAAAATTGGTTTGGTTTATACTTTTATTATTTTGCGAATCACGCTCAAAAATATTCGAGTTAAAATTAATTCTCGAGATTTTTGGATCACTTAAAGAAATATCAATCAGCCAAAAAGCCGCTTCGCCATTATTGTCTTCAGAAATTGCAAAGATCTTCTTTTTATCTGGTGAAACTTGGGCAGATTTTAAATTTAAAATATTTAAAAAGCTCTTTTCATTAAGTTGTTTAGGGACTAATCTTGCATAATTTAGCCACAAGATTTCGTCAATTTTAACTTCAGCACGCCGCCACCAAGTTTTATAGCCTTCTTTCCAGATTGAAAATTCGTGGTTTCCTGGTTTTGCGAGTATTTTTGTGGGTGTTCCTTCTGGCAATTTTTTTTTGTCAATTTCGGAAATCGAATTCAAAACTGAAGAATTAAATTGAACTAAACCAGTTTGTTGAACTTCAAATTTTTCATCAAGCCGCCAGCCTTGCGTTAAAAAAACCAAAATTAAAACAATACCAAAAACAGTTGTAGTCATAGCAAGGTTTTTAAAGAAGACGAGTGCATTTTCCTTCTTTCGAGAAATCTTCATATTAAAATAATTATACCATAGTTTGGTCATTTTTAGCAAATAATATTTTTTGAGACAAAACTCTTGCGAAAGGCTTTTCTTGGTGCTAAAATGGAAATATGGAATACACAATTAAAGACATTAAAGGACGACAAATTTTAGACTCCCGCGGTAACCCAACAGTTGAGGCGGATGTAATTTTAGAAAACGGAGCTTTTGGCCGAGCAGCGGTTCCAAGTGGAGCCTCGACAGGTTCAGGTGAAGCTCTTGAACTTCGCGACGGTGGTTCAGCTTTTGGCGGAAAAGCTGTAACAAAAGCTGTTTCAGCTGTAAATAATCAAATTCGTGAAGCCCTAATCGGCAAGAACGCCGAAGATCAAGAGGCAATCGATAAAATCATGATTGAACTTGATGGCACAGAAAATAAATCAAACCTTGGCGCAAATGCAATTTTAGCGGTTTCACTTGCTGCTGCAAAAGCTGTTGCAAATGCGAAAGGCTTAGAACTTTGGCAATATATCGCCGAAAAAACAAATTCAGCGCCAAATCTTCCGCTTCCTATGATGAATGTGATGAATGGCGGTGCGCATGCCGGCTGGGCAACTGATATTCAAGAATACATGATCATGCCAGTTGGTGCAAAAACTATTTTCGAAGCAGTTCAAATGGGTGCAGAAACTTTCCACGCTTTAGCAAAAGTTTTAAAGACTAAAAATTACCCAACGACTGTTGGCGACGAAGGTGGTTATGCTCCAAAAGTTCAAAACGGCAATGAAGAACCACTTAAATTGATTTCGGAAGCTATTAAAGACGCTGGATACGAACTTGGTAAAGATATCGCCTTTGCCTCAGACCCAGCTTCAAGTGAATTCTATAAAGAAGAAAAATATGATCTAAAAGCCAACAATGCAGTGCTTTCAAGCGGAGAAATGATCGAATTTTACGAAAATCTAACTTCGAAATATCCTTTTGTTTCAATCGAAGATGGCTTAGCTGAAAATGACTGGGATGGATGGAAGATTCTTACCGAAAAACTTGGTTCAAAAATTCAGCTTGTTGGTGACGACCTAATGGTTACAAATTCAAAACTTCTACAAAAATCAATAGATTTAGGTGTTGCGAACGCAATTCTTATTAAGCCAAATCAAATCGGATCTTTGACAGAAACAATCGAAGCTGTAAAATTAGCACAAAATAATGGCTACAATACTGTTATGAGCCACCGCTCAGGTGAAACTGAAGATGTGACAATTGCGCATTTAGCCGTAGGATTGGGCTGTGGACAGATCAAAACTGGTTCACTTTCACGAACTGATCGAATTGCAAAATATAATGAATTAATGCGAATTGCAGAAGCTCACCCAGAACTTGAACTCGCAAAACCTTTCGAAAAATAATAATTCAGAACAATTAAAAATCTCCAGAATCTAACTGGAGATTTCATTTTACTTTTAATCCTTAAGAACAACGCAATCTTCGCCTAGTAATCTCACTAGCTCTTTTGGTAAATCTGAATTTGAGTCAACTTTAAATGGCATTCGAATTGCAGATTTCTCAACCTCGCCAAGAACCAAAATTATCTCACTCATACCTGGGAATTTTCCACAGATTTTCTTTACTGAAAGTAATGATTCATGATCACTTGGATTTTTAATATGAACGAAGACTCTTTGTATTTTTTCGGCTTGATAGTTTTCTGATGATTTTGACGGATTTGACGTCGACTTTTCTGAAGATCTATTCGAAACCACACTACTATTATTTTTAGGAGTAAATGACTTTTTCTGCGTATTTGAAACTTTTTGCGAAACTGTTTTCGTTTGAGGAACTTTTCTTGCCTTTAAGCCATCTGCCCTACGGCCAGTAGATTCATAATTTTCCAATTCCTCATCTGTTATTATTGAAACTGTTTCCGCTATGATCTGAGCATCAGATTTCAAATTACCTTCCCTGTCGCGGGCGGAAATTTTTCCTTCAATTTTTAAAACCGCATCAATTTTAAGCTTTTCGCTAATTTCAGAATAAAGATTCGGGAAAATAATCACCTCACCTTCAGAAGTTTTATCTTCCATCTTCACAAACGCCATTTTTGTTCCAGATTTCGTTATAATCGTTCGAACATCAATCACGATTCCACCAATAGTTGCTTTTTGGCCATCAGTATTCGGTTGAACCTGCGAAAGTGGTTGAGTTTGCTCTTCAAAATATTTAACATATCTGTCGAGTGGATGTGCTGAGACATAAAGACCCAAAAGTTCACGCTCCCAAGTTAGACGCTCTTTATCGGTGTGTTGTTTCGGTGCATTAATTAATTCAATCGATGATTCAACCCGCATATCTTCAGCACCAGCAAAGCCAAACAAATCCGTCTGCCCTGAAAGTGCCTCTTTTTGAGATTTCGAACCATATTCCTGGATTCTTTCAAGATTAAAAAGCAAATCCGAGCGAGTTCCGAATTGATCAAAAGCCCCAGTCATAATTAATGAATCCCAGGCCTTTTTATTAAATTGTCGAGCGTTAACACGTTTCGCAAAATCTAAAATTGAAGTAAATTTTCCACCAGCTTTTCGAGCATTCAAAACTGCATCAACCGCACCTCCACCAACAGCTTTCACCGCTAAAAGGCCAAAGCGAATTTTATTCTCGTGTGGCACAATCGCAAAATCCTTAAATGATTCATTTACATCTGGACCAAGAACCTCAATTCCCATAGAACGGCATTCAGCAATCTCAATCGCCAAACGGTCGGTGTCATCAGAGTCGGCCGTCATTAGCGCCGCCATAAAAGCATCTGGGTAATGCGCCTTAATATAGGCCGTCCAATAAGCAATTAAAGCATAACACGCCGCATGAGACTTATTGAAACAATAATTCGCAAATTCTTCCAAATGTTCCCAGAAAGCTTCAACCTTTCCTCGATCAGCATTAGAATGTTTTACCGCTCCCTCAATAAACTCGCCCTTCATCTTCTTCATCAAGTCGATTTTCTTTTTACCCACGGCCTTTCGAAGTGTATCCGCCTGACCACCAGTAAATCCACAAACTTCCTTCGAAATCTGCATAAACTGCTCCTGATAAACCAAAATTCCATAAGTATTTTTAAGAGCATTCTCCATATGATCTTCATAGTAAGTAACTGGCTCTTCACCGTGTTTTCGAGCAATGAATTTTGGAATTTCGCTCATTGGCCCAGGTCGATAAAGCGCAACCATGGCAATAATATCTTCAAACTTTGAAGGTTTTAGCTCCCGCAGATATCGCTTCATTCCAGCGGATTCAAGCTGAAAAACACCAGTCGAATCACCACGAGCTAATAATTCATAAGCCTTTTTATCATCAAGGCCAAGTTTCGAAAGGTCGAGATCGATACCATATGTTTTTTTGACAATTTTTTGTGCAGTTGAAATAATTGAAAGGTTTTTAAGGCCCAAAAAGTCCATTTTTAAAAGACCTAAATCTTCAACCTGACCCATCGGAACTTGAGTTGCCACAACACCTTTTTGTGCCATTTCAAGAGGCAGATATTTTACTAAATCATCTGGCGCGATCACAACACCACAAGCATGAACACCGTGGTTTCGAATCGTGCCTTCAAGCTGCATTGCAAAATCATAAACAGTTTTAGCAGTTGGATTAGTTTCATATTCATGTTTTAAATCTTGGTCATTTTCGAGCGAAACTCGAAGTGGTATATGCCTTCCTTGGTTTGGATCTGGAACCAATTTAGCCATACGGTCAGCTTCAGAATAAGGAACCTCTAAAACTCGCGCCACATCTCGCACGGCGTTTTTCGCCATCATTTTACCAAAAGTCGCAATATTCGCCACACGATCAATACCATACTTATCAGTACAATATTGAATAACCTCATTTCGACGCGTATCTTGAATATCAACATCGATGTCTGGCATCGAAATTCGATCAGGATTTAAAAACCTTTCAAAAAGCAAGTCATATTCAAGTGGATCAAGATCAGTAATATGTAAGGCATAAGCGATAATTGAACCAGCAGCTGAACCCCGCCCTGGCCCAAAAACAATTCCTTGAGATTTTCCCCAGTTAATAAAATCTTGCACAATCAAGAAATAACCATTATAGCCCATTCCATCAAGAACACCAAGTTCCATATCAACTCGTTCAATAACTTCTTTCGAAAGTTTCTCGCGAATTTCAGGAATCGTCATCTTCTTCACTTCATCAACAGGAATTCCAGCATATCTTTCACCTAAACCTTGAAAAACTAGCTTATCTAAAAAGCCTTTTTCACTTTCTTCACCTTCTGGAAGTGGAAATTTTGGAATTAAAATCTTACCAAATTCAAACTCAAAATTAACTTTTTCTGCAATTCTTTTGGTATTCAAAATGATTTCAGGGTCAACTTTTCCCCATCGCTTGATAATATCTCTTGGGTCAGTAACAAAAAGATCAAATTCTTTTAGGCTCATTCGCTTTTCATCATTTAAATATGAGCCAGTTCCAACACAAAGAAGGATTTCATGCGCATCTTGATTTTCATGGGTTAAATAGTGTGAATCGCAAGTTACAACCATTGGAATATCAAGTTCTTCATGAAGCCTAAATAGACCATCATTGATTTCTTTTTGAACCTCCCAATGATTAGGACATTCTGGATGACCATGGTCTTGTAATTCAAGATAAAAATCTTCACCATAAACCGATTTGTACCAGTTAGCAAGTTCTTTTGCTTTTTCGAAATCTCCAGCCCGAATGGATTCCGAAATTTCAGAACCAGCACAACCACTCAAGCAAATAACACCTTCTGAATGCTCAGCCATAATATCATGATCAATCCTCGGCTTATAGTATTGGCCTTCAACCCAAGCCTTGGTTGTAAGCGAACATAAATTCTGCCAACCAATTTGGTTTTTTGCCAACAAGACTAAGTGATAACGCGGCTTGTCATGCGCTGGATCTCTATCAAATCTGGTTCGTGCTGCAACATAAGCCTCAATTCCTAAAATAGGCTTAACCCCTTTTGAAGTTGCCTCTTTAAAGAATTCGATAGCACCAGACATTGTTCCATGATCAGTTATAGCTACGGCCTCCATTCCACTAGCTTTAACATTATCAACCAAATCATCAATTTTGGTTAAGCCATCAAGCAGTGAGTGATATGTATGCGTATGCAAATGCACAAAATCACTCGGAACGAGTTCTTCAAAAGTTTTTGTTGTTTTTATTTTCTCCTCCAATTCCATATATTTATATTATATCATACTCTCAATTATTTTTTCAACAAATCTCAATACGAAAAAACTCCACCGACTAGGAGGAGTTTTTTATAATTCGGCACCGTGCTATT
>CAURWT010000002.1:0-223679 GCA_963528875.1 uncultured Saccharimonas sp. (SeqCode) | reverse complement strand
AATAGCACGGTGCCGAATTATAAAAAACTCCTCCTAGTCGGTGGAGTTTTTTCGTTATTTATTTTTTTGGCTTTAAAAAATACTAGTAAGAAATAGTGTCACAACTTATTTTATACTTTTATATTCAAATACTTCACCTAATTCAATAGGAAATATTTTTACTTTTTGGTTATATTTTCGAATTTTATTATTTAATTCATTATATTTTTCAAGAGGAATTTCTATGTGAATAATATCTTCAAAAGGAATATCCTCTAAAGAACGAATTTCAGTTTCGCTAAATATTTTTGGTAATTTTGCAATTTTATTTAGCTTTTTAATACCAAGAATTACCGGGAAATTCTCTCTAATGTCAGAATATTTTTCAAAAGATTCCCATGTATTTTTACAAGTTTTATTTACTTTTCCACTCCAAGATTTTTTTGAATTTATTTTATTTTTCTTTCTCCAACTAAGAATATTCACAAGTGAACGTGGAGCAAGTATCGTATATGCTAAAATATACATTTTCGTGTAATGTCGCACAATCCAAAAAATACTATCACCAAAACGAAAAGTTTTAGGATTCTTAAAATTATGGTTGTCTGCATAGCATCTAGCGATAATTCTTTTAGTTACTAGAGATATTGATTTCATACTTAATTTTTTAGAATAAATAATTAAGTAGTCATCTTGCTGAGTTTTTAATCCGTTTTTTAAAATATTATCAAAAATTGGTGTAATATTTCTACTAGAATCATACTCAAAGCCTCCAGTTCCGTGCCAGAATTTTACATTTATAATACTATTTTTATACTCTTCTAGCTCGTTTTTGGTAAAATTAGGTAAAGTATTCGAAAGTTGCTTTTGAAGCTCTAGAATCGCTTTATTTTGTATTTTAGTTTTTATTGATTTTGGTAAGAAAAATATACAAATTTGCTTAGGCAACTTACGGTAGAACTTATTATTTATTCGAAAAAACATAAGAAAATTATAACATAAACAGATTAGAAATACAAAAATATTATAATAAAATAAAAAAGCTCTTATGTAAATATTGACAAAAAGCATAAGTTGTGCTATAATTAAAACATAATCAAAAATAGATTAGATTTTAACAAAACAAAGGAGATTAAATGGCCGGAACAAAGGCGGGCGGCGCAAAGGCAGCTGCAACTAATAAAGCAAAATATGGAAAAGATTTTTATTCACGAATTGGGCAAAAAGGCGGTAAAAATGGAACAACTGGTGGATTTGCCGCAAACCGTGAACTTGCAAAAATCGCGGGGCAAAAGGGTGGTCGAATTAGCCGTCGTGGCCCAGCTACAACAAAGATTTCAATGACTGAAGAGTCTGAAGAATCAAAAATTGAAGTTCGTGTAGCTTAAAAAGATACACAAATAAAATCACGCTTTCGAAATATTGCGTGATTTTATTTTATTTTTCGCCGCAAACTTTTAAAACGAGAATCGTTATTTTGCCAGATAGTTCCGCAAGCGGGGCATTTATATGTTAAATCTTTTTGTTGAAAACCATTTAGTTTGCATTTTGGGCAGAGGCTTCTTTTATGTAGCCAATCTCGGTAAGTGTCAAGCTTGCTTTCAGCTAAATTTGAACTAAAACAAAACCCATATTGACTTGTAAGGTTATTTCGAACGAGTTCCCAAGCTTCAGACTCCATTTTAAGGAGTTCAATATCAAGCCAAAAATCTTCGTGACCAAGTAACGCGTGGGCTAATTCATGTAAAATTAACAGATGAAAATTTGAAGATTCTGGTTCGAAAAAAATTGTATTTTCTTTCTTTGACCAATAGAAATCATCGCTTTCTTCGAAATTGAATTGAGGAAAGTCTTTGCGCAATTTTCCAACAAATTCCAAATTCATTAAAAATTCAACGCCTCTTTTGCAGATTCAAAACAGCCATAAATCACTGCTTCGCGCGGTTTTTGAGCTTGAACAATTTTTGGGCAAGAAATTCCTTCGGGCAGGTTTTCGCGAACAATTTGTTCTAGAAAAAGATCGAATTTTTTGAAATTTTCACCAAGGCTACCACCGATAATAATTACCTCTGGCTGAATTACTGGGATTATCACTAAAAATCCACGCGAAATTCTATCTGCAATATTTTGCCATTGTCGTAGTTTTGAAATCTCGCTTGCATATTTACCATAAACATTAAAAATTGCCCGCGCACTCGCAAATTCTTCCCATTCTCGCACTCGGCCATCAAATTCAATTGGGATTCGTCCAATTTCGCTATTTTTTAGGCCTTGGTTGATTTTTCCATCTGTTATTATGCCTGAACCAATTCCCGTTGAAAGTGTAACATAAAGAATGTTTTGAGCTTTATTTTTGAATTTTTTACTTTCGAAAAGCCCAGCAAGATTAGCGTCGTTTTCAACTAAAATTTTAATATTTGGAAATATTTTTGAAAGTTCAGCTTTTACATTAAAATTCTGCCAGCGTAAATTTTTTGCCCACAAAATTACACCGTTTTCAATAATTCCAGGTTCGGCACAAGAAATTGCTTGGATTTCACCCGATTTTAGTTGTTTCGAAAATTCTTTTTTAATAACTTTTTCAATAATTTCAAGATATTTTTGCTGAGATTTTGGCGTTTGAAATTCGAAAGATTTTAAAAGTTTGCCTTCTTTCGAAAATCCCGCCAATAAAGTTTTTGTTCCGCCCGTATCAATTGCAATAATCATAACTCTATTTTACGATGAAAAAAATAAAAATTCAACCTTTTAAAACGCTTGATTTTTTTAGTTCAAAATGTTAAAATGGTAGCAATCTATTGGGCAGGTTAATTTTAGCTATGTTCAAAGAAATACAATTAAGGAAGGAGTCTTAAAGACTAATGGCAACAGCCAAAAAAATAACAATGGACGAATTGTTGGCGTCTGCTCCAGAGAGCGCAAACCAACTAAACCAAGGCGAAACTGTTGAAGGAACAATTCTTTCAGTTCGCAAACACGAGATTTTAATTGACTTAGGAGCGAAAGGTGTTGGATTTGTTCCTCGCCGAGAAGCTGGTCATTCAAAAAACCTTGTTGAAGGTGAAACAGTAACAGCAAGTGTTGTTGATACTGAAATGGATAACGGAATGTCGTTGCTTTCTCTTCGAAAAGCTGCAAAAGATCGCGGTTGGGAAGAAGTTATTGAAAAAATGGAAAATGGCGAAATTATCGAAATTATTCCATTTGATGCTAACCGAGGTGGTTTACTAGTTGAATATGAAGGAATTCGTGGATTCTTGCCTGTTTCTCAACTTTCAGCAGAACACTACCCACGCGTTGGTGCAAGCGATAAAGATGAGATTTTGAGCCGATTGAATGCGCTTATTGATGAGCCAATTAGTGTTCGAATTCTTGATGCAGACCGCAAAACTAATAAACTTATCTTTAGTGAAAAAGAAGCTATTAAAGATGGTTTAAATGAACGATTTGACAGCTTAAAAATTGGAGATGAAGTTGAAGGTGTTGCAACTGGTGTTGTAGATTTTGGCGTTTTTGTAAATATTGAAGGAATTGAAGGCTTGGTTCACATTTCTGAAATTTCTTGGGAACGCGTAAATAATCCAAAAGATTATGTAAAAATTGGTGATACAATTAAGGCAAAAATTATCGCAATCGATAAAGATCGCTTAAGCCTTTCAATGAAACAACTAACTGAAGACCCTTGGCTTTCAGAAGTTGAGCAATTCAAAAAAGGTTCGAAAGTTGAAGGAACTGTAACTCGAATTACACCATTTGGTGCTTTCGTAAAAATCAGCCCTGCAATTGAAGCTCTTGTTCATGTTTCAGAACTTGGCAAAGGAAACGATATCAACCCAGAAAATATCTTTACTCTAAATGAGCGTAAAGAATTTGTAGTTATTGATATCGATAAAGAGAATCGAAAAATCTCTCTTAGCCTTGCAAAATAATTCAAAATTATTCTTGCGCTGAATAGTCGGAAATCGGTTTTGAAATCGGTTTCCGAACTTCAGCTTAAGAAAAATAAAAACCAGAGGAGGTTGTATGAGTCAGAAGAAAATCGTAAATATCACAGATTCAATTACTGTTGATGAGTTAGCTGGAGCTTTAAATCTCCCTGTTACAACTTTGATTGGTGAGCTTTTTAAGAATGGAATTGTTGCAACTATTAATCAACGAATTGATTTCGAAACTGCCGTGATTGTGGTTGAAGAACTTGGTTTAAAAGATGTTGAACTTAAGAAAAAAGTAAAAACTGATGTCGTAACTTCTCGTTTGCAAAAAATGCATGAAGTTTCTGAAAATGCAAAACCTCGGCCACCAATTGTGGCTGTGATGGGGCATGTTGATCATGGAAAAACTACACTTCTTGATACGATTCTCGGTACAAAAACTGTTTCTGGCGAGGCTGGTGGAATTACTCAGCATATTTCAGCTTATCAAACTGAAAGAAAAGGGCGTAAAATTACACTCCTTGACACGCCAGGACACGAGGCTTTTGCGGCACTTCGCCAACATGGAGCCACTTTAACTGACGTTGTGATTATTGTCGTTGCGGCAGACGATGGTGTTAAGCCTCAAACTGTTGAAGCAATTAGGTTTGCTCAAAACGCCAACGCAAAAATTGTTGTCGCAATCAATAAAATGGATAAAGATACTGCAAATAGAGATCGCGTAATGGCAGAGCTTTCTGAACGTGGTTTAATGCCAGAGGAGTGGGGTGGTGATATTACTATGGTGCCAATCTCGGCGAAAAATGGTGATGGGATTGATGATCTTCTTGATATGGTTATTTTAACTGCTGATTTAGAGGAGTTGCGCGCCGATGTTGATATTCCTGCTGAAGGCTTGGTGATTGAATCGCATATGGAGGTTGGTAAAGGTTCAGTTGTTTCTCTTCTTGTTGAACATGGAGACTTAAAACAAGGTAGATTTTTAGTTGCTGGAACAACTTACGCAAAAGTTCGAACCCTTCAAGATTATAAGGGGGGAGCTCTTAAATCTGCGGGTCCTTCAACTCCCGTAACTGTAACTGGCTTCAAAGAGCTACCGCAATTTGGTGATGTTTTTAAGGTGGTAAAGAATGAGAAAGAGGCTCGAAATCTTGCTCAAAAAGCTAAAATTGAGGCTGCTCAAAATGCTGCAACCGCCAACGTTACTGGTGCGGACTTATTAAAAATGATGAACCAGAAACATGATGCTGAAGATTTCAATATCGTAATTAAGGCCGATGTTCAAGGTTCGCTCACATCTGTATCGGATAGTTTACGCTTGATTGAAACTGGTGGTGAAGTCAATTTAAATGTCGTAAGTAGTGGAATTGGAAACATTACTGAGAACGACATTCACTTAGCTGCTGCTGGTGAAAAAACAATTATTTATGGATTTAATGTTGAGCTTCCACCTGCAATCAAGAAAATCGCTACTCGTGACCGCGTTGAAGTTCGAATTTATAAAGTTATTTATGAGCTTCTTGACGACGCTCGTGCTGAAATGGAAAAACTTCTTGCGCCAGAAGTTGTTGAAACTGAAATTGGATCACTTGAAGTTAAAGGTGTTTTCCGCACAATGAAAGAAGAAATCATTGCTGGTGGAGAAGTTAAATCAGGCCGTGTTTATGCTGGATTGCTAGCTCGCGTAATTCGAAAGAAAGAGCAAATTGCTGAAGTTGAAGTTTCGCACGTTCAGCGCCAGCAACAAGAAGCGAAAGATGTTATTGAGGGTGAAATGTGTGGTCTTTCGTTGAAAACTAAAAAGAAAATCCAGCTTGAAGTTGGCGACAAACTTGAATTCTTTACCCGTGAAGTTGTTGCTCGTAAACTTAAAGACTAGATAGCATAATAAAATAATTTGAAAAAACATTTTGCTTGTGCTAAAATAGAAATAACTAAACAAGGAAAAAGAGAATGTTTCAATTAGACGACAAATTTTTTGAAGGAATTGGCATTGAACGAATGTCTCCGCAAGAAGCGGCAGTTTTTAAACAACATGTTCAGGAAGAACTTGAAACTCGTGTTGGCGAGCGTATAACAGATGGATTTTCGAATGAAAAGCTTGAAGAGTTTGAAAAAATTATCGATGACGCTCCAGGGTTTGTAGATAATTGGCTAATGATTAATGTGTCAGATTTTCGAAACGATCGTGCATTTATAGCACTCACTCAACAAAATGGTGGGCAAGAAAATCGCCAAACGATTGCGGAATTTGCTTCAATGAAATGGCTTGAAATCAATCGCCCAGATTTTAACCAAATTACAACAATCGTAATGAAGGAAATGCAAGACGAACTTAAAGCTAATATTGATAAAATTTTTAGCTAGAATTCAAAAAACCGTGCAAATAAACACGGTTTTTTTCTTTGTAAAATTATTTCAAATAGCCGTTTATAAAGCTCTGCGCAGTTGTTTCTTTGCCGTTTGGCGTAAGAAGCGTTTTTATTTCTAGAAACTCTCCATCCGCAAATTCAAGCGTTAAAGGTGAATTTTTAGGGTTCGAGTTTACCACTTTTGCAGTTTTAATAACTACTAAATAATCATCAATTTGAATCTTACTTTTTGGAAAGATTTCGAAAGCTCGAATTTGCTGTTCTGCTTGTGTAGCTGTTTGCATATCTGGTTGTAAGATTGAATCACTTTTTTTAAGGAGTTGGCAGTATTCGGCTTGTGAATTATCTTGTTTTTCACCTTTTAGTTCACTAGAAATAATCTTTGGCAGATCCCGTACTAGCATTTCAGCGCCAATCTTACCGCAAATTTTATAAAGCTCACTGGCAGTTTCTGTTTTCGAAAGTTTAATTTCTTCTTGCGAATAAATATCGCCAGCGTCCATTTCTTTTGAGAGTTTCATTAGCGAAACGCCAGTTTTTGCATCACCATTTAAAATTGTGCTTTCAATTGGGCTTGGCCCGCGGTATTTTGGCAAAAGCGAAGGGTGAACGTTCACTATTGCGGGTGTGAACAAATCAATGATTTCTTGCGGAATAATTCGCCCAAACGAAACTAAAACACCCACTGGATTTTTAAAATTCTGTACAAATTTGATAATTTCATCCATTTTTTGTGGTTGGAGAACGGGAATTTTAAACTTTTCACCAATTTTCTTAACTTTTGGCGATTGAAGTTTTTGGCCACGCCCTTTTTTGGAATCTGGTTTAGTGATAATTCCAGCAACTTCGAAACCTTCATCAATAAGTTTTTGGAGTGAAACGGCCGAAAAATCTTCCGTACCAAAGAAAATTATAGGATTTTTCAACTATAAATCCTCCCATAAATTAGAGTTATTTTTGATGTCTTTCTCGTAGTTTAGTGGTTGTAATTCACCATCTTTATCTAAACGATAAAACGCGTCTTTTTTGTCGCGAATATGGTCGATAAAGAGAACGCCGTTTGTGTGGTCAATTTCATGCTGGAGGACGCGAGCAAGAAAATCTTCAGCCTTAATTCGAACTTCATTTCCATAAATATCAAGCGCTTTAACGCGAATTTTTGAAGCTCGCGGAACTTTACCATAAATTCCTTTAATTGAAAGGCAGCCTTCGAAATCTTCAACAGTTTTTCCTTCGAATTTTGTAATTTCAGGGTTGATTAAAGCGGTAAATTCCTTGTTATTTTTGTCATCTAAATCACTTCGAACAATAATGATTTTGCAAAGTTTGTTAATTTGTGGCGCAGCAATTGCGGCTGAAATTTCGTGCGGGTGTGCCTCTTCCCAGTCGAGGCTGGCATCAATCATATCTTGCACAATTTGGTGAACTTCATCTGTAATAACATGAACGCGTTCGCATTTTTTGCGTAAATTTTGGTTAGGTAAGGTTATGATATCTTCTTTTTTCATTATTTTTTATTATACCATTTTTAGGGTAAAAAAGCTATAAAATCATTGATTTTTAGATTTAATTATGATAGGATTAAAACCAGATATTTAAAATGACAAATATTTCGAATGAGCTAAGAACGCTCCGCACTTGAGAAAGAGGTGGTTATATAGCTGATAAGAAGTGTGACAAGAGTGGTTGGATTTTTCAATCAAAATCACATAAAAAGAAAACCAATACTCGCAGCGATGGTTCCTATAAGAAGTTTAAAGGGACTAATAAGCATATTTCAGAAGGTATTAGGTCTAATACTCGAAGAAAGTAGTCTCAAGGTTAACGAGCTATATAGCTCGTTTTTATTTTAAAGAGAAAGGTTAATTTTGAATATATATAAATCTTATAAATATTGGGAAGTTCTGCATTTATATGAACACATTATCGTGGATGAATTCTGGCGAAGAATGCATGAAGGAGGATGGGTTTATTTTAAGGACTATTCGGTATTAGGCTTAACTTGGCATAATAGCGGAATTACTGAAATATCTTTAAAGTCGAAAAATGAAAATATATATTCAGAATTTGAAAAATTTATGGATCAAAACTTGCAGATTGAAGATTGGGAAATTGAAAAATACGCTAATCAAATTTTTGCAGAAGAGCAATCTTGGCGATTTGGTGATGATTTTGACTTGAGTAAAATTCGCAAAATGTTGAATGAAATTCATGCTTCGAAATATTTTTTCGAAAAGCCAATTTTAAGATTTAAACCTCACGAAACGAGTGCATTTTCTTCGCAATATCTTTCGAAGCCGAGAAATCGGCGCGATATTTTGCGAATTTCGGTTGAATCTGAAAATGCTAAAACTCACGATTTTTTGCTTGAAAATCTTTCGCGATTCATTGGTTTTAGCTTTGGTTTTTATCACTTTAAAAATCAGGATTTCAAGAATTCTCTAACGGGATATTTTTCAATTGGAACTTATTCGCACCGTGATATTTTACGTGATTTCGACGAGCGGATTTTGGATGAAATTTCAGATTTTTTGCGTGAAGATTTTTCGAAAACAGTAAAGAGCGAATATTTTGAAAAGTCAAAAGTTATAATTCGTTTCAACCAGCGAAAAGAAACGATAAATCTAGATATTTTAAAAAACTCTTGACAACATACGTATATGCACACTACAATTAGGAGTAGAAGTTTCGATTAGTGTTTTACTAGGGAGGTAAATATAGACGAAATGACTGCAAATATAGAAAAGGAGTTTGACATAGAGTTAGGCCCTGTGATAGATAGGTATTTTGACAGAGATATACTCGATCAAAGTATATATTTTTTTGAAAAATATGCTTTAATCATTACTGATTATTTTAGTGATAATGAAATAAAAACATTTTACCCGAAAAAAATATCGGAATATGGCAAAGAATTTAAAAGATATATAAAAACTAATAGTGGCGATATCGGAACTCTATCTTCTGACGGTTGGATTATTTTAGCGGAGATGGATTAATCTTTGCTCTTTAAAGTATAAGAAGTCATTTCATGAAAGAAATTACAGATTTTTTAGATCTAATAAAACCAAAAAATGACAGGGAAATGTTTTCACCGTTGATTTATCTTGCGTTGATATTTTTTGAAACGGATAACTACGAAGGTATAGAATATCTTGCGAAAGATTATTGCGGACGAATGATTTCTGAAGGCCGAGGATTTTCTAGTTCTGATAATAAATTTTCGCCCAGCGTGGTGGAATTTGGTGAGCTAACTGGCTTTATGCTTGAAGATATTGAAAAGGTAAAATCTGGTAAAATTACAAAAGATGAAGCAAGAGAAGCTATTTTATACTATCTAAAGAATTATATTTTTAACACTTCGAAAAAAAGATAATTAAATCAATCCTGGCGGATCTAAATCAACTCGCCACTGTGGCTTGCCTTGAAATTCGCGCGCAATTGTGAGAAGTTGTGCGCGTTTTTTACTTTTTATAACAATTTGCCAGCGATAAGTTTCGCCAATTCGCTCATAAAAAGCTGGCGTTGGACCAAAAATTTGAATATCTTTCGATTTTTTTTTGCGAATCTCGCGCGCTTCTTTCTGCGAATTTCGCACGGCTGAAATTTCAGTTTTATAAACGCAAGTTAATTTTAGTAAATAAACAAATGGTGGATAATTCTGTTTTTGGCGATTTTTAATTTCGAAATCATAAAAGCCAGCGTAATCTTGCTTTAAACCAAATTGAATTGATGGGGCTTCAGGCTGATAAGTTTGAATAATTACATTTGACTCGTTTGAATGTCGCCCAACTCGCCCGATAACTTGTGAAATAAGCTGAAAATTTCGCTCACTTGAAGTAAAATCTGGCAAAGCCAAACCAGCATCTGCCTGAACCACACAGACGGTTTTTAAATTTGGCAAATCCAAACCCTTAGCAATAACTTGTGTACCGATAATAATATCGATTTCACCGTTTCGAATTTGATGATAAAGCTTCTCGACAGTTTCATTTTTATCGCTGTCAGCATCAAACCGTGCAATTTTTTTGTTTGGAAAAAGCTTGCGAATCTCTTCTTCGATTGCTTTTGTGCCAATACCTTTATGAATAATTTCTGGTTCTCCGCAATCTGGGCAAGAAGTTGGCGGCCTTTCTTTGTACCCACAAATATGGCAAACTAGTTGAAATTTATCTGTATGCAAAGTGAGCGGGATGAGGCAATTCGGGCAAAGTGCCGTCCATCCGCAGTTGTGACAAAGTGTTACGCTCGCTGAACCACGGCGGTTGTGATAAATTAAAACTTGTTTATTTTCATTTAAAGTTTGTTCCATTTCGGCAAGCATTTTTTTTGAAAAGAATCGGTGTGATTTTGAATCTTTTTTGGTTAAATCTATTAGTTCAATTTTTGGCGGTTTGGCTTCTTTTTTAGCAAGTTCAGTTAGTTTTATGATTTCATTTCCGCCGTTTTTTGCTGAAATTTCTGCCAGAAAATAATCCTCAACAAGTGGCGTTGCTGAACCAAAAATTGCTTTAAAATTAAATTTCGAAGCCAAAAAACTGCTCGCTCGTAATGCAGAATATTTTGGTGTTTGATCTTGTTTAAAACTTGGCTCATGGCATTCATCAATTACAATTAAACCTAAATTTCGAACTGGTGCAAAAAGTGCAGAACGAGCTCCAATAATAATTTGCGGGTTTTCGTCGTGCAAAATTTTTAACCAAGTTTTGTGGCGTTCTGCTTCAGTTTGGTGTGAATGAATGATCTTAATATTTTCAAAATACTTTTCAAAATTAGAAACTAATTGTGAAGTTAAGGCAATTTCTGGCACTAAAATTATTATCGATTTTTGATTTTGTAAAGTTTTTTTTGCTTGGTTAATATAAATTGAAGTTTTTCCAGAACCTGTAATTCCGTGCAAAAGGATTGTTCCTGAATTTATTCTATCAAGTTTATTGATAGTTTTTTCTTGTTGAGCTGTGTATAAAAAATTTGAACAACTAGTTTGTTTTTCATCTGTTATTTTATTTTTTTCAGTTTTCGAAAAACGCCGATTTTTATTAACGCCATTTGGTAAAATTCCACTCAAAACTTGTGAGAGCGGAGTGCCATAATATTCTTTCATCCATTTTGAAAGCTGAATTAAATGCTTAGGGATTGCTATTTTTTCTATAATTTTTGTAATTTCACGAGTCTCAAAATCTGGCCTTTGAACTTCACGCCAAACTATGCCAGTCATATTTTTTTTACCAACGGGAATTTCAACGATCTGGCCAATTTTAAGTTTATCTTTTGAAGCGTAAGTAAAAACTTCGCTATTTGAGCGAACAATTTTTGTTGGGGCAACTTCAAAATAGAATTCCATATATTTTATTTTACATCAAAAATAGCGAAAAATAAAATATTTTTATGTTAAAATAAGCCTTGCGAAAATATCGAAAATTTTGTAAAATAGAAATACGAAAAGGCGAGTATATGGTAGATTTAGACATTTTTATTACATCACGAGTAAAGCGAAAAATTGTTGTGTTTTTCGTGACGTATCCTGTAATTAAAATGCATTCTCGCGGTCTTGCGAAACTTTTAAAAGAAGACCCAGGAAATATTCAGCGTGAGCTCGCTAAGCTTGAAAAAGTTGGTTTTTTGTATAGAGAAAAGAAAAAGAATACATACACTTATTTTGCAAATACGAATTTTTTATTTTTTTCTGAACTTCAATCAATTGTGGTGAAAGTTCGTGAGCAAAATAGTGTTTCGCGTTCTAGAAATTATATTGAAAAATCTGTAAAAAGGTAGGTTTTTTAAAAAAGTGGTGGAGCAAATTTTTGAACAAATTTTAGAGAATCGTGGAATTTCGAAAGAGAATCGTGAGGCTTTTCTGAACCCAGATTATGATAACCAGCACGATCCTTTTTTATTGCCCGATATGGAAAAAGCAGTCGAGCGATTGCTTGTTGCTCATAAAAATCAAGAAAAAATTACCGTATATGGTGACTATGATGTTGATGGTGTTTCGGCTTCAACTGTAATTTTAACTGCTTTCGAAAGTTTTGGCTTTAAGAATGTAGATTATTTTTTACCAGATCGTTTTAAAGATGGCTACGGAATGAACGAACGCGGCGTTAAAATTTTAGCAGAACGCGGAACAAATCTAATTTTAACAGTTGACTGCGGAAGTTTAAACCATGCTGAAATTGATTTTGCAAAAGGATTTGGGATTGATACAATTGTCACTGATCATCATAATATCGCTGAAGTGCAGCCGAATGCGGTGGCGGTTGTGAATCCGCGCCGAAAAGAAAACAAATATCCGCAGGCTGAGAAATTCGCAGGTGTTGGTGTGGCTTTTAAATTGGTTCAAGCTTTACAAACCAAACTTGATGGTTTGCCTCTTGGCCAAGAAAAATGGTTTCTTGATATGGTAGCGCTTGGTACGGTTTGTGATATTATGGAGCAAACTATCGAAAATCGCCAAAATATTTTTTGGGGGCTAAAAGTCCTTTCGAAAACTCGCCGAGCTGGTTTGAAATCGATACTTGCACTAGCTGGCGTGAAAGAGCCAAAAAGTTCGACACTTGGTTTTATTATTGGCCCGCGAATCAATTCGGCTGGCCGGCTTGAAACGGCTGAAAAGGCTCTGGATTTAATGCTTGAAAACGATGCTTTCGTGGCTTTCGAAAAAGCTAAAAATCTTGATGATTTAAATAAAAAACGCCGTAAAATTCAACATGAAGCGCTCGAAATTGCAATCCAAAAAGCTAAGGATTTCGAAAATGATAAAGTTTTAGTTTTAGCGGATGAAAGTTTTAACGATGGAATTATTGGGATTGTGGCAAGTGGTTTGCTTGAACGCTTTAAAAAACCAGTTTTTGTAATTTCAATTGAGGGTGAGATTGCAAAAGGATCGGCGCGAAGCTTCGGTGGGTTCTCGGCGAGTCAAGCCGTTGATAAAGCGCGCAAAATCATTATTAAGGGCGGTGGTCATGATGCCGCAGCCGGTGTGACTCTGCCGACCTCGAAAATTAATGATTTTCGAAAAAGCGTGAATGATTTTTATGATTCGCTCAATCTTAAAGATCAACTCAAATATCTTTTGCCAAAAGTGGATATTCAGCTTGAAGACTTTTCACTAATTTCGTTAGATCTTTTCGAAAAGATTACAGCGCTTGAGCCTTTTGGAAAGGGAAATGAAGAGCCAACTTTCGAAATTAAAAACGCACGAGTTATAGCTCGGCAAGAAATGGGCGATAAAAAACAGCATTTAAAGCTAACTTTAACAGATGGCGAGAATGAAATTAAAATGTTAAAATTTAATGCGCCAGAAGAATTTTTTGCGGAAATCGGCGAAGAAATTGACGTGGTTTTTTCACTTGGCCTGAACGAATGGCAAGGGCAAAAAAGTGTTGAAGGGCAGATTTTACATTTAGAGAGAAAGCGTGTATAATTGGCCTATGAATAAAATCCATGTGAATATGATGAGTTCTGCGGATAAGGTTGCTGGCCAAGGTGTTGGTGGTGCTTATGTTGAGCTAATGAATCTTCTTGAAAATCGAGCAAAGAGCGAGTTAAAAATTACTAAAACACTTCGTGCGAAAAATCCAGATATTACGCATTTTCACACTATTGACCCGCATTTTTATTTAGCTGCACAGTTTAAAAAATATACCGGCCGCAGAATTGGCTATGTTCACTTAATTCCTGACACTCTTGATGGTAGTTTAGATATGCCAGCAATTGCTGAAAAAATTGTAAAAAAATATCTGATCAAATTTTATGATAAAATGGATCATTTAGTGGTGGTTAATCCAGATTTTAAAGAAGAATTAGTTAAAATTGGTATCGACCGAGAAAAAATAACTTATATTCCGAATTTCGTTGCAAAAGACAAATGGTCACCTTTGAATGAGGAAGAGCGAGAGGAATTTCGAAAAATACAAGGCTGGAAAAAAAATGATATTGTGGTTTTTGGAGTTGGTCAAGTTCAGCAGCGGAAAGGCATTGATGATTTCGTAAAATTAGCAGAAAATAATCCCGATGTTAAATTTGTTTGGGCTGGCGGTTTTTCGTTCGGAAAAATTACCAGCGGCTATGAGCGTTACAAAAAAATAGTTGAAAATCCACCAAAAAATTTGAAATTTTTAGGAATTGTTCCGCGCGAAGAAATTCGAAAGTTTTATGCAAGTTGTGATTTGTTTCTTCTGCCAAGTTATGCGGAGCTTTTCCCAATGTCTATTTTGGAAGCGGCTAGTTGCGGGGCGCCAATAATGCTACGAGATTTGGATTTGTATAAAAATATTCTTGAAGGAAAATATCTTTGTGGCAAAGATTTCGAAGAGATGAATGAAGTAATTAAAGATATTTCGAAAAATCCAGAAAAATTAAAAGAATTTAAAGCGAAGTCGAAAGAAATTTCAGAGTATTATTCAGAAGACAGGCTGTTAAAAATTTGGATTGATTTTTATCGAGAGCAAGCAAAATTAAAATAATTTTAATAAAATCGTCCAAAATTAAGCAATTTTATTTTCTACTTGCTTTTTTTAAAAAACTTTGGTAAAATAGTAATCAGTATGAGTATTAGTGTAACAAGGAAAGACCAGAAAGAAGCTAACGAAAATATTATTCGTCGCTTTAATCGAAAAGTTCTACAAAGTGGAGTTTTGAGCGAAGCTAAAGCGTCGATGCGATTTTCGAAGCCTCTAAGTAAGGTTGAACGACGCAAAAAAGCAATCGTTCGAAATCAACGCCGTGCTGAAAAAGCACAAAAAATGCGACTTGGTATTCGCTAAAAACATAAATTCCAGTCGAAAGGCTGGATTTTATTTTTAAAGGAGGAAAATGTTAAAAGAACAAATTAATGCTGATTTAAAAACAGCAATGCTTGCCCGAAATGCTTTCGAAACTACAGTTTTGCGAGGCTTGAAAGCTTCAATTTTGGACGAAGAAGTAAAACTTGGTAAGCGTGAAGAAGGCTTAAATGATGCTGAAATTGAAACTTTGGTTGTGCGAGAAGTAAAAAAACGCAAAGAAGCTGCGAATTTACTAGATGCCGAACGTGCTAAAAATGAATTAAAAGAAGCTGAAATTCTTTCGAAATATTTGCCAGAAATGGCGAGCGAAGATGAAATCCGCGCAGCTGTGAAAGCTGAAATTTTAACAATGGGTGAAGTTTCAATCAAGCAAATGGGAACAATTATTGGCAAAATGAAAGCAAAATTTGGTAATTCTGCTGATGGTGCGGTTTTGGCGAAAATCGTGAAAGAGGAACTTTCGTAAGTAATTATTGCGATCGTAATGTGATTTCATTTTATAATAATGTTATAAAAATATAGGTTTAGCTTCTTAAAATACCAGCTCTATAACAGAATAATTAAAATATTACTTAATTTAGCCAAGATTTCTAACTTTTAACTTTTTATGCTATAATGTAAAAGTATATAATTTTAAAAACAAAAGGAATTTAATGATTGTATTTTTTGGTCCAGCAGGTGCTGGTAAAAGTGTTCAAGGCAATTTATTAGCTGCGCGAAATGATTGGCGCTGGCTTGGCGCTGGTCAGCTTTTGCGTGATAGTAAAGATCCTGAACTTCTTGCGCGAATGAGTACGGGAAAACTAGTCGACCCAGAAATTGTTAATCGCGTTATGGGTGAGGCTCTTGATCGTGCAAACAGTAAAAATGTTAAACAGGTTATTCTTGATGGATATCCACGCCAGCTTGCTCAGGCGAAATGGCTGATTGAAAATAAGCAAAATCATGGTCGAAATGTTGATTTAGTGATTGTTCTGGAAGTTCCACGAAGTGAATTGATGCGTCGGCTTGAAATTCGTGGCCGACTTGATGATACTCCAGAAGTTATCGACGAGCGCCTTCGAATTTATCGGCAAGAAATGTATCCAGTTTTGAATTATTTTAATGAAAACGGCGTAAGAATTGCCCACATCGATGGAACTGGTACGGTTGGTCAAGTCCATGACCGTATTATGGAGGAAATTGAATCGTGCGGAATTTAATTACTGGCAATAAAACTGAAGCACAGATTCAGGCAATGCGTGAGGGCGGAAAAATCCTCGCGCGAATTTTGCGTGAGCTTACGGAATTTTCGAAAGTTGGCACGACTGGTCTTGAAGTTGATGCTTTTGCGCGCAAGAAAATTAAAGAATATGGAGCAAGATCTGCTTATCTCACGCCAGAGGTAAATTTTCCTGGTGTAGTTTGTATTTCGGTGAATGATTGTGTTGTCCACGGCGCGCCAAATGATATCCCTTTCGAAAAAGGTGATGTAGTAAAATTTGACATGGTAATTGAATTTAAGGGAATGATGACTGATTCTGCCACGACAACCGTGATTGGTGAAGAGCCAAAAGGAGCAGTTAAGCATCTCTTGAACGATACTAAAAAAGCGCTTTCAGCTGGAATTGCTGTTGTTAAGCCTGGCGTGAAAACTGGTGATATTGGTGCGGCAGTTGAAAAATCGCTAAAAAAATCAAAACTTGGTAATGTTCGGGAATTGGTTGGCCATGGTGTAGGTTTAAAAATGCATATGGCGCCAGAAGTTCCAAATTACGGCAAAGCTGGTACAGGTGTAGTTTTTCAAGAGGGTGACACTTTTTGCATTGAGCCAATGACTTCACTGGGTAAGGGTGATGTAATTTTCAATGGAACAGATAGCGAATGGGATGTTTTAATGAGAGACGGCTCACTTTCAGCACATTTTGAACACACCATTTTGGTCACAAAAGATGGAGCAGAAATTCTTACTTTAGAATAAAATTTCGAAAAATGGGAGGGAAAGCTAAATTTTCGAAAGAGAAAAATGCTTGCAAACAAGTGCACGCTCATTTTGGAATAGCACATAATCATAAAAAATCAAGTAATCTTCCGCTGGCTATTGGTTTAAATTTGGGTTTTTCGATTGCGGAATTTTTCTTTGGTACACTTTTTAGTTCGGCGGCGATTTCGGCTGATGCTGTTCACGATTTGGGTGATGCAATTTTGCTTACGATTACATTAATTTTAAATAAACTAAGCAAGAAAAAACCAACTTCTGTAATGAGCTATGGTTATAAACGTTTTGCAGCGCTCGGGGCTCTTTTAAATGCTGGTGTGATTTTGTGGCTTTCATACACAATGGCGATTTCTGTATATTATGAATTTACTTTTCCGCATGTTCACCCATATGTGAATGTTCCAGGATTAATGATTGTTTCAATTGCAGGGATTTTAGTTAATTTATTCGCTGCAGCACGCTTATATGGTTCGAAAAATATTCTTGACCGAACAGTTTCGCTTCACTTAATTGAAGATCTGCTTGGTTGGATTTTAACATTTATCACCTCTGTTTTGATTTCATTTTCAGGCCTTCATATACTCGATCGTGTGGCAAGTTTATGTATTTTATTATTTATTTCTTGGGGAGCAATTTCGAATGCTTGGGGTGTTTTAAAAATTTTAACTCAACGTGCACCAAGTATAAAAAATTTGAACAAAATTAAAAAGCAAATTTTAGCGATTGAAGGTGTTTTGAAAATTGAAAATATTCATTTTTGGAGCCTTGACGGAGCGGAACATATTTTTACGGCAAGAATTTTTGTGAGCGATATTTCAAGAGCTACTGAGATTCGCAAAAAAATCTCCCATTTTTTACCAGATTTTCAGATTGTAGATTCGACGATTGAGATTTTAGAAAAATAATCAAAAAAGTGCTTGCAATTTTGAAAAGGCTCGTGTATAATTATTAATATACTTGGTTGTGCCACCTTAGCTCAGCTGGTTAGAGCAGCTGTTTTGTAAACAGCAGGCCTTCGGTTCGAATCCGAAAGGTGGCTCCAAGTATTTTTTAATACAAGAGTTGAATGCTGGGATAGTGAAGCGGTCAAACACAACAGACTGTAAATCTGTCGGCAGATGCCTTCGAAAGTTCGAATCTTTCTCCCAGCACCAGAAATTATTTTTTGAAAAAACACCCACCTACTGCGAGGGTGCTTTTTTATTTTTATATTCTGCTTTGAAATAAAAATATAAATTTTGTTCGTTTTATTATTTTTACTCTTGCTAAAAATTAGCATTAACGGTATAATAGAACTATGAATGAGAATTCTCGATATGCGGTAGGAATAGATATTGGAACAAGTAAGGTTCGTGTACTTATTGCGAACTTTGATAGAGATGGTTCGCCAAATATTTTGGGGCTTGGGTCGGCTGAAAATTCTGGACTTAAAAAAGGCGTTATCACGCATCCAGAAAATGTTTATCGTGCGATTGATAAAGCTCTTGATGAAGCTGAACGCATGAGCGGCTATAAAACGGAAAGAGCAGCTGTGAGCGTTAATGGCGTGCAAATTTTGAGTACAAAAGTAGACGGAATGGTTGCAGTGAACTCAGAAAAAGGCTTGGTTGGTGATGAGGATATTGACCGAGTTGAAGATGTTGCATTGATCGGCAAAATCCCAGAAAATCGAGAAATCTTGAAGTTTATACCTTATTATTATAATGTTGATAATCAAGAAGGGATTGCTGATCCTTTCGAAATGGTTGGAACACGGCTTGAGGTTTATGGAAACGCAATTTCTGCACCAAGAATACAAGTTGAAAATGCTGAAAATATTTTGGAGCGGTTTGATATTTCTTCGAATTTATACATTCCAAGTGTAGTAGCTTCAGCTCGGGCTGTGCTAACTGAAAACCAAAAAGAAAATGGCGTTGTTGTTGTTGATTTGGGAGCTTCAACTACCGGTGTTGTGATTTTCGAAGATGGTAATTTGCAATTCATTGAAAATATTCCGCTGGGAGGAATAAATATTACCAACGACCTTGCAATTGGGCTAAAGGTTTCTCCAGAAGTTGCTGAAGAAATTAAAATTAAGCACGGTTTTGCTTTCGAAAGAGAAAATAATAGTGATATTGTTGTAAAACATGGTCGCGAGCATTACAGCTTTAATACGCAAGAAATTGATGAAATTATTGAGGCAAGGGTTGAAGAAATTTTTGAGGAAGTTCGAAAGGTTCTTCGAAAGTCTGGCTTTGAGAATCAATTACCAGGCGGTATTGTACTAACTGGGGGTGGAGCAGCTCTTAAAGGAATTGATACATTTGCGAAAAAATATCTTCAGCTTGCAGTACAGATTAGTAAAAATGGAATTGATAATACAGTTTCTGAAAAGGTTAAAGCGCTCGAGTATTCTGCTGCAGTCGGTTTGTTAATCGAAATGCGCGATAATACTTCAAGATATAATAGTTATAGAGATGAAGAACCAGCGAAAATCGGATTTTTCGCAAAATTATTCAAGAAAAAACAATAAAGTGATATAATGGGAGTAGATTAAGGAGAAGAAATGCCAGAAATTATGCCAAATGAAGTTCAAACTTTTGCTAAAATTAAAGTTGTAGGTATCGGTGGTGCCGGTGGAAGCGCCGTTAATCGAATGAAAGATGTTGGTTTGAGTAACATCGAGTTTATTGCGATGAACACTGATGCTCAAGCTTTATATAAATCAAAGGCCGACAAGAAAATCCACCTTGGTCGTGAAACTACAAATGGTTTAGGCGCTGGTGCTGATCCTATTGTTGGTGAGAGCGCCGCTCTTGAATCTCGAGAAGAAATTCGCGAGGCTCTTGATGGTGCCGATATGGTGTTTATCGCCATTGGTGCTGGTGGTGGAACTGGTTCTGGCGCTGGTCACGTTGTGGCTGAAATTGCTCGTGAAATGGGAATTTTAGTTATCGGTGTTGCAACACGTCCATTTACTTTCGAAGGCGCAAAACGCAAAACTAATGCTGATTGGGCAATTGAAAAGCTTGCCGATGCGGTTGATACTTTAATAACAATCCCAAATGATCGTCTTCTTCAAACTGTTGATAGGAATTTGCCACTTCTTGAAACTTTTAAAATTGCCGACGATGTTCTTCGGCAAGGTGTTCAGGGCATTTCTGAACTTATTACTGAGCATGGTTTAATCAACCTTGACTTTGCGGATGTTAAGTCAATTATGAGTAATGCTGGTTCTGCTTTGATGGGAATTGGCCGTGCGAGTGGTGATAATCGTGCTCAAAAGGCTGCCGAACAAGCTATCGAAAGCCCAATGATTGAGGTTTCTATTGATGGCGCGCGTGGTGTTCTATTCAACGTTGCTGGTGGTTATGATATGAGTATGAGCGAGATTCAAGAGGCAGCTGAGATTATTACTGGTGCTGTTGCTCCAGATGCAAATATCATTTTTGGTGCAACACTTAAACCTGAGCTTGAAGATGAATTGATTATTACAGTTGTTGCAACTGGTTTTGACCGTGATTATAATGAGCCTGTGATAAATTCGCTCGAAAGTGCTGTTTCGAAAACTTTTAATCTTGAAAACGATCATACTGAATCGCAAGAAATTAACCATACAATTTCGAACGCAATTGATATGGAATTAAATAATGAAGAAAAAACTTCAGCCGAAGATTTTGCTAGTGATATCGAAACTAAAAATATTTGGGCTCAAGATGAAGAAGAAAAGGATGAGAGCGATATTCCTGCATTTTTACGACGCCGAAAACGTAATAAAAAGGAAGATTAATGGAATTTAAACTTGACGAAACAAAAGTTTTGGAAAGTAGAATGTCGGTTGACGGCCAATCTGTGCGCCGTCGCCGAGTTGCGCCAGATGGCACCCGTTTCACCACCTATGAGCGGATTGAAAAACCACGAATTGTTGTTATGAAGTCGCATGGTGGCCGTGAGGATTTTAGTCGTGAAAAGCTTAAGAGTTCAATTATTCGTTCAATTGGTAAGTTCATTTCTGATCTTCAAGTTGAAGAAATTATCAATCGCGTTGAGAATGAACTTCTTCAAAAATCAAGTAAAGTTTCTTCACACCAGATTGGCGAAACGGTTCTTTCGGTCTTGTTTGAGATGAATAAAGTTGCGTACATTCGTTTCGCAAGTGTTTTTAATGGTTTTGAAACAGTTGAAGATTTCGAAGAGATTTTATTGAGGGTTAGAGAAGAAAATGAGAATTGTAGTAGTTTATAGAGATGCTAGCGATCATGGCCGTGAAGTTCGAGAATATATTGATGATTTTGAAAGGCAAACTGGGCTCGAAATTGAGCAAATGAACCCAGATGGCAGTAGGGATCAATTTTTCTTGCAAGCTTATGATATCGTTGAATATCCAACAATCTTAGCGATTGCTGACGATGGCCGACTTTTGCAGATGTGGCGCGGGCGACCTTTACCGTTAATTGATGAAGCTGCATACTATGCGCGCTAAGCTAAAAAAAGCGTGTTTTTTGTATTGACAATAATTTTATTTAGATGTATACTGTATAAGGACAGTCCCTTAAGTAAGGATTGTATCATATTCTAAATCGTTAGGTTTCTATAATAATCTTAGCAACTAAGGGCAGCAGTTTCGCACTGTGTAGCTACGGTTGAGAGTTCTATTATCGAACCTAAGGCAAAGCTCTAATCCATCCTTAAAGGGTGGATTATCTTTATATTGAATAAAAAAACTTATTATCTTATAATAGAGTTATGAAGTACTCAATAGGTTTAGATATAGGTACGACCTCAATTGGTTGGGCTATAATCGATGAAGATAACAAAAGAATCGAAAAAGTTGGCGTTCGGATTTTCGAAAAACCAGAAAACCCGAAAGATGGTAAAAGTCTGTCTGAAGCTCGGCGAACAGCTCGCTCAACAAGAAGAAGATTGAAGCGTCGCCGTCAGCGGTTAAATTTTATTAAAAGATTCTTCAGAGATAATAATCTATTAGCTAAAGAACAAATTGAAGAGCTTTTAAAGCCAGGAAATAAACTTGATCCATATAAAATTCGAGAAAAGGCGTTGAATGAGAAGATCTCGAACGAGGAACTCTTTGTTGGTTTATATCACATTGCTAAACATCGTGGATATAAAAGTAATCGAAAATCTGCCGAAGAAAACGATAAAGAAAATTCGAAAGTTCTTTCAGCAATTTCAAAAAACGAGAAGTTACTCAAAGAGTATAAAACTGTTGCTAGTGCGTTAAATTCGAATGAAAAATTTATAGCTCACAAAAGGAATAAAGCTGAAGATTACAGCAATTCTTTCGTGCGGGCGAATTTCGAAGATGAAGCGAAGCTTATTTTAAAAATTCAAAAAGAATTTGGCTTGAAGCTTTCAGATGAAAAGATTAATTTTCTCCTTTTTGGAAACGAAAAGGAAGGTAATTTTAACGGAATTTTTTCGCAACGCCCATTTATAACTAGTGAATTAATTATGAAAATGCGCGGAAAGTGTAGTCTCGAGAAATCTGAATTTCGTGCGCCAAAAGCGAGTTATAGTTTCGAGATGTTTCGTTTGGCAGAAAACTTAGCGCACTTAAGGGTTGTAATAAACAACAAGGAGCGCGGTCTAACGGAAGAAGAAATTTCAAAAGTTATTGAAAAAGCTAAGGATATTAAAGCGCTGAAATATCAACACATCCGTGAAGTTTTAGGTTATAAAAAAGATGAAAACTTTAGCTTTCCAGCAAATATGATTCGTGGCGAGATTAAAAAAGATAGCAAAAATAACGGTGAAGAAAATAAATTCGGTGAACTTTCTTTTTATCATAAGGTTAAAGCTGTTCTTTCAAACACTCCAGAAGATTGGCAAAAAGTTTGTGACAATAATTATAGAATGCTAGATGAACTTGGTGAAATTCTTTCATGTAATAAAGATGATGAAAATTTGCGAAAAGAGATTTCGAAGCTTAATTTAAGTAAAGATGCAGTTGAAACATTGATGATGATTAATGTTAGCGGTTTTGGCCATTTGTCATTTAAGGCGCTTAGAAAAATCTTGCCATTTTTATTGAAAGGTGATACATATCGTAATGCGTCAGAAAATGCAGGCTACGATACAAAACAGCAGCTTTCCGGGGATAAAAACAAGCTTCCGCCCCTTTCGAAAGAAGAATCAGCTCAAATTACAAATCCTGTTGTTAAACGGGCGGTTTCGCAGACTGTTAAAGTTGTAAATGCCATTATCAGAGAATATGGCGCACCATATCAAATTAAAATTGAAGCTGCGGGTGATTTAGCTAAAAATTTTAAAGAACGTGAAAAAATTAAAAAAACTCAAAAAGCAAATGCCAGTTACAACGAAAGTATTAAAGAGCGACTTCAAAACGAGTTTAATGTTCCTTCGCCAACCGGCCTACAAATTACCAAATTTAAACTTTATGAACAACAAAACGGAAAATGCGTTTATTCTGGAAAAAGTCTTGTTTTAGAAAATCTATTTTCCAATGAGCATTATGCCGAAATTGATCACATCATTCCATTCTCTCGCTGCGGAAATGACAGCTTAATAAATAAAGTTTTAGTTTTCACTGAAGAAAACCGCCAAAAAGGTAATTTAGCACCTTTCGAAGCTTGGGGTGCTAATGAAAGCCGATGGGCTGATTTTGAGGCACGCATAAATTCAATGAACCTTCCTTTTCGAAAGAAAGAACGATTGCTTGCGAAAGTTCCACCAAAAGAAGATTGGAATAGCCGTGCGTTAAATGATACGCGATATATTTCAAAGTTCTTAAGCCAATATCTTCGTAAGAATTTGAAATTTGCTAAAATTGAGAATGAAAATCCAGCTCAGCGAGTGATTGTGCCGAATGGTTCAATAACTTCTTATTTGCGCCGTATTTGGCGTGTGGGCTCAAAGGATCGCGAAGAAAACAACCTTCATCACGCTACGGATGCCTGTATAATTGCTGCGATCGACCAAAGTGTTATTCAAAAAATTTCACGCCTGAACAAATATTTTGAACTTTTTAAATATTCGGCGGAAGATGAAGTTATTGATAAAATAACGGGTGAAATTTTTAGTCGAGCGGATTTTGAACAGACCTTTGAGGATATTGAACCGTGGAAAGATTTTGGAAAAGAAGTTCGAAAAAGGACTGCTCATTATGAATCGCCAATGGAGCTTCGCAACGAACTAATTGGTCTTGAGAATTATGATGAAGATTTTCGAAATAGAACAACGCCTATTTTCGTTTCAAGAATGCCAAAACGCTCGGGAAAGGGTAATATTAATGAAGAAACGATCCGTTCACCGAAAATTGTCGAAGGTTACGTAGATTCGGAAGGAAAGCCGGCTATAGCACGGAAACAACGAATCCGATTAACAAAAGTAAAATTAGAAATACTTAAAAAATCACCAGTTAGTGAAACGGACCCAGCCTTATATGAGATCTTAAAAGCACGATTAAATAAGTTTGGTAATAAACCAGAAAAAGCTTTTGGCGACCCAAGCAACCCAGTTTATAAACCAACAAAAAATGGTGGTCGCGGTAATATTGTTCGCTCAATTAAGGTTTATGATACGCAAAATTCAAAAAGCGGTTTCTTAATTAACAAAGGTAAAGCTTTTGTTAATAACGGTGATACGATTCGGTTGGATGTGTTTAAGCGCAAAAATTACAAGGGCGAATTTGAATACTATTTTTCGCCAATTTATGCGCATCTGTTGAATGCTAAAAAAGTTGAAATTTTACCAACGCCAAATGGGCGAAGTGTGGCAGAAAAAGCCGATTTTAATAAAATTCGCGATGAAAAAGGTAAGATTTTTGCGACTGAAGAAAATGGATTTGTCAAGCAATTTTCGTTGTATCCAAATGATTATGTGCGGATTTATGCAGGAAATAAGATTGTTGAGGGTTATTATGTTGGCTATGATATAGATAGTGGTAGAATATCTTTAATAGGTCACGATAAAGCAGATAAGAAGAATACTGATAGAATTTCTGGTGGTACAATAACTTCAATTGAACGCTACGATATCTCCGTTCTGGGCGATAATTATAGGTGGATTTAATGGCGTGGCGCATTATTTCTATCGAAAATCCCGCTCGACTAAGCGTTAAAAATAACCGGCTCTTAATTTCGCAAGAAGAAGACGTTTCGATTCCGATTGAAGATATCGACTCGTTAATAATTGATAATTATGGTTTAAACTTAACCACAAATCTATTAAATGAGCTCTCTTCTCGAGCAGTGAGCGTTGTGATTTGTGATCAGAAGCATCTTCCTACGGCCATAGTTTTACCATATTCTCAACATTCGCGGCAGGCTAAAGTATCTCGCCAGCAAATTGAGATGAAGATTCCACTCAAAAAACAGATTTGGCAGAATAATATTATTCGAAAAATTTCTAATCAGGCTGATGTTTTAAAATATTTTGGCTTAAATGATGAATATCTTCGAAAATGTGCAAGTGAAGTTAAATCTGGAGATTCCGCTAATCGTGAGTCTTTAGCCGCACGCGACTACTTTTCACAGCTTCTTGATGACGCAACCCGTCGTCGGCCAATGTGGTATAATTCGGCATTAAATTACAGCTATGCGCTTGTTCGCACAGGGTTGGCACGGCATTTGGCGGCTCGTGGGCTGGTAGTTTCGCAAGGTATTTTTCATCATAATGAGCTAAATAGCTTTAATTTAGCAGATGACTTGATTGAAGCGTATCGCCCTCTAATCGACCTGTTCGTGCTTAAAAAATTTGGTTTGAGTGGGTTCGAAAAAGAAGATTCGGCTCTTTCGAAAGAAGAACGCCGGATTTTGCTTGAGGTTTTAGAATTTCGGGTTAAGATTAAGGGTAAAAAATTCGCAATTAAAAATGCAATTGAGATTACGGTTGAAAGTTTTGTTGATTGTATTTTAAAGAAAGATTCAAGTAGTCTAGAGTTGCCAAAAATATAAAAAATAAAACAAAAATAAAAACAAAAAGAGGAAAGATGGCATATAAATTTATGAGAGTAGCGGTATTTTTTGATCTACCTACGGGTAGTAAAAAAGAAAGAAGAATAGCAACACGTTTTCGAAACTTCTTGCTAAAAGATGGTTTTAATATGTTGCAGTATAGTGTTTACACGAGGCTTTGCCCGAATAGGGATGCCGCCGAAAAACATATGAATCGTGTTAAGAGAAATGCGCCAGATGTTGGTTCGATTCGGCTAATTTATTTAACAGAGCATCAATTTACGAATATGTATGTGATTGCTGGTAAAAAAACTGCGCAAGAAAGGCGTGTTTCGAATGATCAACTTTCATTTTTTTAAACTAAAAACCCCATCGCAACAGATGGGGATTTTAGCAAGTATTATATCATATTCTAAATTGTTAGGGAACTATAACCTGTATGCGATCAAAATTCAAGAAAATTTTATTATATCATATTCTAAATTGTTAGGGAACTATAACTTTTTTGCTTGAGTTTTCCATAATATTTGCATTATATCATATTCTAAATTGTTAGGGAACTATAACCATTTACTCTATTCAATGGTTATGAACGTGATTATATCATATTCTAAATTGTTAGGGAACTATAACCTCAATAACGTTTATTTTCGCCGCTATTCAATTATATCATATTCTAAATTGTTAGGGAACTATAACAATTGAACAAAATAATCTCACGGCTAATTCATTATATCATATTCTAAATTGTTAGGGAACTATAACCAACAAGTCCGCATTTAGGTAATTTATATAATTATATCATATTCTAAATTGTTAGGGAACTATAACAAGATATGGGAATTAAGACTGGTATTAAAATTATATCATATTCTAAATTGTTAGGGAACTATAACTAACACATAACACCATGTTTCTTATACATTATTATATCATATTCTAAATTGTTAGGGAACTATAACTCTTTCTCGATAAACATTTTCGAAGGCATTATTATATCATATTCTAAATTGTTAGGGAACTATAACATTTATTGAAATAAGCTTATTCTTAATGTATAATGAAATTATGGATAAGAAAATAATAGAGCCATTAAACAATAATATTGAAATTGAAGAAAATAAAAGTTTTGCTTCAAGAGAAAATCAGCGAAAAGCTTCAGATGCATATCAAGAAAACACTCAAAAAGAAGCTTTAGCGATTGAGACAAGAAATCTTTTAAGACAACGACTTAAGCACGATATACGCCAAGAAATTTCTAAAATGCGAAAACATGTTTTATGGCTATCTTTCTTTTTTGTGCTTATGTTTTTTATGTATAATTCACAAAAAAATAATTCTTCATTTGTTTGGCTTTTCTTTATTGCCCTACAGATCCCTTACTATTATTTCAGGAAATCACGTATAATTAAATCTTATACTGATGATTCAGAAATATAAAAATTTAATGGAGTTGTTTATGCAAGAAAAAAATGAATTTACCGAAAAGGACTATTTAGAAGCTCAATATAAAATTCAACGAAGTATTCAAGCTAATGTTAATGTTATAACATTTATTGTTGTTACTCAATTCCTAATCACTATTATAGGAGCTATTATTGTGTATTTTTCTATATCTTCCATACCATCTCTTGTTTCTCAAAGTTTAAAATAGTGTAAATATTACACTATTTTTATTATATCCATCTGTAATTATGTCATATTCTAAATTATTAAGGGATATGGCAACTAATTAAGCTTTAAAGATGAGATGCTCGGAGGGTTTACAGGCGACAATCGCAATCTAAGGCACTAAAAAGCTCGCAGATGAAATGTTGGAAATTTCTAAAAGTAGTAAATAATAGTGTCGTGTCGGTTTTATTTAGCTGTCCGAAGGATAGTAATAAATAAAACACTTAAAAGCTTGAAAATATTTTTAAATTTTGATAAAATAAAAATCATAAAAGCGTTTTATTTTGATGAATGAGCGGCTATCAACCGCGAAGCTCCCAGAAGAAAGGTTTCGAAAACTGATTAGAACTGGGCGGGAAAGCTCCGTGAAAGCTAAAATTAAGGGCTAAAAGAATCACTTCTTTTGGAATCGAGATGGTATCGCCGAGCTTGCTTGGTTCTCGAGTCTAAAAGAGGTGATTTTTAATTTAGGAGAGGAGAAAAACATGCTTTATAGATTGAACAATGAAAAATTAACAGCTATCAAACAAGAGAACGTTTCTCAGAAATATCTTGAGAAAGATATTCAAAAAATGACTGAAGACAATCTTGAAGAGGTTTTTGGGTTAAGATTTATAGAAACAGAGTTTGCTGTTGACAATTTACGGATAGATACTTTGGCATTTGACGATGAGAGTAATAGTTTTGTAATCATTGAATATAAAAAAATTAAAAGTGATTCTGTTGCAGATCAAGGTCTGGCTTACTTATCGTTGATGTTGAAAAATAAAGAAGCTTTTATTTTAAAATTTATTGAGAAAAACGGAGGAGGAATACCAGAAATCGATTGGTCTCAGTCGCGCGTAATTCTTATTTCTCCAAAATTCACTGAATACCAGCTTAGAGCAAGCGAATATACTACCGAGAATTTCCCAGTTGAACTATATGAATTTAGGAAATATGGCGATATTGTGGAGTACTTACAAAAGGGTATGAAAAAGGGTAGAAGTCAAAAAAGCCAAGCGAATATAGCAAAAAATAGTAATGACGAGAAAACTGTGCTCAAGGAAATTGTCAACTATAGTGAAGACGAACTAGTGTCTAGAGGCTCGGATTCTATTCAGGAGTTTTATTGGGAATTGAAAGATTTTGCTGAGAATATTAGTCCAGAAATTCAACCAGATGTGAAGAAGACGTATTTGGCTTTTAAAGTTAGAAAGAAAAATATTTTTAGTATTATTGTTCAGAAAAACTCTCTATATTTAAATCTTAATATTGAACGTTCTGATTTTGATCCAAAAATATATTTCGATATTGAAGATGTTTCGAAAAAAGGACATTGGGCTACTGGCTGTTATCAAATAAAAATAGATAGTATCGACCAATTAGAAACTGCAAAAGAAATGATGAAACTAAGCTATAAAGTAAATTCATAGGAGGAATAATGAAATTTCAAGCAAATTCAAGAAGACGAGCAAAAGAATACGAAGCCGATGTTTTGGCGCGTTGGAAAGCAGAAAAAACTTTCGAGCAATCAGTTGAAAATCGTAGCGAAGATAACACCTTCGTGTTTTATGATGGCCCTCCATTTATCACAGGCGTGCCACACCACGGGACACTCCTTAGCTCAATCGTAAAAGATGCTGTTCCGCGCTATCAAACGATGCTTGGCAAAAGAGTTGAACGCCGTTGGGGTTGGGATACGCACGGTTTGCCAGCCGAAAACTTTGTTGAGAAAAAGCTCGGTATCACTTCTCGGCACGAAGTTGGTGAAAAAATTTCGCTCGCCGAATATATTACGACTGCGCGCGAAAGCATGGTTTCGAATGCGGCGCTTTGGGAAAATACGATTGATCGCATTGGCCGCTGGGTTGAATTTAAAAATGCTTACAAAACGATGGATAAAGATTTTATGGAGTCTGTTTGGTGGGCATTCAAAACTCTTTACGAAAAGGGTAAAATTTACGAAGGTGAACGCGTTCTAATGTATGACACGGCGTGGGCAACTCCACTTTCGAAAAGTGAAGTTACAATGGATAACGACGCCTATAAAACTGTTACCGACCCAAGCGTTTTTGTAAAATTTTGGTTGAAAGATTTCGAAGATGCAGAAGGCTCAAAAGATAAAACTGCAATGCTCGCTTGGACAACGACTCCTTGGACTTTGCCGGCCAATATGGGCTTGTTTGTGAATCCTGAAATTACCTACGCAAAAGTAAAAGTTGGTGATGAATTCTTCATTTTGGCAAAAGATTTGCTCGAAAAAGTTTTTGTTGATGAAAAAAAACAACCGATTCCTTTCGAAATTGTCAATTTGATTGATGGCGTGGATTTGATTGGTTTGAGATACGAACCACTTTCTGAAGATTCGAAATATTCTGGTGAAGGTGAAGAGAATGCTTATAAAGTTTGGGGTGCAGACTATGTTTCTCTTGAAAGTGGAACGGGAATTGTCCACTCGGCACCAGCTTATGGCGAAGAAGACTTTAACTTTGGTAAAAAATATGGAATTCCAGTTTTTCACGTTTTAGATGAATACGGAAAATATATTGACGGCGAATTTGCTGGTGAAGATGTGTGGGAATTTAATAAGCCATTAGCGAAAATCTTGAAAGAACGTGGTGTAGTTTGGAGAATCGATTACATTCGCCACGAATACCCACACAATCCACGAACAGGTCACCGATTGATGTATCGAGCACACCCAAGTTGGTTCTTTGATATTCAAGGTCAAAAAGAGCTAATGATTGAACAAAATGAAAATATTAACTGGTTCCCAGCACACTTGAAGCACGGTCGTTTCGAAAAAAATCTTGAAGCCGCACCAGATTGGAATTTGTCGCGCGACCGTTTTTGGGCGACAGCAATGCCAGTTTGGAAGTCTGAAAGCGGTAAGATTCGCGTGGTTGGTTCTTATGCCGAGCTTAAAGAATTGAGCGGCGTGGAACTTGAAGATTACCATCGACCTTGGGTTGATGAAATTACTTTCGAAATTGATGGCGAAAAATACACTCGAATTGATAAAGTGCTTGACTGTTGGTTTGAAAGTGGTTCAATGCCATTTGCGCAGTTCCATTATCCTTTCGAAAACAAAGAAAAGTTCGAAAAGAATTTCCCAGGTGATTTTATTGTTGAATATATTGGTCAGGTTCGTGCGTGGTTCTATTATGTTCATGCGGTAAATACTGCTTTGTTCGGTAAAAATGCCTTTAAAAATGTGATTACAACCGGTGTTGTTGCTGGAAATGATGGCCGAAAAATGAGTAAATCGCTTGGTAATTATACCGATCCTAACGAACTAATGGACCAATATTCAGCCGACAGTTTGCGATTCTTGTTGCTAACGAGCCCACTTTTGAATGGTGAAGATTTTGCACTTCACGACAAAGATGTTTCGGATGTTGCACGCAAACTTTCGATGATTTGGAATATGTATGATTTCTTCACGATGTATGCAAGTGTTGACGGTTGGGAATTTAACGGCGAACTCAAAGATCCTTCGAAAGATCTTGAAAATCCGCTTGATAAATGGATTGTGAGCCGTGTTCATGAGCTTCGAAACGAAATTAGTGAAAATATGAATGTTTATAATATTCCACGCGCTCTTGAAGGTGTTTTGCCGTTCCTCGATGACGCTTCAAACTGGTTTGTACGCCGTTCACGACGTCGTTTCTGGAAGAGCGAAAACGGTGCCGATAAACTTCAAGCTTATCAAACGCTCCACTATGTTTTGAGCTATCTTGCGTTAATTCTTGCGCCATTCGTGCCTTTCTTGGCGGAAGAACTTTGGAGCAAAATGATTGGCGATGGTTCAGTTCATTTGAAAGATTGGCCAGGAGCTGGCGAGATTGATGAGAGCTTACTTGCTGAAATGGCCGAAGTCCGTGGCTATGTGAATGAAGCTCTTGCGCTTCGAGCAAAAAATGGCGTAAAAATTCGCCAGCCGCTAGCCAGTGTAAAAGTTCCGCAAAATGCAAAATCTTTTGATTTCGCGCCAATTTTAATGGAAGAATTAAATGTTAAAAGTGTTGAGTTTGGTAGTGAGAGCGTTGAATTTGACTTTGAGTTAACTCCTGAACTCCGTGCAGAAGGCTTAATGCGTGAAATTATTCGCCACATTCAGGCCACACGCAAGAAAGCTGGTCTAAATGTTGATGATCGAATTGAACTTAACTTTACATCTGAAAATGCTGAAGTCCTTGACGCGTTCAAGAAATTTGAACAAGAAATTTCGAAAGAAGTTTTGGCCACAAAGGCTGAAATTTCAGAAGATGAACTTGATTTTGCTCAGATTGTAAAAGTTGAAGGTTCAGAAGTAAAAATTTCACTCAAAAAAGCTTAACCAAAATATTGACAATCAAAATAACTTATGCTATAATACGAGCATAAGTTATTTTTAAACAAAAACATAAAAAATCAAAAGGCAAAAATGGAAAATTTTAAGATAAACGATTACAATACGAACGAGCAAGATAAAAAATCTCTTGAGCAAGAGAATAATTCTGGAGAATTTCAAGATTTTAAATTTGACTCTCCTGAAAGTTTAAGTTCAGAACAGCAAACAGAAATTGAAGAATCTCGAGAGAGTTCGAAAAATGAAGCTCTTGAAAACTTGAACAATATTTATGCGCTAGCTGAACGATATGCTAACCGCGAAAGCAGTAGTTTTCTCTTGCGAGATGATGAAGCTCAAAGCTCGAATATTATACATTTCAAAGATCATCATAACGCAAACTTCGAAACTTATGAAGGTCGTGAAGATAAATTTAGCTTGCGGGAAAATCAATTTAAAACACAAGAAGAACTTGTTCAAGAAATTCGCACAATGAAATCTATTCGCCGAGAAGTTCCAACGGGGAAACGTGTTTTAAACATTATTCGAGCAATTTCTGGAAATATTGAAGCTTAATATCTAGCAAAAATAAAATCGGTAGAAATATCGATTTTATTTTTTAAAAAAGTGTTGACTTTTTAATACGCTTGTGGTAAAATACGGTAGTAAAATAAATTAAAAATAAACAAGGACAGAAATGAAAAACGGGGAAAATTTTAATTCTGCGCCAGACGCAAGCAAGTCTTTCGAAGACGCTTATGGTTCTTGGGATGTTCTTCGTGAAGAACTAAACCAAAAACAAGAAGCAAAGGCCGAAGCTGATGCTCTTAAGAAGCGTGAAGAAGAATTGAAGAAAGGTGCGAAAAAATTTGATAAATCTGTTCGCGATGCGATTCATAAAGGTGATAAAGTTGCTTTTGATGAAATGATGGAGCGCGACGAACACTACCGCCAAATGGAAAATGGTGAAAATCGAGTTGAAAGCGAACAACCTTATGAAATTTCTACTCTTTCAAAAGAAGAAATGGATCAAGCTGTAGGAGCGAGTTTGGAAATTAAAAGAATGAATTCGTTGGCTAAAATGATTCAAAATGCGGAAAGTGAAGAAGTTAAAAATAAATATCGTCAGCAATTAATTGAAGCTTCGAATGATTTTTCAAAAAACGGTGTAAATTTTGACGGTTTAAACAATAAGCTTGAAGATCGATTTATATGGGAATATTCGAAAAAACCAGAATATCGACAAAAGGTTCTTGATACAATTTGGGAAAATGCAATGGCGGAACCTGTAGTCAAAGATTCTGGCGAAAAAAATAATGCCCAGGTTCAGATTGAACAACCTTCAAATGAAAAAAAAGAGTCTAAAAAAGATTCTATTGAGCTAAGTGATGCTGAATTTACGTTTAGCAAACAAAAACGAGCCGATAGGGCAAAAAATGTTGTTGATCAAGATGATAATATCGAAGCTAAAGCTGGACAATCCCGAGAGTTCATGAAAAGAGCTGGTAAGGCTGTTTTAGGAATTATGGCATTGGTTGGTTTTGGCGCAATCTCATTCGTAGCTGGTCGTAGATCCGCTGAACCAGTTCATGTAAATAACAGTGAGCCAAAAGTTGAAGATAATACTAGAACTGAACTTAGTGAAAGTTCTGCATCTGAATTTAATAAACTGGCAAACTTTGATAATAGTAATGCTCAAGAGCAAGAAAAGAACTTTAACAACGGTAAATATGACTCTGAAAATGATGATTATAATAACATCGATCAAAAAGAGAGCAAATATTCTATCGGAACGGATACTTCAAAACTTTCGAATGAAGAATATCAAAAGAAAATGATTGAATCGCACAACGAAGACAATATTGAATATATGGGACAATTCTTTGTGAACGATGCTGAATCTGCTCAAAATCTACTTGGAATTTCGAATACTGAGGTTGATGATTTGGTTGATGCCGCTCGAAATGGCGATCAGACGGCTTTCAAAAAAATGAATGATGCATATTCGAAATATATGGAAGGCGCTAAAGTTGTTGGAAATCAAACTTTGGACGGTGATTATTACTCACTATTTGTGAATTCTAATAAAGATTATGCTCATGCCGAAGGTGCGTTCGGTGGAACAGCTCGTATAGTTGAATTGAAAAATGGGCAACAAATTTTGATTCGTGACCAGTGTAAGCAAATGGTTATGAAGAAGATTGCTGAAATTCCAAACACTTGGACAACTCCAGTGATTCCATTTGAAGAAGCTTATACCCCACCAGCACCAAATACCGAAAACCCACCAGCACCTACACCAGAAACCCCTCCTGAAACGCCACCTACTACACCGGAGACACCTCCACAAGAGTTAGAGGCTAAAGACCCTACGAAAGACATTAACGTCAATGCAAACTTAAATCCTGAAGCTAAAGTTGATGGACAAAAATTTGAGGTTAATACTAACGAGGGCAATCAGCAAGATGAGATACAGGAAGTGCCAAACGTATATGAGGCTCCTGCAGCTCAACCTGATTTAAATATCCAGCCAAGCGTAGATTTAGCCAATGAAACTGTTGTAGGTCAAGGTAATGTAGAGGTAACCCCTCAATACAGGGCTGATGGTTGGATAAATGACACAACAAGTCAAACTTGGGAAAGCGCCTATAATAATGGAGGAACTCAAGTTGAAGCACAAGAAGGAACAAATGGCTCAGCTGGTATAAATACTGGACGAGTAGAATAAAAAAGGAAAAAAATGAAAATCAAAAAGTTTTTTAAAAACAGTATTGGTTTACGATTGAGTTTAATCTTCGCAGTTGTTGCGGTTACCGTTTTAAGTGGTACCGCAGCAATGGCGTGGGGACCAAGTCGTGCAACCTATACTATCGAAAAACCTGCAGATAGGGTGACATTCAATGCCATAACAAATAACCCAAATTATGGCGATGAAAGAAACTTTGTTATTGCAAGAAAAACCACTGATGCAGCAAATCAATGGAAAGATGTAGTTGATGTTGATAGCGATGGTGAATATTTTATTCGAATGTATGTTCACAACAATGCTGCAGCAAACTTAAAACTAGTTGCTGAAAATGTGACTGCTAAAGCGAGTGTGCCAAATCAGTCGGCAAAAGAAATTACGCTTCAAGGTCAAATTTCGGCTTCAAATTCTAAACCTGCAACTGTCTGGGATCAAGTAGTATTCAAGAGTGCAAGTAAAAACTTTACAGTTTCTTACGTAGCAGGCTCTGCGAAATACTACAACAACGTAAATCCATCAAATGGTTTTGCTTTGCCAGATAGTATCGTAAATAGCACTGGCGCAAAACTTGGTTACGAACAAATGGATGGAAAAATTCCTGGATGTTTCCAATATTCTGGAATTGTATTGTTTAAAGTTAAAGTTACAACTCAAAAACAAGCAAGCTTTAAAGTTACAAAACAAGTTCGAAAGATTGGTGAAACTGAGTGGAAAAATGATGTCAGTGTAAAAACTGGCGAAAAAGTTGAATATCGAATCGGTTATGATAATAATGGTGAAGTTGCACAAGAAAACGTAATGGTTCGTGACTTCTTGCCAAACAACTTAACTTATGAAAAAGGTTCAACTGTTTTGAAAAACAGTTCAAATCCAAATGGTCTAAAAATTAATTCAGATAACATCACAACTTCTGGAATTAATATCGGTAATTATGCTCCCGGTTCAAACGCTTATGTAACGTTCACTGCAACAGCAGATCGAGATAAACTTGTTTGTGGATTGAATAAATTAGTTAATCGTGCGCAAGTTTCAACAAAAAATGGTTCAAAAGAGAACACAGCTGTTGTGAATGTTCAAAAAAATTGTACACCACAAGAACGCAAAGAATTTTGTGAAATTCCTGGAAAAGGAAACTTAAAGAAGAATGACCCAAATTGTAATGATAAATGTAAAATTACGGGTCTTGAAAACCTTGCAGCTAATGATCCAAAATGTGCTGAAGTTCCAAGCGAACTACCACATACTGGTCCTGCTGAGGCTGTAATGATGGTGATTGCGATTATGGCAATTACTGGTGCCGTAGCCTACTGGTACCGAAGTCGTGAAGAAATGAAAAAAGCAACTGCTGAATTTACGAAAAAAGCAAATGATGTTGTTGAATCTGAAGCGACAAAAACTCACGAAGCTAAAGAATCTGAAAAAGTAGAGAAAGAATAGTTTCGAAAACTGAATAAACCTCGCATTAGTGGGGTTTATTTTTTGGTTTACTGGATATGGGTTTAAAAAGTTAGTAAAATAATTATGTCGCACAATTTTAATATTAAGTGTTTCATTAAATCCATCAACTCTAAAATATACATAGTTAAATCTACGAACAAAAAATAAAAAACTAGCCCTTGAGTAGAGAGCTAGTTTTTGAATGGCTGGCCACCTTTTAATTATTTAATTGAAGCAATTTCAATTTTAGTGTATTTTTGACGATGTCCGTTTTCTTTGTGAACGCGTTTTTTAGCTTTGTAACGGATCACACGGATTTTTTCGCCCTTAACAAGTTCGTCAACAACTTTAGCGGAAACTTTCACGCCTTTCACAACAGGAGTTCCAACTTCCACTTTGTCGCCATTAATAAGCATCAAAGCATCAAGTTCGAGCTCTTTTGTTCCTTGCGGGAGGAGGTCCACCAGAAGGGTCTCTTTTTCGCTAACGATAAACTGTTTACCGCCAACTTTTATGACTGCTTTTTTCATAAAATCCTCATTAAATTTAATATCTTTATTATTTTAGCATACAAAATTCCAAAAATCAAGATTAAAATAAAGTTGAAAGTGCTAAAGGTTTGTGATATAATATGAACATTATGAAGGTGATTTCGATAACCAATCAAAAAGGGGGGGTTGGTAAAACAACCAGCGCTATAAATATTGCTTATTTTATTGCAAAGCGAGGTTTTCGAACACTTCTTGTTGATTTTGACCCACAAGGAAATGCAACTAGCGGTCTTGGTATTGATAAAAATAATCTTGATTTTACTATGGCAGATGTAGTTTCTGGCGAAAAACAATTAGGTGAAATTATTATTGAAACAGAGTTTTCTAAATTAAAAATTGCACCAAGTACGCCAATTTTAGCTAATGCCGAAGTTGAGCTTGCGTCAGCGAAAGGTCGATTTACTCGATTGAAAGATGCTTTAAAATCTGTTGAAGCCGATTTTGACTATGTTATTTTAGATTCTCCACCAAGTTTGAGCTTATTGACTGTGAATGGTTTTATTGCAAGTGATTATTTAATTCTACCAGTTCAGGCTGAATTTTACGCGATGGAAGGTCTTGGCCAGCTTCTTGAAAGTATGAAGCTTGTAAAAAAAGGGATGAATCCAAACCTTGAGCTTCTTGGGGTTTTGCCAACAATGGTGGATTCTCGCACAACTTTAGGCGGGCAAGTTCTCGAAGAAATTAAAAAATTCTTTCCAGATAAGATTTTTTCGAATGCAATTCCGCGGAATATTCGTCTTGCAGAAGCTCCAAGTCACGGTGTTCCAATTGGTGTTTATGATAGATTCAGCAAGGGAGCTCGTGCTTATAAAGCAGTTTCGAAAGAGATTATTCAGCGTATAGAAGGGGGTAAATAATGGCGAAAAAAGGACTTGGTCGTGGATTCTCTTCTTTGATTCCAACCGAGATGATTATTGATGAAAAAATCGATTCAGAGTTAGGTTTGGAATATGATAAAAGCCAACTAAAAGAGCTAAAAATTAGTGATATTTCGCCTGATCCAGAGCAACCTCGCCGGCACTTCAATAAAGAAAAGCTTGAAGAACTCGCAAACTCAATTAGAATTCATGGTGTTTTACAGCCAATTGTAGTTGTTCGAAAAAACTCGAAGTTTTTAATTGTCGCTGGTGAGAGGCGCTATCGCGCTTCAAAGCTCGCGGGGCTAGAAAGAGTTCCCGCAGTTGTTCGCGAGCTTTCTGACCAAAATCGCCTTGAATTAAGTTTGATCGAAAATATTCAGCGCGATAATTTGAATGTTCTTGAAATGGCTGAAGCCTATTCAAAACTTCGTGAACAATTTAATTTAACGGCAAAGGAAATTGGTGAACGTGTTGGCGGAAGGAGCGAAAGTGCAGTTTTGAATACTTTGCGTTTATTAAAGCTTCCACAAATTGTTAAAGATTATATTATTTCTGGCGAGTTAAAAGAAGGCCAAGCGCGCCCACTTTTAAAGATTGATGAGGAAACTATCAAGAAAATTCTGCCAAAAATTATTGAAGAAAATTGGAGCTCACGTAAAATTGAGCAATTCTTGGTGAATTATAAAAAACAGATCAAAGAGTCTAAAAAAGTTGAACCTAAAAAAGTGAACAATCCTTTCGAAAAAACAGTTAAACATATTTCGAAAAAGCTGAGTGCAGATGTGGATATTAAAACTTCTGCAAGAGGTTCAGGGAAGATCGTTATTAAATTTAAAAGCGAAGAAGAGCTAAAGCGACTTGAGGAAATTCTTTCAAAATAAAAATAACCCCGTTAAAAGGGTTATTTTTTACATTTTAATAGTTCTGTGAATATTCAAAATTGCGAATTTTATTAAAAGGAAAGATTCGAAAGGCGACAGGGCCAACAATTTTATATAGCGGAACAGTACCAAGACCGCTTCGGGAGTCATACGAATTATTTCCCTCACGATTATCACCTGAAACGAATATTTCATTTTCTGGAACAGTCCATTCTCCATCATGACTTGTATACTTTTTTGGTTCATTATTAAAATTATCATCTGGGGTAAAACCGTCAGGATGCTTATCGTTATAAACTGTTAATTTTCCTTTTTCGACTTTCACTCTTTCACCAGCAAAGGCAATCACGCGTTTAATAATATATTGATCTTTCATCCCGTCGATAAACTGTGGGTTTTCGAAAACGATAATCTCACCACGTTTTGGTATAAATTTTGTGTTCGTAAAATTTGCCCAAGTTAAGGGTAGGCGATTTATAATGGCTTTATCGCCGTCTTTAAAAGTTGGTTCCATACTCGAGCCAACAATTGTGAAGCTTTGAAAAATAAAATTATTAATAAAAATTGTTCCTAAAGTTACACAAAAAAAGAAAACAAAAATCCCGAAAGTGTCGGCTATTCGAGGATGCCGTTGCCAAAAATTACTCTTCATTTTTATATTTTAGCATGATTTTTAAAGATTTTCAATTATGGTTATTTTTAAAATTGTGTGATATAATAGAGAAAGTATGGATTTTATTAGAATTTCGAAAAAACATTCTTTTTGGGGAAATATTGCGCATATTTTTTTAAATATTGTTTTGGCGGTTATTGTTTGGCTCTCCATTTATATTACTAAGACTCCTTGGATCGCAATTCTCTTGGTTTTTGTGAGCAAATGGCGAACTTTTGCTGTTCGGCCAAGATTTTGGCTTGCAAACGTAAAATCAAATCTTGTTGATTTAATCTTTTCGTTGAGTGTAGTTATTTTAATGTTCTCAACAGGTATAGATTATATCTTTTCGCAAGGGCTACTATTGGCTTTATATATTTTTTGGCTAACAATTATCAAGCCAAGTTCAAAAGAATTATTTGTGCAAGTTCAAGCTCTTTTCACCGTATTTTTTGGGTTTTCGGCTTTATATTCGATTACTTACGGTTGGAACGAAGCTTTAATTTTTATCTTGGTATTCTTGCTCGGATATTCAACAATTCGGCATATTATGTCGTCTTATGCAGATTTAAATATTGAGATTTTCAGTCTTTTTTGGGGTCTAATTGTTGCTGAATTTGCTTGGATTTTTAACTTTTTGGTGATTGGTTATCGCATTAACTTTGCGCCATATTTTAATTTTGTAATTCCTCAGGCTGCAATTATTTTAACAGTTTTAAGTTTTATTGGTTTTAATATGATTGTTTTAGATAAAGATAAAGAAAGGGAACGAAAAGAATTTCTACCAGAGGTGATTTTTGCGACAATTCTCATCTTGACTTTATTGTTATTCTTTTCTTCAATCCCAGTTGCGAAAGGTTAAGATATGAATTTTCGAAAATATTTTAAAAAGCCAAAAAGTCAATTTTTAATAGCCATAATTATGGTGGCGGTTGTATTTTGTATAATTATTTTAGCTCAAATTATATCAAAAAGTAATTTCAATAAGAATAAAACTGGGTCTGCAAACTTCAACTTTTCGGCAAGCGATAAAGCTTCAAATTTTACGAATCAAATGGATTCTAATTCTATTGAGTCGGTTGCGAATAGAGTTTCGCAAAGTGTTGTTTCTATTGTTAGTAAAAATCAAAAAAGTTCAAGATTCTTTTATTCAACAGAAGATTCTGCAAGCGCAGGAACGGGAATTATTATCAGTGAAAATGGCTATATCTTAACAAACAAGCATGTTATTGAAAAATCTTCTGAAATTTTAGTTATCACTAATAGTGGCGATTCTTGTGAAAGCGTTAGAGTGGTTATGATTGACCCGATGAGCGATATTGCGATTTTAAAGATTTCGAACGCAAAAGGATTGAAAGCCGCCGAACTTGGAGATTCGAAGAAAATAAATATCGGACAGCAGGTGATTGCGATCGGAAATGCTTTGGGTGAATATGACGGTACTGTCACGAGTGGCATTATTTCTGGAATTGGTCGTACGGTTGAGGCCTCTAGTGAAGACGGTTCTTCAAGAGAAGTTTTGACCGATATGATTCAAACAGATGCAGCAATTAATAGTGGAAATTCTGGTGGTCCTTTAGTGAATGCGCAAGGGCAGGTGATTGGAATTAATACTGCGGTCGCCTCTAAAGCTCAAAGCATTGGTTTCGCAATACCGATCTCTTCAGTAAAAGGTATCTTAAAGTCTATTAGTGAAGGTAAGGAGCCAAAACGAGCTTATCTTGGAGCGAGTTATATATCAATTAATTCACAAATTAGAAAAAAATACAATCTTGATGTTTCGAAAGGTGCTTTAGTTAAGTCAAGAAAAGGTAATGCTATTGTTTATGGTAGCCCTGCACAAAAAGCTGGTTTAAAGGACGGAGATATAATCACAAAAATTGATGGCGTTGAGGTTTCTAAAAATTCCAGCGTTAGTTCTTTAATCGGCGAAAAGTCCGTTAGTGATACTGTTGAAATTTCTTATATTCGAGACGGTAGAGAAAAATCTACTCGCGCAACTCTTGAAGAATATCATAAATAAAAATAACCCTAGTTAGCTAGGCTTACTTTAATGAGAGGATAGATTTTACTAAAAAATATAAAGGACACTAGATATTTTATAACAGGAGTTAAAGATGAAAGTGATAGAAAAATACGCAAAAAATAGAAAGGGAGAAAAGCTATGTGCTCATTTTTTTCTTCCGCAAAATAATGAGGAAACGAAAACTAAATTTCCGCTAGTTATTATGCTTACGGGGGATGGGCCTAGCGGCTCCAAGAGTTTGAGTTGGACAAAAATCCCCCCACTATTGAGCAAAAAAGGGATAGCTTCTCTAACCTTTGACTTTTCTGGATTAGGAGACAGTGAAGGTAGTAGAAAGGAATTGACTTTAGAAAAAGGGATCGACGACTTCAAGACTGTTGTTAAACTAATTGACGAGATAGATGCAGTAGATACTGACAGAATAGGTGTATTTTCTTCTAGTTTTGGTTCAAGTGTCATTATTGCTTCAAGAGAATTTCGAAACGTAAAAGCGCAAGGCTTCAAGTCACCGTGCGCTTTCCTTCCGGACGCTTATTTGAATGAGATTTCCGAGGAAGCGGCAATAAATTGGAAGACATCAGGCTACTGCCCTGAAAATGGATACAATATAAACGTTTTATATAATCCAATGAAATATAATATCTATAGAGATTCTTCAGATATATCCTCTTCTTGCCTTATAACACATGGGTTGAATGATGAGATTATTCCTTTTCGGCAATCCCAATTGCTACAATCACAATTACTAGCTTCTTCAATTGATGTCGAGTTAATATTGATTGAAAATTGTGACCATGGATATACTCAAGACGGAAAATGGGAATATATGGCTAATCTTTTTGTTGATTTTTTTGTAAGTAAGCTGTAGTTTATCTTTATCTATCAAACATAGTTGGGGTGAATTGTGAAAAAATAGAAAAATCATAGAATTTTTAGTAGGGTATATTACTATTTTTGTAATTTTCATAATAATGGTTTATGATATGGTAAATAATTTCATGCTTAAATCATTGCCTGATATAGAGTTGACATACCCTGCCATATCCTCAGTTCTTCTTGTTTTGGTGTCGACTATTTTAATTCTTTACCAGTTTGAAAATAGAGATAAATTGGAAAAAATAGAGGAGCTATCTAAGTATATAAGTAGTATCGTAGGGCATTCTGAGAGCGTTAAATTCTTTATAAAAACATTAATGAAGTTGATAATTATATTATCAAACGAATATCATAGACTAAGGAAGGTGTTTGTGAGCTTAACGGGTAACTTTACGGCAATAAATCCTATGCTAAGAAATGAGGCCAAGAAAAAGTATGTAAGCAATCATATTGATAGGGAAATTAGAAAATTCTACAATCATAAAAAAGATATAAGAGAATATAAAGAAATATTTACTCTTAGTTATGAGCGTAATATTGACAAAATGTACTTGACCATATAAACTACGGTTCCGTTTATTAGTATAGATGCTTTGACAATAAGGAGGAAAAAACAAAATTCCCAAAGATTCAATTTGTAATAATTGACAATGAAGAGGCTATTTTTCTTATGCACCTCACCTATATTCTTTGAAAGGAAAGGAAATTAGTGGTGTATTTAGAAAATATTTTGAATAAGCATGGCTATTAGCAATAGAATTAAAGTCGGACAACATTCTAAATAAGGATAAGATAGATTATATAGAATCCACTTGCAGACAATAAAGACGACCAAGGCAGTCATCTTTATTGTATTTATAAGATGTGTGAACTCAGATTATTTAGACTGCTGAATGTCATACATCCATTTGGGTTATTTTTTTTCGAAAATAATTGTGTAATTTTCTGAGTAAGTTTTTGAAAAACCACATTTTTTGGCATAATTTTCAATTTCCTCAAATTGAGAAGGGTCAGCTTCAAGAATAATTTTTTGCAATTTTGGTAAATCTTGAGCTTGAAAAATTAAATTAAAAATTGTCTCTAAACCATTTTTCTGAGCATAAAGTGCAATTTGTGGTTCATAATGTAGCTCATTATTCTTTTTGAAATTTATCCAATCTTTATTAACATACGGCAAATTTGCTGTAATTATTGTTATTTTCGAAAGAATTTCTGACGGTATTTGGCTTAAAAGATCACTTTCGAAAAGCTCAATTTCACTTTCAAGGATTTTTATAGCGTTTAGATTCGCCACAGAAAGCGCTTGAAGTGAAATGTCGCTCGCAAAAAAATCAATATTTTCGCCAAGCTCAGCTTTTAGAGTGATTGGAATTATTCCAGAACCTGTACCAACATCTAAAATTTTATCACCTTTTTTGGCAATTTTTTTAGTAATTTCAATTAGGGTTTCAGTTTCTGGGCGAGGAACTAGTACATTTTCGTTCACGAAAAAAGTTCTTCCAAAAAATTCCTTTTCTCGAAAAATATAAGCGAGCGGAATCCTCTTTAGGCGCTTATTTAAAAAGTTATTAGCGTGAAAAACCAGAGTTTTCGAAAGCTTTTTTTGCGGATTTGCATGTAAAAAAGTTCGTTCAACTTTTAAAACGTTTGCTAAAATTAGCTCAGCATCAAGTTGTGAACTTTCAATTTTAGCATTTCTAAGTTTTTGAGCTGATTTTTTCAGCCAAGATTCAATAGTCTCTCGCATAAATTAGTTATTTTCTGAAGCGTTAGCGGCCAAGAATTCAAGCTCGGCAGCTTGCAAGTGTTCAACAATATCTGAAATTTGCCCATTCATTGCGGCTGGAATATTACTACGCGAAAAACCGATTCGATGGTCGGTGATGCGATCTTGTGGGAAGTTGTAGGTTCGAATCTTTTCGGAGCGGTCGCCAGAGCCAATTAGGCTACGGCGTTCGGCGGTAAGTTTGGCATTTTCCTCATCAATTTTAGCTTGAAGTAGGCGCGCACGCAAAATTCCAATGGCTTTCTCCTTGTTTTTAATTTGTGATTTTTCATCTTGGTTTGTAACCACCATACCAGTTGGAATGTGAGTAATTCGCACGGCAGAATCGGTTGTGTTCACACTCTGACCGCCATGACCACCCGAACGATAGACATCAATTCGTAAATCATTCGGATTGATCTCAATATCAGCCTCTTCGGCCTCAGGCAAAACTGCTACTGTTACAGTTGAGGTATGGATTCTACCTTGAGATTCGGTAGCGGGAATGCGCTGAACTCGATGAACGCCACTTTCGAATTTTAATTTTGAATAAGGGGCATCACCTTTTACTCCAAAAACAACTTCCTTGTAGCCGCCAGCATCGTTTGCGGATTCGCTCAAAAGTTCGGTCTTTAAGCCATTTTGTTCACAATATCGCAAATACATTCGGTAAAGTTCGCTCGCAAAAAGGGAAGCTTCGTCGCCACCGGCTCCTGCACGGATTTCAACAATCACGTTCTTTTCGTCGTTTGGATCTTTAGGGAGAAGCATTTCGAAAAGCTCTTGCTCGAGACTGGCAAGTTTTTCTTCGTTTTCGGTAATTTCAATTTTGGCAAGTTCCGCAAGCTCACCCGTTTCAAGACTAGCAAGTTCGCGCGCTTCTTCGATATTTTTTTCAAGATTTTCGCGCAATTCACCTTTTTCAATAATTTTTTCAAGTTCGGTGAATCGCTTGTTTTTGGCAGAAAAATCAGGCGAAGAATAAGCGTTTGGCTCGCTCAAAAAAGTCTGAATTTCTTCGCGCTCAGTTTTAAGTTTATCAAGATTTAGATCAATTTTTGGCATATAAAATATTATACCAGAAATTCGCATAAATTTGAAGTATTGAAATTTGATTGTGGTTATGATAAGATTTTGATATGAAAATAACCTCTTGGCGAGAATTTATTGAAAATGAAGCCACCAAGCCATATTTTAAAAAGTTATGGCAAAAAGTTGAACGTGAACGTGCTTCGAAAGAGATTTTTCCCGCAAGAGAAGAGATTTTTTCTTGTTTTAAAAAATGCCCGCTTGAAAAAACTAAGGTTGTAATTATCGGTCAAGATCCTTATCATGGAGAAGGGCAGGCGCACGGAATGAGTTTTTCGGTTAAAAAAGGCGTTAAAATTCCACCAAGTTTGCAAAATATTTATAAAGAACTGCAAAGCGATTTAGGAATTGAGCCAGCCAGCGATGGTTTTTTAGAATCTTGGGCGAAGCAAGGTGTTTTACTGCTAAACACTTCTTTTAGTGTTGAAAAAGGCAAGCCAGCAAGCCACGCAAATTTTGGATGGATGGAATTTTCAGAACATGTTTTAGATTTTTTAAATGATTTCGAAAAGCCGTTAGTTTTTATTTTGTGGGGAGCACATGCACAAAAAGTTGGTACCCGAATAACTAATTTAAAACACCTTAAAATTGAGAGTGCACACCCTTCACCATTTTCAGCACGGCGTGGATTTTTTGGTTCAAAGCCTTTTTCGAAAGCGAACAAATTTTTAGAACAAAATGGCGAAACTCCAATTGATTGGCGGGTAAAATAATAAAATAAAAATCTCACATTTAGTTGTGAGATTTTTATTTTTAGATGAATTATCGTTCAGCTTTTTTAGCTTTTTCAGCAGCTTGCTTTTTGGCTTTGTTTGCCAAAGCTTCTTTACGAGCGGCAGCCATTTCTTGAGCTCGTTTGAAGCGGTCAACACGACCTTCGGTATCGATGATTTTTTCTTCACCAGTAAAGAATGGGTGAGAAGCACTAGAGATGTGCATTTTTACAAGTGGGTATTCGTTTCCGTCTTCCCATTTGATAGTTTCTTTTGAATCTGCTGTTGAGCGAGTCAAGAAAGCAAATCCAGCCACCTCGTCGCTAAATACGACAGGGCGATACTCGGTTGGATGTAAATTCTTCTTCATAACTTTTCTATTTTAACATATTATTTTAAGAAAGTAAATAGAAAATTAAGTTAAAAATAAGCATATTATATAATATTTTAAATAAAATAAAATGCCTATGCTTGCTTTTAGTTTTAAGGTGTATTAGGATAGTCTTGAAATAAATTTTAAATATGTAGTAATATATGAAAAGAAAATTTGGGTTTTTTATCCTATTTTGCGCCTTTTCTATTTTTGGCGTTTTTTCTGAGGGAGTAAGTAATAGTGCATACGCTTCTGTAGAGCGGTGTGGTGATACTAGTGGTGTAGTTGGAAATTCTAACTATACAATTAGTATAAGGAAATACTGTATTGATTCACAAAAGACCCTTACGATTTATGGCCAAATTGAGAATTTGGAAAATGCAAAAAACCAGACACTCACTGCCGCTGTAAAAACTACAGGTGGTAAAATGGTTAGCGTTCCAGTAACGAAAGAAAATTATATTGGCGTGAAAGAATATGAAAGAATAACAGATAATTATTTTGAACAAGATGGCACTCCATATAAGGTTAATATAGATATTTCGTCATTACCCTATGGAAAATTATTTGTTAGCATGAAGGGCTCTTGGAACGGTTATGCTCCTTATGGTCCTGGAGTGGATAATGATGTTTTCGGTATAGATTATATTGCGCAAACTAATATCGATGCAGCTATAGCATTAGATGAAAAACGTGGAATTTTAAATATTACTGGAACTACTAAAAATGTACCCGCAGGTGAAACTGTAACATTTGGAGTTAATGAGGGATTTATGTTGGATAATCCTGTTAAAAATGGTTCGGCAATCGTTCAAGCAGACGGAACATTTTCTACAACCATTGATGTTTCATCTATGCTACTAGATCCATGGTTGAGACAGCTCTCTGTGGTGTCTAAAGTGAAAGATATCAATGGAGATATTATTCAGGATTTTGATACAGTGGATACTCCACCTATATACCCTTGCAGTTTTGTAGAAAATAAAACTGTACAACGAACGATTAATTATTTATATAAAGATGGATCTATTGCTGCTAAACCTACAGTTCAGAAGGCATATTTCAAACGAATTACTAACGGGTCATGTTATCGTGGTAAATTAGTTGAAGAAACTTATACTGTTGATGATAGCGATTGGAGAAAAGCTCATACTTTCGAAAAGGTTAATGCTCCGAAGATTGAAGGATATACTTACGATAAAGAAGCGGTAAATGAGTTAGCAGTTAATGCTGATAGTGAAAATATTGTCGAAAATATTATTTATCAAAAGAATATAATTCCGAAAGATGATAAAATTCCAGCACGAGAAATAGATGATAAAGGTGAATTTAAAACAAAAATATCTCCAGTTTGGCTTTATGCTCCAAATACTGGTGTAGAAAAACAGAATTCTAATGCATTTCTTGCGCTAAATTATATTATTTTAACTTTAATCACTAGTGCAGCTGTTATTCGAAAAAAGCTCTAACTTTTAATAGCTAGAGATAGTGGAAAAGAGGTTAAAGCCTCTTTTCTTTTTCTTTTAAATATGATATAATTGAAAAGTAATATAAATTAATGAAACAATTTTTGGGAGAATTCCTTTCGAGAGTTTTTCGAAATTATCCCCAAAAATGAAGACAAAGGAGTTAAAATGTCTGTAAAAATTGATATCAAGCAGTTGCTTGAAGCTGGCGTTCATTTTGGTCACAAAACTTCACGCTGGCACCCAAAAATGGCGCCATACATTCATAGCAAGCGTCAAGATAGCCACATTATCGATCTAACTAAAACTGTCGAAGGTCTTGAAAAAGCTCTTCCAGCTATTACTAAAGCGGTTGAATCTGGCCGAAAAGTTCTTTTTGTTGGAACTAAAAAACAAGTTAAAGAAGCTGTTCGTGAAGCTGCTGAAAGTGTAAAACAACCATATGTTATTGAACGATGGGTGGGCGGAATGCTTACAAACTCAGCAACTGTAAACCAGCAAATCAAGAAATTGAAAACTCTTGAAAAACGAATGGCTAGCGGCGAACTTACAAAACGCTATTCGAAACTTGAAGTTCAACGATATGCTGAAGAAATCGAAGCTTTGAATACAAAATATGGTGGAATCAAAGATTTAATGGGTCGCCCAGGAATTTTGTTCGTAACTGATGCAATCGCTGACGCAAACGCAATTCGTGAAGCTAAAACTTTGAATATTCCAGTGGTTGCAATTGTTGATACAAATGTAAACCCAGATGGAATTGATTACGTAATCCCAGCAAATGATGACGCTATTAAAGGTGTTAAATTGCTTTTGGATTATGTGATTGAAGCTATCAAAGAAGCTAAAACTGATAAATAATTCTTAAATTCGAAAGGATAAAAATGGCTGTTTCTATTGAAGAAATTAAGAAACTTAAAGAATTGACAGGTCTTGGTTTGACCGATGCCAAAAAAGCCCTTGTTGAAGCTGAAGGTGATTTTGATAAAGCTCTTGAGGCTCTTCGCAAAAAAGGTCTAACAAAAGCTGAGAAAAAAGGTGACCGAGAAGCTCGTGAAGGTTTGGTTGAGGCTTACGTTCATGGTTGTCGAATCGGTGTAATTGTTGAAGTTAACTGCGAAACCGACTTTGTTGCTCGAACAGAAGATTTCAAGAATTTTGCCCACCAAATTGCAATGCAAATTGCTGCTATGGCGCCAGTTTATGCTACTGAGGCTGACATTCCGGCAGAAGAAATCGCTCGCGTAAAAGCTGAAGCTGAAGAGCGAGTTTCGAAAGAAGGAAAGCCAGCTGAAATTGCTGCTAAAATTGTTGATGGTCAAGTGAAAAAATACTTTGCGGAAAAAGTTCTACTTTCACAAACTTACATTATGGATGACAGCAAATCTGTTGAGCAATTCTTGAAAGAAACTGTTGCAAAACTTGGTGAAAATATCGTTGTGCGACAATTCTCACGCATCGAACTCGGTGTTAACGAATAATAAATATTTTTTTACAATAAGACTCTACCACTAACGGTGGAGTTTTATTTTTGTGATTTTTTAAGTCTTGACTTTTTATACATAAACAGTTATAATTTTAAGCATAAGTAATAAAAATAAAGGGAGAAAAATGTTTAAGAATAAAATAGCAGTTTATGCTTTTCTGGGCGCTGTTTGTGCTTTATTTTTAGCTCAACCTGCATTTGCTGATACAGCAAAGAGAATTGATGTTGATGCAACGGGTGAGATTAAAGAGCTTTCTTCGGGCGGTTCGGCCAATTGGACTAATACTAAGATCAATATTAGCGTTAAAAATGGTCAGAATATTAATGCTGGCGATTATGTTGATATTAGATTTGAAAATATTATTGAAACCGGGTTACCAGATAAAGAAATCCGTTATAAAGATATTATTATCGGAAAGATGAAACTTATTAAAACTGAAAATACTGTCGTTGAACTATTTAATAAAAGAGCTATTAAGGGAAACCCTAAAGCAAATGATATTATTCCAGAGAAAAGCTCGGCTAGAAATTCTGAGTATCGACTAGTTTTCAATGATCAAGCTAAAAAGTTTTCCGATATGAAACTTTCGATAGAGCTTGTCTCAGAAAATAATTCTGCTTGGGTTAATCATAAATATAATATTGAACATTCCGTAAAAGTGAATAATAAAGAAATTGCACATAAAACTGGCACTATTAATGGGGTTGGCAAAATAACGCCAGCAGTTGATTTTAGATTTAATGTTTTTCGCGCCTCTAGCCAAGATGGCGAAAATTTAAATGGCACAATATTTGACTTTGGATTGATGCAGTCTGATAAAAATAATCCTAAACACATTAAACCAGGCGACATTGTTAAGATGAAATTACCTGAATCTTCTGGAGTTGCGTTTGATGCAAAATTGAATCCGAAAGAGGGCGCAGTTGGCACTATAAATACTCAGGAGCTATATGCTAACTTTGGTGATAATGCTACTTCAAAAGGCATCTTGCTTAAAACTGGCGTAAACTTAAAGTATAAAGTTATAGAAAATTCAAGCCACGAGTTAGTATACCAGATTGTAGAAATTGCCGATGATAAAGCTTTGTATCAATTCTTGCCAAAATTAACTATTTTGGACACTAGCGAAAAAACAATTAACTATAACGAGAACAAATTGAACCCAATTTCTGCAACTACAGAAATCTACCGAGGAAATGATAAATATTTCTCTCTAGACAAGACGGCTACAAGTATTATAAGTGGCGCAAAAATGAAACCTTACGCAGATATCAAAAAGCGTGGATCTGTGATTGTGCGCTATCAAGATGAAAACGGTACAAGCCTTGCTCCTGAAGTCTTGCTAGCAAATAAAGTTCAAGTAGGTACAGACTATGCTGCTGAAGAAAAGCAATTCGAAGGATTCGAAAAAGCTGAACTACTTAAAAACTCATCGCCTAAAACTGGAAAAGTTGAAGAAGGTGTAAAGATTGTAACGTTTGTTTATAAAAAGAAAAGCGTTCCTGCACCTGAAAAACCTTCGAACCCAGTAAAAGAAGAGAAGAAGCCAAAAGAAAATATTACTGCACCAAACACAGGTTTCGAAAATAATTTTGTTAAGAATTTACTTTTCATGGGTGGTGCTGCACTTTCTGTAATTTCTATAATTGTTATTAGAAAAAACTATTAAATAGAATAGATAATATAAAAGACCTCTTTCGTTAAAATTTAAGAGGTCTTTTGTTATTTATTGCTATTATTTATTAAGCTAAACTCTTTTCGATAAAGGCGATGATTCGCACATCGCGAGATTCTAACTCACTTTCTTCATTAATTTCATTTACGCCAAACAGTTCTTCTGCACCTTCACCAAATTTTGCATGTAAAGTTTTGATCCAGTTGCCATTTGCGAGCTTTTTTAGGCTAACATTTTCACTAAAGCTCACGCCACGAAAGAAGTTTTTTTCGTTGGGCAGTTCAATTTTTATTTCTTTGTTATTTTTTTCAATTTTCAATTTAAAATTTTTCTTAAAAATTGGGTCAAAGTATTCAATTACTTTTTTAATCTTTTTTTGTTTCATTTGATTCCTTTTTGTTTTTTGCTTTAAAACATAACTATAATAACATAAAAAATAAAAAAAGTCAATAGAAAAACCCCGCCATTTTGGCGAGGCGTGTTGACCGCTCAGGATTTATAATACTTGTGGCCCTTAGGAAGGAACTTCCTAATGTCGCCTCGCAACCAAATTCGTACATTATTATCTCCTAAGAATAGAATTCTTTTAATAGTGTTAAACAGCGGATTTGTTAGAATGATATTATTGATATCATAGAGATATTTCTCTTCGAAAATATCGCTAACGGTAATTTCAATAATATAATATTTTCCTGCGGAACAAGAACTAATCGCATTTTCAATTTCCTGAAAACTTAGCTCAGCAAAAGCTTCGCGAATCTTCTGTGAAAGTTCATCGTGATAGACCTGCGAAGAAGCAGCGCGAGCGTTTTCGATCAACTCTGCATTTGAACTAGTTGTAACAGCTGTACCCATAGTAGTCCTCCTTAAAGTGCATCCCCGAAGGGAATAGTGATAGATCAATTATACCACTTTTAAAAATAAAAGTCAATTAAAAAGCCCCAAATTTAAATTGGAGCTTGAGAATTAGAAATCCAGTCCGGTCACTTTGACGTATAAGTCGTAGCCTTTCTTTCGAGCCTCACTGTTAAGATGAGGTCTCCTAAAACCAGTAATATTTTTAAATACTGTCTTCTGTCTTTTTAGATATCTATATAAGGATGACGGATGAATATTCTCCGGTAAAACAATTGGAATTTCAATTGTCTCATCAATATGAATTTTCTCGCAAAGATCATCGTATTCATCTTTAGGAAGTTTTCGAAGATACTTCTTGATTTCTTCCAATATTGCTCCATAATAGAGATTAACTTTCCCGTTTTGACTTGGCTTATCAGATTCCAAAATCAATTCTGGCTCTATCAAGAAGAAAATTTTTTTTACGCCATCTTTTTCGGCTTCATATTCTTCATAAATATGAAACTTCCTATTGACGGTTCCGCGAACTTCAATAAATTTATCATTTCCATAGCCAAATTTAATTGCTGTTTCTTTTGGGATGCTAATTTTTGTGGAATACTTCCTCCAATGATTAAAATAGTCAAATGGAATTGTTTGCCGTTTGGCCGATTGGCCGAGTCCTTCTATAATATGCCTAATAATCTTATATAAGATTATTGTATAATCTTCTTCGAGCTTTTTTAGCTCAGTTTCTCTAGCTAGAGGCCCAACAAGATGGTTGCTATTTATCATAAAAAACTTCCTCCTGGATTTTTTGCTTAGTTTTTAAAGAACTAATACTTACATATTATATAATTTTATATTAGTAAAGTCAAGTTAAAAAGGGGTTATTTTTTTGCCAAAACTGTAGTATAATTGTTCTATGTTAGATGTTAGATTTATTCGTGAAAATGCCGAGCGTGTGCAAAAAGATGCGTTGAATAAAGGTTATAAAAATGCTGATGTTCAAATTGTGATTTCGCTCGACGACGAAAGAAAAGCTCTTACGGCTCAAATTGATGAGCTTCGAACTCGCCGTAACCAAATTGCAGCCTCAATGAAAAACTCTGGTGGAAAGCCAAGTGATGAACAGATTACAGAAGGCAAGAAAATCAAAGAAGAACTCGCCGAGCTTGAAAAAACCTATCGCGAACTTGATGAAAAACTTTCGAATGCTTTAAACGGTATTCCGAACATTCTTCAAGCTGATGTGCCGATTGGTGAGGAAGGCGAAGATGATTTGGTAAAAACTTGGGGCGAAGAACTTTTCGAAAGCCGTAAAGGCGCCGAAGACCACTTAGATTTTGCAAACAAAAAAGGCTGGGTTGATTTCGAACGTGGATCAAAAGTTGCTGGAACAAAATTCTATTTCTTGAAAGGTGATTTGGCGCTTCTTGAAAACGCCATTTATCAGTTTGCGTTGAATAAATTGATTTCGAAAGGTTTTAATTTTATGACCGTTCCACATATGGTTAACGGTGAAGTTGCCACGGGAACTGGATTTGCGCCTCGTTCGAGTGAGCAAAGTGATGAATATTTCATTGAAGGTGAGGATTTAAGTTTAATTGCAACTGCTGAAATGTCATTAACTGGTTTTCACGCTGGTGAAATTTTGAACGAAAAAGATTTGCCAATTTTTTATGCTGGGTATTCTCCTTGTTATCGAAAAGAGGCGGGGGCTTATGGTAAGCACACGCGCGGTCTTTTCCGTGTTCATCAATTTAATAAGCTTGAAATGTATGCTTATACTTTGCCAGAGCAAAGTGTTGAGGTTCACGAGAAAATTTTGGCGGTAGAAGAAGAAATCTATCAAGAGCTCGGTATTCCCTACCGTGTAATCAATATTGCCAGCGGTGATTTGGGTGCGCCAGCTTCGAAGAAGTATGATATTGAGTATTGGAGTCCGGTGGATAGTAGTTATCGTGAAATTACGAGCTGCTCAAACTGCACCGACTATCAAGCACGAAATTTGAATATTCGCGTGCGTCGCGAAAATGGTGAATTGCAAGTTGTTCACACTTTGAATGGCACAGCCGTTTCGCTTGCGCGATGTTTGGTGGCGACAATTGAGAATTTTCAAGATGGGGAAGATCTTGTTTTGCCAAAAGTCCTTCAACCATATATGAATAATCGCGAACGAATCTAAAAAATAAAATAAGCACTAAATGTAGCGTTTTGTAAATTTTACAACACTAAATGTAGTGCTTTTTTGATTTACTTATGTTATAATGTAAATATAGCCAAAATAGAAAGAGGTGATTAAAATGGCTCAAAAAGTAGTTCTTTACTCTATGAATGACTGCGTACAATGTAAAATGACCAAACGCCTTCTTGATTCATTAGGGATTGCATATCAGGAAATTAATCTCGATGAAAGTCCGCAATTTCGTGAGCATGTCACGAATGACCTTGGCTTTATAGCTGCACCAGTTGTTGAAACAGATACGGGCGCCTGGTCTGGCTTTCAGCCTGGTAAGATTAAAGCAATTAAAAAATAGCTCGCAATAAAAGCGGGCTTTTTTCTTGACAAAATAAAATGTTTATGCTAATATAGAGCTATAAACTAACAAAAAAGGATTATACATGATCTCACAGATTGAAATTACAGGAAATAAATACGAAATTGACGAAACAACCAAAAAATATGCAGAAAAACACATCGGTAAATTAGATAAATACTTGCCACGACACGCTAAAAAATCAGCTTCAGCCCGCGTGGTGATTTCGCAAATCAATGGCACTCACGACAACAAATATGAAGTTGAAGCAATTATTGATGTGCCAGACAAAACTCTTGTTGCAAAAGACCAAAGTTCAAATGTTTTAGCGGCAATTGATATTGTTGAAGCTAAGCTTGACGGGCAAATTCGCCGTTACAAAACTGAGAAAAATCCACGGCTTGGCAAATCTGGAATTATGGCAAAATTCAAGCGTTCTCTAAAACGTGGCTAAAAACTTTCGAAAACTTAAAAAATCTCTGCAATCTGGCAGAGATTTTGCTTTTTAAATAAAATATGATATAATTAAGTTATTGTTATTTAAAATTATTTTAAGGGGTGAAAAAAATGAATAAAATAAACGAACAGCAAGAACTTTTACGTAAAGCATTTAAGAAAAAATCGAAAAGTTTAGGTTTGGCTGCGATTGGACGTGAAGTCGGCGAGATGTCGACTGATTATGGAATTTCTTTTTATACCAAAAAAGGAAATAAGATTGTTCCAGATATCGGCATCCAAATTAAGTTTTATCGAAGTGGAAACCCTCTTGGATCTGAGAAGCTGCGTGGTTATAATATAAATATTAAACTATGCGATGTTAAGATTGAAAGTGGTGACAACCTTCCAGATATGACGGTTGAAAAATGTCTTCAAAAATATCGTCATTTCGTAATTGAAGGGCAAGAGCGATGGGTTGATGACCTTTTCAAAATAAAGGATATTGCAACGATTGATTATTGCAAACCTCTTGCAGATAAAGGTAATCCTGATGATATTATGTATATGAACAAATTGCTTTTAGAAGTTATTCCTCAATTCTGCTATCAAGTCAACAAAGGAGAATTTAGCTATGAATGGTGAAATGATAACTATTAAGGAGATTTTCGAGAAATACGGTCGGAGATTTGCCTCTGTTTCTAAGAGTTCTGACGGTATCAACACGGTCGTAATTTATGAAATTATAACCGTTAAAGGCGAACTGCCGATTATTAAAATCAAGACCATTGATTTTAATTCGGCAAAGAAAGAATTGCTCATTTCGAATGATGACGAGGAGGAAGATTGGGCTGAAGCTTTTGAATTATCGAATTTGGTTGATAATGACACCATTCTTCCGCTTTCAGCATTGTCAAGTGATGCGCAAAAAATTCGAGAACTAGGAGCAAAAATTTTCGAATACGAGAAAGCTTCAAAAAGCCTTGAAGTGTTCGCTAGAAAGTATGAGACACTAAGAGATGAAGTGATCGAAGCTTTTATCAGTGCTGCCGATACGATTTTAAAATAAAAAGTCCCTTAAAGGGCTTTTTTTAATGTTAAAATTATGGTAAAATTGTAATAGATTTTATACTGTTTTTAATGGAGAGGGAAATGTCTAAAAAAACTGCGAAGAAAAAAAATGTAATGGTAGAAGAAAATAAAGTTGATAAACTTTTAACTACTGTTTTTGGTGACCCGCAAAAAAAGATTTTGCGCCGACTGCAACGAAAAGTTGATGAAATCAACGATTTGAGCGAAAAATATGAAAAAATGAGCGACGAAAAGCTCAAAGAAACTTTCGAAAAACTCAAAAAAAGCCTTTCGAAAAAAGATTTGGATGATATTCTACCAGATGTTTTTGCACTTGTGCGTGAAGCTTCAACTCGTGTGCTTGGAATGCGCCATTTTGATGTTCAATTAATTGGTGGAATGGTTTTACATGAAGGAAAAGTTGCAGAAATGAAAACTGGTGAAGGTAAAACTTTGGTGGCAACTTTGCCAGTTTCTTTAAACGCTATGGAAGGAAAAGGCGTTCATGTTGTAACCGTGAACGATTATCTTGCTCAGCGCGATGCATCTTGGATGGGGAATCTATATGATTTTCTTGGCCTTTCAGTTGGTGTAATTATCAATGAAGCAAGCTTTATTTTTGATCCAGATTATGACAATGAAGAGCATGAAGACGAAAATATGCGAAAGCTTCGCCCAGCAACTCGAAAAGAGGCATATGCGGCAGATATTACTTATGGAACAAATAATGAATTTGGTTTCGATTATTTGCGTGACAACATGGTAAATGAAGTTGAACTTTTACGCCAGCGTGAGCTTAATTTTGCAATTGTCGATGAGGTTGATTCTATCTTAATTGATGAAGCCCGAACTCCACTAATTATTTCTGCTCCTGCGGCCGAAAATCCAGAAAGCTATATTCAATTCGCACAAGTTATTTCTCAGCTTTCGAAAGAAGACTATGAAGTTGATGAAAAACGCCGAAGCGTAGCATTGACTGAGTCTGGAATTGATAAAATAGAAAAACTTCTCAACATGAAGAATCTTTACACGCCAGAGCATTCGCGTGCAGTTTACCATGTTGAGCAAGCTTTGCGTGCTGAAACTCTTTTCAAGCGTGATAAAGACTACGTTGTAACAAATGATGGTGAAGTGATTATTGTCGATGAACATACTGGTCGTTTAATGAATGGGCGTCGCTATAACGAAGGTTTACACCAAGCAATTGAGGCGAAAGAAAAAGTTCCAGTTCTTCAAGAATCAATGACACTTGCGACAATTTCGTTCCAAAATTTCTTCCGTCTTTACAATAAGCTTTCAGGAATGACCGGAACTGCTTTTACTGAAGCTGAAGAATTTCAACAGATTTACTCTTTGGAGGTTGTGCAAATTCCTTCGAATAAACCAGTTATTCGTGATGATAAAGAAGACTTGATCTTTAAAACTGAAAAGGCAAAACTTAAAGCCGTTGCAGAAGCAATTAAAGAATATCACGCACAGGGTCGCCCAGTTTTGGTTGGCTCAGGTTCAATTGAAAAGAATGAACAGATTGCGAAATATCTTGATCAAGAAGGAATTAAATATAACCTTTTGAATGCTAAAAATAACGAACACGAGGCTTCAATTGTCGCTAAGGCTGGTGAAAAAGGCGCAATTACGCTTGCAACGAATATCGCCGGCCGTGGAACAGACATTAAGCTTGGTAAAGGTGTTAAAGAACTTGGTGGCTTGGTAGTGATCGGCTCAGAGCGTCATGAATCTCGCCGAATTGATAATCAGTTCCGTGGCCGTGGTGGCCGTCAGGGCGACCCTGGTGAAACGCAATTTTATGTTTCAACTGAAGATGATTTGATGCGAATTTTCCAAGGTGAACGAATCGCAATATTAATGGATAGGCTTGGCGTGCCAGAAGATATGCCAATCCAGCATAAATCTGTTTCGAAAACTCTTGAAAACGCTCAAAAACGTGTTGAAGGCTTCAATTTCGATACGCGTAAAAATGTTGTTCAATACGACAACGTAATTAACCGTCACCGAAAAGTTGTCTACACAATGCGCCGAAAAATTCTTGAAGGTGAAGATATTACAGATGAAATTAAGGCTTTGTTTATTTCTAAAGCAGAAGAACTCGCCGAACTTCCTTCAAAAAATAACGAAAAATTTGTTTCGAATTTTATTGAAATCTTCCCAATTGAAGAAGAAAAAGTTGAAGCACTTGGCCGAATTTCGAACGATAAAAAACGTATCAAATTAGCAAAACATATTGCCGAAGAACTTTACCAAGATAAAGAATATGAAATCGGTAAAGAAGCGTTCCAAAAAGTTGAACGTGAAGTTTATATGCAAATTCTTGATACGCTTTGGATGAACCATCTTGAAAATATGAATTTCTTGCGTGAAGGGATTCATTGGCGAAGTGTTGGACAGCGTGATCCATTGGTTGAATATCGTGCTGAGTCGCAAAAATTGTTTGATGGTTTACAAAATACTTTGCGTGATGAGACTATTCGAATTTTGACTAGAATTACACCTAATGATGCTGCCGTTCGTCAAGAAGAAGATCATGATACCGAGCTTACTCGCCTTGCTGAAAATTCAGTCGAGAAAGGTGTTAATGAAATTCAATCTGGTGAAAAAAACCGAGATGAAGACTTTTCGAAAGCTAAAAAAGCGTCTTCGAAAAATAGTGAAAATGCCAAGAAAAATAACGCACGGAAAGCCAAAAAAGCTCAACGTCAAAACAAGAGGAAGGGTCGTAAATAAATGCGGCACACCGTTGAAGAAGTACGCCTAAAAAATGGCGTACGCGGCCTTCTTGTAAATGTTCCAGATGCAACGGTGATGAGTTTTCAATTTCAATTTCGGGCTGGTTCGCGTTATACGAAAAGCCCAAAAATTTATGAAACTGCTCATATCATGGAACATATGGCTTTTGGTGCGAATGCAAAATTTGCCAGTGAACATGAATTTGAAGCTGAATTCACTAAAAATGGTGCTTACCACAACGCTTCAACCTCAGATATGAGTATGAACTATGTGGCGGATTGTGCTGATTTTGAGTGGGATAGGATTTTTGAACTTCAACTCCTATCGATTAGTCAGCCTAAATTTAATGAATTTGAGTTTAAAGCTGAAAAGGGGAACGTTCGAAATGAACTTACAGGCTATTTGAACAATAATGCGCGTCTTCTTTGGCCAAAAATTCAGCAGGAATTTGGTGAAAAAGTTCTAACTTATGAAGAGCGACTTAAAACGATTGACAATATCACTCTTGAAGATATTTGCGAGCATCATAAACGTACGCACACAACCGATAATCTGCGTTTTGTGATTGCCGGAAAAATCACACCAACTCGCAAAAATAAAATTCTTGAAGGCTTTGAAAATTTACCGCTTGAAAGAGGTGAGCGTTTCGAAATCATTACTGATGAAATGAGAAAACCGAAAGAGCCAATTTTTATTTATCGCCCAGATTTGAAAAACATAAGTTTTGGTATTTCGCTTTTGCTTCCACGAAAACTTACAACATCTGAAATGGATGCAATGCATGCTTTGAACCATATTTTAACTGGTACAATGCACGCTCGAATCCTTGGCCAAGCTCGCAAACGCGGTTTAACTTATGGTATTTATTCTGGTGCTTCACGTGGCCCAAAAGACTCTTCTTGGGATTTTGAAGGGCAAACTAATTATGGAACCGCTAAAGAGCTTTTTGAATTAATTGTTTCAGAGCTCAAAAAGGTTTTAAATGAAGAAATTACCGAAGAAGAGCTTGATGCTATGAAGAGCTATTCTCTTGGTTCGTTTCAAATGGGTGGGCAAACAGTAGCTTCAACGGCAGGATTTTATGCTTCTCGATATTTTTGGGATGGACATCTTCGAGATTATAAATCTCAGCCAAAATTTATTAAGCAGATTTCTCGTGAGCAAATTTTTAAAGTTGCGAAAGAATTTATAGACGCAAATACTTGGATTTTGGGTGCAGTTTCTGGCGGTGAAAAATCACAAATTCAAGAGTTGAACCAGGAATTTTCTAAAATATTCGAAAAATAATCGCTTTGTGGCGGTTATTTTTTATGCTTAAAATGTGCTATAATGGTTTTATATGGATTTTGATGAATTCGAAGAGTTGTTAAATTTTGAAATAAAAAAACCTCAACCACACGAGGTGATTTATAGCGTCTCAGATTTTATTGCAACCAGCAATGATATTTTCGAAAAGAGTTTTCCGAGTGTTCTGATTGAAGGTGAAATTTCAAGCTTTAAGGTAAATCACAACAAGTTCGTTTTTTTTGATTTGAAAGATGAAGACTCAGTTCTTGGCTGTTTTATGACGGTTTGGCAAATGCGATTTCCTCTCGAAGATGGAATGAAAGTTGTTGTGCAAGCAAAGCCAAAACTTACAAATTGGGGAAAATTCAGCCTAACAATTGAGAAAATCATACCAAAAGGTGAAGGAAGTCTCAAAAAATCTTTCGAAATTTTAAAGGAAAAGTTAACAAAAGAGGGCTTATTTGATGAAAGCCGGAAGCGTGAAATTCCACGAAATCCTCAAAAAATTGCTGTTATTTCGAGCGTTCAGGCAGCGGGCTATGCTGACTTTATTAAGATTATTAACGAGCGTTGGGGTGGGTTAGAAATTACTGCTGCACATACGCAGGTGCAGGGAATTTCTGCGAGCGACCAGATTATTCGAGCAATTGATTTTTTCAATTCGCAAAGTGAATTGCCAGATGTGATTGCTATTATTCGTGGTGGTGGAAGTACTGATGATTTAGCGGTTTTTAATGACGAAAAATTAGTTCGTGCGATCTCTGCTTCTCGGGTGCCAGTTATTACAGGAATTGGCCACGAAATTGATGAAAGTCTGTGTGATTTAGCGGCAGATTTTGCGGCTTCAACACCAAGTAATGTTGCGCAATTTTTAACACCGAATAAATTTGACGAAATGAGATTTTTATGTTCAAAAATTTTGCACACAAACGATTTTATTATTTCGAAGATTAATGAATTGAAAATTGAAAACCATCAAAAGATTTATGAAATGAAAGATTTAATTTTAAATAATATTTTTGAACAGCAAAGAGAACTTCAAGCCAAAAAGCGAATTTTAGAAAGCTACAATCCACAAAACATACTTTCAAAAGGCTATGCTTTAGTAAGTGGAAAATTGGCGGCTGGTGAGGAAATTACGATTCAAACAATTGATAAAAAAATAACGGCGGAGGTAAAAAATGTCAAACGAAATTAGTAAAAAAATGGCTGAAATTGATGAGATTCTAATAAAAATTGAAAGTGGTGAAATTCCTCTTGAAGAGGTTTTTGAAAAATATAAAGAAGCGATTTCGAAAGCCGAAAAACTCGAGGAAGAGCTTGATTCACTTAAAAATGAAATTCAAATTTTGAGTAAAAATTTTGCACAAGAAGAATAAAATCTCGCACTTTGCGAGATTTAAGGTTAAATTGAAAAGTTTAAAACTTGCGTTTCATAAGTTCCGCGAGAATCACCTTGCGCTGTGTGGAGCAGGAGATTTATTCTATATTCCTTGCAAAAACTTAACAAAATTTCACGCTGACTTTTCGGGTCTTTAAAACTGACATAGCATTCAATGTCGCGAATTTTTTGCTGGGATAATTTGCTCGCTCTAAGTAGTGAATCTGAGAGAATTCTGCAATTTTGGTCATAGCTAAATCGTGCATCTTTATGAAAAATGTAGCACAAATCCTGATTTCGAAAACCTCTATTCGAAAGGTTGATCTGGATTACACCAAATTCGTCGATTAAATCTGTCCGATCTGTACTTAAAAGTTCTTGGTCTATCATAAAACCACCTCCATTTTTATTTTTAATATTTTAACATTTTTTATATTTTTAATCAAGAAAAACCCCGCAGTTTGTTGCGGGGGAATTAAATGTACTGCCTATCAAGCCTGCATATACTCTTTATATAGGTTGTTTATATCCATTTCTCGGAAATACCATTTTTTATAGTATTCACTATGACGGTTTTTGTCCTTACGATAAAGCGAAATGTTTAGTTTAATTCCTGCTTTATCACATTCTTCTTTTAATACGGTCAAGTATTTAAGCTTATCGTATCGCTTATCAGCGAAAACGAGAAGCTTGTCTCCCTCGTTTAGCTTTTTGAGGAACTTTCGAATACTTATTCGAACAGATTCTTCAGTTGTTGGATTGTACGGTAGGATAAAACTATCAAGTTGCAGATTAGTGTTGATAAGCGTTGATTCGGTTAAGGCGACCGATACTAGTACCATCTATTGGTACCTCCTTTTTATTTTTTAGCTTTCTAAAAAGCTATAACCATTATTATAGCATAAAAACTCTTAAAAGTCAATTTGAATAACAATGGTAATGTGTGATATAATAGGGCTATGTTTGATACAGATGAATTTAAATTAAAAATGACTGAAGCCGTTGAGCATTTTAAGGGTGAAATGAAGAAGGTTCGAACGGGTCGAGCACATCCTTCAATGCTTGATAGTGTTATGGTTGAAGTTTATGGCACAAAAATGCCATTAAATCAAGTTTCGAATATGACCGCACCAGAAGCAGGGATGATTTTAATTACGCCATTTGATGCGAATAATATTTCAGCAATTTCGGCTGCAATTCGCAACGATCAAAGCCTTGGATTCAACCCAAGTGATGACGGCCGCGTTATTCGAGTGCCAGTTCCACCGCTAACAGAGGAACGCCGTAAGCAAATCGTAAAACAAACTTCAGAAAAAGTTGAAGGCGCAAAAATTACACTTCGAAATATTCGCCAAGATGCTTTAAAGCACGCCAAGAAACTTAAAGATGAAAAAGCTTTAACTGAAGATGATTTAAAGAGAATTGAAAAAGAAATTGATGCTGAAATCAAAGATTTTAGCACACAAATTGATACAATTTTTAAAGAAAAAGAGAAAGAAATTCTCACAATTTAAATTGTTTTTTGCTAGCACATAAAGTTGTGCCGGCAAAAGGTAATTTAAGGAATTTCGAAAGGGTAGAATGGAGATTTTGAATTTAATTTTTGGTATAATTATTGGTCTAATTTCGCTAACTTTTTTGGTTGCAATACATGAACTTGGTCACGCGCTTGCGGCTAAGAAAAATGGTGTAAAACTTAAAGAATACGCAATAGGTTTTCCGCCAAGAATTAAAAGTTTTAGAGCAAAAACTAACAAAATTCTACCAAAAAGCACAAAAATTTCAATCGGTGCGATTCCACTGGGCGGTTTTGTTCGGTTGAAAGGGGAGCACGATTCAGATTCTAAAAAAGGTGATTATGGTGCGGCAAGTTTTTGGGCAAAAACTCAAATTTTATTTGCTGGTGTTGCAATGAATTGGCTAGTTGCTTTTGTTATTTTTACGATCCTGTCGATTTTTGGAATGCCAAAGTTAATTTCGAATCAGTTTTATTTGAGTTCTGATGCTCGAATTTCTGGTGGTGGCGTGCAAGTTTCGCAGATTTCGAATGATTCGCCTGCACAAAAAGCTGGTTTGCAAAAAAAAGACATAATTTTGGAATTTAATGGTAAAAAAGTTGATAATTCAGCCACCGTTAAAGAAGATTTACGTAGTAATGCTGGCAAAAGCGTGAATTTAAAAATTCAGCGTGGTAATCAATTTTTTTCAAAAGATATTAAATTAAACAAAAATAATAAGAATGGTTTTTTGGGCGCATTTTTGACTGATGGAATGCAGAAAATTCATGCAACTTGGAGTGCACCGATTGTTGGGCTTGGCACAACAATTCAATTTACGGGTGAAACTTTTAAAGGTGTTGGCGAACTTTTTATGAACTTTTTTGGCGGGGTTTTCGAAAAGATAATTCCGAATCCGCAATCACAGCAGAAAGCAAATTCTCAACTTTCGAAAGCAGGTGAAAGTGTTTCTGGGCCAATTCTAGTGATTGGTGGAATCTTCCCAAACATCATCTCAATGGGGCCTGATATGATTTTAATGTTGACTGCAATTATTTCAATTAGTTTGGCGTGTATGAATGTTTTGCCAATTCCTGCACTTGACGGCGGTCGTTGGTTAATGACTTTCATTTTTCGAATTTTGCTCAAAAAGCCACTCTCAAAAGAGAATGAAGAAAATATCAACGGCTGGAGTTTTATGTTTTTAATGGGTCTTTCGCTTTTGATTATTTTTCTAGATTTTACAAAGATTTTTAGAGGTTAAAAATGAAGAATAGATTTAAAAATATATTTTTAAAACTTCAAAAAAAGAATGAAGAAATGCTTTCGAAAAAACCTTTAAAAATTATTTTTTGGATAATTTTTCCAATTTTGTCATATTTTGCAGCAAGTTATTTTGCAGCTGTAATAATTAGACTTTCGCTCACTTTGATTTTTTGGAATAATGATGCGGGCTATCGAAATGCGGCTTCGAACACGATTACTACTACAATTTATTCAGCGTTGTTTCTTGGATTAATGCTTGCGATAGTATATTTCATCCCGACCAAACTTTTCAAGCAGAAGATTTCGAAAGACGATATCGCTTTAAAGGGTGTAATTACTTGGCAAGATTTAGGTCTGGCAATTTTAGGTTTTATAGCCTCGATGATTGTTTCTGGCGTTTTGTTAGAGTTTTTGCCGAATATTCTTCATTTTGATAAATTGCAAGTTCAAGATTTAGTTTTTCAACGCAGCGGAATGATTCATTCTTGGCAATTTTTGCTAGCTTTTATTTCAATTGTTATTATTGCACCGTTTTTTGAAGAATTGATTTTTCGCGGAATAATTTATGGCCAACTTCGAAAAGTGAATGTTCCACTTGCAATTTTTATAACGAGTTTACTTTTTGGATTTGTACATTTTCAAATGAATGTTGGCGTAACGGTATTTGTGATGAGCGTTGTGATGTGTTTTATTCGCGAAAAATGGACGCAAACAATTTGGTCGGGGATTGTAATTCATATGATTAAAAATGGGATTGCTTTCTTTCTGCTTTATGTTTTGCAAACTATTCAATTCTTTCAAGCTTAGCGTTGACTTGAAATTAAAACTTTGATATAATTATAAGACTTATTTAGAGGATTTTTATTTTATGAAACAAGAATTTAATATTACAAAAATAGGAAAAAAAGAACTCGAAGCTGAACTAGAGCTTTTGATTTCGCAACGTAAAGAAATTTCAGAAGAAGTTGCTACTGCACGTGATTTTGGTGATTTGCGTGAAAATTCAGAATATGATGCTGCTCGCAAAAAACAAGCTTTAGCAGAATCTCGAATTATGGAAATTGAAAACATTTTGCAAAATGCTGTGATCATTGGTGGTGGTGAAAAGGGTGTTGTTTCTCTTGGCAATCAGGTTAGCTTAAAAAACCTAGAAAACGGTAAAGAGGTAAAATATACAATGGTCGGTGCGGTTGAAGCAAACCCCCTTGAGGGTAAGATTTCGAATGAATCACCAATCGGTCAACAGATTATGGGCAAAAAGCTCGGCGAAGAAGTAGATATTACGACACCAAAAGGTGTAATCAAATACGAAATTACAGAAATTAACTAATTTTTAAAGCTCGGTTGGCCAATTCAGCCGAGTTTTATTTTTCGAAAAGGAGATTTTATGCGATTATCAAAATTATATACAAAAACAAGCAAAACAGTTCCATCTGGTGAAGAAGCTAAGAATGCGCAACTTTTAATTAAAGCTGGATTTGTTCATAAAGAAATGGCGGGTGCTTATGATTATTTACCGCTTGGTTTTAAAGTGCTAGAAAACATTAAAAAAATCGTGCGTGAAGAGCTTGAAAAAATCGATGCAAATGAGATTTTGATGACGACGCTTCAACGCCGTGAAGTTTGGGAACGCACAACTCGCTGGAGCGATGATGCTGTAGATGTTTGGTTTAAAACCAATCTGAAAGATAAGACAGAGGTTGGATTAGGGTGGAGCCACGAAGAACCAATTGTTGAAATGCTTAAGAATCATATTCAATCTTATAAAGATTTGCCAATTTCGGTTTTTCAATTTCAAAATAAAATGCGAAACGAGCTCCGTGCGAAAAGTGGAATTATGCGCGGTCGCGAATTTTTGATGAAAGATCTGTATTCAATTCACGAAACTAAAGAAGATTTGGAAAGCTATTATTCTAAAGTTTCGAAAGCATATGAGCGAATTTTCGAACGTCTCGGTTTGGGTGAAGATACTTTTGTGACATTTGCTAGTGGCGGAGCATTTACGAAATTCAGTCACGAATTTCAAACAATTTGCGATGCTGGTGAAGATTATGTTTATTTGAAGCGTGACGGCGAAAAAATTCTTGCTTTTAACGAAGAAATTTTAGACCAAGCAATTGAAGCTGGCGAAATTAGTTCGAAAGAAGGATTAGAAAAGGTTAAAACTGCAGAAGTCGGAAATATCTTCAACTTTGGCACGCAAAAAACTGATGAAATGGGGCTTTATTTCACCGATAAAAATGGTGAACGAAAATCAGCCTGGATGGGATCTTATGGAATTGGAATCACTCGCGTGATGGGTGTTATTGCTGAAAAATTTAGTGATGAAAAAGGTTTAATTTGGCCAGAAAATATTGCTCCAGCAAAAATTTACCTTGTGCAAATTGGTGAAAAATCGCAAGAATTAGCAGAAGAAATTTATAATGAATTTTCGAAAAAGGGAATTGAGGTTCTATTTGATGACCGCAATCTTCGCCCAGGTCAAAAATTTGCTGACGCCGAATTAATGGGTATTCCATATCGGTTGACAATTTCTGATCGTTTGCTTGAAAGTGGAAAATTTGAAGTTGTAAAGCGTGCAAATGGTGAAGTTGAATTGCTCTCAAGAGAAGAACTTTTTGAAAAATTCGTAAAATAATATCAGCTCTTGAAAAAAGCAAGTATAAGCATTATAATTGATGTATGAAAATTATTGCTTATAGTGTACGAAAAGATGAGCTCCAATATTTCGAAAAATTCGCGGAGCAGTTTGGTATTGAATATGCTACAACTCCAAAAGATTTAAACGCTGAAACTGTAAAATTGGCTGAAGGTTTTGACGCGGTTTCATCTTATACTTCAAGCGAAGAACTCAATGATGTTTGGGAAACTCTTTCGAAAATGGGAATTTCTTATTTTACTGTTCGGACGGCCGGGTTTGATGGAATTGATATTGAAAAAGCTAAAAGTTTCGGTATTAAAATTTCGAATGTACCTCAATATTCGCCAAGCGCAATTGCTGAATTTGCTGTTGCATTGGCACTAGCAACAATTCGAAAAATTCCACTTTGTCTTTCGCGCGCCAAAAATCAGAACTTTTCGGTAGATAATTTGATGGGTCGCGAACTTAATACAATGACCATTGGAATTATTGGTGTGGGCCATATTGGCTTAACAACCGCAAAGGCTTTTAAAGCTTTTGGCGCAAAAATAATTGCTTATGATACTTTCGAAAATTATGCTGCTCGTGAAATTTTGGAATATAAAAGTTTAGATGAAGTTTTTGCGGAAAGTGATTTAATTTCACTTCATATTCCTCTAACACCAGAAAATCGCCACATTATTAACGCAGAAAGTATTTCGAAAATGAAAGATGGAGTAGTCATTATTAATACTGCGCGTGGTGGACACATTAACTCCAGAGATTTGCGAGATGCTTTGGTGAGCGGAAAAGTTGCAGCAGCCGGCCTTGATGTTTTTGAGCATGAAAAGAATCTAATTCGAAAAGATTTGAGTGGAAAAATTATTAAGGATGCTGTTTATCGCGATCTAGCGAACTTTCCGAATGTTATTATTACTCCACACGTTGCGTTTAATACAGATGTTGCCGTGCAGAATATGGTAAAAATGTCAACTGAGAATTTAATTAATTTTAAAAATGCAGGAACAACCGACAATGAAATTACAAAATAATTTTATTCGAAAAATCACCAAAATTATGCCACTATTTTTAGTGGCGGTTTTGGCTTTTAGTTTTACTTTTAGTAGTTTTTCAAATCAAGCTTTTGCCAGAAGACGGCGGAGTCGTGATGCTGAAGAAGCTGAACAACGAATAAAAAATTATAATATTATTTTTTCAAAGTTTGATGCAAAATATAATTTTAGTGCCGACCAAAAAGGAAATACAAACCTTGAAATTACTGAAAATATTTCGACATATTTTATTAATGATGGGATAAATCATGGAATCGAGCGTGCAATTCCGCGGTTTTTTAATGGTAAAACTATTTTTGATGGTAAAGCTGAAATTGAAATGGATGGCAAAAAAGTTTCATATTCAACTTATGAAAGTGGTGGAAATATCGTATTTCGAATTGGTGAAAGCGGAAGTTTCGTTTACGGAAGGCATAATTATCAGCTAAAATATCGGTTTAGAAATCTACTGTTAACAGATGGCGGTGTACAAAAATTGATTATGAACACCAATGGTACTCAGTGGAAGCGGCCTTTTAATGAAGTTATTGCAACAGTTAATTTAGATTCATCAGTTTTGAAAGAATTTAATGGTACGGTGAGATGTTTCGCTGGAATACAAGGTTCAACTGAAAAGTGTAATATTTTTGAACGTAAGCCGGAAGAGGGGGTCTTTAAGTTCTCACAAAAAGATGTCCAAGCTGGTGAGAATCTAACTTTTGAAATTGACTTTAATAATAAATTTACCCAACCAGAGGTGAGCGGTATCGATGTAAATACAATAATTTTTGGAATTTTGGCAGTAATTTTGGTGGTAATTACATTATTCTTTGCTATTCGGGTTATTTTAAAATATAATTCAGTTAAGAGAGAAAACAAGGTTTCGAAAGCGGTTGTTCCGCAATATTTGCCGCCAAAAATTAAAGAATTAGATATTTTGGATGCGGGAAACTTAGTAAAATCAAATAAAAAACTTACTGCTGCAATGCTATTTTTTGCAGTGAACCGCAATATTCAGATTGTTGAAAAAACTTCAAAGGGCTTTTTGGGTGGTGAGAAAAAGAGCTATATAATTCAGCTATTAAATCGAGATAATTTGAATCAAGACATGCTTTCATTATTAAATTCATTTTTTAGAAGTAAAACTGAGATTGATTTATCTAAACAAATGAGCAGTATGCAAGCCTCTGATATTTCTTCGAAAGTTTTGAATTCTGCATTTAGCGGAACTTCTTACTATGTTCAAGAAAAGCCAGCAGTTTTCAGCACTTCTCAGTTTTTTGCCGGTGGAGTGATCGTTTTATCTGTAGTATTGTTATTTGCAAATGGAATACTGGTTAATTTTATTTCAACTATTTCGCCTTGGTTTACGATAGCTATATATTCTTTCATTGCAGCCGTCGCACTTTCAATTTTAATATTTACTATTTCAAATATAAAAATTCTATCTCGTAAAGGTTTTGAAGCAAAGAATTATCTTGAAGGTTTAAAGCTTTATATTTCGGTGGCAGAAAGCGAACGGTTAATGTTCTCGCAAAGCCTGCAGAATTCTGAAAGATTCCATACTGAATTTGATGGCTCTCGCGTAAAACTTTATGAAAAACTTTTACCTTGGGCAGCGTTGTTTGGGCTAGAGAAATCTTGGGCGAAGGTACTTGAATTACAATTTCAAGATGAAGATTACCTACCAGATTGGTATGTTGGCTCAACAGCGTTTAATGCTATGGTATTTTCGAACAGCTTGAACAGCTTTAATAGTGCAATGAACAGTTATTCTGCACCAAGTTCGAGTAGCTCTGGCGGAGGCGGCGGATTCTCCGGCGGAGGCGCTGGCGGCGGCGGAGGTGGCGGTTGGTAAAACTGCACCTTTCTATAAAGCAGAATTTCGAAAAGTAGCTTGCAAAATTGCAGGCTATTTTTTATGGCAAAAAGCATAACTATATTGATTTTTTTGCTTTTTTGTGATTAAATATAAGCATTATGAAAAGTTTTTGGGTTGGGTTGAAAAATAAAAAAGTTTTAATAGTTATTTTTTTAGTATTTTTTTCTTTTTTTAGTAATAATTTTGCAAATGCTATAGATTTGACTAATCCTAACAGTAATTTTGTTACACCTGATGAAGTTAAGAAAAAAGCAGAGCAAGAGAAGAAGAATAGAGAAATAGAAGAAAAAAGAAAAAAAGACAATCAGGTTGTTCCTACAACCCCAACTGGTAGATCTTCGCAACCTACAACAGATAAAACCCAGCAGGACGTAAGAAATAATACAGCTAATAATGATAGAATTAAATGTGAAGAGGCGTACAAAAAGGCTAAAGCTGCCGGTGTTGACGAGAAGAAACTTAATGAGCTCAAGAAAAAATGTAATTATTCTCCCGCAATAAACGATGGCGATTGGACTAAAAAGAATAATGAAGCCAAGGCTGCAATTGAGGAAATGGACAAGCAAACTAAGGAATCTAATAAAGACAAAAATTCGTGCGCTATTGAATGGATTGGTTGGATTGTTTGCCCGATTGTTCGTGGTTCGACTGGTGTTGTTGTAGGTCTGTATAATTTCATGCAAGCAAATTTCTTAAATATTAAGTCTGATCAACTTTTCTCAAATTCTGGAAAGGGGCAAGAAGCATTTAAACACTGGGTAACATTTAGAGATATTGCAAATATATTTTTTGTAATTATGATTGCAATAATAATTTTCTCGCAAGTAACTGGTGTAGGGATTTCTAGCTATGGTATTAAGAAGATGCTGCCAAAAATTATTATCTATGCAATTTTAGTTAATATTTCTTGGTATATTGTTGTAATTGCTATTGATATTTCAAATATTGTTGGTAGTACTTTATTTAAATGGTTATCAAATGATGGAAATTGGAGCTTTTCGAGTGATGTTCAAAAAGAAACATCTCCTGTTGAAGGAATTCTAACAGGTACTGTAGCAACAGGTGCACTTATTGCTGCTGGAGTTACTGCTGCTCTTGTTGGCGGAGCTACAATTCTTCTGTTTATTGCCTCTGCGGCGCTCGCCGTTGTTATGACTGTGTTTATATTAATGATAAGGGAAGCGGCGGTTATTGTTCTTGTAGTAACTTCTCCTTTAGCTTTTGTTGCAGGGTTGTTGCCGAATACAGAAGGATTATTCAAAAAGTGGATCAAGCTTACAAAAAATATGCTAATGATTTACCCGATTTGTTCATTAATAGTCGGTGGCGCTTTGTTTGTCTCTAATTTACTGTATGGTGTGGTTGATGACCCTCTACTCAAAATTATTTATGGTGTTTTGCCCATATTGTCACTATTTGCAATTATTGCAATTATTAAAACTGTGCTTTCGTTTATTGACGGCTTAACTGGCGGAAACTTGCGTGGTGCTCTAGGTAAGATGAGCGGTCGTATTAATGCAGCGGCGCAAGATTCAAACTGGGCTAGAGCTTCAAGGGCAAAAGCTTTGGATAGAACTATTGGTGGTATTGCTATTGGTAAAAATGCCAGAAACGATAAATTCGAAGAAGGTCAATACGAAAGAGATAAAGCTGCTCTTGAAAAGCTAGATAAAAAGAAAAATAAAACTGCGGCGGACTATCGAAGGCGAGCACGATACGGTTCTAGAGTTGCTAGCTACGAAAAGAGCCAAAATGAGGGAATGGTTGCCGCTATGACATATAGTATCGGAAATAATGCCTCGATGGTTAATAATGAGCTTGATAAGATTTCGAAAGTTAAAGATCCAGGTCAGCAGAGGTTGATGTATGGAGCTCTTGCTCAAGCAGTTACTAATTCCGGTTTGAACACTGCTGGTCAGGCCGCTGCTATGAGTAATATCGCAAACAGTGCGTTAAGTATCGGCGATGTAGACCAAAGTCGTGCTATCGCAGCTCAAATTGCCTCAAAAGCGGGTGGTGATATTAAGAAGGTTAACCCTGCTGCAGCAAAAGCAGTCATGCAAGATTTTTCTTCAGGAAATATTAAATCTGTTCAAGATTTCGAAAATGATATTTCAACATACTCAGGTGCAAGTGCTAAACAAATGGCTGATTGGTCTGACATGTCTAGCGCAAATGTTAATGACAATAAAGCGTTTAAGGCAATGCAAAGCGCATTTAATAGTGGTGACCAAAGTAAGATTTCGCAAGCGCAGAATATGGGCAAGATTGCCGAGCAAGCTCTTACCGCTAATGCAAATGGAACAATGTCTCTAACACCAGATCAGCAAGCTAACTTTATGGCAATGCAAAAGCTGGCTCAATTACATACTTCGCAAACATCGGCTCCACAACAAGCTCAGACTGGCTCTTCTGCTACTGCTTCCGGTTCCAGCTCCGTTACGTATAGTGCGCCTGCAGCACGAGTTAGCCAAGCCTCGCAGCCGATAAATAATAGTAATCAAAATATCCAACCTCGGCAAACTGCGAGCGATCCAACTAAATCAAACAGAAAATTTGGTGCTAACTAAATGTAAAAACACTCTTCCAAAAAAATGGAAGGGGTGTTTTTTTGCATGAAATATGCTAAAATAAAATAAAGATAATCTAAACTAAAAGGAGAAATATGAAAATTGCATTAATTGGTTTTGGGCTCGAGGCAAAAAGTGCTTATGATTATTTCAAAAGTATTGATCAAAATAATACTTTTGAAATTTATGACGAAAACCCAAAAAGTAAAATTGAGCTACCAAGTGGCGTTAAATTCTTTGGTGATTTTCATGATTTTTCAAAAATTCAAGCAGATTTGATCGTGCGAACACCCGCAGTTAATCCTAGCCGTTTGCCGAAAAATACTAAAATTACATCTGTTACAAATTTATTCTTCGAAAAATGCCCAGCACCAATTATTGGTGTAACTGGCTCAAAAGGCAAGGGAACTGTGTCGAGTTTTATTGCTGAAATTTTGCGTGCAGTTGGTTTAAGTATTCATCTTGTTGGCAATATTGGCTTACCAGCACTTAATGAGCTTTCGAAAATTCAAAAAGATGATGCCGTGATTTATGAACTCAGCAGTTTTCAGCTTTGGGATGCTCAAAAATCGCCGCATATTGCAATTTTAAATAATCTTGAAGTTGATCACCTTGACGTTCATGATGATTTTGAAGATTATGTGGCGGCAAAAATGAATATTGCTAAAAATCAAACCGAGAATGATTTTTTTATTTTTAATGCTGAAAATCCAATAGTTTTAAAAAATGTTGAAAACTTAAAAAATCAACTCAAGGCGGAACTTCAGCCTTTTCAGAACTACAATTTAGCCCATATTCAAGAAGATCATTTTTTATGGGGAGATGAAGTTCTCTTCGAAACTGATATTTTGAAAATTCCAGGCGAACACAATCAAAAAAATGCTTGTGCTGCAATGATTGCAACCTTTGATTTTTTGCGTGAAGAGGGTTTCGAAATTGAGGAAATCTTCGATTTTTGGCGAGAGGGGCTTTCGAAATTTACAGGTTTACCACATCGGTTAAAATTTGTTCGTAAGTTTGAAGGTGTGCGATTTTATGATGATTCCATTGCAACCACACCGGGTAGTGCGATTGCTGCACTAAATTCTTTCGAAAAGCCAAAAATTCTAATTCTTGGTGGAAGCAATAAAGGCGCCGATCTAAGTGAACTGATTGGAAAAATTGCAAAAATGCCAGAGCAAGAGCTTCGAAAGGTAATTTTAATGGGGGCAGAATCTGAAAAACTAGCCCAGAAATTGATATCAAGCGGATTCGAGCGGTTTATAAATTTAGGCACAAAAACAAATATGCAAGAAGTTGTAAAAACCGCTTTCGAAAACGCAAAAAGTGGTGATGTGATTATTTTAAGCCCTGCTCATGCCAGTTTTGATATGTTTAAAAGTTATGTTGATCGCGGTGAACAATTTGTTGAAAATGTAAACCTTTTATGATAAAATTTATATTATGACTAAAAAACAAGCTAAATCTACAAAGAAATCTGCTTTAAAATTAAAAGCAGTAGACCCAAAAGCACAATTTGCGGGTTTTAAAAAATTTATTAAAGATCAAGGATTGATCGGAATGGCGATCGGTTTAATTCTCGGTACGGCTTCTGGCGATCTTGTTAAGTCTTTGATTAATAATATCATTATGCCACCACTTGGTTTCATTCTTGGATCAGCCGAAGGTTTGAAAGGTGTTGTTTGGAATATGGGAAAAACACCAGCAGGTAAAGAAGCAGTTCTTTCTTATGGTGCATTTTTAAACGATGTCATTAACTTTTTAGTAATTGCATTCGTTGTATATTTCGTACTTTTGTTTGTTGAAAAACTTTTCACAGACGATGATACTGAAGCAGAAGCTGAAGAAGGCGGCAAAGAAATAAATTATGGATAAGCTGAAAGCTCGCGTTGGCGAAATTTTAAATGAGCTTGAAAAAGCGAGCTTAAAGCTTAATCTTGAAAGCAAAAAAAATCAAATCTCAGATTTAGAGGTTGAAATTTCGAATCCAGAAATTTGGCTAAACCCCAAAACTGCACAAGAAAAAGTTAAAAAACTTGCTGATTTAAACAAGGAAATCCACCCTTGGCTGGTCTTAAAAACGCAAGTTGAAGACATTCTAGAATTGATAAATCTTAGCGATGATGAGCTTCTTGAAGAGTTTGAAACTCAAATTTTGCAATTCGAAAATGATTTTGAAGAGCTAAAAAAACAGCTTTTATTTGATGGAGAATTTGACAGCGGCGATGCAATCGTTCGAATTACAGCTGGTGTTGGCGGAACTGATGCGCAAGATTTTGCTGAAATGTTGGAGCGAATGTATTTGCGTTGGGCTGAAAAAAATAAGCTCAAAACCGAGCAAATTGAGCGAAGTGTTGGTGAAGAAGCTGGAATTAAAACTAGCGTTTTCGAAATTCAAGGCCTTTATGCTTATGGTAAAATGCGAAGTGAAAATGGTGTACATCGTTTGGTGCGGATTTCGCCGTTTAACAGTGGTGGAACTCGTGAAACTTCTTTTGCTTTAGTTGAAGTTTTGCCAAAAATTGATACGCCAGAACATGTTGAAATTGCTGAAAAAGACCTTCGAATTGATGTTTATCGCTCTGGCGGAAAGGGCGGGCAAGGTGTAAATACAACTGACTCAGCTGTGCGAATTACACACATTCCAACTGGTACGGTTGTGGCAATTCAGAATGAACGCTCGCAGACGCAAAATAAAGAAACCGCAATGAATATTTTGCGTGGAAAGCTAGTGCAAATGAAAATGGAACAGCACGCACAGAATTTGAGTGAACTTCAAGCTGGAAAATCTGCTGATTGGGGCTCGCAAATTCGAAATTATGTTCTAAACCCCTATAAAATAGTTAAAGATACACGAACCAAATATGAAGAAAAAGATATCGAAAAGGTCTTAAACGGCGAAATTGACGGATTTATCTTTGCATTTTTAGAAAGTTCGAAAGAATAAAAACATAAGCGTATAACAAAACTTTAATTTTGCGACACGCTTATTTTCTAATAAAATTTTAAAAAACTCTTGCAATAAAAAAGCTTATACTGTATAATTAATAAAGGTTGGCTCTTTAGCTCAGTTGGTAGAGCAGAGGCCTGAAGAGCCTTGTGTCCCCAGTTCAAGTCTGGGAGGAGCCACCAATTTTTTGATAAATTCCGCTTTGGCGGTTTTTTATTTTTTAAAATAAAGTTTCGAAAAGCACTTGAAAAATTTAAAAACATAAGTATAATGGTAGGTATGAATAGATTCAAAAAAGGTGCAGTTAAAGGTTCAACAATCGCAATTATTCTGTTGAGCATCGGTTTTGCTGGTGCTGGTTCATTTGGGATTTGGGCTTATATTGAATATAACAATGTAAAAACAGATGTTGAAGGAAAAATTGACTTACAAGTTGCTGAAGGAAAACGAAAACAGCAAGAAGATGATGAAAAGAAATATAATGAAGAGCGACGAAAAACTGTTAAAGAATTTCGTGCTCCAGAAGATTTAGGAAAGGTAACTTTTAGTTATCCAACATTTTGGAATCAATATGTTGAATCTAATGGTTCTGATCGAAAGGGGTTCTTCTCTTATTTCTATCCAGATACAGTGCCACCAGTTCCAAAAGACGGCAAAGATACTCAGCGTTTCGGTTTGCGCGTAGCTATTTATGAGAAGAGCGTGGATGAAGTTCTTAAAGAATTTAACGAAGCTATTAAAAAAGGTGAGCTTTCTTCTGAAGCCGTAACGGTTAATGGATATCCAGCAACAAAAATTGCAGGGTTATTCCCTGGACTAGAGAAGAATAATCGAATTCGTGGAACAGCTTATTATTTTAAATTGAATAGTAAAACTTTGATGATTCGAACCGATGCTGACACTTACAACAACGTCTTGAACGAAAATGTTTTAAGCACTCTAAAAATGGATTAGCTTTTAAAAATAGCAAAAATTTGCTATAATAAAAATATGGATGAGCGGGAGTTTTTAAATCTGGTAGCAAAAGAAAGCAGTTTTCTTATTGCTGCTCACGAGATGAAAACCCCGCTTTCAATTATTCGCCAGCTTTCTTTAACTTTGAATGATGATGAAATTGAGATTTCTAATTCTGAAAAAAGCCGAATTCTACGACAAATCGATATCACTAGCGAGAGGGCTTTGCGACTCGTTCAAGATCTAACTAAAATTTCAAAGCTTGAAGATGCAATGTTCGAGCTTGAGCCTATAAATTCGAAAAAAATCTGCAATGATGTAGTTGCAGAAATTACCGATGTTTTTAAACTTCATGGTAGAGTTATTAGGTTTAAAAATGTTCGAAAAAATGAGTTAATTATGGCGAATTATGAATTGCTTCGTTCAATTTTGATGAACTTCTCAGATAACGCACTTTATTCTTCGAACGAAAAGAGCGAAGTTGAAATTAAAATTTCAAATATTGGTGAAAAAGTTCGAATTTCAGTTCGAGATTATGGCGAAGAATTACCGCTTTCGATTTGGCGTTCAGTTAAAAAACAGAATCATCAGCCGGTTCGAGCGAATTCTCGGCCGCAGAGTTCTGGCCTGGGTATTTTTATTGCTCAAAGTTTTGCGGCGGCAATGGGAGCAAAAATTGGTGTGATTCGCCATCGTGATGGAAGCACTTTTTATGTTGATTTAAACCGTTCTGGTCAGTTGAGTTTATTGTGAAAAAAATTTTAATTATTGAAGATAATACAATCTTGGCAGATAATTTTGAAATAATTTTGCGTTCAATTTTTTTAATTTCAAAAGTTAATTCTGCGCAAAAAGCAATCTTAGAGATTGATAAAAGTTTGCCAGACTTAATTTTTCTTGATATTTTGCTTGAAGGGCACTCGGCTTTTGCTCTTTTAAATGAATTGCAGAGCTATACTGATACAGCAAAAATTCCAGTGGTGATTTGTTCAGATTTAGCAAGTGAAATAGATTCCGAAAGTTTAAAATTGTTCAATGTTCGCCATATTTTTGATAAATCTCAGGTTTCACCAAAAGAAATTCGCACAAAAATCAAGGAGATTTTAGATGAATAATTCACGCAAAAAAACTCTGGCTATAGTTTTGCGGCGAACTGATTTTGGCGAGGCCGACCGAATTATAAATTTATTAACTCCAAATGGCAAGCAGGTGGCAATTGCGCGTGGCGTTCGAAAACCAAAATCAAAGCTTGCTGGTGGAATTGAGTTTTTTTCGCTAAATGAAGTGGTTTTAATTGAGGGGAAGAGTGAAATGAAAACACTTTCTTCGGCGCGAATGTGCGAGTTTTTTGGTGAAATTTTGAAAGATTTTGAAAGAACAGATTTTGCCTACCAAGCAATTAAAAAGGTTTCGAACCTTTGCGAACATATCGAATCGGCTGAATTTTTCGAAATTTTGTTAAAAGTCTTTCGCAGTTTGAATGATTTTGAGATTAGCTTAGATTTAGTTCGAAAATGGTTTATTCTTAAAATTGCAGAATTTTCTGGCGATGAAATTAATCTTGAAACAGATAAAAATGGCAAGAAATTGCAGGTAAATTTAAAATATGATTTTGATTTTTATGATAAGGTTTTTGTGGAAAGTTTTAGCGGTAAATTTGACGCAAATGATATTAAATTTTTGCGGCTAATGGTTTCAAGCGAGCCAAAAGTTATTTCAAAAATTAAAGGTTGTGATATTTTTTTGAACAAAATTGAAGAAATAATTCCAAGATTTTAAAATAGGCTTTTAAAAGTCTATTTTTTGTTATTTACTTTTAAAAAAGAAAGTGGTATAATAAATTTTAAGCATAAGTGTTTATATAATTAAAAAGGGAGAAAAAATGAATTTTCGAAGTAAAATAACAATTTTTATTCTTGTTGCGTTATTTTCGATAGTTAGCTTTGGTTCTTCGGCCTTTGCTGCTGAGGATATTACGAGTCGGTTAAAGATTGAACCTAAGAGTATTAAGAGCAGCGGGCGCGAGTGGTCTATTGATATTTCTGGCCAGAATGTTAAAGAAGGGGACTGGGCAACTTTTCGTGCTGAGAATGTGTCTGTGATTCCTGGATGGAAAGTAGATCTTAATTATAAAGGCGATAAAATTGGTGAGATATTGGTTGATAAGAAGTATAGTGACGGTCATGACTTAAACTATCAATCTGTTGTTCGCAATGATGAAAATGCTAAACCAGGAGCTACTATTTGGCAGGGAAAAATTGTTTTCAATAAGAATATTGAAAAATATGCTGATTTTAAAACATCTATTTCTAACAATAATGCCAATTATTTCTCATATGTGAATCGTGACGTTATTGTAGAAACTAAAATTATTGGTAGCACTACTTTAAAAGGTGAAGATGTTAAACTAACTAAACAACCTTTGCTAAATGCAACTAGAACTGCTGTTGGGGGTAGTGTAACACAATTAAATTCTAATAATGGAGTTTTCTCATTTAATCCTACTATAGTACAATACGGAAAAAACGCTATTAAGGCTGGTTCTAAGCTTAAGGTTACTATGCACAAAGACTCTTCACTCCGTTTTGACGATAAAACTCATCCTATCGGCTCAACTGTACAGTTTACGAGAATGCGTGAAAGTATCTTTGCTTCAACTCCAGTGAATAAATATGGTGTATATTTTGCTGGTGGCCCGGGTATGGAATTGAAAGTTATTTCCCGTTCTGAGGATGAAGTAGTCTTGGAGGTATTGAAAGATATGCCAGCTACAGATGGAGTTTATCGGGGTTGGTTTTCTTCAGTCAAAGTGGTAGATGGTTCAAGTATTAAAAATGGGAAGATTAGCGATGTTAAGCAGACTACTGAGCTAATTGCGCCAGATGGAAGCGTAATTGATAAAAGAGTTTTTAACGATACTGCAGATATTTTTGGAAGTAACGTAGAAACCTATGCCAAAATCCGTAGGCCTGAGGCAAAACCACAAAAACCTGCTCCTGCACCAACTCCAGCTCAACCGCAACCAGCTGTTGAGACGCCAAAAGCTGAAAAGCCTTCAGAAGGGAAAGTTCAAGCTCCAAACACTGGTTTTGAAAAATCTCAAAATTTCATTATTCTAGCTTTTGCTATTTTGGGCGTAACTACTGCAGTAGTTTTTCGCAAGAAATTGGCAAAAATAAAAATCTAATTTTATAGCAATTTAAACAAAAAGCTCTCGAAAAACGGGAGCTTTTTTGGTATAATAGTTAAAAGGTTATACGGAGGAAAAATGAAGAACGAAGATTTGATGGATAAAATTGTGAGCCTTGCTAAACGGCGCGGTTTTATTTGGCAAGGTAGTGAAGTTTATGGCGGAATGCGCGGAACTTGGGACTACGGCCCACTCGGGCTAGCTTTGAAACGTAAAATCATGAACGAGTGGTGGGAATTTTTTGTTGAAAATCGTGAAGATATGTTTGGTGTTGATGCTGCAATTATTATGAATCCAAAAGTTTGGCAAGCGAGTGGCCATGCTGCAACTTTCGCCGACCCTTTGGTAGAAGATTTAAAAACAGGCGAGCGATATCGTGCTGATCATCTTTTAAAAGATGTTGGAATTGAAGCAGAAGGACTTTCAAACGAGAAAATCACTGAAATTATCCGTGAGCAAGGCTTGAAATCACCAAAAGGCAATGAGCTTAGTGAAGTTCGAAGTTTCAATATGATGTTTCAAACTAATGTTGGTGCTGTGGTGAATGAAAATTCAACTGCATATCTTCGACCAGAAACTGCTCAGGGAATTTTTACTAATTACAAAAATGTTGTTGATTCGTTCTATCCAAGCTTGCCATTTGGCCTCGCGCAACAAGGAAAAGCCTTTCGAAATGAGATTTCACCTCGGGATTTTGTTTTTCGTTCTCGTGAGTTTGAGCAAATGGAGATTGAATATTTCGTAAATCCTGAGAATTGGGAGGCTGAATTTGAAAAATTGCTTGATTTAGTTCGAGAATTCTTAACTGAAAAAATGGTCTTGTCACAAAGTTCGCTATATGAGCTTGAAGTTCCAGAAGAAGACCGCGCGCATTATTCAAAGCGTACTGTTGATTTTGAATTTAATTACCCAATCGGTAAAGAAGAATTGATGGGGATTGCTTATCGCACTGATTTTGATCTTGCGAATATTCAGCGAGTGAGCGGTAAAAGTATGGAATACACCAATAAACAAACTCGTAAAAAGTTCATTCCTCACGTAATTGAGCCAAGTTTTGGTGTTGAGCGGCTTTTGATGGCGGTTCTTTCGAATGCTTATCGCGAAGTTGAAACTAATGGTAAAACTCGCATTTTTTTGGCATTACCTGAAAATCTTGCTCCAACAAAAATTATTGTGGCGCCACTTCTTAAAAACAAAGAAGCTTTGGTTGAAAAAGCACGAGAAATCTATCTTGAACTTCGCCAAAAATACAAAAATGTCGAATTTGATTTGAGTGGAAAAGTTGGAAAAGTTTACGCCAAGGCCGATGAAATTGGTGTGCCAAAAGTTGTTGTGATTGATTTTGACACAATTGAGGGTGATGGCTTGGTGAGCGTTCGAAATCGAGATGACGCCTCGCAAATTCGCGTAAAATCGAGCGAGATTTAATGAAAAAAATTAGTTCATCGCAAAACCCTTTGGTTAAAAAACTTGTTCAACTTTCGAATAAACAAAGCTTTCGAAACAAACAGGGGCTAACTATTATTGAAGGTGTCCATTTAGCTAGCGAATGGCTTAAAGCTTTTGGCTCACCAGAGATTTGTGTTATCTCAAGTTCTTCTAAAAGTTTTGAGGTTGAGCAAGTGATTAAAAAATGTGAAGAGCTCGGCGTTGAAATTGTTGAACTTGAGACAAATATTTATACTAAAATTAGCCCCGTAATTGAGGGTGTTGGAATACTTTTTGTTGTAAAAATATCGACTTTTCAAGATGTCGACTTTCGAAAAGATACGATTTTTCTTGAAAAGATTCAAGATCCGGGTAATCTTGGCACGATTTTGCGTAGTGCGGTCGGTTTTGGTGTTGAACAAATTATTTGCTCGAAAGGGACTGTTTCGGCTTGGTCTCCAAAAGTGTTGCGATCTGGAATGGGGGCGCATTTTAAACTAAAAATTTTCGAAAACCAAGATTTAAATTTATTAGTTGATAAAATGCAAGTTCCAGTTTTTGCTACAAGTTTGAGAGCTAAAAAATCAATTTACGACGAGGATTTTACAATAAAAACGGCTTGGATTTTTGGTAATGAAGGTTCTGGTGTTTCTAGTGAGCTACTTTCGAAAATTGAAAATCAAGTAATGATTCCGCAGGTTGGCGAAATTGAAAGCTTAAATGTGGCAATGGCCGCTACGGTCTGTTTGGCAGAACAATCTAGACAAAGGTTGGAGCATGAGCATCTTGGCGAAATCTAAATAATATGGTATAATCGAATCATGAAGAAAGTTATCGTAAAGGCAAAAATTAAAAATAAGGTTGATTTTATTAAAAGAATAACGGATACGGGGCATGATTTTGGGCGAGTTATTTTTCAGAATGATCGCGTGTTTTTACCACGAGGTTTTCAGCCAAGCAGAAATTTACCAAAGTTAATGATTCGAACAGAGATTATTGATCCAAAACGCAAACCTTGGTATCAGTTAATTCAAAAGCGCCATATTGATGCTGAAAATGTTGATTTAATTCACGAAACGCCAGTTTTAAATTATTCTGAAACGGCACATATTGTTCAGCAACTTGGGTTCGAAATGAAAGTTGAGGTGCTTCGAAACCGTCAAAAGCTTCAAGTTGAGGATACTACTTTCTTTTTAGATGATGTTGAAGGATTGGGGACTTTCATTAAACTTGAACGAGAAGTGAAAAAAGGTGATAATCCAGATGGAATTCGCCAAGAGTTGTGGGATGTTCTAGAAGTTCTAGGAATCGATAAAACTGCAGATTCACCAGAAAACTATACAGCACAGCTTCTTCGAAAGAAAAAAGCTAAAAAATAACTCAAAAATCACTCGAAAGGGTGATTTTAGTTAAAATTTTTAAATAAGCTTGAACACTTTGAAAAAAGCTGGTATAATAAAAAGTGATGATATTATTAGATCGTGTGACAAAAGTTTATGGTAATTCAAAAACTCCTGCGATTAACAGGGTTAGCCTTCATATTAAGCCAAAAGAGTTTGTTATTTTGGTTGGAACGAGTGGTGCGGGGAAATCCTCACTTTTAAAAATGCTCACTCGTGAAGAAAAACAAACCAGCGGTAAAATTGTTGTTGGTGGAATCGATTATGATAAATTGCGAGATAAGGATGTTCCACTTTTGCGGCGCCGAATTGGTGTGATTTTTCAAGATTTTAAGCTTTTGCCAAATCGAACTGTTTTCGAAAATGTAGCTTTTGCGCTTGAAATTGCCGGAATGACAAATCATGAGATTAAAGCGACTGTTCCGAAAGTTATTAAACTTGTTGGCCTTGAAGGAAAAGAGGGAAATTTTCCGCACCAGTTAAGTGGTGGTGAAAGACAACGCGTGGCAATCGCCCGCGCAATTGCTCGCCAGCCAAAAATTCTAATTGCTGATGAACCAACGGGGAATCTTGACCCAAAGCACAGTTGGGATATTATTAGATTGCTTGAAAAAATTAACAACTACGGAACAACGGTTGTTCTAACTACACACAATGTTGAAATTGTAAATAAACTTAAACGTCGTGTAATTACCTTAAATGGTGGAAAAATTACCCACGACCAATCGCAAGGGGAGTATAGACAATAATGAGAGAGGAAAATCTAAAACATCATAAAATTAAAGGCTCTCAAGTGCAACAAGGTAGAAAAAAACAAAATTCAAAAATTATTATGCAACAGAAACAGCGCCGCCGCAAAACTTTAACTCTTTGGCGAATTACGAAATATGGTGCAAATAGCTTTATTCGAAATGCTTGGCTTTCAGTTGCTGCGACTGCTGTGATGACTGTTACTTTGGTTATTATTTTTGGTTCACTCCTTGCGCGTTCAATTTTGATGGATACAGTTGATGACATCAAAAATAAAGTTGATATGTCTATCTACCTTAAAAAAGGTGTTTTAAATTCTGATGTTTTAAAGATGCAAAAAGCAATTAAAGATTTACCTTCAGTTACAGATATAACATATACTTCACCACAAGAGGCACGTGATAGATTTGCTCGAAAAAATTCGGCTGATGCGGATATTCGAAAAGCCTTAATTGAATCGAATAATGAATTTTTTGGAATTTTCAATGTTAAACTTGTGGATATTTCTAATTCAACCGAGCTAAAAAATCTTGTTGAAAATAATAAGTTGATTAAATCGAATCTCGATCCAGATCATCCGCCAACATATGCGAGCGATCGAAATGAGATTATTAAAAATATATCAAATACAATTAATTTTGCTGAAAAAGTTGGAATTTTAGCTGGCTCAATTTTTGTAATCATTGCTAGTTTAATCATTTTTAATACAATTCGAATGGCTATTTTTAACCGTCGAGAAGAGATTTATATGATGAAATTGATCGGTGCTAATAAGAGTTTTATTGCTGGGCCATTTTTGGTTGAAGCTATAATTTGCGGAACAATTGCAGCAATTCTAGCTTCAATAATTGGCTATACTATAATTTTTCTTTCGAAATCTCGGCTCGAGGCTTATGGAATTATCATTTCGCCAGTAATTTCATTCTTGCAAATTTATGGATTTTTGGTTGTTCTGGGACTGATAGTTGTTGGTTCGTTTATTGGTGTTGTCTCGGCATTTACGGCAACAAGAAAATATCTAAAAATATAGAAAGGGGCTTGTTTTCGAAAAAATATTGTGGTATAATCTAATTAAGAATAAATTTAAAATAAAAAGAAAAACAACTATGAAAAAGATTAAGAAGAATTTAGTGATAAATGGCGCAATTTCTCTTGGAGTTGTTGCTGCTGGTATTATTGCGGCTTTACCAAAAAGTGCTGAAGCCGAGAAGAGCGTTGAACAGCTCGATAAAGAAATTAAAGCGCTGGAATCTCAAATTAGCGGTGCGGAATCTCGTGCGAGTGATCTTAGAAATAAAGCACAAACACTTCAAAATGAGCTTAGTGGTATTGAAAATGAAAAAGCCACAATTCAATCGCAAATTGCAATATATCAAAAACAATACGAAAAGCTGCAGCTTGAAATTAAAAATAACGAAGAAAATATTGAACGAAATCGAAATGCGTTGGGTTCTATTTTGGCGGCAATGTCAATTGAAGATGACATAACACCAATCGAGCGGATTGCAGGGAGTAACAATCTTTCGAAAGCGCTTGATAATTTTGAATATCAGAGTGCAGTTAAGAACCAGTTGGTTGAAAAGGTTGATAGTATTAAGCGAGCAAAAGCTGAACTTGAAAAACAGCGAGATGAAGTTAAAGTTGCTTTAACTAATCAGCAACAAGCTGAATCTGCGCTTCAAGAAAAAATTCGCCAGCAGAATGAATTGATTGCTCAAACTAAAAATGATGAAGCAGAATATACAAAATATGCGAACGAGCGAAATTCGCAAAAAGCAGCTCTTCAAAAACAGCAGCAAGATATTATTCAGGCTCAAATTTTGCGTGCAGCCCGGGCGGCTGGTAGTGGATCACTTCCGCAAGCTATTGCTGGAACAAGTAGCTACCCCTGGAATGATGCAAACTGTTTTGTTGATGCAAATGCGGTAAGCTATGGTGGTGCAGATGGAAATGGAACAGATGGCTATGGCTATGGTTGTCGCCAATGCGTGAGCTATGTTGCATGGAAATTGCGTGCAACAAAAGGTATCAACGCTGCATATTGGGGTAATGCTAAAGATGTGCCGGCTAGCGCACGGCGAGCAGGATTCCGAACTGGAAGTACTCCAAAAGTTGGATCATTCGGCGTAATGAGCGGCGGTCAATATGGTCACATTGTTTGGGTTGAGGCTGTGAATGGTAATATGGTTACGATTTCGCAGTATAATTACTTTGTTAATGGTAGATGGGGTCAATTCTCAACAATGACCGTACCTGCAAGCACTTATGATACATATGTGTATTTCGATTAATATTTAGCGAGCCAGTTTAACTGACTCGCTTTTTATTATTTGTTATTTTTAGCGATTAACTAAAAGTGCTCATTTAAAAATTCCACGAGGTAGGGTGTCTTTATAAAGTTTTGGATAGATTTTTATCAAAATAAGCTATCAATAAATTTTTATTATTAAAAGTTTCTCTTTATCATGATATAATAAAGAATGAAAGGGGATGTAATGGATGTTTTTGTTAAAGAAATAAGGATAAAACCTATACCTAAAGGGAAATACTACTCTGAAATTCCATCAATAAATTCCATTGATTATTTAAATTTGTCTTCTCCTATTACCTTTTTTATGGGCGAAAATGGGAGCGGTAAATCAACTTTACTTGAAGGTATTGCGGTTTCTTTAGGATTTAATCCTGAGGGAGGAACTGTTAATTTTAATTTCGCAACTAAAGAAACGCATTCAAACCTTAGTGAATATATTCAGATTGTTAGAGGGGCTAAGCGACCACGGGATGGATTTTTCTTGAGGGCTGAAAGTTTTTATAATGTAGCTACTTATCTGGAAGATATATACAGTAGAGAGATTGCTATGGGATATAAGTTAGATTCTTACGGCGGAATCCCTCACGAACGCTCACACGGTCAGGCATTCTTAGGTCTGGTTTTAAATAAATTTAAACCTAATGGATTATATATCTTAGATGAACCAGAAGCTGCTCTTTCGCCACAAAATCAATTAGCCTTTATGGCAAAGATATATGAACTAACGCAAAGCGGAGCTCAATTCATCATAGCTACTCATTCCCCTATTATTACAGCTTTACCAAATTCAAAAATATACAATTTTAATGAATCTATTCAAGAAATTGATTATCACGATTCAGAAAGCTATCAAATTACAAAACTTACTTTAGAAAATCCTGAGCTTATATTGCGAAATCTTTTGAAGAAATAAAATAATATATAGCACAAAAACAGTGCAAATTCAAATTATTTTAAGGCACCAAATATTAAACTTATCTTTCAGAACTTATTTTTTTGTTATGCTTGTGCTTTTGTGATATAATGGAATTTATGGATAGAGGTAAAAAAGTTGAACGCTCAACGCTAGTTTTGGTTTCAGTTTTTATGCTGGTTTTAGGCTTTGCGGGTGGCTCAAGAATAGATGATATTAGAAATTTAATCGCGCCAGTTTTTGGACTGAAAAAGGTTGAAAGAATAGATTTTTCGAATGTCGAAAAAACTTATCAAGCTTTAGCCTCAAATTTTGATGGCGAAATTGATAAACAAAAAATTATCGATGGTGCTTCGAAAGGTCTAGTTGAAGCGGTAGGAGACAAATACACGGAGTATATGACTTCTAAAGAGGCTGAAGAATTCAATAAAAGCTTAAGTGGTGATGTTGGAACAGGAATTGGTGTTGAGCTCGCAAAAGATGGTGATTCCGTTAAAGTTGTGCGAGTTTTAGCTAAAAATCCAGCCGAAAGTTCAGGAATTTTAGTAGGTGATGTAATTTCGAAAGTTAACGGTGAAGATGTCTCGAAAGAAAATGTTTCTGAAATTAGCAAAAAAATTCGTGGAGATGCTGGAACAACTGTTAAGATTGGTGTAGTTCGTGGCAATGAAAAGAAAGAATTCTCAGTTACGCGTGCGAAAATTGAAAATCCAAGTGTGGAACTCTCGAAGAAAGATGGTGTCGCAACACTTTCAATTTATCGATTTGATAGTGAAACTGGTGTTTTGGCGAAAAAATATGCCGAAGAAATTAAAAATGAGGGAATTTCAAAAGTTATTTTAGACTTGCGTGGAAACGGCGGCGGATATGTTCAAGCTGCAAAAACTGTTGCAAGCTTGTGGCTTGAAAAAAATGCTTTGATCGTTAGTGAAAAAACTGGTTCAAAAACGATTGAGGAGATTCGAGCGACTGGTGACAATCCTTTGAAAGGTATTAAAACTGTAATTTTGCTTGACGGCTCCTCGGCTAGTGCGAGCGAAATCGTTGCGGGCGCTTTAAAAGAGCATAAAGCTGCTCAAATTGTTGGTGAAAAATCTTACGGTAAGGGAAGTGTTCAAACTACTATTGATATGCCAAATGGAGCTTTATTGAAAGTTACGATTGCGAAATGGTTTACGCCAAGTGGGAAAAATATTTCGAATAATGGAATTTCGCCAGATATTAAAGTGAGCGCACCAAAGGGTGAAAGTTATTTATTAAACGATATTCAAAAAAACAAGGCGTTAGAAATTTTAAAATAATTGCAGAACTATTTAGGAGGGAAAATGGAAGCAAGAAAAAAGATCTTATTAGTTGAAGACGATGAGGTTTTGGCTAGCGTATATCGTGCAAGGCTTGAAATGGAGGATTTTGAGGTTATGGAAGTTCATGACGGCGAGCAAGCGTTGACTGCAGCTTTAAAATATCGTCCAGATTTAATGATTCTTGATGCAATGATGCCAAAAATTTCGGGCTTTGATGTGTTAGATATTCTTCGAAATACTCCTGAAACAATGAATCTGCAAATTATTATGCTTACCGCTTTAAGCCAAGAAAGTGATCGTGAGCGAGCTGAAAAACTTGGCGTTGATGAATATCTTGTTAAATCTCAGGTGATGATTTCAGATGTGATTGAGAAGGTTCGTGAACATTTGGGCATTGGTGAAGATTACTAGCAGGTCTAAAATGAGTAAAATAAAAAATGAGTCAATCTTTCGAAAGGCTCATTTTTTATTGCAATTACGCAGCAACAACTTCTACAACTGTGCGTCGTTCTGTTTTGCCAGTAAATTTGCGTTTTTGGATTTGTTTAAATTTCACAACACCGTCTTGTTTGGCGTGAATCGTGAAATTCCGGCTCATGTAAGTTCCTTCGCCAGCCAATTTAGTTGCACCAGTCTGTCGAACGAGAACTTCGCCCTCGTTAACTTTTTGGCCACCAAATCGTTTAACACCAAGGCGTTGACCGGCGTTGTTGTGGATGTTCTTACTTGAACCACCCGATTTAACGTGTGACATTTTTACTCCTTATTAGTACTAATAATTCACGCGCCACAACTTGATCTTCGCGATAATATATTAGATCTTGTGGTTTAACGCGCATAAATTCCTTTCTATTATAACCCAGCTCATTTAAAAAGTCAATAAGTGGAAGATGAGAAAAATCACCATTTTGCGTTTTCCAAGCAGGAACAGCAATACAAATCTGTGTGCCTTCTGGAATTTGCTGCGATAAATTCTTCAAAAAGTTCGAAATTATACGGTTGCAATTTTCGCGAACTTCTGCTAATTTTTTGGGTGAAGGTGGAGCAGAAAATGGTTGCCCTAAGTAAGTCTCGCAAACTACGCTTGAAAGTTTTTTTGCAAAACTCCATTTTTCAATTGTAGCATCAGCTTCGTAAATTTCTCCAAGTTCACCATGCGGTTTAAACTCCCGCACAAACCAATCACTATTTTCTTTCGAAAACTCCACCATCTTTTCGCTCAAATCCGTCCCGTTTGCTTTAAAACCTTTTAGAAGTGCTTCTTGAATAACTGTGCCAGTTCCGCAAAAAGGATCGAGGATTTCTGGATTTTCGAAAGTTTTTTTACCGAAAAGTGCTTGAATCTGTGGCTGATTTTCGCCAACACCGAGATTGATCATTGTTTGAGCGAGTTTTGGTGGCAGCATCCCAACAAAAGCATCGCGCTTTGGTCTGTTTTGATCACGTCTAGCGTAGTTTGTGATATTTTGTGCACCTTCACTTAAAGCAATAATTGTTTTTTTGCCGCCACGAACTACTAAAATTTCGATTTTTTTCTCGCTTAAGCCAAGCTTATTATTATGCGAAATTGCGGTTGAAAGCTCAGTATTTTTTGAAGGGATTATTCGCACTGAAACGCCGTGATTTTTAAGCTTTTGTTTAATAATTGTTCCAGTTTTCGAAACTTCGTTTGCCCGAGTTTTTAAGCCATAGGTTGAAATTCCTAGTGTGATTTTTCCGCTAAAATCCGCAAAATCGTGTTCAAAAATTTTGGTTATTTTTTTTGAAACATCTCGCCAATCCGTTGAATTGACTTCAAAAACAACTTGGCCTGTTTTTAAAATTGAGCCAAAATGCGAAACATTGAGTTTTTCAGTTTCTATAAGACAGGCGTAATCACCCAGTACGCGAATTTTATCGCCGCCAAAAACACTTTCGAGTTCGGCAATCCCGATACTTGGCTGACGCCCTAAAATTGCAATTTTCATTCTTTAATTGTATCATAAAAAGTTAAAATCAGCAATTTTTAAAGAGATTATTTGTCTTATTCTATAAGCATAACGAGCTATTGACGGGTGAGTTTTTTCTGATATTCGACTAATATTTAATCAGATATAAATATTTTTTAATGTTTATGGTATAATAGAATCAGAAAAATTTGAAAAACCCGAAGGGTAACCTTTCTTTATTATATTCATAATAAAGGAATCCTATCAGCCCTTCGCTAAAATATAACTGAAAGGTAAACTTTATATGAAACAAGAACTGGAACACCTTCTGGCACAAAATGACACCTTTATGGTGGAAGGTGTGCCGTTATCGTATTGTAGGCTTACCGTTCTTCAATGAGACGATTAGTAAGGATAGGGTTAAGGAAACTCTGAGAATCTTATAGAACTATATATGGAGGTTATTATGACAGTTAATAGAGGTTCGGAATTTAGAAAATGGGATTTACATATACATTCACCATATACGATATTGAATAATAATTTTGAACATTTGGCAGACGGTAGTCCCGATATTGAACAGTTTATCAAGAAACTTAAGGATGAGGGAATTTCAGCAGTTGGTTTAACTAATTATTTCAATTTTAAAGATGAAGATTTTATATTGAAGGATAAGCTAAATTCTGCAGGTATTGTTACATTTTTAAACCTTGAGGTTAGACTCACTAATACGAATAACTCAAATCAGTTTTTTGATTATCATGTTATTTTTGACAATAGTATAGAAAATCAAATTATCAAAAATTTATTAGCCAATTTAAAGGCAAAAATTGGTAATACTGATAAATCCTTTAATAGGTTGACAAAGAGTGAAATCGACAATTCGGCAAGTGTCCCTTTTAATAGCCTTATATCTACTCTGGAAGGCGATGAAGAATTAAATGGCAGATATTTAAAAGGATTTTTGTCGAGGGGGCACGGAAATGCGAGAGTGAAAATTAGTTCTATCTATGAAGATGTTTGTCGAAATTCAGACTTCATACTTCATTCTAGCTGCGATAATCCCGATGACTGTCAAGATACTAAATGTTCTCATGATAATACTTTCAAAGATAGAGAGTACTGGCTGAATCATCCAAAATATATTAAACCCTTACTCCAATCTTCAGACGCTCATTCATTGGAGCAAATAGGAATGAAGTATTCTTGGATAAAGGCTGATCTAACCTTCGATGGATTAAGACAGATAAAATATGAACCTGAATATCGTATTAGTTTATCAAAAGAAAAGCCATTACTTGAAAAAGATGAGCTTGTGATTGATAGAATTGGTTATCCAGGAGAAGAAATTTATCTATCTGAAAATCTAAATACTATTATCGGAGGTCGGTCTACAGGAAAATCAACATTATTAAATTCGATTGCTAAAAAATTAGGGAATAGCATAGATGAGGGAAGCTATTATTTTAAAGACTTGGATAATTTTCGTGTTGTTTGGAGAGACGGCAAAGAGGATGATTCTAGAAAAATTCATTACATACCTCAAGAGTATATGTTTTCTTTAGCTAAAGATAATAGCAAACTGAAGGATTTGGTTGGAGATATAATACAATCCAAGGGAATGGATTCAGCAATAAAAATATATGACCAAAAGTGTAGTAACTTACAAAGTGAAATTCGACATTTATTTCATGAGTATAAGGAGACTAAGCGTTCACAGAATGAATTAGTTAAGCCTGAAGAAGAAAGACAGGCGACTTTAGATAGAATTAAAATCTATGAAAACAAAAAGCAAAAATTATTAAAAAATGGTTCTATAACCGATATTGAGCGAGAATCATTCGATAAAATGAATGAGGAGTTAAAAATAAATATATTGAAAAAAACCTCTCATCAGTCTGATTTGAATTATATAGCTGAATTATTTATCTCGGATGTAGAGCTTCGTTGTGATAGATTTGATGAACCTTCTGAATTTCTCCAAAATGAGTTGGACATTATCGTTGAATCTTTGAATGAAAATATACGGAAAGAATTTAAAGATAAAGTAGAAAAACTTAAGTCTAACGTAACTAAAACAATTCATAGTATTGAGGAAAAGATAGATACTATAAAGAATGACAAGTTATTTCAGAAGTGTACTCAATATTTAGAGAGTAATAATGAAGTTGTCAAGCTAGATGCGTCAATTAAGTCGGAAAATGAAATTCTATCTAAGATTGATAAATTTAATAGTAGATTAAAATCCCTTACTGATAAAGAAAATAGAATTAAAAATGATATTATCCTAAAGTATAAACAATACTCAATTTTTAGAACCGAACTGCAAGATTCTTTTGACATATCAGAGAAAGATGGTTTAAAGATAACTATCAATTTTTCATTAAATGATTTACATTCTGAGTTTGATTATATCAATGCGAGAGGCCACGCTAAACAGGATTTTATTGATAATTTGGAAGAGAATTTCGATACCGTAGTTGATAAGATTTTTGAAGACGACACCTTAACTTTTAATGGTAATAGAGATAAGTTATCTCATATTGAGTATTTTTTCGGCAAAAATTTTTATTCTTATCGTTTTGACATCGAATATCAGAAGGATAAATTTGAACAAATGTCACCCGGCAAGAAAGCATTTATCGTTCTGAAACTGATTTTAGATTTCTCAGATAGTAAAATTCCAGTCTTAATTGACCAGCCAGAAGATAGTCTGGATAATCGTGCTATATATAATGAATTAACGGCTTATATAAAAAAGACGAAATTAAATCGTCAGATTATTCTTGTTACTCATAACCCTAATATTGTTGTTGCAGGAGATTGTGAGAATGTTATTGTTGCAAATCAAGAATCGGATGTTTCCAAAAATAAAAATGGTAAAGTCTTCGATTATGTAAGTGGTGCCTTGGAAAGTATAGTCAAGGACGAGAAAAGCCAATTTTTACTGCAGAGATATAGCATCAAAGAACACGTTTGTGATATTCTCGAAGGAGGTCGAATAGCTTTCCTTAAACGAGAAAGTAAATATGACTTACAAGAAGAATTATAATCTATCAAAGTCAAAACGCCCTATAAAAGGGCGTTTTGATGAGTTATAGGTATAGTTTATAATGGTTACTTGGACTGCTGTCTGAGCTGTGGTATAATAATCATAGTATATATGCAACTATGATTATTTTTTAGGTTTAATAAAGGTGTCGCATATTAGTTTTGTTGTCTTGGACTTGCTGTCTAGGCTGTGGTATAATAGAACTATATGGAAGAAGATATTAGAACTGAAAACGCTGAGATTAAAAATACTGAAAACCTGACAGAAAATAAGGCTGAAATTTTAAATGAAGAACAAAATTTTGAAGAAGCTGAAAATTCGAAAAAAGATGAATCAACTGATATTTTTCAGTGGGCAAATTTGACTGATGGAATCAAAAATGAGCTTGATGTAGAATTTTTCTTATTTAATAAAAATTTTGTGCCTTTTACAACTAGTTTTTCAAGCGAATTGAACTCGCAAATTAAGCCGTTGTTTTTGTTTGATATGATTAATTTCGTAAATATGGGTGCAGGAACTGGTTTGAGCGTGCGAGACTATGAAATGGATGGTGGCGCGGGCAAAGATGTGCTTTTAAAAACTGAACTACAAAAAGTTCAACACGCTAATGCGCTATTAAATATAATTGAAACGCAATATTCCGACATTGTGGAATTTAATGAAAACGAACATGATTTTAAGCGGATTAAAGGAATTTTGGCAAGGTTTACAAATTCGAAAGGCGAGAAATTTTATGTTGCTAAACAAATTATGCAAGGGCAGGTTTTGCGCGGAGCAACAGCTTGGGAATTTCGAAATGGTAAATTTGGTGCATTTGAGCCTGAATTTGGTTTAAAAATCCAGCCAGATAATCAAGTTTTGATCGTAAATAATGATATTTTTATTTTCAATCAAGGAAAATTTGAAAAACTCTTTAATTACGATTATAAAAAACAAGTTTTAGCTGATAAAAAAGTTTTGGAAATCGAAAGAAAGTATAAATTGAGTTTTCCTGATGGTTTAGATTTGCAAACTTTGGTTCGCGAGCATAAAAAAGCTGCTACGAAATTACAAAAAATGGATGAAATTGGTGAAATTTCGCAAGAAAAAGTGGTTGAATACGCCGATGAAATGCAGCTTGAATTAATGACGGACGACAACGGTGCAATCATTATTATGGATAGTAACGATTTAGATATGTTCGTGAATTTAATTAATGAAGATTACATCTTGAGCGAAATCACTGGTCGCCGTTATGAAATTAAAAGCAAAAAGTTGCTCGACGGCCCAGAAGGTGAACCGCCACGAATGATCGGAAGCGAGTAGTTTTCGAAAATGAAGCAAGCGTTAGCATTAGAGATTATGCTCTCAGGCGAAAATGTTTTTTTAACTGGTGCGGCAGGAAGCGGAAAAACTTTCACGCTTAATCAGTTTATTAAGCTTGCAAAAAATTCTGGAAAAAAGGTTAGCGTTACGGCCACTACTGGTTTAGCGGCAACTCATCTTGGAGGAAACACCATTCACGCTTGGAGCGGAATTGGAATTTATGATTATCTTTCGAGAAAATTTTTTGAAAAATTCCCAAAAACGCGGGCTGAAATTATTAAAAATACAGATATTCTGGTGATTGACGAAATCTCTATGTTGCACGATTTTCGACTAGACATGGTTGAAGAAATTTGTCGCACAATTCGCCAAAATGATAAACCTTTTGGTGGAATTCAGGTAATTTTATGTGGTGATTTTTTTCAGCTACCGCCAATTAACCGAACTGGTGGGCGAACTGGTGGTTTTGCAATTTATTCGAACGCCTGGAAGCTTGCCGAATTTACGATTTGCTATCTTGAGGAAAATCACCGCCAAAAAAATGATGAACTATCTGAAATTTTAAACGCACTTAGAGCGGATGATTTACGCCGAAAACACGCTCAAAGTTTGCTTGATCGTATCGATATTGAGCCTAATTTTGAAAGTGATGATTTTTTGAAAAACTTAACCGAACTCCACACTACTAATATCGATGTTGATAAAATTAATGAGCAAAAGCTTGCCGAGCTCGAAGGCGAGGAGTTTCATTTTGCGCAAACCACAACTGGTGCAAAAAACTACGTTGAAACTTTACAGAAATCCGTTCTTGCACCAGAACTCTTGCGACTCAAAAAAGGTGCTTTAGTGATGGCGGTAAAAAATGCCCAAAACCGCCAATATGTGAACGGTTCAATTGGTGAAGTTATTGATTTTGAAAGATTAACAGATTACCCGATTGTTCAATTTCGAAATGGTAAAATTATTACAATGGCGCCAGAAACTTGGGAAATGCGTGATGGCGAAAAAAAGCGAGCAAGTATTATGCAAATTCCACTCCGACTAGCATATGCAATTACAGTTCATAAAAGCCAAGGGATGACACTCGATGCCGCTCGAATCGACCTTCGAAAAGCCTTTTCTGAAGGAATGGGGTATGTGGCGCTTTCTCGTGTTCGCTCTCTTGATAAACTCTATTTACTTGGAATAAACCGCACCGCTTTGATGGTTAGCGAAGAGGCGCAAAAGATTGATTTTAGACTTAAAAATGAAAGCTTAAAAGCCGAAAAGCATTTTTCGCACTTAAAAGAAGTTGCTAAAAAGCGTGAAGCGGGCGAAATTGTTGAGGTGCAACCATCAAAAACAACTTGGGCTGAAAAGCTTGAAAAAATGCGGAAAGAATATCCAAATGCGTATCGTGCGTGGAGACTTGTTGATGATTCGAAATTGCAAGAAATGGTTTTTGCAAATGGAAAAATTGACGCAGATTTAATTGCTAAATTAAGTAAAGAGCTCGGTCGCCATAAAGGTTCAATTGAAGCTCGCATAAAAAAACTCTTTGGTGAAGATGCTATATAAAGTAGATTTTTAGTTAATTTGTTTTAAAATCAATTGTGTGCAAAAGGCTTTCGAAAATTCGAGAGTCTTTTAGTTTTAATCATTTTTCATGGAATAGTGAGGCTAAAGGTTTAAAAATATGAAAACAATAAAATAGTGAAATGTCAAAAAATAAAATAAAATAAAACTATACAATGTCAAGCGAACAAATTGTTGGCAGAGGGTTTTGAAATATTTTAAAATAATTTAGCATAAAAGCTATTGACTTTTTAAAAAACTTATGCTATTATATAAACATAAAAAACAATTAAGATCAAATAAGTCAAATAAACAAAAAAAGGAAAAAAATGACAAAAAAACAAACAGAAACAAAAATTGCTAAAAAAACTACAAAAGTTTCAAAAAAAGAGCAAGATATTAAAAAAGCTAAAACTTTGCTTACAAATAATGGAATTATTATTGCTGAAGATGGAACAGTAGTGGTTGACCAAGTTACGCAAGATTTTCGAAGTGCAGTTTTGGTTCTTTCACTTGCAATCAATCTTGTTGTATTTGTGACATACTTGATTTTAATATCTACAACAAAATATGATACTGCATTAATTAGTGCATTATTGCCACGATAAATTAGTTTTCAACAATTAAACACAAGCATTGTGGAAAAGTAGGAAATATCTGTTAAAAGGCTTGCTTTTCCACATAGTTGTGGAAAAATATATAAAAAATTATTTCTAAACTTGCGTGTTTGTCAAAAATAGGTCTTGCGAAAAAAAATAATTCGCGGTAAACTTAAATCAGTGGCAACGACAGAAACAAACAGAAAAACCACTAAACAAAAATAAAAGCACGTTAAAATAGATGTAGTTTTTAGTTTAAGGTCAACTATCTGGTGATTAAACAGCTGGACAAATTCCAGTAACCAGGTTAAAATAATAGCTGGAGCACATTTTAAAACCTCCCAAAATAAAACTCCACCTCATATATAAGTCTCTCAAACAGCAATATGATTGGCTATACGCTAAGCAAAAAGCTAAACTTATAATGAATCTTAAAACAAAAATATAACAAAAACAAAAAGTTTAATCATCAGTTAGGTGGCTTTAAATTTATGAATTACACAGAAGAATCAGTTCACATACCAGTTTTACTGCAAGCAAGTCTGCAACAAATCCAGCCAAAGAGAGGTGAAAGTTATCTCGATCTTACGGCAGGATACGGAGGACACGCTGGCGAATTTTTGCGTATAACCGAGAATTTCGAAAACTCGGTTTTAGTCGATAGAGATGAAAATGCAATTCGCACGCTTCAACGGTTTAAAAATGAAGGTGTAGAGATTTTACATAAAGATTTTCTTTCGGTCGCAAAAGAATTGGTAAAAAGAGGTCAAAAATTTGATATAATTTTGGCAGATTTGGGTGTTTCTTCACCTCAGTTAGATATTGCAGAAAGGGGATTTTCTTTTCGAAAAGATGGCCCACTTGATATGCGAATGAATCCTGCTCAAGAAAAAACAGCGGCAGATATTGTGAATTTCGCAAGCAAGAACGAACTTTTGCAAATTTTAATTGAATTTGGCGAAGAAAAGCGCGGTTTTGCTGAAAGAATCGTTTCGAAAATTTTAGAAGTTCGAAAAAAGCAGAGAATTGAGACCACAACGCAGCTGGCTGATTTAATTTTAAGCGTGCACAAAGGCGGTTGGCAAAAAACGCACCCCGCAACGCGCACTTTTCAGGCGATTCGAATCGCGGTAAATAATGAACTTCAACAAGTTGAAGAGGTTTTAAAATTGCTTCCGAAACTATTAAATTCAGGTGGAAGAGTTGGAATTATAACTTTTCACAGTCTTGAAGATAAAATAGTGAAGAATTATTTCAAAGAAGATTCGAAAAAAGGTTTGGAATCTAAATTTCAGACAATTACCAAAAAACCGCTTAATGGTGCAAAAGAAGATGTTAACAATCCGCGAGCCCGCAGTGCAAAATTGCGAGTGAGCATTAGAAAATAAAAAAACAAAAGGAGGCGAGATGCCAAAAACAATCAAAGTAAGCTACGCTAACGAACAAGCTCGCGTAAAAGTTAATTTTCGATAGTATTTGACACTTTCGAAAAACAAAAACAAAAATTTAAAACAGAAACTAAACTTTAAGGCACCAGCCAAAAAACTGGTCTGGTGCTTTATTTTATTGAATATTAAATTTAACGCAACAAAAAACCAATGTATAAAACAAACACAAATTATGTTAGTCGCCGTCGCCAAACACAAGTTTCGTCGCGGTCATATGGAAGAAATAACAATATCGCTATTTTTCAGCCAACAGCAAAACTTGGTGTAGTAACGCAATTTTTGATGCTTGGTGTTTTGATTGCTGTTCTTGGAATTATCTTCTTAATGAATTCTTCTAAACCGGCACTTTATGGAAATGAAATTCAGCAAATTGATTCGAAAATTTCAGATTTAGAAACTAAAAAGGCTGATTTAGAAGTGGAAAATGCACGGCTTACAGCGCTTTCGAATATTGAAAATAGCGAAGTCGCCAAGAAAATGACAACTCCGGCGTCAGTTTCTTACGCAAAATAAGGTTAAGCTTTTTTCGAAAAATCACAAAAAGTGTGATAAAATAGAATTATATGATTTTAGGTTTTAAGAATAAAAGTCGAACAGGTTATCTCGCAGTCTCAATTTTAGGGGTTTTTGCGGTAATTGTGGTTCGTCTTTTTTTCTTGCAAGTTATTGAAGGTGCGGATTATCGTGCCCGTGCTGATAAAGGTCAGAGAAAACAATTTGAAATTAAAGCTCAACGCGGTTTAATTTACGCAATGGATGGCAAAAAACTAACTAAAATGGTTTTGAATGAAACTGTTTATACGCTTTGGATTGACCCGCAGGAAATTGCAAATTCAAAAAAAGTTAAAAAAAATGAAATTATTTCAGAGTTTAGGAAAATTGCTGGCGGAAATTTAAGGGATGATTTTGAAAAGCTTTTCGAAAAAACCAGCACGCGATACCAAGTTGTTGGAACTAAACTTTCATTAAAACAGGCAAATGCAATTCGTGAAAAGAAATTTCATGGGGTCGGATTTACTGCAGAAACTCGCCGAGTTTATCCTGAGGGAAATTTAGCTGCGCAAGTTCTTGGTTTTGTAAATGACAATGGCGGGAATTATGGCATCGAACAGGCAATGAATAAAGAATTGACGGGAACTGACGGCTATAAAAAAATTACTACCGATGCATTCAATCAGGTTATTGAAGTTGGAAGTGAGAATATCGAAAAGCCAGCCATAAATGGAAAAAATATCGCGTTATCAATTGATCGTAATATTCAGGCTCGCGTTGAAAAGGTTTTAAAATCGCAAATGGAGTCAAAAGGTATGAAAAATGGCTCAGTTTTGGTTATGAATCCAAAAAATGGCAAAATTATGGCAATGGCGAACTATCCAACTTACAACCCAGCAGATTATGGTAAAGTTGAAAAAAGCTCAGTATATAATAATAATACTACAACAATGGCTTATGAGAATGGCTCGGTGATAAAATCTTTCACTATGGCAACAGGAATTAATGAAGGCGTTGCAAGTCCTTCAACTCGATATAACAATACTGATTCAATTAGAATTGAAGATATTGTAATTCAAAATGCAGTTTTGGGGCATACTGGTTCGATTACTCTTCAAACAGCCATGAATTATTCGCTCAATACTGGAATGGTGACTATTGGAAAGCTCCTTGGTGGTGGAAGTCTTAACTCAACCGCTCGGGATAAGATTTATGATTATTTCCATAATCGTTTTGGGCTTGGGCAGGAGACTGGAATTGAAGTTCTTGAAAGCAAAGGTTTGCTAGTTTCACCAAAAAAAGCTGAAGGAAATGCGGTTCGATATTCGAATATGACTTTTGGCCAAGGTATGACCACAACAATGCTTCAAACGGCAAATGCTTTTTCTTCACTAGTGAATGGTGGAACTTTATATAAGCCAAGCCTGATTGAAGGAATAGTTGATGAAAATGGAAAGCTTTCGAAAAAAGAGCCTGAAATTAATAAAGAAGCGGTAATTTCGAAAGAAACCAGTGAACAGATGAGACAAGTTCTGGAAGGTGTTCGAAAAGTTGGCGGTGCAAAAGATCCATCGGGTTATCAAATTGGCGGAAAAACCGGAACAAGCCAGACGATCGTTGGTGGAAAATATGTTGATTATCAGACAATTGGTAGTTATGTTGGTTTTGGTGGCGGAGATGAAGCCGAGTATGTTATAATGGTAGCGGTTTGGGGTGAAAATCAGAATTTGCAAGGATCCAAAGATGCTGCACCGATTTTCACCGAAATTTCAAACTGGCTATTAAATTATTTAGAGATTAAACCAAAGAATTAAAGAGGGAATATGTTAAATATCACAAATCAATTAATCGTTTCTGCATTATTTAGTCTTGCTGGGTTCATTCTGGCAATGGCTTTAACGCCAATTTATACTTTTTTTGCTTATAAGTATAAATTCTGGAAGAAACAAAAAACAGCATCTGTTACAGGTGAAGCTTTAACTGTTGTAAATAAATTGCACGCTAAAAAAATCGCACGTAATATTCCTACTATGGCAGGAATTATTGGCGTAATTGCGGTTATTATCATTTCTGTTTTATTAAATTTGAAGCGTGAGCAAACTTGGTTGCCACTTGCTGGGCTTGCTGGTGGTGCGTTTATTGGTTTAATCGATGACATCTTAAATATTTGGGGTTCGAATCGTAAAGATGCTGGACTCCGTGCTCCTGTTAAGTTTGCGATGATTATCTCTCTTGCTGGTTTCTTGGCGTGGTTTTTTACTTTTAAACTTCACTTTACAAGTGTTATGATTCCTTTTATTGGTAATATTGAAATTGGATACTGGATGGTTCCACTCTTTATTTTTGCTATTGTTGCAACAAGTAATGCTGTAAATATTTCTGACGGACTCGATGGTTTGGCGGGTGGATTATTGAGTGCTGCTTTCGGCGCTTTCGGAATTATTGCTCTTGTTCAGAATCAGCATAATTTAGCGGTATTTTGTTTTACTGTTCTTGGCGCACTTCTTGCGTATTTATGGTTTAATGTTTATCCTGCACGTTTCTTTATGGGCGATGTTGGCTCTTTTGCTTGGGGAACGACTCTCGGAGTAGTTGCAATGCTTACAAATTCGCTCCTTCTTCTTCCTGTAATTGGCTTAATTTTTGTAATCGAAGCTGGTTCAAGCGCGATTCAAATTTTTTCGAAAAAAGTATTTAAACGAAAAATCTTTATTTCTGCGCCAATTCATCATCATCTTGAAGCTACCGGCTGGGAAGAAACTAAAATCACAATGCGTTTTTGGATTATCGGAATGGTTATGGCCTTTATTGGTGTAATTTTGGCGCTGGTAGAGCATAAAATTCTTTAAAATGGAAAGAAGGAATAGGAATTTGAGTGAACGACGAGGTTTCGAAAACTATTCATCTCGTCGTCAATCTCGAACGCCACAAGTTCGAAATTCATCTTTTCGAAAATCACATAGCCAAAGCTTTTTAAAAAGTGATTTGAATAATGATAATTTTTCTGTAATTTTTCAGCAATTTTTGAACGGTGATTTTGCAGGTTTTTTGGAGCGAGTTATATTTTTAATTCGTTCAATGTTTTTAATTTTCATCGTAAATCCTTGCGTGAGAATTTATGAAAGTGTTAAAGCTGACAATAAAAAACGCCTCAATCTTGAAGGCTTCGAAAAAATCCGCAAGCATCGTGCAAACTATATGCTATTTCTTTTCATCTGTCTGCTGTTGTTGATTGGTTTGGTTGTAATGTTTTCGTTAAGCCCGCAGCGGGCAAATTCATTGAATATTGCTAAAGGCGCGAACTATGATGATTATTATTTCTTCTGGCGACATTTAATTTATATCGCGGTTGGTTTGATCTTCTTTTTTGGAATGAAGGCAATTCCACTCAACTGGATTTTTTCGAAATCATTACAATTCTTTATCTTTTCTCTAATTTTATGTGTAGCTCTTGCAGGCTTAGCGTTGTTTAATCTTCCTCCTGTAATTTGTGAAAATGGAGCTTGTCGCTGGTTTGGCTTTTCTGGTTTCAGTTTTCAACAAGCTGAGTTTTTAAAGATTGGCGTGATTTTACTTCTTTCAACTTTCCTTGGCGCTCAAGCTTCGAAGGGAAAAATCAACAGCTATAAAGAAACGATTTTGCCGGCTTCAGTTGTAATTATTGCGGTACTTTTGGTGATTGCTGGTTTTCAAAAAGATCTCGGAACGGCAACGACAATTATTATTGCGATTGCATTCCAGTTTATTATTGCAGGTATGAAGTCTAAAAAATTAATTCCAATTGGTGTGTTGGTTTTGGTTGGGGTTGTTCTTCTAATTGTTTTCGAGCCTCATCGAATTTCTCGAATTTTAACTTTTTCGAGCGGTGATTGTAGTAATATTTTAACTGAAAGTGGTAAGGATCAATATCATATTTGTAATGCAAAGCTCGCGATTGGTTCGGGCGGAGTTTTGGGCTTAGGGATTGGAAATTCAGTCCAATCTGCTGGTTATTTGCCTGAAACCATTAACGACTCAATTTTTGCCGTAATGGGTGAAATGTTTGGTTTTGTTGGTTTAATTTTTATTATTGCAATTTATTTTGGGCTGTTTTATCAGCTTCTTGTGATTATTTCAAAAATGGAAAACCCTGCGAGCCGCCTTTTTGTGGCCGGTGTTGCTGGGTGGCTAGCTTCGCAAACAATTATTAATATTGCAGCGATGGTTGGGCTATTTCCGCTTAAAGGTATTACAATTCCGTTAATTTCTTATGGTGGAACGAGTTTGGTTGTTATTTTGACAGTTCTTGGTGTTGTGTTTAATATTTCGAACTACACATCATTTACTCAAGTTGAAGATTTTAAGGAGGAAGGCAATGAAAATATTGGCAGTCGGCGGCGGGTCGGGCGGTCACGTAGTTCCAATCGTGGCAGTTTTTAAGGAAATTTTAAAGAAAAATCCAAAAGTAGAATTACATTTTTGGTGTGATAAAAAATTTGCACCACAGGCTAAAAAAATAATGACTGATTCTTTTGGTGAAAGAGTTAAAATTTCGAAAATTTCAAGTGGGAAATTTCGCCGCTACAATCACTTAACTTTTTGGCAACATCTTACAATTCCAAGTGTTGTTTTTGGCAATCTTATAGATATTTTTCGAAATATTGCTGGTATTTTTCAGTCTTTTTTCAAACTAATTTTTTGGCGACCAGATGTTATTTTCTGTAAAGGTGGGTTTGTTTGTGTTCCTGTTGGAATAAGCGCTTGGATTTTGAGAATTCCAATTGTGATACATGATTCTGATGCTCACCCAGGTTTAGCTAATCGTATTATTTCAAAATTTGCTAAAAGGATTGCAACAGGCGCACCACTCGAATTTTATAATTATCCAAAAGAAATTTCAAATTACGTTGGAATTCCGGTACTTGAAAATTTTAAAAAATATAGTAAAAAAGAACAAGATAATTTTAAGGTTGAGCTCGGGTTTTCGAAAAGTAAGCCTCTTGTTTTAGTTACTGGTGGTGGTCTTGGTGCAACTCGGCTTAACAATGCGGTAGTTTCAAAGGGCAGGGAGCTTTCAAAATCCGCTCAAATTGTTCTAATTTCTGGCGTATCTCAATTTAGTGAACTTAAGAGAAAAACTGAGGGGTTTTCGAAGGATTTTTACTTGTTAAGTTTTGTATCAAAAGATATGTGGAAGTTTTTAGCTGCTGCAGATTTGGTTGTTGCTCGGGCTGGTGCAACTTCCAACCTTGAACTTGCCGCGCTTCACAAGCCAACAATTCTTGTTCCAAACGCAAGATTAACAGGTGGACATCAATTAAAAAATGCGCAGGTTTATCAAAAATCTAATGCTGTTAAGATTGTTTCAGACGATGAAATTGAAAAAAATCCAGAAATCCTTTCAGATGAAATTTTGAGAACTTTAGAAAATCCAGAAGAGATGCTTAAACTTGGTAAAGAATTTGGTAAGTTTGCTAAGCCTAATGCTGCTAAAGATGTTGCAGAAATGATTTTTGAGGCTGTGAAACTATAAAAAATATTGAGCTTATGGTATAATTATAGTTAGATGAAAGAAGAAAAAAACTTAACTCGACGCGAAATGCGCGAAAAGATCCTAGAAGAACGCTCAAAAGAGAAGGGTGATTTTCGGCGTGGAAAAACAATTTCACGGCATCAAAAAGAGCATTCTGAGCGTTTAGAAAATCAAAAATTAGTTATTCGCCGAAGAAAGCTAGGTGCTTTTTTCATAATTTTAGCTATTTTTATAAGTTTAATTTCTATATTTTTATTTCAGTTTATTTCTAAGGTTTCAGTAGTTTCAAATGAGTCAAAAAGCCAAAATTTAAGTAAATATGAAAAATCAGTTGAAGAATATTTAAATATAAATCCGAGTGAACGGATTTTGTCAAATTTAAATAAAAATGCTTTACTTGAAAGTCTTCAAAAAGATTATCCAGAGGTGTTATCTATTTCGGATATTAAATTTAATGGTTTAACCTCATATAAAATTTATCTTGATTTTCGAAAACCTGTTGCTTCTTGGTTGGTCGATAGTAAAGAATTTTTTGTAGATTCTGAAGGTATATCTTTTAGTGTTAATAATTTTGAAAAACCGTCACTAAATATAATTGATGATAGTGGTGCTATAGTTTCTAACGGTAAAAATGTTGCAAGCAGTAGCTTTTTTAGCTTTATTGGAAAACTAGTTTCTGCTGCGAACAAACAAGGACTAGAGGTTTCGAAAATTCGTATTCCGCCCCTTAGTTTACGACAGGTTGAAGTTTCTGTAGAAGGTATAAGTTACTTTGCGAGGATGTCGACAGCCGATTCCGCAGAAGGGCAAATTATTAACTTTAAAAAAGCTATTGAATATTTTAGAACTCATAAAATTTCACCAAATTACATAGATCTAAGAATTGAAGGAAAAGGTTATTATAAATAAAAACAAAAAAGGAGAAGGGGTTTGTTCGTTTTTTGTTCTATAATACAATTGAGAACAAGAAGAGTAGGGAGAAATATAAAAAATATATTATAATATTAAAAAATAAAAAAGTCAAATTGTCAAAAAATAAATAAGGTAGGGGTGTAGAAAATTATTTTTATCTATTAGAAAAGATGGATATTTGAGAAATTAAACTTAAAGAATTTTTAAATTATATAAGGAAAATATTTTTTTGTAATTCCCGCTCTTTCCTTGTTGATAATTTACTAGATTATAATTTATACAGATCTGTTATTTTATTATATTCCACAAAAATAATTTATATAAAATAAATCCTACACAGTATAAATATAAATAGTAAGTTAATTTTTATATTTAAGAGTTGTTTTTACGTATGATGTCGTAAAAGATATATTGTGCGACCCTTCTTGTATTTCCTTTTTGCATATGCTATTATGTTTTTGTAATTTAAAAAATATAATTTTCAAGGAGAAAAAATAAATTATGCAAGAAAAAATTTTAAATCAAGACAATATCATTTCAACAGTTGCCCGTGTAGCACTTCGAACTCGAAAATCTGAAAAATCTGGAAATTATTTTACAATTCTTACTCTTCGATTCAAAAATGGTTTAGAAATTGATTATTTTGTCGATAAAAAAGACAAATTTGGCCTTATGGACGCTATTAAATCAATTTCACAATCAGATAAAATCGATAACTTTCTAAACGAGGACTAACAGACTATGTGAAACTTAAACTGTTAGCCCAAGCTCGCAAAAAAACAAAAAGCGAACAAAAATATAATACATGTTTACTGCCAACCTATTGAGCCCATTGAATTTCCGACCGCAACAATCCAAGATTGACCTCGATTTATTTTAAAATTTGAACTATCATTATTTTGTAAAATCAACGGGGAGCTTTCACTTGATTTTACCCATTTCACCTCTTGAGCTACTCCATCTTGAAATACAATCGCTACTCCACTCCCAATATTTCCGTAGACATTATGATATCTGTCTGCAGCTAGCCCGTTTTCTATTTTTAAAATAATTAGGGTTTTCGTTGAGATTTGAGTTCCATTTGCATCTGTATGAGTAACTCCGGCCTGACTTCGCAAATAGCAATTACAGTTTTCTCGGTAAACATAGGTTGAATTATAAGAAAAACCTGAAATATTAACCTGAATTTGGGTTGCATTTTTATCTTTTGCTGGTGAGTCTTCTTTTCGACTAAAACCTTCAAAATTCGAAGAATTCCAACCTTTCGAAGAGCCTAATGCTGATAAATTTGTAAAATTCGTATAGACATTATGAGGCGCGTAGCGATTTTTTGAACGCCAAAAGGTCTGTGTGTTTAAGAATTCATCCATATCCTTATGTTTGCCGTCTCGCATTCTCGCCAAAGCATCTCCTGGCCCACCAACATGGGCAACCGAGGCATCAAATCCTGAAGCCCAATCAATATAATAACCGCGAACGCTTCTAACGGGCCCCAATAGTTCAGGCTTATTTTGCTGATATAGAGCCAAAAAACGTGTAATTCCACCTTCAGCAATTGCTTCAAAAACAACCTCAGCTTGGCTTAATCCAGATTGTGGTCTTGCTGGAATCGAATTTTCGATCATAACACCAAAAACTGGTGCGTTTTCGAGCGATTTCTCAGAAACTTCAACTCCAGATAATTTTGAATAAAATTTTTCTGGTTTAGCTTTCTTTTTTGGCTCGGTTTTTTGGCTTTTTGGGGCTGGATTTTTCACGGGTGCGCTTTCTGGTTTTCTAAAAAAGAACAAAAAACTAAAAACAATAACCAAAATCAAAAATATTACACCAATAATTAAACTAATTTTTTGTTTTTTTGACAAATTCGAAAGTGAAAAACGTGATTTTTTAGGATTATCTAATAAAGCTTTCTCTTTTTGAGGATTTTTCTTTATTCTTTCAATATTTTTCTCGGCTTTATCTTGGCGAGTTCTCTTCATTTCAATCATAAAAATCTCGTATTATAAAATCAATTATAATACTTATGTTTTTAAAAATCAAGATGATATTGCTGTGATTGCAGCTTTTGACCTCTGGTTTTTATTCCAAATTTGCCAAACCGCAATTTTTGTAGGAATTTCACCTGACCATATTTGGATAGGTGAAAGCTTGCCCAAGTTTAAAGTTGAATTTAGTGGAGATGAAAAAACTTCACCATTTTCAGAAATAATAAAGTTTTCGTTATTTAAAGTTAAAATTTGAGCAGGATAAGAAAGTGTAAATTTATGTAGAACTTCAACAATATTCGAAAGATTCATCGAGAAAGTTAGAACTTTTGGGTAAAAAACTTTCGAAAAAATCTTTTGAAGTTGCGCAAAGCTTGCCAAAATACTTACATTTTCTTTTAATAAAATCTCGCTAAAAGAATCAAGTAAAATATCAACTGCATCGCGAGCGATAAGAACAGGCTTCTCGCTTTCAAGAATAAATTTTTCGAAAAGAATTGCTGTTTCGGAGTTTTTGTTCGTGTCGCCAATAAATAAAATAGAATCCGCCCACTTTTCCCCAGCTTTAAAAACTGCCCAAGCTTCATTCGAAAATCCACCAGAAAGATTACTTTTTGCAAAGATTAGCTCGCTTGAATCAATTTTAATGTCTTTTTTCAAACTGTCTGGTAATAAAATTCGAACTTCCCCAACACCAGTCTTTAAAGCAGTTTGGTGAGAAGTTGCAAGTCCGCGAAAAGCCCCTGCTCCGCCGCCGATAATCAAAAGTTTGCCCGCATGTCCTTTTTGCTCAGGTTTATTCCAAGCAATTTCAGGAAAAAGTAATTTCGAAGATTGAACTTGCCAAAAATCAAACATCTTTAAGCTCCAGTGAAATTGGACAATGATCGCTCCCCATAATTTCGTTATGAATTTCGGCTTTATTTTTTTCTGAATTTAATGATTTTGAAACAACAAAATAATCAATCCGCCAGCCAACATTTCGTTCGCGAGATTTTGCAAAATGGCTCCACCAAGTGTAAATTTCAGCCTTTTCTAGGTTTTGATTTCGAAAAATATCAAATAAATCGGCTTTTAAGAAATTAGAAAATCCAAGTCGCTCTTCATCTGTAAAGCCATGTTTTCCGCGATTAGCTTTTGGGTTCGAAAGGTCAATTTCCTCGTGTGCAACATTTAAGTCACCACAAAAAATAACCGAACTCGGCTTAAAAATATCTTGAGGATTTTCTTCAATAATTTCTGAATTTTCTGCAAAATCTTCTTTTGAAAATTCACCATTTTCTAGACCTTTCGAAAAAGCCAAAAAGGCTACATCCCAATTTTCTCGCAATTTTAAGCGGCCCAAATCGTTTTTAGTGTTTGGAGTATAAACTGTAATTAGCCAAAAATTATTAAATTTTGCAGCACAAATTCGCCCTTCAGTTGTGGCATCGCCAAAATTATCGCTAAGTTCAAAATTTTCTAAAATTTTTTTTGGAAAATTTCGTAAAATTGCTTGTGGTTTTTGCTTTGACCAGATTGATGTTCCCGCATAACCTTTTCGTTCGGCGTGAGAATAAAATTTAAAATATTCAGGATATTTTTCGTCAAAATTCTCTTTCGAAATTTGCATTTCATCAATTTTAATTTCTTGAAAACATGCGATATCGGGATTTTTTACGCTTAAAAATTCCGCTAAATTCCTTTTTTTTTCGACCGCACGAATTCCATTAACATTCCAAGAAAAAATTTTCATCTAATACCTCTTTAACATTCTTGCATTTTCACGTTCAGATTGGCGACGTTTTAAAGTTTCACGCTTGTCATATTGTTTTTTACCTTTTCCGAGTGCGATTACAATTTTAATAAAGCGACCTTCGGCTAAAATTTTAACTGGCACAATTGTGAAGCCTGCCTTCTTTTGGCTCGAAAAATCCTCGATCTGTTTGCGAGTTGCGAGGAGTTTTTTGGGCGAAGTATCAATAGTGTCGGCTTTTGAAATTCCCTCGCCCTGATTTTTGAGTGAAAAACTTGCATTATTGAGCCAAAGTTCTTCACCTTTTCGCCCGTTTCTAAGAGTTACGAAAGCACCCTTTAAACTAACGCGGCCATCACGCACCGCACGAACTTCAACTCCACGCAAGCTCATTCCAGCAATAAGCTCGTTGTCAAGCTCATAATCAAACCGCGCTCGACGATTAATAATATTTTTAGCAGAAGTTTTTGGCTTTTTCATCTTAAAAATTATAACATTTTCAGCTATTTTTTTCAACCAAGCGTATTAAAATAAGCTTAAGTATAAAATTTTAAGGATAATAACGTAATCTATTTTTTCGACAAATCAATTAAAAATTTTACACCAATTTTGCTCTTTTCTATTTTATATTTAATTTTATAATTTGTTAAAATATTTTTAACTATGTAAAGTCCGAATCCGCTACCTTTTTCTTTATTTAGGTCAAAATTTGTTTCGAAAATTTTAGTATTTTTGTTGTCTTTGATATTCTGATTTGAATTTTCAATATAAAACCAGTTATTCTTGACGCCAATATTTATTTGACCGTTTTGGTCGGAATGCTTTACAGCATTGCTCACTAAATTTGAGAGAATAATTTCTAGCGCTGTTTCACCAATATAAATTTCTTCTTGGCTCAGCTGATTATCTATTGAGATATTTTTTTGTTCGGCTAATAATTTATAGTTATCTAGAACCTTTTGTAGTATTTTATTGATATTAATAAACTTCTCATCATTTTTTAGGTTTTCGAATGAAGAGGTTGATAATATTTGAGCGATATTTTGAGCCAGTTGATCAACAATATCAAGACAATCTTCAATAGATTTCTCTTTGTTTTTATATTTGCCAATGCCATATTTCATATTTTCAAGAATTATTTTAAGGCTCGCTAAAGGGGTTTTTAGCTCGTGGGAGGCGCCTCTAAAAAACTCGCTTTTTAGTTTTTCGAGCTTAGTGATCTCTTGATTTTTGATCTCTAGGCTGTCAATCGATTTTAGGAGTGTTAAATATAAATCATTTATTTGGCTTTTCAGAGCACCGACTTCATTTGTGGAGTTAACTTCCAGTTTAGCATTTCGGTTAAGTTTCATCATTTTAGCAGTTGTGGTTTTGATTTCATTTATATTTTTGGTAATGATTTTGGCATAAATTAATGAAACGATAAACGAAAAAAAGAAAGAAAACAGAATTGAAATTGGTAAAAATTGAAAAGTTAGCTCTTTTGCGTCTTTATTCATATCTGTTGTTGAGATGAATTTAACCAATATTTTTTTGTTAGAGTCAGTCTGTACTTCTCTATCTTCGATGACTAAAGAGTTATTGTTGCTGGTTAGATCCGCCTCAATCTGGTTATCAATTTTAATTTCGTTTAAATGGTTGCTATCTTTAACAAAAGCTTTAACTTTGCTACTTTTAGAATATAGCTCAAGTATCTGCTTGATGCTTTCGATATTTTTGCCGTGGATATTCTTAGTAATTTGGTCTGCTTTTTGAGCAATTTCTTGCTTGCGAGTTTCGAGATAAACTTTTGGAAAAATAAAATAAATCAACGCATGAATTAAAATCGCTAAAATACTTAACATAGAAAACGTATATAAAAACATTTTAGGGAAAATTTTCAAATTTCTCATTTTCTCTCCAATTTGTAGCCGACATTGCGGATGGTTTTAATGCAATCAAGCCCGAATTTTTTGCGTAGATCTTTTATATAAACGTCAATCACTCGGTCGAATGGTATGTTTTCGTTTTCCTTCCAGACATTTTCTAAAATCTGCCTTCTGGTCAAAGCTCTGCCTTCGTTGAATAATAAGTATTTTAAAACCTCAATTTCTTTTGCGCTGATTTCCGCTTCAGCGTTGTTTATTTTTGCAGAAAAATTACTAAAATTAATTTCTAGCTCTTTATATTTGAAAACTTCGAATTTTTCATAATTTTTTGTAATTAGCGCGTCAATTCGAGCTTTTAAAACTGGGAGCGAAAACGGTTTTTCAATATAGCCATCCGCCAGGTTCGAAAAGGCGGTGATTTTGAATTCTTCATCGCTAAAAGCAGTTAGAATGAGAACTGGCAGATCACTTTTCTCTCTGATTTTTCTAAGGACGTCTAGGCCATTTATGAATGGAATTTGAATATCTAAAATCACTAGGTCGATTTTATTTGATCCGAATTTAGATAAAGCCTCTCGCCCATCGCGCGCCTCGATTATTTCGTAGCCAAATTCAGATAAATATGCGCAAATTCCTTCTCGTATTGTTGCGTCGTCTTCAGTAATAAGTATTTTCATTGTCATCTATTAGTATTATATCATTTTACTGTATTGACTTCAAAGAAAATATCAGCGCCATTATGGAGCTGATATTATTTTTTTATTCTGCATCTGATAGTAAATCTTTAGGGTTTTTCTTTAGAATGCCAGATGAAGCGATGTATAGCGAAATTGCAAGCACGATAGTCATGAATATAATTACCCAGACTAGCATATTTGGATTGATTGCCATATCAAGACTGCTGAGAGTTTTATTGAATCCATCTACCTCGGCGCCACCACCTAGGCCTGTTGAAGCTGACTGTTTGGCGATTTGCTTAGCGATATTTCCGGTAACGCTTTGCAAAATATTGTTTCCAATGTGTTTTCCGGCATAACTAGCCAAGAAATATGAACCGATGAAAGCTGGGATCGTTACGAAAGCTAATTCTACCGCAAACTGAGCTAAAATTTGGCCTTTTGAAATTCCTAATGAAAGTAATACTGCAATTTCTTTTTTGCGAGCATTGATCCACAAGAACAATAGTAGTGAAACTATAATTCCGGCGAATAACAATGATCCGACAAATAACTGGTTGGCTATAGAATAAACTCCTGAAATTGATTGCTGAAGTGCAGGATAGTTTGAAGAGCTTTTAATTAAGCTGTATTCTTGCCAATTTATATCTAATTTTCCAAGATCTTTTATAACTTGGTCAAGATTTTTATTTCCTTTAACGGAAAAAGTTGCATCTTGGTAGGTTGCTGTGTCTTCAGTGTTTCCGTAAACCTTTGCCGCGGTGTGAATATCTGTAACTAAAGTGTTTTCGTAAAGTTCTTGTGCGGCAGTAACGCCACCTTTGTTGTGCCCGTCAAAAAGGCCTTTTATTTCAACTTCTACCGTTTCGTTAGCGCCTTTTTCGTTATCTGCGTCAAATAAATTTGATTTTAGCTTAATTTTATCGCTAACTTTTAGATTGTTCTTTTTAGCTAAATCTTTGTGAATTAAAACCTTATTTTTGTCTTGAGCAGCTAAATGCTTGCCTTCAACTAATTTATATGCGCCTGAAACGAATTTAGTTTCTTTAGAAGAATCATTAACGCCAGTAATCATGACGGCTCTTTTAAAATTTTTAGCTCGCTCAGGTGATTGGTTAGCTGTGGTTTCGGCTGTCTCGATGATGTCGTAGCCGTCTAAATCAGCAACGCTATTAATTCTCTTTACATAGCTTTCTATATTTTCAGAATTTGCAATTTTTTTAATATCTTGGCCTTTAACGTTTCCTCCACCTCTTGGCGTGCCAGGATTAACTCGGCGGTTTATTTCCATTGAAAAGCTATTTGTGATATTACTAAAGGTTTTAGTTGAAGCTTTGTCGGTGGCTTCTTTGATAGATAAACTAATTAAACTTAAGGCCGACATTGTCAAGATAACTAGCAAAATCACTAGTGATTTTAAGCCTTTTCTCGTTACATACGCAAAAGCATTTTTTAACATTATTTTACTCCTTTCTACCCACGTTTATTGATTAATTTTTTATTTTTAAGTTCGAATACGATATCGGCGGCGCGCGCAACTTCTTTGCTGTGAGTTACAACAATTACACATTTGTTCCTCTCTTTGGCTAGTTTTTTGAGAATTTCGATAATTTCGCTAGCTGTGTTTTCATCCAGATTTCCAGTCGGCTCATCCGCTAAAATAACAGGTGCGCTTGAAACTAGTGCGCGGGCGATCGCTACCCTTTGCTGCTGACCGCCTGAAAGTTTCATTACATTTCGCTTAACTTGGTGTTCGCTAAGGCCAAGTTCTAGCAAAATATCTTGCTGAGCTTGGTTATTCACTAGGCGGATATTTTCCAGCGGTGAAAGGTAATCAATGAGATTATAGTTTTGAAAGACTAGCGAGATGTTGTTTTTGCGGTGATTTGTGTAGCCGGTTTCTTGGATATTCTCTCCATTGAAAAGTATTTTTCCGCTATCTGGTTCATCTAGGCCAGCTAGCAATGAGAGCAATGTGGATTTTCCAGCGCCAGATTTGCCAATAATTGCATAGAACTTTCCCTCTTCAAAACTTTCATTAACGTTTGCTAGAACTTTCTCTTTCGAGTCTTTATAGCTATAAGTTAAATTTTTAATCTCTAATATTTTCATAATATTCTCCTAACTAATTTTTGATAAAATTTCCTTTGGTTTTTTAACTAAAATCATCGTTGATGCGATAATTACAGACAGAATAATTATTGTGATTAATATGCTATAGCTTTGCATAAAAACTGCTAAGCTGTCTAATCCAAAAATATTGTTTGTAAAACTTGATGCTACAGATGAGGTTTCTTCGGCTTCACTGAGCCCTTTTGTGATTAAACTGAAAACTAAATTTCCAAGAATGAAAGAGCTGATTGTTGTTGGGATTGAAATTAAAACTAGCTCTATAATAAATTGCAATACTATTTGAAGCTTGCTTGTGCCAATTGAAAGCAAAATTCCTATCTCGTAAATCCTCTCGCGCAACCAAAGTATCAGAATTAAGCTAAGAACTACGCTTCCACCAAGTATTATCAAATAAGTCATTAAATTGATAATATTTTTAACTCCAGCTATTGACCCTAAAGTATCTTTAAAGGCGGCATTATTTTTCTCGATCTTATATTTATACCAGTCAATATTGAGCTTTTCAGTTTTTGCGATGGCTTTTTCTAGCTGATCTGCTGTTTCGGTGTATAGAGTTATTTTGCTTAAAAGGCCTTCCTTTTCTGGCAGATTAAGCGCTTGCATGGCTGTTTCGAAATCTGAAAATATCATATTTTCGCTAAAATCAGAAGATAAACCAGTGTATTTCTCTTGTTTTTTACCGCTAAAAATTCCTATGATTTCGAATTTAGTTTTTTGAGTTTCAGTTTTTTTGCCGCTAGTATCTATTAAATCTAGTTCAATCTTATCACCAATTTTTAGATTATTTTTTTGAGCGAAAGCTTCGTGGATTAAGGCTTTTCCTCTATCGTTTTGTTCTAGATGACGACCTTGTTTGAGCTTGAATACACCACTGCTAAAGAGCGTATTTTTAGCGGTACTGTTGGTGCTGTAAATTGCAACTGTATTTTTTGAGTCTTCACCAAGATCATCTCGCTGAACTTGCTGATTAGCGGATATAGCTTTAGCATTTTTAGGTTTGGCCAAGCCTTCATATTCAAGCAATGATTCTTTGATTTCTTTAATATTTCGAATATTCTTAACATCTTTGTAGCTAAAGTAGCCCTGAGAATCTTTCTTAACTATCGAGAAAGATGAATTCGATGCTTTATATAGCGAATTTTCCAGATTACTGCTAGAATTAACTACGTTCAAGCATGCATATAGGCTTGAAAGCACCGCGGTAAGAATTAAAAAAACAATCGTAGTTCTTTTTTTCTTTCGTGTAACATAAGCCAGTGACTTTTGTATGATTTTCAATCTATCTCCTTTCGCTTTAGTTTCATACTTAACTATATTTTATGATAGTTTTATGAAGTGAATATGAAATTTGGTAGATTTTTTTACAGAAATTTCAATAAGTGAAAGATCTTCTAAATTTGAAGTGGTGTTTGATGGGGCTAAAAAGCTGAGAAAAGCCAGAGCTCCCCCCATGGTTATTTTTATTATTTATATAAAAGCAAATAAGAATATTTTTTAGATTGAGCGCCTATCGTTTTCGAGTGAATCTTTCGCGAATTTTTCAACAAAATCTTCACAAACTTCAAAAATCTGGGGCAGTTTTTCGCTTTCACTTTTCGAAAATTTTGCAAGAACAAAATTCATCGCGCCGATTGTTGGCAAAAAATCATTAGCGATGCCAATTTTAATTCTTGGAAAATCTTCGCCAAAAACCGAAATTAAAGATTTCAAACCATTATTTCCGGCCGAGCTTCCACTTTTTCGAACACGGACCACGCCAAAATCCAAATCTAGATCATCGTGAATTGCTAAAAAATCTTTTTGAAAATTAATTTTATAAAAATCACAAATCGCCTGCGCTGAAAAACCTGTTTCATTATAAAAAGTTGTTGGTTTAACAAGCAAAACTTTTTCACCAAAAAGTGTAATTTCGGCAATAAAAGCTTTAAATTTTGGCTTTTCTTGGAATTTTGCGTTAAATTTTTTTGCTAAATAATCTGCAAAATTAAAGCCGAGATTGTGGCGAGTTCCGTTGTATTTTTCGGGGAAATTACCTTGAAAAAGTATGACTTTCATTTTATCCTTTCGAAAATCGCCCCAAGCGCGGGGCGAAAATTATTGATTTTTTTGAATTCGAGCGAGTTTTTCGTCGCGTTTGCGTTCGCGTTTATTTTGCGTATCGGTAGCTTTTTTAAGCGCGCCAGAGTTTTTGTTGACTATTTTTTTACCGGCTGAAATTCTTGCGCGGTTTTCTTTAATTTGCTTTTCATCTCTGAAAGAAAACTTAATCGGCGTGCCAGAATAATCGAAATTCTCGCGGATTAAGCGCTCCAAATATCGTTTATAGCTCCAATGAACAAATTTTAAATTTGAGCCGTGAATAATAAACCAAGGTGGATTGCTATCACTTTGCGAAATATAGCGCAATTTTGGGTGAGTATTCTTCAAGCCTGCTGGTGGATGAGCTTGAGTTGCTTTTTGCAGAAGCTGATTTAAGATTGAAGTCTTTGCTTGCCTTGCACGGTTGCGGTGAACTTTCAAAATCAAATCATAAATTTTGGTTACATTTTGGCCAGTTTTCGAACTTGTAAAAATTAACGGAGCCCAAGGTGTAAACTTGAAGTAATATGCGATTTGTGGCGCCAAAGCATCGCGAGTGAAGGCGTCTTTTCCTTCAACGCTATCCCATTTCGAAACCACAATAATCATCCCTTTTCCGGCATCATTAATTAAGCCAGCAATTCGTTGATCGAGCTGAGTGTTGAGTTCATTCGCATCCATCAAAAGCAAACAAATATCAGCTTCATCAATCGCATTCAAGGTTCGAAGCACACTAAATTTCTCAATTCCAACTTCCTGTTTGCCGGGTTTTCGCATTCCAGCTGTATCGATAATTTCGATAGTTTTTTCATTAAAGCGAATTTGCGTTTTGTTGGTATCACGCGTTGTTCCAGCAACATTTGCAACAATCGCCTGCTGTTTACCTGCCATCGTATTGAAAAGGTAAGATTTTCCGGCATTTGGGCGTCCAACCAAAGCCACACGAATTATATCTTCATCGCGTTTTTCTTCTTTAACTTTTGGAATTTTTTCAGCAATTTCGGTCAAGAGCTCATCGACGCCAGCATTGTGCTCGGCAGAAGTTCGAATAATCGGTTTAATACCAAGTCGCAGAAATTCTTCATTTGGTAAATTCCCTTTTAAGTCAGTTTTGTTCAAAACCAAAACTACTGGCTTTCGAGATTTTAAAGCCTTTTTTGCAATCAAGCGGTCTTCGTTCGAAAAAGGTTTAGTGCTATCAAGAACTACCAAAATCAATTCACTGGCGTCAACCGCGTCTTGAATTTGTTCTTGAATTGTCGCTTCAAAATCATCATTCGGGTCTTTTAGACCAGCTGTATCGATCAGCCAAAAAGCCTGTTTTTTGTAACTAACTTTTCCAAGAACGCTGTCGCGCGTCGTTCCGGCTTCTCGTGCAACAACGGCTTGTTGGGCACGAATCATTCGATTAAAAAGCGAAGATTTTCCAACATTCGCCTGACCAATAATTGCAACTTTAGGGAGATTTTTAGACATAGTTTCTTAATTATAACACAATATGCCTAAAAATTCAAACTTTTCGAAATTAAAATCCAACTTTAATTTTTTGTTTTCGAAGATAAATTTCAGATAAAAAGAATTGCAAAAATCCAACAATTGCAGTGGTCAAGAATACGCCAGTCAAGCCAAGGTTTAAAGTTTTTAGAAAAATTAAAATTCCAATTGGGGTTAGAATGCTGGTTGCTGCTGCATAAATTACTTGCATGGTGCCATTGTATTTTTTCAAAAATGAACGCGTAATTGAAAGCAAGATATAATAGCGAATTTTTGAACCAAATTCGATCGCGAATAAAATCAAAATCATCGGATTGAGGATTGCGTTTTTTACCGCTGAATCGTTTGAAATAATATTCACCCAAATTGGCGCCGAAAATCCAATCGAAATTGTAAGAATAAAGAAAAATTTTAAAGCTAACCGCCAAATAAATTTGTTATTTTGATAAACTTCTTTTTGTGTTTTAAAGCCTAATTTCGAGTTGTAAGAAACGTCAACATTTGCAAGACTTGCGCTTGCATCAACTACGCCTTCAAGAAAAGCACCAATCGTATAAATCCAATATCGGGCTGAAACAAATGATGGTGAAAGATATAACAATGATGATGTTGTGAAAATAGCAACAATTCGTGGAGCTAATCTGCGGATAATTTCCCATTTTGTATTTAACCAAAGTTTTTTAATCCATCTCTGATCAAATTCAAAACCATTTTTAAAGAAGTTCGGGCAAGGTTTAGCAATTAAAAAATAAATCAGTGGAATTGCGTTAGCCAAAAAACAAGCAATCATCATTCCATTCGCTCCCCAATTAAAAACCCAAAGTGCTATAAAAGAACCGATCGCCATAAACCAAGTTGTAGCATGGTCGAGAATCATTGCTTCTCGTGTTCGAAAAGTTGCTTTCAGATAAGAAGTTATTAACATCTGGTTTGGACAAATCAAGAAAATTGTTGCTACACAAATTCGCCAATAAGGCACATACATTGAAAGCAATTCTTTCGAAACCCCAAGACTACCAAGAATTTCGCCCGCAAAAATAAAAGAAATAAGAGCGGCTGGTGTTAAAATTAAATAAACCAAATAAAATGCATTTTTTAAAGGTTTCGAAGCTTTTTCGGCGCTTTTGCCCACCATGTAAGCTGGCAAATTTGCAACTAGAGCTGTTCGAACGGCATAATAAGCACACGAAAGTACCACCCACAGCGTATCTGATACTGCAAACATTGTTAATGATTTTTGAGCATAAGCTACATTTGGATACCAGGCCATTACTAGCGCCCAGTTTGCTTCGACAAGATTATCGGCAATCGTGCCGAGAAAATTATCGAAGAACATTTTTCGAAGTTCTTTTTTAGTTTTTAGCATATTCAATTATTGTATAATTTTTCGAAATAAAAATCAATATTGAGAAACTTGCTCGAGCTTGTAAGTTCGAGTCTAACTCTGGCAATGAAGATAAAATTCCGATTGAAATTAAAGAATATTTCGAAAAGATTTTGGATATTTTTTGTCAAATTATGCTTGACGAAAGTGTCGAAATATCAGCTGGTTATATAATGAATTTACTGATTAACATTGAAAAAATGTAGCAGATTTAAAAGACCTCTTTTGAGGTCTTTTCTTCTTTTGTATTACAGCTTTTCAACTTTTCGAAAATCACCAAAATTTAAATCTTTCGGTAAAATATATGAGCCAAAAACTATTCTGTGCAGCTCTTTAACTTCATAGCCTATAGCCGAAAACGTTCGGCGTATCTGGCGGTTGCGACCTTCACTCATGATAACTTTCCAGTTTTTTCGTGAATCATCAAGTCGTTCAAGCCCGAGCTGTGATTTTCCGTCTGGTAGATTAATTCCAAAATCGGCAATCATCTGTTGATGAATTGGCTGAAGCGGCGTATCAAGAGAAACTAGATATTCTTTTACCTTTCGAAATTTTGGGTGGGTCATTTGAAAAGCAAAATCGCCATCATTTGTTAAGAGTAAAATTCCGCTTGAATCTTTATCGAGCCGACCAACTGGTTTTAGCACGCTAAATTCTTTTGGAAGAATAGCATAAATTGTTTCATTTTCACCCTGTTTTTTACGCGAGCAGACATAACCGCGAGGTTTATTGAAAATTACATATTTTTTTTCTTCGCGAGTTTTTGAGATTATTTTTTCGCCAAGCTTTATTTCATCGCCTGCTTTGAATCGTTCGCCAAGTTGAGCAGTTTTCCCATTGATAGAAATTCGACCTTTTTCGATAAGTTCATCTGCTTGCCTACGCGAAATTCCTAGCTGCAATGCCAGGAATTTATTTAAGCGTTCTGTTTTTTGCTCCACAACTTATTGAGCTCCAAAAGGAGGTTGAGAATTGTTATTTAAGGGATTTTCGCCTGCTCCACCTTTTAGGATATCGTTAATTTGAAAAGATAATATTTCTTCATCACTTCGACTATTTTTGATTGGTTGAACTACTCGTTCGCCAGAGACAGTCGGTGTGGCTGGCTGATTATTTTGAACAGCTGCTTGAGGCTGATTTACAAAATCACTAATTGGATGAGCCGGAGCTTCAATTGTTGGTGATTCTGGTGTTCTAAAATTTTGAACTGGCGCTACTTTAGCATGGGGCTGTTCAAATTGTACATGTTGAGAAACTGGCTGAATCGGTTGGTTTGTAGAAAAAGATGTTAGCTGTTCTCTTTCGAATTGAGCTAAACTCGGTGCTGTAGCACGTTCTGGAGATTGGATGGGCTGAACTGGCCGAACCGGAGCTGGTGCTGGTTTTTCAAAATTTTGAATTGGCGCTTGAGCTACCTGCGTTTGCGCGGTAGAATATAATTCAACTGGTGCTTTAATTTCTTGCGATTGCATTGCTGGAGCTTCTTCCCCTGGCATAGATATTGGCGCTTGTTTTTGTGCAGTTCGCTGCTCTACTGTTAAGTCGCCATCTTCAAGAACCTCGTGAACTGTTCGCACAACATCTTCAATTCCCACTTGAGATTTTACTAGATAGCGGTCGGCGCCAAGTGCTTCACCGCGACGACGCTGCTCTTCACTTGAGAGAGCTGTCATCATAATAACTTTAATACCGCGGGTTTCAGTTGTTGAGCGCAAAATATCAAGCATGTCAAAGCCAGAAATCTTTGGCATCATTACATCGCTTACAATTAGGTTTGGGCGTTCTTTAATCGCCATTGCGAGCGCTTCTTCTCCATCACCAGCCGAAACAATATCATATCCTTCCGCCAATAATCGAACGCCATAAATCTCGCGCAAACTTTTATCATCTTCTACTAATAAAATCTTTGTCATATTGCTCCTATTATACTATTATTTTTCGAAAAAATCTATACTATTTATGCTTAATTTTTCCGCTGATTCATCATTCTTTGAGCGTATTCAATTTTCATTCTTTCGATATCATTTAAAGTTGGCTGATTTGATGGATGTTGGCTTGGCTGAGGTGCTGTATTCTGCGTAGTTTCCATCATTTGGGGCGGTTGAAATTGTTGATTTTTTATGTCTATTGAACTTTGAGGTGAGTAATTATTTTGAATAGTTTGTGTGTTTTGTTGTGAATTTTCAGCTGCTATTTGAGAATTATAATTTTGTACTGTTTGAGGATTTGGCACAGAATTTTGGCCATTTTGATTTTGCACTCCCACTAGAGGGCTGAAACCTTGAATTGCGCCATATTTAGAAAAATCTTGCTCTGTTTGAGTTACCTTTTGCGCCAGTTGGTTCTGTTCAGCAATTACGCCATTTAATTGTGGAATTGGAGCTGTATTTTGCACGAAATTGTCATAAATTTGTTGTTCTTGTTGTTGAGTTGATTCAGTCGTATTTTGCATATACGGAGCTTGTTGAGCTTGCGAATTCTCTGGTTGTGTATTTTGCGGAATAGTTTCAGGAATACTAATTGAAGTTTCTGGCTGAATTTCTTGGGTGATTTCGAAAACTTCTTCGCTTGGATTTTCTATTTTAGGATCTTCAAGAATTGCCGTAATGTCGCGGTCAGCCTCGTCGATTTCACGTTGATTATTTTTTTGTTCAATTTTTTGGTGTTCCTCAGCTTTTTTGGTATCTTCAATGGCTTTTAATTTTTCGGCATTTTCGCGCGTAATTCTTGGTAATTTTACAGTAAAAGTGCTACCTTTTGTATATTCGCTTTCAACATCCAAGAATCCGCCAATCGATTCGGTAAGTTTGCGCGACAAAAATAACCCAAGCCCTGTACCATTAATTTCTCGCGTTTCAGAATTATCTACGCGATAAAATTTTTGAAACAAATGCGGAATATCTTCGGCCGGAATCCCAATTCCACTATCTTTAACAGAAATTTGAACATTGTTGTTGTCGCCGGTAATATTCACAGAGACCATTCCACTTGGCGTATATTTTATAGCATTTTCGAAAAGGTTATTTAAAATTTCATGTAAGTGATCGCGGTCGGCATGAATAAAAAATACTGGCGTTAGAGTTTTTTCGCCTGTTTTGTGGCTATCTGGCTCAAAAGTATAGCTTAAGCCTTTTACTTCAGCTTTTGGCTTTAGTCCTTCCCAAATGTTTCGCGAAAATTCAATTGCATCTAAAACAACAGGTTCATTTTTGAGCCGTCCGTCTTCTGCCTTTGTAATATCGAGTAAATCTTGAAAAAGTTGTCCTAAATGCTTGGTATTTTCGTGAGCTTTTTGGAGGTAAGATTTTGCGCGTGCGTCAATCGTTGCAGTAGCTGGATTAAGGGCTAAGCCAATATATCCCTCAATGCTTGCAACTGGCGTTCTCATTTCGTGGCTTGCAGTTGATATAAATTCAGCCTGTTCACGGTTATCTTTTAGCTCTTTCGAAATATCCCTAAAAACTACAACTACGCCAGAATTTTGACTATCAATCGAGTTTACAGCCAAGAAAATCGGAACAATTTTCCCACTTTGAGTTTTAATGAATAAATCTCGTGTTGTGAAATTTTCACCAGTTCGTAAAACACGATTCACTGGGTTGGAGATTTCAATCATCTCTCCGCCTTCATTATTCGTAATTTTTAAAACTGAATTAAAAACCAATCCAGCCGCATCACTGCCATTCCAGCCCGTAATTTGCTCTGCTGCTGGGTTGATTGCCAAGATATTCCCTTTTGAATCAACTGCTAAAACTCCATCATCGACAGCATCTAAAATTGCTTTTCCGTCGCCCAAAAAGCTGCTCGAAGTATTTTTCGAATTTTTATTTTCTGAGTTTTCGCTAAAAATATTTTTTAAGTTAAACATTGCCCACTTCCTTGATGTAAATAGTTTAGCATAATCACTTTCAAAAATCAATAAAAAAGCGAGCATTTAGCTCACTATGGTTTAATATAGCTTTGCTACCACCACATCGCAGCAGTGCAAAGCATTTTTGAGATTATCGCGATAAAAATCGATAATCTTGTAATGTACCTCTATGTCATGATCAATTTGCTCTGCGCTTAGATCTTTTCGAGCTGCAATAGCGTTAATCTTGAGCTTGTTTTCGTTGATTAAGTTTTCGAAACGATTTCGCCGTTCAATTCTTGCGCTACTAAGTTCTTCCTCAATTCTATGAAGTTCTCCGTGTCCTTCTTCTAACTCTGGGTCTTGAAGCTCCTTTTTTCGAAGCTCTAAATCCATCAGGCGCATCGCTTTTTCATCTCGGCAAATTGTACGACATAAATTAAATGCATAAGCTGGTGTAATATCAGCTGCATTATAAAGAACTCCTTCTTTTAGAAGCTCGCCCTTGTAGCCATTCACTGCAAATGAACGCGGAGATTTCGAGTTCAAAAAAGCGTATGCACCGTGAATATCGTCTTGCGCTTTTGCCCATTCATCAATTTGCTGAACCAAAAAGCTCGCTGCACCTTGTCGCTGATATCCTTCAATGGTAAACATTGAGCCAATTTCGCCCAATCTTTGACCAAAAGAATTGATTTGCGGTTGCATCATTGAAGCGGAAGCAATTACTTCGCCCGTTTCTTCGTCAAAAAGCAATGCAACGCAAGCTTTTTTCATAATGTCATCTGGTGACATATTTAAAACCGAATCATCTTGATAGGTTAGATCTGAAAGCCAAACCGAAATCTCACCCTGCTGATCCATCCCGAGCTCGTGTAGAAAACAAAATGACCATTCGCCATTTTTGATTCTATGCATGACATTTAAAATACCTCTATCTTCCATATTTCTCCACCTCCAAAATATATTTCGAAAATTCGATAGATTTTATAATTATATCATAAAATTCATAAAAAAGCAATAATTTAAAAATTACGAACAAAAATAAAAACCGCCCTTCTTTAAGAAAAGCGATTTTTTAAAATTTTTAAAATTATTTTGCGGCCAAAGCTGCTGCAATTCGTTCGCGGCGTTTTGCTTCGCGGCGTTTTTCAATTTTTAGTTTTGCGCGCAAAGCTCGTTTGCGGTCTGCTCCATGCCAACTTTTATGTTTAGCCATTTCTTTCCTTTCGTTAAAAAATAAAACAATTCTGAACAATTATAGCACACTTTTTTGAGAATTTCAAACTATCTGCCATAAACCAATCGTGAGACATTCTGGTAGTAAACTTGCACTGCATGGTGAAAATTTTGAAGTTCTGCTCCTTTTAAATCAAAATAGTGTGGCCCAGCTTCAATTTTAATTACTTGGTCTTTTCGAAGCTCATATCTGGTTGTATTTTGGTGAACTTTTCGCTTGCCGTCAATCCATTCTTCATGATAAATCCAAGAATTATGGTCAAGCACGAAAAATTCTCGCCGAATACCGTTCGTTGTTGGCCCAAAAATTTGTGCGCCAACTTTGCTTTCAAGATTAATTAACGCTCGCGAAATATCTTGCGGATTTTTCTTGAATTTTGCAAAAAGATATTTATAATATAATTGATTGCTTTCGTGTTTTTTTGAATTTTTCAAAAAAGATTTTCTAGTATATTTTAAGTGCGAAAGACGAATTTCTTCTTCGGCAATATTTCGAAATTGCAAAATTTGAGCGCTTTTTGCAAACATTTCACCAAAAATATCAATTTGATTATTTTTTAATATTGGCTGGAATGCCTGCTTTTTAACCTGTTGAATAGGTTTTAAAGGCATTTGTTTTGGTGTATCATAAGTAATCTGGATTTTTGGTTTTTTGAAATCTGGCTCTTTCTGAGCTTCTGGAAAATATGGAATTTGATATAAACTTTTGTCAGAATTGTTCATTTTTAAACCTTAAATATGATTAAATTGTATCATATTTTAATATTTTTGTCAATATTTGGTAAATTAAATTTTAAATAGTTTTTCGCAATTTTCGGTTGTGATTTTAGCAACTTCTTCAGCTGGAATTTGCCTTTTTTCTGCTAAATCTTCAATAATTAATTTTGAGAAAGCTGGCTGGTTTGGCTTTCCGCGCTTGCCTTTTGGTGCTAAAAATGGCGAATCTGTTTCAATTAATATTTTTGAAAGTGGAATGCTCGCAAACATTTCAATATTTTCGGGCTTTTTTGTAAAAGTTGAAATTCCATTTACGCCAATAAATAAATCGCGCTTTAAAGCTTTGCTTAAATTATCTTTCGAATCTGTAAAAGAATGCAAAACTCCACGAATTTTACCGAATTTTGAAATTTCATCAAAAATTGGCCAAAAATCTTCGAAAGCATTTCGAACATGAAAACTTACGGGCAGATTTAGCTTTTGAGCAAGTTTGAGCTGAGCTTTTAGAATTTGTTTCTGCGCCTCGCGGTTGGAATTTTCATAAAAATAATCAAGACCAATTTCGCCAATAGCCACCACTTTTGGAGATTTCGAAAGCTGCTCAAGTTCATAAACTAACTCTTCTGAGTCGTATTTTTCGGCTTCATGTGGATGAACGCCAATCGCTGCAAAAAGTTCAATTTCGCCCGAATTTTCTTCAGCAAATTTGACGCCAATTTTAGAATTTTCAAGATTTTCGCCAATACAAATCGCTTTCGAGATTTTAGAATTTTGTATATTCTTAAAAACTTCTTCTTGCGGAATTGGAAAATTTACATCGTGAATGTGGCAATGTGAATCAATGATTTTCATTTTGTCCTTTCGAAAGTTGAAACCTCAGCATTAAAGCCGAGGTTCTGGTTATTTTTTAGCTTGATTATTTTGTGTAGCTGCGATTTTTGCGGCACGCGGGTCTTCGGTTTTAAGATAGATTTTTGGAAAAAGTAAGCCAATTTCTTCGTCGCGAATTACGCCACTACCAAAAATAGTTTGGAGTTTTTCGGCCGTATCTGGCATAAACGGTTCAAGCATTTTGCTGATTTGCAATAAACCTGAAACAGAGTGTGCAAGAACTTCTGCTAGATGATTTTCTTCATCTTTATTTTCTTTTGCTTTTTTAGCAATTTCCCAAGGTTTTACGCCTTCAATATATTGATTGTGGGCGCGAACCAATCCCCAAATTTCATCAATTGCTTTATTAAATTCTAGAGATCTCATATATTCGTTGTAGGTATGGCGATCGTGCTCATCGCTAGGGATTTCACCAACCACGCCAGATTGATAACGTTTAACCATATTAGCTACGCGTGAAGCCAAATTGCCGAGGTCGTTACCAAGTTCGTTATTATAGGCATTTTCGAACTTCTCCCAGGTAAAATCTCCGTCATCTTGAGTTGCAACGTGTCGTGAGAAATAATACCTAAAAGCATCTAGCCCGTAATTATCAATAATTTCGTTCGGATCAACTACGTTACCGATCGATTTACTCATTTTCACGCCATTACTTGAAATGTGGCCATGAACAAGCAGAGTTTTTGGTAAAGCTAGATCAAGCCCAAGCAACATTGCCGGCCAGATTCCCGCATGAAAACGTAAAATATCTTTTCCAATAACTTGCACATTTGCTGGCCAAAATTCTTGCCAACCTGCAACATCTGGATATCCGATTACGGTTAAATAGTTTGCAAGCGCATCAATCCAAACATACATTACTTGTTCTGGATCACCAGGAACAGGCACGCCCCAAGTTAAATTCTTTTTTGGCCGTGAAATCGAAACATCTTCAAGTCCGCCTTTCAAAAAGTTTAAAAATTCTTTCTTGCGATATTCTGGCACAATTTTCATTCGGTCGGTTTCAATGGCTTCGATAATTTTTGGTGTAAATTCTGAAATTCTCAAGTAATAATTCTCTTCCGAAAGCCTTTCGAAAGGTTTTTGATGGTTTGGGCAAACGCCATGAAATTCAGTCACTTCTTTTTCAGTGTAAAAACTCTCACAACCTGTACAATACCATCCTTCATAAGTATTTTTATAAATATATGGCTGAAGTTTCATCCAAATATATTGAGCTGCTCCAATGTGATGAGAATCGGTTGTACGCACAAAATCTGTATAAGTTGTCTTCATTTTGTCCATTAAATTTTTAAAATTCTGGACAGTTCCATTAACGTATTCTTGTGGAGTTAAACCGTTTTCGGCGGCTTTTTCAGCGATTTTATTACCATGTTCGTCTGTTCCAACCTGAAAACGAACTTCATTTTCTTGCTGGCGCTGGTATCTCGCCCAAATATCAGCAATTAAGTAATCAAGAGCGTTTCCAATATGAGGCGCTCCGTTTGCATAAGGAATCGCAGTTGTTATATAAAGTTTTTTCTTTGTCATACTGCTTATAGTATAACATATTTTTCGAAAAAGAGAAAGTTGGAATTATTGTTAAGCTTATAAATAAAAATTATTTATTTAGAATCAAAATAGTATCGAGTAATTTCAAGCCAGTTTTCGATAGTTAATTCTTGTGCGCGCGCATCTGGTGAAACCTTGGCTTGTGTGAGGATCTCAATTGTTTGTTCTTTGCTCAATGCCAAATTTGCACTTAATGCTTTTAGGATTTTTTTTCGTCGAGCGGTAAAACCAGCTTTAACTATACGGAAAAATTGTTTTTCTGATATTTTAGCATTATTTTGTTCATTAAAACACTCAAGCTTATTCTTTTCTAGAATTTTTAGAATTACTACTTGCGAATCAACTTTTGGTGGCGGCGTAAATAGCTCTCGTGGTACAAATTGGCCAAGTTTGCAATCGGCATAAATCTGTGATGCAATTGATAAAACACTTAAATCGCCAGATTTTGCGCAAATCCTCTCAGCAACTTCTTTTTGCACTAAAAGTGCGGCAATACTTGGCTTATTCTCGCTAGTGAGTAATTTTTCAACAATTTTTGAAGTAATATAATACGGTACGTTCGCAGCAACTTTATAATTTTTTGGTAATTTCGAAAGATCAAAATCCAAAAAATCCGTATTTTTTACGGTTAAATTTTTCCCTGGGAATTGCGCTGGTAGTTTTTTTGCCAAATTTTCATCAAACTCGATTGAGAGAACTTCACCATCTTTACCTGCGAATTTTAAAAGTGAAGAAGTTAAAGTTCCAAGCCCTGGACCGATCTCAAGTACGAAATCACCATTTTTGATTTCAGCTTCTTCTGCAATTCCATCTAGAACAACCCTGTCTCGCAACCAGTGCTGACCAAGTGATTTATTATTTTTTAAGTTTAAATTTTCGCTATTTTTGGATTTTTTCGAAAACTTTTTACCAGATTTTTGATTAAATTTCAAATTTACCACTAATACCAACCCTTTGCTTTTTTATGGGCATAAGCGTTTTGCCAGCTTCCATAGCGACCAAGTACATAAGAATTCATCCACTTAAGCTGCGTGATTGGGTTTGTTTGCCAGTCAGCTCCAGCTGAAGCCATTTTAGAACCAGGTAAAGCCTGCGGAATACCATAAGCTCCACTCGATCTGTTTGTTGCGTTAACTCGCCAGCCAGATTCTTGACCAATAATTGCATTTGCAATTCCGTGGTCGCTTGAAGAAATTCCTGCAGCACTCAACCAATCGCTGTGCGAGCCAGCTGGTAGGTTAACTTTTGTACCAACAATCTCAACTTGTTTTTTAGCAGCTTTAATTTCTGTCTCGTTAATTTTTTTGCGTGAAACTTCTTTACCATTTTGCATTTCAATTTCATAAGTTACGCTTTTCGAGCCTTTTTCCCCAGCTTCTTTTATTTCTTTATAGCTAGAATCTTTATTCGCATCTTTAATTATTTCAGTTGAGAAAGAAATTTCTTCTTCAGTTGTAATTGTTTGCTTACCGTTTCGCCAAATTCGAAAACTCAAACCGTTCGAAATTATGGTTTTTTTATCAATTGAAATTCCATCATCTTTTGTGAGCGATATATTCTTTTCTTTCAAGAAATCTTCTACGGTTTTGCTTTGTGTTCGAAAACTTTCGGTTTTACCAAAAAGTTCAACCAAAATCTCTTTTGCTCGTGTAATTTTTAATGAGTTTGTTGTTCCATCTTCAAGAATACTACCAGATTGTTCGAAGGCAACTTTATCTTCATTATGAATTTTAATTCCAGATTTTTGAACAATCTGTCGCGGAGTTTGAGCGGCTGTCATTACTTTTATTTTCGAATCGCCGTCTTCAATAATTACTGGTTTTGCACGATAAATATTTACGCTATATTCTGTGCCTGTTAGCTCGCCATCAAGGCTTGGCTCAACTGTATCCTCTTTCGAAAAACTAATTTTTTGGGCATTTAATGCTTCTCGAACTGTTTTTGCATTAGTTTTAAAAGAGAATCTTTGGCCATTTTCGAAAACAGTTAAAATTTTGTTTCCTTCACCGCTAGCTTTGGCGGAATTTCGCCCAGCAATTGCAAAAATGTTTAATAAAAGTAAAAATCCAAGCGAGATAAATCCCGCAATTGTGATCTGTTTTTTATAAAAATAAATTGGTTGTAAAACTCGCATTATTAAATCTATTTTAGCAAATAAAATTCGAAAGGTCAAATTTTTAGAGCTTTTCAAGGCGTGCAAATTCAGCATTTAATTTGCGAATTTTGCCATTTTCGAACTTAATCTCAATTGCCATTCCATCGATTTCAAGCACTTTCCCTACACCGAAAGCTGGACTTTTTACGCGGTCGCCAATTTGTAATCCTGCTTCGTCATAATAAAAATCATCAAAAGAAACTTCTTGGCTAAAATCATCTTCGTAATCATCTGAAAAATTATTCCATCCGCCAAAATCTTTTTTCGGTAATTCCAGCTCGGCATCTGTAATGAATCGGCTCGGGCTTGAATAATTCCTCTGCCCAAAAACCGCTCGTGATTCAGCGTAGCTTAAAATTAATTCTTCTCGCGCGCGCGTCATTCCCACATAGCAAAGGCGGCGTTCTTCTTCTAGATCATCTTCGCCCGCATCAAAAACTCGGCTGTGTGGAAAGATGCCCTCTTCCATTCCAGCAAGAAATACAACTGGAAATTCCAAGCCTTTTGCTGAGTGAAGCGTCATTAAATTTACTTCATCGCCACTTTGTGCATCACTTGAACTCATTAGTGCGGCGTCCTCCAAAAAGCTCGCCAAATCTGCGTAATTTTTTGCTTCACTCACTAATGTTGAAAGATACTCGCTCCGTTCGGTTGCTTCGTTTTCGGTTAGTTTTTCGTTTTTGCCGTAATTTGTGCGTTCCAAAATTCGTTCAATAATTTCGCTCGGGTTTGAAGAATTTTCGCTTAGAATTTGACACTCTCTAAAAATTTCACCTAAATTTTCTAAAGATTTTCTTGCTCGTGAGGCTAAAGTTGAAAGTTCGCTTGCCTGAAGCAGGCTCGAAATCAAATCTAAACCGTTCGAACTTTGCCAATCTAAGAATTTCGAAAGGCTCACCGCGCCTAAACCGCGTGCAGGTACATTTACAATTCGCTCAAAAGCTACACGGTCGAGCGGATTATAAATCACGCGCAAATATGCTAAAATATCTTTAATTTCCTTGCGGTCGTAAAAACGTGTTCCGCCAAAAATTTTATACGGAATTTGAAAACGAATCATCGCTTTTTCAAAATTATAACTTTGTGCATTTGTGCGATAAAGAATTGCAAAATCGCTAAATTTTCGTGCGCCAACAGTTTTAAAACTAAAAATCTGCCCTGCAATTTTGGCGGCTTCTTCACTTTCGTCTCTTGCACTTTGCACTAAAACCGGCTCGCCTTTACCAAGCTCGGTGAAAAGTTTTTTGTCTGTTCGATTGCGATTTTTCGAAATAACATTGTGTGCAGCGTTCAAAATATTCTCAGTTGAGCGATAATTTTGTTCTAATTTTATCACTTTTGCACCTTTATAATCGCGTTCGAAATTTAAAATATTCGTAAAATCTGCCCCACGCCAAGAATAAATACTCTGCCAATCATCGCCAACCACGCAAATATTTTGCTCAGCATTCACAATCATTTTAATAATTGCATATTGTGCGGCGTTCGTATCCTGATACTCATCAATCAAAATATGCTTAAATTTATTTTGCCAAAATTCACGAACTTCTTTATTTTGTTGAAGTAGTTTTACTGTTTCAAAAAGTAAATCATCAAAATCTAAAGCGTTAGCTTTGTTTCGTTCTTCTTCATAACGCAAGAAAATTTCAGCTACTTTTTGTTCAAAACCCCAATTTGCACCGTTTGAAAATTCTTCGGCCGTCAAAAGCTGGTTTTTAGCGTTCGAAATTGCGCTTGAAACACTTTGTGGCTTTAAGCTTTTTTCGTCGATTTTTAGATCTTTAATTATTTTTTTAATTAAATTTCGGCGGTCGTCTTCGTCATAAATAACGAAATTGTTTGCAACGCCAATCGCCTCTCCTTTGAGCCGCAAAATCTTCACACAAATTCCGTGAAAAGTTCCCATCCAAGGCATAAAGAATCTGTCGTTTGCGTTTCGATCAAGCAGTTCGGCAAGTCGCTCTCGCATTTCACGTGCGGCTTTGTTGGTAAAAGTTACCGCCAAAATTTCCTCGCTCGCTACGCCGTGCGCAATTATATTCGCAATTCGGTGCGTTAAGGTTTTGGTTTTTCCACTTCCTGCGCCAGCCAAAATTAGCATTGGCCCGCTTAATGTTTCTACCGCCTCTTTTTGATTTTTATTTAATCCTGCCGTAATTTCCATTTTTCGATTATAACAAATTTTCTTTTAAATTTCCATTTTTTTCGAAAATGTGCTAAAATATTTTTATGGAAAATCACGCTTATTCTGATAAAAATCTTGAAGAATTTTTGCAAAAACATTTTGGTGTTAATTTTGGAATTGAAGAAGTTATTTCGCGTAATCTTTCGGTTGGATATTCAGCCGAAGCCACAATTTTCAAAAGCAAAAAAGGTCGTGTTTATGCTTTTATTTCGCTTGAAGCTCGTGCAACTTTGGGCGATATTCAATATATTCTTTCAAAAATGAACTTAAAACCAGCTTATTTCTTTCCGCCAAGTGGTTTCGAAGACTATTTTTACGACCGTGCTAAGGTGCAATTTTTAGAGGTATTTCCGGGGCGCCACGATGTGAAAGATGAAGAATTGCGATATTATAAAAAACGCGTGCTTTATAACCCTGCTCTTATTGAAATTTCTGAAATCCGCGATGGTGAAATTCGCTGTTTTAATGCTGATTCAATCGGTTCGTGGCGAACAGCTCAAAGGTATTCTTACAAAAAAATTTTAATGAAATAAATTAAAATTGTGGAAAACTAAAAAATCCTAAAAAAAAGTGCTTGCAAAATGATTATGCTTATGGTTTAATGGTTTCATACGGACAGACCGTAAACAAAAATAACAACAATAATCGTTCATTAGAAAGGTGGATTTTCAGTATGAACTCAATTAATAAAAATAATAAAAAAGGTTTCACAATTATTGAAGTTGTGCTTGTGCTTGCCATTGCCGGACTTATCTTCTTGATGGTATTCCTAGCACTACCTGCTCTACAACGAAGCCAACGAGATACGCAACGAAAGAATGATGCTTCACGATTGCGCGCAGCAGTGACTGACTATACTTCAAACAACCGAGGAAAATTACCTTGGGATGGAGGTGGTCTAAATAGCGACTTCATTAGTAAATATATCACAACGAATGATACAACAACATTTAATGATCCTTCAACAAACTCTAAATACACAGTTAATACTGCTACTGGAGAAGCAGCTGCACCAACTACACTCGGTGAGATGAAAGTTTCTAACCAAGCTAAATGTGGCACAGACGGAGCTATCATAGCTGGTAGTGGAATTGCTGTTTCTGTTAAGACTGAAAATGGCGTTGCAAACTGCGTTGAAGGTTAGTGATTAATCCATAAAACTTAATTAAATAACTCTCTTTGGGGAGTTATTTAATTTTGTGAAAGTCTATTCTATTCTATTCTATTCTATTCTATTGGCTTTGATAATGAGTTTATTTTAGAATTACCGGATACTAAAGACACATTTTGTGCCACAATAAAAACAGCTTCCTTAACGAAAAGCTGTTTTTTATTTTATTAAGATTATATCTAGTTATTTACGCAGTAGAATCCACCAGCTTCTAGAACTATTCGAAGTGCTACTTTGCCTTTGTTTCCTTCTTCTCTTCTCACTCCATCTGGTTGCGATGGGTCACATACTCCATTTGCCGACCATTCAATATCTATAGTTTCTGAATAGTCATTATATTCTAGTTTGTGTGGAGTTCTGTCGAATACTGCATAGTTCCGCCCGCTTGGATCCTTCATCTCCTCACCATCTTTGAATAAATAATTTTTTATAAATCCTGTTGCGCCTTTATCTTTCTTCGGGAAATCTCCTAAAGTAGCTTCTCCTTGATTAGATGGCAGTTTTCCTTTATTGGCTGCTCTATACTCATTTACCGCTGCCAATATTCTACTTAGGTCATTCTTTCGTTGCGTATCTCGTTGGCTTCGTTGTAGAGCAGGTAGTGCTAGGAATACCATCAAGAAGATAAGTCCGGCAATGGCAAGCACAAGCACAACTTCAATAATTGTGAAACCTTTTTTATTATTTTTATTAATTGAGTTCATACTGAAAATCCACCTTTCTAATGAACGATTATTGTTGTTATTTATCTGTATGATATTATTAAACCATAAGCAAGATAAAAAATCAATATTTTCAAATATTTTATTGATTTTTAAGTTCCAAAATAATTAAGTTTTCAATATGCGGTGTTCGTGGGAAGAAGTTATAGCCACGAGTGTAAATTATCTCATATTTTTTACTTAAAATTGCCGCATCACGTGCTTGCGTTGTTGGATTGCAACTCAAATAAATCACCTTTTCTGGCTCTATCTCAAGAATCTTTTCGCAAACTTCACGGTTCATTCCGGCTCGCGGTGGGTCAACAATTAAATTTGCACCTTTTTTAATGAAGTCTAAAGCTTTTTCGCTTGGTGATAAAATAGCTTTTGCGGTTTTTTCTCGCCCAAGCTTTGTAATATTTCTTCGCATTTCTTCAACTGCTGGCTCGTTGATTTCAACCAAAGTTAGATCACCCGCACCAATCGTTAAACCAATCGATCCTACACCGGAGTATAAATCAACTGTTGGCTTTGAAATATCGATGAATTTTTTCATGTCGCGCAGAGCCTGTTCATAAACTGGTAGATTTATCTGAAAAAAGCTCTCAGTTGCATAATTAAAATTCACGCCAAGAACTGAATCTTGCAGATTCTCTTGGTTTTGGCTTTGAATCTTTTTAGTTATCACACTGGCTGGCGATTTTGGGTTTGAAAAAATAATCTCAAAATTTTTAAATCCAAGGCTAGTTATTTCTTTTTTCGAAAATGGCTCAAACTTTTCATCTTTTACATAAAGTTGGGCTGAAATTTCACCTTTTTGGTTTGCGCGAATTAATAAAGTCTTCAAATCTCGACTTGCAGTTTTTCTATCTCGTAAAATTGCAAGCACTTTTTGGCCTGCTTGATTGATTTCTGGCTTCGCTAAACTCGTACCTTTTACTGGTATTTTTCCCTTTCCTCCACGCTTAAAAAATGCTAAACTTAGCTCGCCATCATTTTCATTTTCTCCAGATTTTTCCCACCAAAATGAAAACTCCACTTTATTGCGATATTCAAAAATTTTACCATCAGAATAAAAATCTTCTTGGTTTTTGAGTTCAATTTTTTCTTGGCGAAAACTTTCAAAAATTAGTTCTTGTTTGGTTTTTTGTTCGAAATCAAAGTTAAAAATCTGCCATGGGCTGGTTGAAAGAAAACTCTCCTTATCTTTTTGCTCAATTCTCTCGGGCGAACTTTCGAAAATTTCAACCGCAAAACCCTCTACAAAACTCGATTTACTTTTTGTAATTTGAATTTTTGCGGTTTCATTTGGTAAAACTCCCCAAGCAAAGATTTTTTTGCCATTTTCAAGCGTGCCTAAGGCTTGCCCGCCAGGCGTAATTTTATTAAATTTAGCTATTTCGAACTTAATTTTCCGTGCCATAATTATTCTATTTTATCAGAATTTTGCCAAAACTTCCATATCTCCAACCACTCTTCACCCTTTAATTCGCTTGGTTTTTTAGTTTTAAATTTTGGTTGGCAATTTTTTTTGTAAAAATCTGGCACAGCAAACATTTTTTTAATAAAATCATTAAAAATTGGCTGTTCTTCCTTCGAAATTAGCGGAGTTTCTCGCCGTTTCATTTCGAAAAATACCGTTTCAACAGCCGGTGGAGGCGTAAAATCAGATTTTTGAAGAGGTTTTTTAATTTTACTTTCGAAAAACGGAAATATTTTTACACCAAGTGCGGAAGTAAAATTTTTATCACTCACAATTAGTTTGCGGGCGAATTGTTTTTGTAAAATTAAATAAATGCTTTTTGGTGAATTTTGAGCATTTGTAAGCTTTTGGATAATTGGTGAACTCAAGTGAAAAGGAATATTTGCGCAAACTTTATAATTTTTTGGTAATTTCGAAAGGTTGAAGCGCAAAAAATCTGCGCATAAAACTTCAATATTCTCTAAATTTTTAGTGTTATTTTGGAGTTTTTTGAAAGTTTCGCGGTCAAATTCAATTGCCAAAACTTGAGCAGATTTCTTGCTAAGGGCAAAAGTAAAAACACCGCTTCCAGCGCCAATATCTAGCGTAAAATCGCGTTTTCGAATATTGCTATGCCCAACAAGCATTAGTGCAATTCGTGGCGAACGCAAGAAATTTTGCGAAATGCGGTGTTTTCGTGCCATCTATTCGTATCTCAAAGCTTCGATTGGGTCTTTTTTGCTGGCGCTTCGTGCTGGCAAAGCTCCTGCCAAAAATGCCACAACTGCAATAATTAAAGTTATAGTTATACTATTCTCAATTGTAAATTTAGTTAAATTAAATCCTTCAAGCCCTTTTAAGAAATCTTTTGAGGCGAAGCTATTTAAGGCGTCCCCTGCTAAAGATGCGAGTAAAATTCCTAAAATTGAACCAATTAAACCAATCAAAATTGCTTCAATACTGAAAAGTTGGAAAATCTTTCGGTTCGAAAGCCCCATTGCTTTCATTAAACCAATCTCACGAGTTCGTTCGCGCACGCTCATGTAAAGTGTGTTAATAATTCCAAAACTAGCCGCAAGAAGTGCAATCGCACCAAAAACAATCAAAGATCCAGTAATTCCATTTACAACATTCATGATAGTTTCAACTTGGTCTTTAGCTGTGTTTGCTGAATAACCTGCTTTTTTAGCATCTTCTTTGATTTGATTTAATTTATCCTCAGTTACTTTTCCTTCAATTTGAGCTAGAGCAGAAATACTTTTCTCTTTCGATTCTAGTGGTAAGCTTTTTGTTTGGAAGTCATAAATTTCATTAAAGGTTGGTTCGTTAATTGTTACCATTGCTGACTGAATCAAGCTCTTAGCTGTTACGCCTGAAACTTTCTGGGTGATAATTTTCTTTTCACCTGTCAAAGAATCTGAAACTTGAAAGGTTACTTTTTTACCGATCGCGTCTTGAGCATTTTTTAAGCCTAGAGGTTCAAGATAATCCTGAGAAATTGTTACCTCATCTTTATTTTTTGGTTTACCTCCAGCTAAGAAATCAAAGTCAAATTTTTGTCCTTCAACTTCCACTATAACAGATGTAATTGTAAGTTTCTTGCCATCTTTATATTGAATATAGTCTGGTGTTGCTATTTTGTAGAAGCGGGCATTTTTAACGTTTGAAATTTTATTAATTTTTTCAAGATCTTTAGAATTTAGAGTCTGCTGAGCATATCTAGAGCCAGCTTTTTTAGAATCGCCTTCTTTGTATTCTTGTGGCCCAAAAGTTATGCCATTGTCCTTCTTTGGTTGAAAATAAATTATAGAGTCGTCACCAAAAACCGAAAGCTGTTTTTGGATATAATCATTCACGCCGATATTTACAGCAGAGGTTAATGCTATAGTAAAAGAGCCGATACAAACCGCAATAATCGTCAAGAAAGTTCGGCCTTTATTTCGCCACAAATTTGATGCTGAGGTTCCAACCATATCTAAAAATTTCATTATTTTTCTCCTTTCGAAACAATTTGTCCGTCTTGAATTCGAATCTGGCGATCACATTTTGCAGCCAAAGATTCATCGTGCGTTACAATAATCAGTGTAATTCCGCTTTCCTTATTTAAACCAAAAAGTAAATCCTCAATTTTTTTGCTTGTTTTTGAGTCGAGATTTCCTGTTGGTTCATCGGCGAAAATAATTTCTGGTGAATTTGCAATTGCGCGAGCCACGCAGACACGTTGTTTTTGACCACCAGAAAGATTTGAAGCTTTATTTTTAGCTTTGTCGGTTAGCTCAACAGATTCGAGAGCTTTTAGAGCAATTTCTTTGCGCTTTCTTGAACCAACTCCGGCAATTTTAAGCGGTAGAATCACATTTTGTAAAACCGTGTCTTTTGGATTCATAAAAAATTGTTGAAAAACAAAGCCAAAAGTTTGGTTTCGAAGTTTATTCAATTCGCGTTTTTTCATTTTAGCAATATTTTGGCCATTAATTAAAATTTCACCCTCATTTGGTTTGTCGAGCGCTGCTAAAAGGTGCATAAGTGTTGATTTTCCGCTACCAGATTTACCGATAATTGCAACGCTTTCACCTTTTTGAATGCTAAAAGAAACGCCATTTAGTGCTTTAAAATACGTATTGCCGTCGCGATAAACTTTGACGAGATTCTTAACTTCTATTAAATTACTTTTGTTCATTAAATTCCTTCCTTATAGTTATTTATTCTACTACTTATGATTTTTACTGTCAAATTCTAATGCTCAATTTTAAGATTATTTGTATTTTGAGTTTCTCGAGTTTGCGGTTTTAAATTTCGCGAACGCGGTTTGCGGCGTTTTTTTACTTGCGGAATTTCAATTCCTTTTTCAGCAAAAGCTTTCGAAAGATCCTTAAGGCCTAAACTTGGCTCTTTTTGTTCGGCAGAATTTGGGCTAATCTTTTTTGGATCAATTGGTGCTTTCGAAAAATCAATTTTTTTCGCTTCAAACATTGGTTGAACTGGCGTGAAGTTTTGTTGTTTTGCTATTGGTTTTATGTTCTGGGATTTTTGGTTCAAAATTCCTTGATTTTTAACTGGCGCAAAAACATTTTCCGCAACCTTTTTCGAAAATTCAACGCCGTTTCGTTCCGCCCAAGCTTTTGTCATTAGTTCTTTTGGTGGCACTAGAATATCGCGGATGCGTTGTTCGATGACAGCCCGTGGCGTACTGTAATTTCGGCGCGTATTTTCAATAATCTTTGCACTCAAATCATTAAAAGGTTTTGGCAAAGTTAAAGTTGTTGCGCTAAATGGTGTTGATTTTTCGCCATTAATAATCATCGTCATTACAAAATGGCGGTTATTTAAACTCATTAAATCTGAAGCATCGAATTGCGGCTTAAATTGCTCGGCTAAAATTGGAGCATCTTCAACTGAAACGCGGAACGAAATGATTGATCCAACATTTCCAAAAACCGCATTTTTAACGCTGTCGGTCATTTGTGAAACATATTGATTAGCAACGGTTAAAGTTAAGCCATATTTTCGAATTTCTGAAAGAATTACCGCAAAAGAATCGGTAGCAAAGTTTTGAAATTCATCAACATAAAGATGAAACGGTCGGCGATCTTCAAGTCGTTCGATATCTGCGCGCGATTGGGCGGCAAGCTGAATTTTAGTTACCAAAAAGGAACCAAGAACTGAGGCGTTATCTTCACCGATTAACCCTTTCGAAAGATTAACAACCAAGATTTTACCTTCATCCATAATCTCGCGAATATTAAAGGTCGATTTTGGCTGACCAATGATATTTCGAATAATTGGGTTTGCTGTGAAAGCTCCAACCTTATTTAAAATCGGTGCGATTGCCTCATTTACCTGTTTTTCACCCCATTGACCAAATTCCTTTTTCCAGAATTGAAGTACGGAGTCATCTTTACAATAAGTTAAAGTCTCTTTTCGAAAATCGCCATCTGTTAGCATTCTTGAAATATCAAGCATTGTAGTTTCTGGGCGGTCGAGAAGTGCCAGAAGCGTGAAGCGCAAGATATATTCAAGACGAGGACCCCAAGAATCACCAAACATACGTTTTAAAACACCGATAACCTCGGAAGAAATATTCGATTTTCGGCTCGGATCAGTTACTTCGAGTGGATTGAAACCAAGTGGAAATTCTGTGTCGGCAGGATTAAAGTAAATTACATCATTAAGACGATGTTCGGGAATGAATCGCATGTTGTTTTGCGCAAAATCGCCATGCGGGTCGATAATTGCATATCCTTCACCATGAAAAATATCCGAAAGCGCCAAAAGTTCAAGCGATCCAGACTTTCCGGTTCCCGTTTGACCAATAATATAAAGGTGGCGCGAACGGTCGCGGCGAAGCATTCCAAATTGGTGATTAATTCCACGAAAGTTTGTTAAACCAAAAGCTGAAATATTTTCATCATGCGCGCGGTCGCCAGTAATTATTGGTAATTTCGAAGGTGGTTCAGCGGTTTTACTTGAAGCCCAAACAATATTTGGAGTTTCTACGTTTGTGTGCGGTAAATGCCAAATGCTGGCGAGCTCTTGAATATTTAGAATAAATCCGTCATCAAAGAATATTCGCGACTGAAAATCTCGAATTTTATCTTTATCGAGTGAAGAATTCGAAGCCTTAAAACCATTTAAATTTGTACTATTAAACTGTTTGAAAGTTCCAGTTAAAGCTTGAATTTGAAGCCGCGCAGTATCTTCATCTTCACCTAAATATGCCAAACGAATTTTAACTTGATAACCGAGCTTTGTGGCCTTTTCTTCAGCTTTCGAAATGCGAGTTTTATCGCGGTCGGACGGTTCTTTTTTAGCATTTTCTGAACCTTCTGGTGGCGTCCAAAGCGCTTCTAGAATTCGCAAAATATATTTCCAATCAATTTTGAAAGCTTTTTTGCCAGACTTAACTTTCTTCACCCATTCATCCAACTTTTTATGCCAATCATCGGCAACTGGTCGTGCTAAAACTTGAATCCATAGCTGGTCATTTGTTCCGTCTAATTTTGCAAGCGTTCCAGTAATTCCTGCAAGTGGGTCAACTTCGAAACCATCAAAAGTTTTAATTGGTAAGGCTTCATTTTCAATCAAATCAATTTCAGTTGAATAAATTACGTGTTTATTTTCGAGATTTTCTGCGTAATCTTCTTTTGCTTCATAAATTTGAACTGTTGGATATTGTGAGTAAATTTGCCCTTCCACAAAACTTTGCAAAGTTCTCGGCATCCAAACATAAAACCGAATTGCGCCATTAACAGATACAATTTCGAAACTTAAATGTTCCTGAACGCCATTGTTATTTTTAAGTTCAGTTGGGTCTCGTAGAATTCCGTGCAAACTGGCAAGGAGTTGCTCGGCGGCAAGCTCTGATTTATCATTAGTTTTTGGAATTTCCAACGCTAAAAGAACGCTGTCAGTATTCATTACAGTTAATTTATCGATTTTTTTGTAATTTTGCCAAGTTAAAAAAGCTAAAATTGCCACAATTGTTAGCCAAACTAGAGGGTTAAATAAGATTGAAAAAAATGCCGTCATAGTGTTTAAATAATAGCATAAAACTGCAAAAAAATCAAGATGGTGGTTATGCTTTTTGGTTTTTCGAAAATAAAACCCGCTCAAATTTTTGAGCGAATTTTAGTTTTTAGGCGAGTTCAGCTAAAGTGTAAGTTGCTTTTGCTACGCGTTTGAACTCTTTTTTACTTTGAAGATTTAATAAAACGGTTGTCTCTTTAACTTTGCGCTTTTCAAGCACACGTTTTACGATTTCATCTCGGTAGAGTGGTTTGCCCGCTTCCTTAAGAACCGCCGTAATTATATCGGCTACAGTTCCACGTTTAAAGCCCCAAGTGTCGAGTGCGTAAATTCCACGGCCAATCAAAACAAAACGTTTGTCTTTAATTAGCTCATTATGAATTGCTTGAGTTGTAACCGCTTTTCGGCTAAAGTCACTCTTTCGAATTTCTTCAGCAATTTCTGAAAAATGCATTGGCTTTTTTTGGCTTTCTAAAATCACAAAAATTTTGTCGCGAATATTTTTCGGATTCACTGCTGGCCATTTTTCAAGACCCCAAAGACCGTTTAAAGTTGCGAGTAATTTTGAAACGCTGGCGATCGCACTAATTTGGCTTGGATGTTCATAACTTAATTGCTCGTCTAACTGCTCCAAGGTTACTGGACTTTTATTCTTTTTGATGATATTGACAATTTCATCGATTGATTTTTTAATCTTTCGTTCGTCGCCGTATTCTGCATTGGCGATTGCACTGTGGTATTTATCGTTTTCTTGGACTAAAACTAATTTCGAACTAATTTCAGCAATAAATAAAAAGTTAAAAATTTGCTGATCGCTCGACTCAGATTCAATAGTTTTTTCAACAAGATTTTTAGTTTTCGAAATTCGCCCAACTTCGGCAAGATTTCGAATTATAGTTTTTTCGATTTCAGCAAGATGTTCAATATTTCCCTTTTCGGCAGCAATTTTTAGCCTAATAAGCGCGGCTTTTTCAAGCTGACGAACTCGCTCACGAGTAATATCAAGCCTTTCGCCAATTTGTTCGAGAGTTTCTTTTTGCTCGCCAAGCCCAAATCGGCGGTTGATAATTTCGCGTTCTCGCGGTTGGTCGATAACTTGCAAAGCATTCGAAATAACCGTTTGAATCAACTGGATTTTTTCATTCTGAATCTGAGTTTCTTGTTCCATAATTCCCTTGATTAAAATTAATACTTTATAAAAACCAAGTATTATTTTTCAATAACACTTGAGTATTGTCAATACCATTTATCTCTTCTTTATTTATATTATACCACAAAATTGTAAAAAACAACAAAAAATGACATAAAAATTTATTTTTTAAACTTTTATGTCATTATGCTTGCGCTTATAATAAAATATTAACTACTATTTTTAAGATTTTTTTGTTTTCGAAACGGATTTTTTAGTATTTTTTGAAGCTATTTTTTGTTTAGTCGATTTTCTAGTTGTAGTTTTTTTGCCAGATTTTCGAGATTTTGCAACTTCAATTAATTCACTGGCTTGTTTTTCAGTAATTTTTTCAATGTCTAAATCTTTTGGCAGAATTGCTTTAATTTCGTTATCAGTAATATATTTTCTTCCGAATCCGCCACGAGAAATTGTAATTCCGTTTTTGAATTTCTTTAAAATTCGCTTTTCATCAGCCTTCAGCTTTTCTTCGTAAAGCATCTGCGCTTCAGTTTCGGTAATTTCGAAAGGAGACATCGGCTTAATACTTACGAAAGTATTTTCAATCTTGATATATGGGCCATATTGACCGATATTGGCTATAATTTCTTTGCCGTCCTCAGTTTTGCCAACTTTTCGTGGCAAAAGGAACATTTTTAAAGCATTCTCAAGTGAAACTGTCTCAATTTTTTCGCCAGCTGGCATTGGTGCAAATTTAACTTCTTCGCCCTCAACTTTATTATCGCCAAGCTGAATCATTGGACCAAAACGACCGAATCGTGCAAAAACTTTTCGTCCAGTTTTTGGATCAACTCCAATTTCACGAGCGGGTGCTACAGCGTTGCGGTCGATTTCGCCTGAATCCATAATTAATTTATGAAATGGTTTATAGAAATCGTCAAGCACTTCAAGACGATCTTCTTCTCCTAAAGCAATTTTGTCGAAATCATTCTCGAGGTTTGCCGTCCAGCCATAATCAACAACCTGATTAAAATAATCGTTTAGAAAATCACTCAAAACCTCGCCGCTTGCAGTGGGCAGTAGTTTTCCTTTAGTTGAACCAGTTTTTTCTTGAATGACTTCGCGGTTAATTTGGTTTTTCGAAAGTGAAATTTGAATCACATCGCGTGGATTTCCTTCGCCTTCACCTTTCAAAGCATAGCCGCGAGCTTGAATTGTATCCAAAATTGTAGCATAAGTTGATGGGCGGCCAATTCCGAGATCTTCAAGTTTTTTAACAAGAGAGCCTTCGGTGTAGCGCGCCGGTGGACGAGAGAAGACTTCTTTTGCGATAATTTCATTAAAATTTAAATTGTCGCCATTTGTAAGTTCTGGCAAGAATTCATCTTTCTTTCCGTTTGAATAAACTTTCAAAAATCCGTCAAAAACAACCACTTCACCTTTGGCTTCAAAATAATTTTCTTGACCAGAAATTTCAATTTTGATAGTGGTTTTTTCGATTTGCGCTGGTGTCATTTGGCTGGCAAGCGTGCGGTTTCGAATCAGTGTATAAATCTTTTGTAAATCTTGGCTGGTTGAAACTTTTTCATTTGCTATTACGGTTGGCCGAATTGCTTCGTGCGCTTCTTGTGCTGCGGCCGATTTTGTGGCAAAATTGCGTGCTTTGTGATATTTTTCACCGAAAGTTTTCTTAATAAATTCTTCACTAGATTTAATTGCAAATCCACTCAAATTTACACTATCGGTTCGCATGTAGGTAATTTTTCCAGATTGGTAAAGCTTTTGTGCGGCAGCCATTGTACTTTTGGCCGAAAATCCAAGCCGTGCGTTAGCTTCTTGCTGAAGGGTTGAAGTGGTAAAAGGCGCACTTGGGTTGCGAGTTCCGGGAGTTTTTGAAATATTTGCCACTTTAAAATTCGCATTTTTTAAGCTTTCAAGAAAATCAGTGGCAGCTTTTTCACTTTCGAATTTTTTATTAAGCTCAGCTTTTAAGATTTCACCTGAGCTCGGAACAAAAAACTCCCCAGTAATTTTGAACGAACTTTTTGCGCCGAATTTTTCAATTTCGCGCTCTCGCTCCACGAGTAATCTAACTGCTGGGCTCTGCACGCGGCCAGCACTTTTACCACCGGGAACTTTTCGCCACACAACAGGACTCAGATCAAAACCAACCAGCCAGTCTAAAGTTTGGCGAGTTTGTTGAGCTTCGACCATTTTCATATCAATTTTTCGTGGATTTTTAATTGCCTCTTCAATTGCATTTTTAGTAATTTCGTGAAAAACAATTCGCTTGGTAGTTTTTGGGTTTAATTTCAGAACTTCGCAAAGGTGCCATGCAATTGCTTCACCTTCGCGGTCTTCATCTGTTGCAAGCCAAACTTCTTCGGCGGCCTTAACGGCTTTTCGAAGCTCCGTAACAACTTTTTTCTTGCCGGGATCAACTTCAAAAGTGATTTTATATTTATTGTTTGTTTCAATTGGTCGGCCACCGTCTTTATTTTTTTTGGCAATCTGGCGAATATGACCAACACTGGACATTACTGTAAAATCTTTGCCGAGATATTTTTCAATAGTTTTAGCCTTGGCGGGGCTCTCTACGATTACTAAATTCTTCATAAGCTTAACTTATTTTAACACTTTCAAAGTTTTTCTGCAAATTTTAAAATTATAATTTTATAATTTGACAGAGTTCCAGATTTTTTATAAAGAAAATTGTTTTTAATTAAAAATAAAAATATAAGTTAATCGCAACGCTTCCACGCATCTAACTAGAAACGATTAAAAGTTATTTTGAATTTTTAAGCATAACTAATTTGGTTTGAAATCTGCTGCGAAATCTGATATAATCAAGCTTATGAAAATTGCAATTGCATCTGATTTATTCTGGCCGATGATTAACGGAATTTCGGTCTTTTCGAAAAATTTAGCCGAACAAATGACAGCTCGTGGCCACGAAGTTGTGGTTTTTGCGCCAAGCCAGACTGGTGAATATTATATCGAAAAAGTAGACGGCTACCGCGTAGTTCGTTTAAGTTCGACCAACTTCCCTTTTTACCCGAATCAAACTGAAACTCTGCCTGAGCCTCGCAAAATTGCTGGTGGCCGAATTACTATTCCGCGAATTTATCTTCATAATGGTTATCGACTTTCACTTTTGCCAATCCGTGAAATCCGCAAATTTTGCAAAGAAAATAATTTTATGCCAAATGTTTCGCATATTCAATTGCAACTTTTTGTTGGTCAAGCAATGATCGATTTTTCGCGAAAGCATAATATTCCAGTAGTTATTACTAATCATTCTAGCCCCGAGAACTTATTCGATAATTTAAAAATGCTTGCACCACTATCGCCGATTATTAATCGTACTGTTTTGCTTTATACTAAACGCTTTGCGCTTCAAGCAGATTATGCTACAATGCCAACTCAGCAAGCAATTGAAAGGCATTTTCGAAATCCAGAAAAAGCTAAAATGCCAATCGAGGCTGTTTCGAATGGTATTGACCTAAGTCGATTTACTCCCGAAAAACCACCAAAGGAATTTTTTAAAAAATTTGATTTAGTTCAAAGTTCACCGATTGTAATGAATATTGGTCGCGTTGATGCCGAAAAGCATATTTCAACCTTGATTTTGGCATTTAATGAAGTATTAAAAAATAACAAAAAAGCTCAGCTCGTGATTGTCGGTGATGGTACCGATCGTCCGAACCTTGAGAATTTGGTTTATAAATTAGGAATTTCGAAAAATGTTCGCTTTATGGGTACGCAACTTGGCGAAGATTTGGTGAATTTTCACCGTGCGGCTAGCGTGTTTGTGTCAGCCAGCCCAACTGAAACTCAGGGAATTGTTTTTCTTGAAGCTGCAGCTTGCGGTAAACCCGTGATTGGTGTTGATGTTGGTGCGGTTAAAGAAATCTGTCAAGATGGTGTGAATGGTTTTTTGTGTGAAACTGATAATATTGAACAAATTTCTGAAAGCATTTCGAAGATTTTAAACGATAGAAAGCTTGCGGCAGATTTTTCAAAAACTGGACTTGAAATTATTAAAAAACACGATTTGAATTTTACAATTTCGAAATTTGAAGAAATTTATAATTTTGTGATCGAAAAGAAAAAACAAGAACCGCGAAATTGGTTCGAAAAACTCTCGCGAAAATTAAAGAAATAATATGATTATTAGTGTAGAAATTACTGAAAAATCTTTTGGCAACAAGCAACTTCTTCAGAACATAAAATTCAGTATTGATGAGGGCGAAAAAGTTGGTTTAATTGGGAGAAATGGAATTGGAAAATCCACGCTTTTTGGCATTTTGCTTGGCCGAGACCAAGATTTTTCGGGTGAAGTGATTTTTCGAAAAGGTTCAATTATTGCTAGCACGCAACAAGAATATTCCAGCGTTGGCAAGCAAACTGTGCTTGATTTTATTTTGAATGACCTGCCGGAATATGCTCGCCTTTCGAAACTTTTGCGTGAACTTCCTGAAAAAATGGGCGAAAACATGGAGCTGATCGAAAAATATACTGATGCTTTGAATCGCTTTCAAGAGAAAAATTTCCACTTTATTGAAGATAAGATTAAAGCCGAACTTCGCGATTTTGGCCTCAGCGGTTTTGAGAATCACCAAATGAAAACACTTTCGGGCGGTCAGAAACGTTTAGTTGATACGATTAAAATTATCCATTCGAAAGCTGATTTGGCGCTCGTTGATGAGCCAACTAACTTTATGGATTCGCACGCAAAGAATCGTTTTTTAAACTGGATGAAGAATTCTAGCGAGGCGGTTTTAGTAATTACGCACGACCGTGATGTACTTTCGAAAGTTGATAGAATTATTGAAATTCGCGACGGTAAAACTTATATTTTTAAAGGAAATTATGACGATTATTTGCGAGCAAATATGTTTTCGACAACCAATCAAATTCAAGATTTCGAAAGTATTCAGCACCGAATTGCAAATTTGAAAGATAAAATTCGTGAATATCAACGGATGAAGGAAAAGGCTCGCGATCCTAGTACTATTCAACGGTTTAAGCGGCTAGAAAATAAATCGCGCGAAGAGCTCGCGGATCTGGAGCTGATTGAAAAACCAAGTTTTTGGATTGATCAAGCAAATGTTGAAAATCTAGGTTTTAAGGCGGCAAAATCTTATCAAAAATTTAAGGCCAAAAATGTTAAAATTGGTATTAAAAATGAAGAAACGCGTTCGGTGCGGAGTTTGGTGCGGGCGGAAAATCTTGCACTCGGCTATGGTTCGCTTGAAGACGCACTTGAAAATAAAAATGGTGCAAAAATTCTTTTTGAAAATGTAAATTTTGATTTAAAAGTTGGTGGTATTTTGGAGATTTTTGGCCGAAATGGTGTTGGAAAAACCAGCTTAATTAAAACGATTTTTGGCGCAGAAAATGAAAAAGCGGAAATCTACGATGGTAAGATTTTTCTTGATGAGACGGCGAGAATTGGAATTTACAGCCAAGAAATTGATTCTGAGTTTTTTAAGATGAATTTAAAAGATGCAATTGAGAAAATCTACCTTGACCAAAATATTTCAATCACGGAGGAAAAAATTTACCGAATTTTGCACCAATATCTCTTTTCTACTGAAGATTTCGAAACGCCTATCCGTGAACTTTCTGGCGGTCAAAAGGCGCGTTTTCAGTTGATTAAAATGCTTTCGAACGAGCCGCAAATTTTGATTTTAGATGAGCCGACTTCGCACTTAGATTTGCCTAGTATTGAAGAGCTTGAACGAGCTTTGAAGAATTATTCGGGTGCGATTATTTTTGTGAGCCATGATGATTATTTTCGAAAAGTAATGGAATCGACACAAAAAGATTTTCAGACTGTAGAAATTCGTCAAAATTAAAAGTAGAAATAGTTCTTGATATGGGTTTTTTTAAAAAAAGTAGCGAAAGTTCAGCCCTTCACTACAAATTAATTTTTCAGTTAAAATCGTTTAATGTCAAGCAATTTTGAAAGTTTTGCGCGATCAAAACCGAGTACAATTTCGCCATTTATATCCGTCACTGGCACGCCACGGAATTCCCCACCCATTTTTGCAAGGAGCTCATCGCGAGCTTCAGCATCTTCTTCAATATCTTTAGCTTCGAATTTCACACCGTTGTGTTCAAGCCAGTCTTTTTCAGCCGAGCAAAATCCACACCAGCTTGTTGAGTAAACAATAACTTTTTTATCCATAAATATATTTTAGCATAAAAAGCTTAAAAAATCATTAAAATTTACAAAATATTAAATTTTCTTGGTCAAATACCATCCGCCATCTAAATCTTGATAAACTTTAAGTTCAAGTGAAAAATCCATTGTCATCAAATAATTCGCAGCTTTCTCGGCTTCGAACTTTGAAGCGTACCTCTTCTTTTTTGAGCTTGAAAGCTGCATTTCGAAACGTTCAAACTTCACTTTCTGTTTATTATTTTTGCGTGGCATTTCGAAAATCCTTCAAAATTTCACGAACTTCATCAACTGATTTTGTTTCCATTAATTTTGCCCGAAGTTCACTCGCGCCAGCAAATTCTCGCACATAAATTTTGAAAAATCGCTTTAAAGGCTCAAAACGGCGTTTTTCAAGCTCGCGAGAATATTTTTCGAATAAATCAAGTTGAAGTTCGAGCAGGTCTAAATAGCCACTTGAAGTTCGAGCGGTTTCTGGCTGATTTTTTTCAAAACAAAATGGGTTTTCAAAAACGCCACGGCCAATCATAATTCCATCAATTTTTGGGAATTTTCGCCAAAGTTCCAAGCCTTGCTCGCGAGTTTTAATGTCGCCATTAATTTGAATTAGGGTTTCTGGCGCAATTTCATCGCGTAGCTCTAAGATCTCAGGAATCAATTCAAAATGCGCTGGAACTTTACTCATTTCTTTCTTTGTTCGAAGATGAATTGTTAGAACTGCAATTTCTTGCTCTAACAAAAATTTGAGCCAATCTTTCCACTCCTCCACTTTAGAGAAACCAAGTCGCGTTTTTACTGAAATTGGCAAACCGCTGGCTTTTGCGTTTTTGATGATTTCGGCAGCAAGCTCAGGGTTTCGAATTAAATCACTTCCGCCACCACTCTTAATTACAGCCTTATCTGGGCAACCCATATTGACATCAATCGCTTGATACCCAAGTTCTGGCAGTTTTTCGCACATAAATTTAATATCGTCTGGGCGTGAACCCCAAATTTGAGCAATAATTGGTTGCTCGTCTGGTGTGAAGGTCAATCGCCCGCGTGTGCTATGGATTCCTTTTGGACTGGCGAAACTTGAAGAATTAGTGAATTCGGTATAAAAAATATCTGGTCGGGCTGCCTTTGAAACTACGTGTCGAAAAACTACATCAGTCACGGCTTCCATTGGCGCTAACGAGAAAAATGGTAGTTTTTTACCGTTTTCTTCGCCAGTTGATTCAATAATTTTATTCCAAAATTCACTTTTCATAGATAATAGTATAACACAAAAACTAACTTTCGAAAACTTAAAAAATATGATATAATTATTTTTATGAAAGTTAAAATTGAAATCGATACAAAAACACTAATTCGCTTTTGGCTAGTGATTTTTGGTTTTATTATTTTTGCAGGATTAATTTGGGTTGCAAAAGACGTTCTAATTATGATAATAATTGCGGCCTTTTTGGCCCTTGCTCTAAATGATCCGGTAGCAAGAATTACAAAAATTTTACCCGGTTCAAATAAAAACCGCGTGGCGGCGACTGCGGTTGCATATCTTACAATTGTTCTAATTTTGGGTGCGTTAATTTCACTTCTTACGCCGATTATTGCTGACCAAGTTAAACATTTTTCGAAAGATTTACCACAAATTGTGAAAAATTATACCGGCGAGGAATCTGGAATCCGCAGATTTATTGTTGAAAACCATCTTGAAGGAATGATTTCGCAAGCAGTTGATTCAATTACGCGATCAATCAATTCTTCAGTTTCAAAGCTTGGCGACTTCTTCTTTGGAAGTATCGCTTCAATTGTTGGTTGGCTTATTTCTCTGTTTATGATTCTTGCGATGGCGTTTCTAATGCTCGTTGAAGGACCAGACTTAATAGATAAAATCTTTAAAGTTTTTTACACAGATAAAATGCTCGAAAAAGATCACCGTAGGATTCTTTCACGAATGTATGGAACGGTTTCAGGCTATGTTTCAAGTATTGTTACAATTTGTTCAATTAGTGCAACTTGTGGTTCGATTGCGACAGCAATTTTAGCGTTAATTTTTGGATTACCGATCGCCTTAGTTCCGCCAATTGCAGTTTTACTCTTCATTTTCGGAATGATTCCTATGGTTGGCGCCACAATTGCTGGGTTGCTTTCCGCCGTAATTTTAGGATTAAATGCTCCAACTGCGGGATTGTTCTTCCTAATTTATTTCTTAATTTACCAGCAAGTTGAAAATAATGTAATTTCACCAATGATTCAAGCTCGAAACAATCAGCTCTCGGCGCTAATAATTTTTGTGGCCCTTACAATTGGCGTTTATGCTTTTGGCCTACTTGGAGCACTACTTGCAATTCCTTTAGCAGCTTGCATAAAAATTCTCGTTCAAGAACAATTGAAATCTCGAAAACGCCGCACGCGTGAAGAAAACTCAGAAAAATTTGTTGAACTTCTTAAGAAAATTAGCAATTAAAAAACAAATAATAAAATCAGCCTAAAGTTTGAAGGCTGATTTTTATTATTTATATTCCCAAAAACTCTTTTTTGGCGTATCGCGTAAAACAATATTTTTCGAAAGCAATTCATCGCGAATTTTGTCGCTTTTCGCCCAATCTTTTCCAGCGCGAGCCGCATTTCTTTTGATAATCTTTTGTTTAATTTCGTCTGGAATATCTGGCGTTGAACCAAGTAGATTTAGTCCCAAAAGGTCGTCTATAAATTCTAAAAGTTCAATTAAGTTTTGGTGATTTAGTTTTTTGAGGTTTGCTTTAATTATTTCACTAAAAACCTCATCAATTTTTGCCAAAGCTTTTGGCGTGTCAAGATTTTCATTAATCTCTTCAAGAATTACATTTTTAGCAGCAAGGCTTGGAATTTCCCCTTCGCTTCCTTTAATTTGCCAACGCATATTTGCAACGTTTTGCCAATTTTTGAGCCGATTCTTAGCTGCTTGAAGGCTTTCAAAATTAAAGTTACTTTCGGTTTGATATTGGCTTTGTAAAACAAACATTTTGAAATCTATTGGCGAAAATCCGCGAGATTTCAGCTCTTCAAGGTTAAAGCCATTACCAAGTGATTTTGAAATTTTTTGCCCTTCACTTTTCATATGATTACAATGCAGCCAATAATTCGAAAAAGTCTTACCTGTGAAAGTTTCACTTTGAGCAATCTCATCTGTATGATGAACTGGGATATGGTCAATTCCGCCAGTGTGAATGTCAATCGTTTCACCTAAAGTATTAATCGCAATCGCCGAGCATTCCAAATGCCAACCAGGAAAACCCATCCTTCCACGAAATTCCCATTCCATGTCGCGTTTTTGGCCTTCTGGCGACCATTTCCAAAGTGCAAAATCGCTTAAATTTCGCTTTTCAGGGTTGAAATTTACGCGTGCGCCAGCTTTTAAATTATCTAAGTCGAGATGTGCAAAATTAGCATAACGAGGGAATTTTGCTGTATCGAAATAAATTCCATCACTGGTCTCATAAGTAAAACCTTTTTTCGAAAGTTCTTCAATAATTTTAATTTGTTCAGGGATAAAATCGGTAGCTTTCGAAAGATTCTCGGGTTTAATTAAATTGAGCTCTCGCATTCCATTCAAAAATTCTGCCGTATAAAATTCAGCAACTTCCCAAGCCGTTTTCCCTTCTCGCCTTGCACCTTTTTCTAGCTTGTCTTCGCCATCATCTTCATCGCTAACTAAATGTCCAACATCAGTGATATTCATCGTGCGAGTAACATTATAACCGTTCAAGCGTAAAGTTCGAACTAAAATATCCCAATAGATAAATGCTACCCAGTTGCCAATGTGTGGGCTGGCGTAAACTGTTGGCCCGCAAGTGTAAATTTTAACATTTTTTGAGTTTATTGGGTGGAATTCTTCAAGTTTTCGATTTGGCGTATTGTAGAATTTTAGCATATTGAAACTATTATATCAGATTTAGCTTTCGAAATCAAAAAGAAAAACCCGCCGAACTTGGCGAGCTTTTCGAAAGGCTTAAAATTAAGCAATTGGATTTTCGGTTTTAATGCTTGGGCCTTGTGAAGTTGCGATTGAAACGCTTTTCACGTAAGCACCTTTAATTGAAGATGGTTTTTGTAAAGCAAGACTATCAAAGAATGATTTTGCATTTTCTTCAAGTTTTTCTGCTCCGAATGAAACTTTACCAATTGAAAGATGAACAATTGCTTGCTTGTCTACGCGGTATTCAACTTTACCAGCTTTAGCTTCAGAAACGGCTTTAGCAACATCAGCGGCAACTGTTCCAGCTTTTGGATTTGGCATTAATCCGCGTGGGCCAAGAAGTCGTGCATATTTACCAAGTTTTGGCATATATGCTGGAGTTGCAATAAGAACGTCGAAATTCAATTCTTCTTTATCTAGTTGTTTTAGAAATTCTTCATCACCAACAATGTTTGCGCCAGCATCTTTTGCAGTTTTGTGCTCATTTTCTGGAGCAAAAACAGCAACTTTCACATCTTTACCTGTTCCGTTTGGTAGAATAACTGTTGAACGAATATTTTGGTCAGCTTGTCGTGGGTCAACACCAAGTCGAGCATGAATTTCAACCGAAGCGTCAAATGTAGCTGGGTTGGTTTCTGTTGCAAGTTTAAGAGCTTCGCCTAGGTTGTAAATAGTATCTTTTTCAACTTTTTTAGCAGCTTCTTGGTATTTTTTGCCTCGTCGTTCGATGCGTGGTCGTGTAATTGGTTTCGGGCCTTTTTTAACAACTACTTCAGAACCATCAAGTGGAGTTGTGTCGCCAGCAGCTTTTCGAGCTTCTTTTGCTTCTTTTTCAGCAACTTCCTCAGCGTGTTTTTTGCTTCGTTTTCCGCTTTTTGCGAATTTTTCTTCAGCAATTTCTTCGACAACTTCTTCGACAACTTCTTCTAATACTTCTGCAGTTTCAACTGCTTCAACAATTTCTTCTGCAATCTCGGCAGCTTTAGCACCTTTGATTGCTTCGTTGATTTCAGTAATTGTCATTTTTTCAGAAACTTCAAGCCCAAGAGCTTTAGCTTCTTCGATCAAGTCGGCTTTTTTCTTTGCCATTTTCTTATCCTTTCTGTGGTGATAACGGCTTGCGCCTCCCAACATTGATTATTAACCTTTTAATTATAACAATTTTTTGAGAAAAAGTCAAAACTAAATTTTATTACTAGAAAGAGTCTTGTTTTCGTTAGAGCTCATTTTAACATAATATGCCAATAAGCTTATAATACTAAAAATTAAACCAAAAATAATTAAACTAAAGATGGAGCTTTCGAAAATTGGTTGAGACAATCCGCCTAATATTGCTTGCCTGAAAGCTGTTAGTGAATAGTAAAGTGGCATAAATGGCGCCATGTTTTGGAAAATTTGAGGTGTTGTCACAATCGGGAACATTCCTCCACTACTTGCAAGCTGTAAAATCATGAAAACGATCGAGGCAAATTGACCAACTCTGCCGAAAGCGAACATTAATGCATGAACAATCAAAAGGAATGAAAATGCCGAAACATAAGAATTCAAAACGAAAAAATTTATATCTGCAGGCGAAATGTTAAATATTCCGCTAAAAATAACTGTAAGAACTAAAGTTTCAGCTCCGGCAAAGCCAGCCATAATCCCCGTTCTTGAAAGCCACCATTTAAACGCTGAACGATTCTTTTTTGGCTTATTTTGGATTGGGAACGCAATATTAAACGAAATCGCTCCAACAAACAAACCTAACGCGATAAAATATGGCGCCATCGCCTTTCCATATGTTGCGTCTCCGGAATTGTTTGAAATTTCACTTTTAACTGGCGTTGTGATATTTTTAGCAGACTCATCTGAGAAATTGATTTTCGAAAGTTTTTCTGCACTAGATGAAAGTTGCGAAGTTAATAGATTTGAACCATCTTGTAGTTTTGCAGCGCCGGAATTTAGTGTGCTTATTCCTGAATTTAAAGTATTGATTCCGCCCAAAAGTTGAGTTGTGCTTTCAGGGATTTTTTGTTCATTAGCATTGAATTCGTTCATTTTTATCGAGAAGGCCGCAGCTCCAGTTAAAAGCTGTTTTTCGCCCGCTAGAATCAAATTATGCGAATTTTGTATTTTGCGTGAATTTTGCGCCAAGCTTTGTGCGGCTGGAACAATTTTTTGCGAAAATTGCGCTTGTAAGTTTTGCGATTTTTTAGCATTTTTTTGGGCATCAGCGGTAATATTCTTTACCGAAACTGCCAACTCGTCGGCAAGATTTTTAATATTCTGATCGTTAGTTTGTTCAGCTAAAATGCGCATTTTTGCTACTTTTTGATTTAGCTCCAATAAGTGTTCACTTTGATTTTTCGCATCAGAATTATCGCTTATCGCAGAGTTTAGCGTGCTTAAGCCATTCGAAAATTCTTCACTTTTGGCTGAAAAATCTTGTAATCCCTTTTGCAAGTTTTCGCTATTTTGGCTTAAAAGATTGGTTTTGTTTGAAATTTCGGTTACACTAAAAGTAAGTTTATTGCTCACTTCGGCCATTTTATGGTTTGCTGAATTTAATTTTTCCGCACCATTTTTTATTTTTTCAGTTCCAGAATTTGCCGAATTTAAACCATTACCTAAACTGCCAATCCCGTTTGAGATTTGTTCTGAACCGTTCGCTGCTTTTGAAAAACCGTTTTGAACATTCGAAAGTTGAGAAAGTAAAATCTTACTGTAGTTTTCACTAATTTGCGCTCGAACCTGTTCGCTCAGTTTTTGTGCGGCGTTGGTTGAAATTACTTCTCCAGATTTACTTTTTGAAACATTTGTCTTAAATGAAATATTTACTTTTTGTGGATTTTCTCCCAAAAAACTAACTGAATTTTTCGAAAAATCTTTTGGAATATGTACGATCATGAAAGTGTCACCATCGGTCAAATCTTTCTCGGCTGTTTTTAAATCCGTAAACTGCCAGTTTAAAGTTCTTGATTTCTTAAGATTGTCACTAATTTTGTTGCCAAGTTCAATATTTTGACCATTAAAAATGACAGGTTCATCTTTGTTTACTACTGATATCTTTAGATTTTCGATTTTTGAATAAGGATCCCAGATTGACGCCAAAAAAGTTCCAGCATAAATAACAGGAATAAAACTTACTATAAATAAAGTGGCTAGAAGCACACGATTTTGCTTTATTTTTCTAAAATATTTCTTCATCTTCCTCCTAATAAAATAGTTGTATTTATCAATGATTACTCTATTGTATAAAATATTGTTGTAAAAGTCAACAATATTTGGTATACTTATTTTATGGAAGAAAAGATTCTTGATTTATTGCAAAAAATTAATACAATTTATCGCTCGGCACAAAAATATGCAACACGCGAGCTTTCGAAAAACGATATTTCGGCTATTGAGGCTGCAATTTTAACCAAAATTTATAATTCTTCTGCTCCGCAAGATGAAATCTCTAAAGAAATTGGTGTTGATAAGGCCTATATTTCGCGAGTTTTAGTTAAAATGGAAGAGAAAAAAATAATTTTAAAGAAAAACTCACAGAAAGATAAGCGAATTCGTGAAATTGAAATTACAAAACTAGGTAAAGAAAAACTGAACATTCGTCAGCAAATTCTAGTTAAATGGTGTGAAGAAATCTTTGGTGATATTTCTTTAAAAGAGATTAATCTATTAACCGAAGCGATTGAGATTATTTCGAATAAGGCAAACGAAAAGTAACCCTAAAATACAATAGGCTTCGTTTTAAAAACTATAATTGACTTTTTTGGTTGAATTTGGTAAAATTATAACATTGGCCTCATCGTCTAACGGTTAGGACACAAGGTTCTCATCCTTGCAATCGGGGTTCGATTCCCCGTGAGGTCACCAATCTGAGAACTGACTGCTTTGTGCAAATGAAGCAGTCTTTTTTTATATCCCTGCAGTAGTACGATTCTGCAGGGATATTTTTGTTGCTCCAACTGAGGTGATTACTCTGCGATTTAAAGAAGGAATAATGGATGCGTATAAAGCAGAAAATGGAATTTTAAAAATAATAATATAAAGAACGATATAGATTTTATCGACGGTAAATGTTATTATAAAGGTAAAGAATTTGAGATAAAATAAGGAGGGATAATGAATTTTAATGAATACCAAAATCAAGCTGTCCAAACAGATGTTGCACATGGCGCTACTACCAAATCTGCTCGCTACAATGGCTATATGGAAAAAGCTCTTGGGTTGGCCGGTGAAACTGGTGAAGTTTTAGAAATAATCAAGAAAATGATTCGAGACAAAGGCGGAGTTTTCGAAACTACACAAGAAGACCGTAAGAGGCTTGAAAAAGAACTTGGTGATGTCTTGTGGTATCTTTCTGCCCTAGCCTTTTATAACGATATCAGGCTTGAAGATATCGCAAAAACTAATCTTGAAAAATTAGCTAGTCGACAACGGCGAGATAAGATTCATGGTAGCGGAGATAATCGATAATAAATATTCAAACTAACTATAATATTCAAATAACACCTTCGGGTGCTATTTTGAATGGTTAAGATTAACTAGTACTTGTAGATTTCTAATCTATAGTCAATAAAGGCAACATAAAACATGCTATCAGATTCGGAATATACCACTATTAACCTATAACTGGTGTCATAGAATCGCAAAATATCAACACGTTTAATATCATTACTAAAATATTCATACGGTGGTTTTTTCTTGAGTTGACTTACTAGTATCTGTTAAATATCAATTGTTCTACGATCGGTTGACTATAGATCACTATATGGTATAGCACTCTATCCGCCAATTCTTCCAGTTAGAGCTTTAGCCTCTTGATATTTTTTGCCATCTCATCTAGTCAAAATTTTTTATGAACTTAACTGAAATAAAAAGCTTAATCAATAGATTAAAAAATTATTTATCGATAATCTTAGTTAAGCTTTATATATTTTTTAGCCCAGAATTTTCCAACAGCAACTAATTAATTCTTGCAAAGTTTCATCATAATTCTCATAAATTCGAAAGCCTGCAGCATAAGCGTGGCCGCCGCCACCAAAATAACCAGCGATATCAGCCGCGACTGGTGAGTTCGTGCGAACTTTCCCTGTCAATTTACCATCTGGGTAGGTTTTTATAGCCACGCAAGCTTCTACACCTTCAACCATTCGCATTTCATCAATCACTAAAACACTTGGGTTATACTTATCAGAGTATTCTTTAATCTCGCTCCATGGAATATGTACAACTGCTAATTTTCCATCTAAAAAATATTCAATTCGCTGAATTAGTTCTCCCTTATATTTTAAAATTTCAGGTGCTTTTTTCGAAAGTTCACGGCGATCCTCTTCAAGTTTGGCTGAATTTGCGCCAAGTTTTGTTAATTCGCTAGCAACTTCAAAAGTTCTGGCTGAAGTATTGCTCGTTGAAAGCCCAAGTGTGTCGCTAAAAATCGCCCCAAGTAAATTTTGTGCAGCGTTTTCATTAATTTTCCAGCGATTTGCTTTTGCAATTTCGAAAATTAATTCACCTGCCGAACTAGCCTCTTCTAAAATTAATTCGTGTTTAAAAAACAAATCTGGTGTTGCATCGGTATGGTGGTCAATAACTAAAACTGGCGTTTTTTCAAGTAAGTTTTTATAAATCGGGTCCTCAATTATTTTTGATAGTAGAATGCTGCTAGTTGTATCAACAATAATAAAAAGGTCAAATTTTTCATAAATTGAACTTTCCACTCTATCCCAGCCCTTAAAATATCGCAAATATTTAGGGATGTCAACTGGACAGAAAAGTTTAACTTCTTTGCCTAACTCGCTTAAAATTTCTTCTAATCCTAAAGCTGACCCTAAACTGTCGCCATCGGGGTTTTCAGCCTGAATAACGCAAATTTTTTCTGCATTTTCAACTATTTTTTTTGCATTTTCGAAATTCATTAAATTGCCTTTCGTCCTTCTAAAGCATGACTTAAAGTGATCTGGTCGGCATATTCCAGATCAACGCCTACTGGTAGACCGCGCGCAAGTCGTGAAATTACTAAGTTTTCGAAGCCTTTTTCGCGTAAATAATTCTGAATATAAAGTGCTGTGCTTTCGCCTTCAACGCTAGCGTTTGTTGCAATAATTATCTCTTGAACTTCATCTTTCAAAATTCTTTCAGTAAGCTCACGAATATGTAATTGATCGGGTGTTATTCCGTTAATTGGCGAAATAACACCGCCTAAAACATGGTAGGTTCCGTTAAAATGCTTTGTTTTTTCAAGGGCGATAATATCTAGTGGCTCCTCAACGACCGCAATTAGTTTTTTATTGCGAGTTTCATCAGTATAAAGCGGTGAAATTTCCTCATCTTTTGAAATCAATGCAAAAGTTATAGGGCAGCTTTTAACATTTTTATGCAAATTTAAAAGACTATCGGCAATTTTTTCACTTATAGTAGCATTATTTTTTAGTAAATAGTAAGCATAGCGTTCGGCTGTTCGTGAGCCGACGCCAGGGAGCTTACCGAGATTTTCAATAGTTTCGGTTAATGCTTGAGGTAGAATTTGTGACATTTTTCTCTTTCGAAAAAATTAAAGTCCCAAGTTTCCCAAACCGCCCATTAAAGGTTGCATTTTTTCAGCTGCAACTTTTTGAGCTTCTTCCAAACCATCACGAATCGCAATTTGAATCCAATGTTCAAGTTCTTCAGTGTCTTCAAAATCAATCAATTCTGGGTTGAGTTTTACACTTTTTACTTTTAACTCACCAGTGAACTGAATTATAACTGCGCCCTCGCCAGCTTCAACTTCAATAATTTCTTTTTTAAGTTCTTTTTGCGCTTTCTGTAGTTCGCGCACCATTTTCATTTGGTCTTTAATTCCTGCCATAATTCCTCCATTTAAAATAATTTACTCGTCTAATTTTATCAAAAAAATACTTGAAAATCAACCTCGCCGCAAAATATAAAATCTATCAGCATTATATTTACGGTTTGAAACTAAAATTCTTTTTATGCTATAATTTGCCGGAATTTTTGCGTTTTGGTAGGCTTCTTTCGAAAGAATTACTTCAGAATCTTCGAATTTATTTTTTACTTTTGCCCTTCCTTGACGCTCAAGTGCTTTATAAAAATCTTCTTCATTTTTCGAAACCATCAAAACACGGTTTGAATCTGTTTTTTCAAGTAAAATATTTAAATCTTGACTAAAAGCAGCGAGCGGCTGTGGTGAATATCGATAGCTTAGAGCAAAAACTGAAAGATTGGTAATTAATAGGTTGAAAACAAAAATCGAAATTGGAATCAAGCCAAAAATTCGAGCATAAGGGTTTTTTGGAAAGAGTGCATACCAAGTGTTAATCAAACCTTGGAGGCCTGTAATCGTTAAAATTAAAATTGGCGTAAAAAGAATTGTGATTGTTGTGGGGTTGATGATACAAACTAAAATTAGAATTGTTGTCCAGATATTGATTAAATAACTTTTTGCGGAATGTTTTGCGATAAATGTAAAATATAGCCCGATTGTGATTAAAATTGAAGTTGCTGGGTTGATTATTGGCGAAATCATTCCGTTACTGATTGGATTTGAAAAACCAAAAAGTGCTAAAACCAAGCTTTTGAGATTTTCGAAAAGTTTTAAAGAGTTTGGAATTCCAAAAATTATCTTCAAGATTGAAAAATCGAAAAAGATCGAAACTAAAAGTGGTGAAGTTATTATTAAAAATAATATTAGCGCCGTGATTTTTTGGTAATTTGGTAATTTTTTAATAATAAACCGCAAATGTGGATGAGCTAAAATTGTAATTAAAAATGCTAGTGCAATGTAAGAACTGAGCGGTGTGTAAAAACTAAGCCCTAAAATTGAAATTAAAGTGAAAATTTGGCGTTTTTTCGGTTCTTTTAGAAATTCCATTCCGCTCCAAATTAGCAAAATTGGGTAAAAAATATAAAGAATTTCACTTGTTCCGTTTTGAGCAATAAAGAAAAACTGGCTTGATGTGATTGCAATAATAGAAGCTAAAATAGAAGCGCGTTTCGAAAACCACATTCCTGAGATTTTCGTTATAAAAAATATCGAACATAGAGAAATTAAAACTGACGGCAATTTAATTGCAAAATTGCTTAAACCAAAAATATCAATGCTAGTTTTTTGCAAAAATCTAAATGGAAAATCTAGAATATTCTTCGAAAAAATATTTGAAAAGTTTAAGTTCACTGAACTTTTGGCGCTCTCAATTTCACCAGCAGTTAATCCATTTGGTGCAAAAAATAAAGTATAAATAATTATTGCAAGATAGCTGAGCGATAAAATCCCAACTCCAATTTGGTAACGAAATTTATAAATCCAAAAATCGCTAATTTTTAAGTTTTTCATTCTTTTTAGTATATCACATTTCTTTTTAAAAATCTACTTCAAGCTCCAAATATTTCCGCCATTGTTTGAGATTAACCCTTTAATTTCGAGCATTGTTGCAGCTTGATTAAAGTCGCTCACAGAAAGCCCGGATTGCTTAATTATAGAATCACTAGCTGTTGTGCCATTTTTTGAAAGAATTTCGAGAATTATGTTTTCGGCCGGTGTGTCACCTTGGAAAAGCTTGGTTTGTTTTTCGAAACGGTCTGGAATTAAAAAATCGAGCAGATCTTCGATTGAAGTTAAGGGATTTGCACCGTTCTTAATAAGCTGATTACAGCCCGCAGAAAGTGGTGAGGTGATATTTCCTGGAACGGCAAAAACTTCCTTTCCTTGGTCGAGGGCATGATTTGCGGTTGAGAGAGTTCCGCTACGCGAAGCAGCTTCAATAATTACTACAGCATCAGCAAGACCTGAAACAATTCTGTTACGTGCTAAAAACTGCCAAGGTTGGGCTGGCGTTCCATTTGGGTATTCGCTTAAAATTGCTCCATTATTTTCAAGAATTCTCTGCCCTAAGGCTTCATGTGAACGCGGATAAATCTTATCAACACCATTCGCAAGAACCGCCAGAGTAATCCCGCCGCTATCAAGCGCTGCCCGATGTGCAACCGAGTCAATTCCTAAAGCTAAGCCGCTCACTACCACGATACCGTTTTTGGCGCATTCACTAGCAATTTTAGTTGCAACCTCCTTACCATAAGCGCTCGGCTTGCGAGTTCCTACAATTGCTACGGTTTTAATCTTTTTCGAAGGTAGCTGACCTCGTATAAAAAGCTGTTTTGGTGGGTCTGGAATATGTTGTAAATCTTTTAAATAATCTAATGATGCAGGCTTAATTTTAATAATTTCCATAAAATCCTAAAATAATGTTGACATTGTTATAAGTTTATGATAATATATAAATATTGATAAAATAATTTAAAAATTTGTCAATGAAACTTAAATCTATTGTTATAGTGTGTAATATATTATTAATAATTCTTTATCCCTCCTTTATATACTATAAGAATTATAAATATTGCACATGGTAACCTCTTTGACCGGCGAGCCCTTTGTTGAATTTTGGTGGGTTTTCAGCTTCGAATTTTTCGAGCCTTAGCGGGTGCGTCGAAGAGATAAAAAACCGTCTAAGCGATGCCCACCCGTGCTTAGGCGGTTTTTTTATGTTATAATATTAAAATATCTATTACTTTTGTCAATGTACTTAAGGTTAATAATTAACTCACTAATTTTAACATAAGCGATTATATTTAGCAAGTTTTCGAAAAAAAGCAAATAAATTAAAAATCGTGCGACCTCGCAATAGTTTCGCACGATTTTTAACTAATATAAATCTCTCAAATTTTTTAGAATGAAGCCTCGACCGCAGCCCAAGTGGTGTCGGTGTTGTCTTCTGGGATAATAATTGTAACCTGGTCGCCAGCTTGAAGACGGAAGTAAGTTACACTTGCAAGCAAAATTTTATATTCATTGCCACCTGCTTCAACGAAGAAAGAACCATCGTGATTGACGAGTGTTCCAATAATTTGTTTTCGCGGAACTGGACCAATTTGCTTATAAATAAACCCACCATCTTCATTAATTGTAAGCTTCAAAATATCGCCCTCCACAAGCTTTGATTTTGAAGCGTAATTCGCTGGAACTGGGTAATTTTTGCCATCTGGACCAATCATAGTTTGACCATCGAAAACACCTTCAATAACTTTACCATGAGGGCTTTCGATGATGGAATTACTTGGAGCTGTCACGGTGTTATCTTCACCGCTAATGCTTATGAGCAATTCTTTAGCTGCCGCAAGATTCGTTTCCGCTTCTTGAATCAAGCTTTTTAGCCTTTTTACTTGTTTTTCTGGTAATTCAGACATATTCCTCGCATTTTCCTTGTCTGTTTTCTTTTGATATTATCTTCTAAATTCTATCACGAATTAACCTAAAAGTCAATATTTTTACATAATTTTAAGCTAATTTTAAGTTTTCCACAATTTTTAATCTGTTAAATGTAGGATGTTGTAATTTTTACAGAAATGGTTATGCTTAAAAAAATAAAATTTTAGCATTGGATTTTATTTAAAATTAAAAACCCTGGTTTAGGGTTTTATTTTAAGAGGATTTCCAGTTGTGCTTGTAGATCGTCAACGAATCTCCAACTATGTCGACATCGTAGACTTTTCCCGCACTTTTTAAACGAAAATACGTTTGATGTTCATCTACTTGTCAGTACTCCTTAATGTATTGCCATAGATACTTTGTTTTTCCTCTGGCAAAAGTACCTGAAGGGTTTTCTTTCATCAAGGTTCTCAACTCTTGCAATGCCTTGCTCCTGATTTCATAGGCTTTCATCTTGTTCCTCCTCCAATCTAAAAACTTCAATTATGTCGTTTTCTAAAAACTCAATACTGAATTTTCTTTCTTTCGAATACTGAAAGCTATCAAAAATCTCAAATCCAGTAACATTTTCATTTTGTTTGAATAAGCTACGGATTCGCAATAGTTCCTCGAAAACTTCTTTTCGAAGAGCTATTTTTTCGTCCTTAACTAAAACCGTTCCTGTGCGATTCGACCCATCAATTGCGTTTAAGTCTCGCATAAGTTTATCGCTGTCGCCATCATAAAGAAATTCATCACCAGCAGAAGTGCGAATAGAAAAAATATAATAAGCCATATAAGTCCTCTTTCTAATGTGCTACTCAAACGAGCGCTTTTGATATTATACAACTTTTTTAAAGAAAAATCAAGGTTAAAAAAAATCCCCGCAAAATTGCGAGGTTCCATATTAATTTAATTCGAACGAATTCTTTTGATTTCAATACCGTCACCTCTTCGACAGTAAATTTGGAAACCATTGTTTTCGTCTGAATTTTGAAATATTTTATAGTAATAAGCTGAATCGTTAATGCTCTGTTCTTCGAAAATATCGAAGACTTCTTCCATTAGCACTAGTTTATCACTAAAAATATTGGCACCAGCCGTTATTCTAAGGGAATCCTTTCCCTCGAGGAGCGTTTCGAGATTTTTCACGATTCGCTCTGCAGATTCACCTTCAATTTTAACGGGTTTGATTTTGTTGAGCTCAACCGAAAGCTGTCTTTCGCTTACGGTTTCGTCAAAAAGTTTGATGAAAATACTGCTCATAATGAGCCTCCCCCCATAAGCTTATAGATTTCGGCGAACCGAGAAGCTTATTGCTTAAATTTTATAACAAGATTTTTTAAAATGCAAGCTTGAGCGAAATAAAAAGCCGCAAATGCGACTTTGGGTGAAGAGCTAATTACGCAAAAAAGGTGGTGTTTCTAGCTCTTCTTTCGAAAGATTAGACTGCTTTATTGTAAAAGCCTCTTCAATTCTTGGTGGAATATTTTCATCTGTCATCATTTTTTTGACTTTAGATTTTCGATCTACCACCAAGCAGATTTGAATAATCTCTTTTCTTGAGATAAATCTATTTGGGGCATCACCCCCAAGAAAGACAATTTCCGCTGAGCCGCGAAGCTCAACGAATTCACTATTCAAATTGTACGCTGATTCTGGTTGTATGTGTACAACTTTGTTTCCGTCCATCTCGAATCGTAAGACTGAATTTCTTTGAATTGCTTCGACAATCACAGTTTGTAATAAAAGGTCAATCATTTTAAGTCCTCCTGAAAAGTTCTAGCAAAAGCTTGAATAATTAAATTATAGCAGAAAATATGAGTTTTGTCAATAAAAGGCTTTCGAAAAGCTCTTGAAAAGCATTATTTTTTTTGATATAATTGAAAAGTATTGGGATGTCGCCAAGTGGTAAGGCAGCGGGTTCTGGTCCCGCCATTCGGGGGTTCGAATCCCTCCATCCCAGCCAAGATGAGATGTTTATTGTAAACACTTTGTCTTGGCTTTTTAATTATATAGAAAAAGATAAGACCAAAAGAGCGTAGTGTTATGGCGATGCTGCACTCTTTTTTGTTATACGAATTGAGGGGACTTTGGTTTTAAGCCTCTTCATCAGTCTAACAAAAACCTGATAATAGGTGTGTTTATTAACAATCTGGCATTATTTAATAGAAGTCTTCCCTTTCGAAAGCGAGCTAATCAGCAATAATTTAGAGCTTAAGCAATTAGACTAGGAAACTTCAAAATTATAACTTTTAGTGAGCGATTCGAGCTAGAATCCACCCAACCATACTTCAGTTCAAACCGCTCACTAAAAAGGAGTAAATTATGCAAAATACTAACGAAACCGAGTTTGAACAAGAGCTTGAAAAAATCAAGAACTCGAAATTAAAACTCAAACCGGCAAAACAATTAGATAATATTGATTTTTTTATTTTGTAGCGCTATTAAAGTATAAAAGAACGGTAATGTACCCGATTTTGGTTCGGGCATCGCTGCCGTTTTTTGCTTTTATTTACTGATTACCTTTAAAATAGCTTCAATATTGTCATCTCCGCCAGCACCTTCTTTTCTAGTAATAAATCCGCTTTCTGGTTCTGAGAATGCAATAGTTGCTCCGACTGTGAGTATCTTATCCTTTTCTTCAGGATTGCTTATTGTTTTATAGACGGCGTGCAGAGCTCTTAATACATTTCTGCGATGGATTGAGGACTGCTCTAAATGTTTTTCTGCAAAGTAATTTTTTCTAATAAATAGCGGAATTTGAACATAAGCTATAATTATTGAGCCTTTTATAACAAGCATCAAGGTGTTTAGATTAGCTAACCATTTTATATCATTAGCTATCCAGTCTTTAATAATAGAGAAGTTAGAAATTTGAACAAACAAAAGTAATGCAACAATAGCAGTAAATATAATAACGGATATAGTTAACCATTTTAGCCACTTTCTCGATTCCTCTTTATGCTTTTTAGCTTCTTTATCAAAAAATCTAGCATACTTTTCTAACATCTCAGCACCAGATATATCACCTGCGACTTTTTTAATTATTTCTAAGCTTTCTTCACTTTCTTTAATTTTTTTTCAAAATTTTTAATTTTTTCCAAAAAATTACTGATAGCCTGCTTTGGTTCTGATCTATATATAACATAGTTAGTATAGATTGTATTTAATGCATTCTGGTGATTGCCTGCATTGGATATATAGTAGTCGAAGTTATCCAGAAGATAATCTAGTTGATTTAAAACTCCTGTGTTTGATAGAGTCTGAAGAAACTCTTCATCATCTAAAGCGTCTGCGATGTCGTTATAATATCGCTTCACTGAATCGGTTGATTGATTTTCTGCGTAATCTCTAATTAATCGAGATAATTCTTTAAACATAACTAAATTATACTATAAAATGGACTGATTGTAAAATTATTATATAAAATATTATAGTTATTTGTGTTATAGATTAAACCTGCCAACTAAAAATCGAAGGAATAGTCTTCTTTTTCTATTTAATTATGACTAAAATAGAATTGCTTTTATGGAAGTAAAATTGTTATTTTTCAATTTCGAAAATCTTAAATCGTGATTTTACACCGGTTTTTAAGGAAACTTTGCTTTTCGAAACGCCAAATTCTTCGCTTAATAATTTGATTACCGCCAGATTTGCTTTACCTTCAATTGCTGGCTCACGAATAAAAATCTCAAAAAACTCACCGTTTTCATCTTGTGATTTTTGAATGAGATTCCCTTTTTTTGAATTTGGCTTAATTTTGCAACGAATCTTCATTTTGCTTAGTTTCGAAATCTTTTGCTCGCTCTTTACCATAATATTTTGTTAAAAATTGGCGTTTATATTCAAAAAAAGTGCCATTTTCAAGACTTTCACGGATTTTGTCAACTGTATTAATTACGAAAAATTCATTATGAATTGAAGCAAGTGTGCTGGCAAGAATTTCGTCCGCACGGAAAAGATGATTAACATAAGCTTTTGTGAAATTTTGGCAAGTATAACAATTGCAATCGTTATCAATCGGTGTGAAGTCTTCTTTAAACTTGGCATTTTTAATATTAATTCGCCCAGAATAAGTAAAGATTGCACCGTTTCGAGCTTGACGAGTTGGCGCCACACAGTCAAATGTGTCAATACCAAATTCCACACCTAAAAATAGATCGGCCGGCTGCGCACCCATTCCTAACAGATGCCGTGGCTTTTCTTCTGGCAAGGTTGTGTTCACCCAAGTTAGAACTTCAGGGATTTCTTCTGGCTGAAAAATTCCACCAATCCCAAAGCCATCAAAGTTTTTCGACCCCAAAAAACTCGCACTTTCTTTTCGAAAATCTTCTTCGCGCGCACCTTGAACCACCGCAAAAAGCGCCTGCAGATTTTCGCCTTTTGTGATATGTTCGGTATTTAATTCGTTGTGGCGTTTCAAACACTTTTCAGCCCAAAAATGAGTTTTATCTAATGCGGATTTAATTTGTGCTCGGCCAGCTAGTGGCGAAGTCAATTCATCAAAAGCCATGTGAATATCGGCGCCAATTTTATGCTGAAGCTCCATTGAAATTTCAGGGCTCATAAAAATCTTTTCGCCCGAAATGTGAGATTTAAACCAAACTCCATCTTCACCAACTTTTGCGAGCTGATTTGAATTATGGCGTGCTAAATTTGAATCACCCTTCGAAATGTGTGAAGTTGCGTCAATTCCCTTTTTGTAAGCCATTCCAAGTGAAAAAACTTGAAAACCGCCTGAATCAGTAAAGGTTGGTGCGTTCCAATTCATGAACTTATGGATTCCGCCAGCTTTCGCTAGAATATCTACACCAGGCCGAAGCATTAGATGGTAGGTGTTTGCTAGTACGGCTTGCGCACCAGTTGAGCGGATTTGCTCAGGCGTCATTGCTTTCACTGTTGCATTAGTTCCGCCTGCAATATAAACTGGGGTTTTAATTTCACCGTGTGGAGTTTGAATTACTCCAGTTCTTGCCAAAGTGCCATTAAGGCGAGTTTTAATTTCGAAACTTAAAGCTTTTTTCATCTGTTAAAGTATAACATAGAAAAGTTTTTTTTGCAATTTAAAAACCGCCCAGAAGAGCGATTTTTAAGAATATTATTCAGTAATTTCAACACCCATTGAACGAGCTGTACCGGCGATAGTTTTCATAGCGCCTTCAAGCGAAACTGCATTTAAGTGTTCCATTTTAGCTTCAGCAATTTCTTGCAATTGAGCTTTTGTAATTTTACCAACTTTGTCAGTTTTTGAATTTCCTGCACCTTTTTGGATTCCTGCTCGGTCTCGAATCATATCATCAACTGGTTGACCAAGTGATTTCCAAGTGAAAGTTCGGTCTTCGAAAACTTGAAGGTGAACAATTACATCTTTGCCCATCATATCTTTAGTTTTTTCATTGAATGGGTTGATGAAGTCCATCATATTTAGACCCCATTGACCAAGTGTTGAACCAACTGGAGGACCTGCTGTTGCACGGCCGGCTGGGATTCGAAGTTTCAAATTTCCAATAACTTTTTTTGCCATAATTTCCCTTTAAATAATTTTATACTTGATAATTCAAGTGCGTAACGTATTAATTTTAGCATATTTTTTTTAAAATTTCAAGCTTCAATTTGTTTATTTTAGGACTATTAACTCATTGTGTAAAATTTTGTTAAGATTGTTCGACGGAAAATTACGAATATGAAAATGTGATTAGCGTGAAAAATATTGTTAAAGCACATTGCTTGTAAGAAATGGCATTAGTTTAATATAAACCTCTATAGCCCTCAGCTTTGCTATGTTTTTTCTTGTCTTTAATTTTTAACTATGCTATAATTTTAAAATCACGCTTTGGAGGTTTAAAAATGGAAAATCGTGAAGTACTTGAAGTTCTAAAAGATTTTGGGCGGGTTTATATTGTGGGGAGTTTTGCAGTCTATAAAGCTCTTTGCATTGATTCTGTTCAAAATCACGATATTGATATTGTGGTAAAAACAGATGTAGCTGTTTCAAAAATTCGTAAACGGCTTGAAGATCTGGGCGGAACTTTTGTCGAAAATAATAATCACAAAGGTTTTAGAATTAACTATCGCGGACAACTTTTTGATATTTGGAGAATCAAAGATACGGATGCGATTTTTAAACAAGGATTTGAACGAAAGTATCATAATATTACAGATCTAATTTCGTCATTCGGTTTCAATCTTTACCAGGTTTGTATTTGCGTTGAAGATGGGATGATTCTAGCGACACCTGAATTTCACAAATATTCTCGAACGCAAGAACTTGAACTTATTAATCATAATTTATCAAATTCTGAGTATATGATAGATAAAGCTCTTAGGATTAATAAAAACGTTGTTTCCAAAAAGTAATTTTTTCTCGCTGAATTTGGCGAGATTTTTAATTTAAACCAAATTAAAACGCTCAATTTTGAGCGTTTTTTAGCTTTCGAAATTTAAAATTAGATTTTTTCAATTTGAAGAATATCAAGCTCAACTGGTGTTTCGCGGCCAAACATTGAAACCATTACTTTGATTTTGCCTTTCACGGCGTCAATCTCAGAAACTGCACCTTCGAAACCTTTGAATGGACCATCAATAATATTGATAATTTCACCTTCAGAAAAGTTAATTTCAAACATTGGCTCTTCGGCACCCATTCGGCGGCGAATATCACGCATTTCTTTTTCGGAAACTGGTGTTGGTGAATCTGAACCAATAAATCCAGTCACACCTGGTGTGTTTCGAACTACAAACCAAGTTTCCTCAGTTAATTTCATTTCAACCAAAACATAACTTTGTAGAATTTTTCGTTCAACAACTTTGCGTTTCCCATTTCTAACTTCGATCTGCTTCTCTTTTGGAACAAGCGTGTCAAAGATTTTGTCGGCCATATCTACGCCTTCAATTCGTTGGCGAAGATTTTCCGCAACTTTGTCTTCATATCCCGCTAAAGTTGTAACTGCATACCAGTTTCGGGAATCATCATATCGTTTATTTGCCATAAATACCTTTCAAAATTACTTAATTAGTGTTTTAAAAATCCAGTTAAACAAGCCGTCTAGTAATAAAATTAATGTCGCAAACCCTACAGAAAATGCAATTACGGCACTAGTCATTTTCCAAGTTTCTTTGCGGGTTGGCCAGCGAACGAGTTTTAGTTCTTTCCAAGAAGCTGATAAATATTTACCAAGTGCAACAAATGGAATTGCAACGAATTTAAACGGTTTCATTAAAATTCGCACAAATTTTGGTGCCGGTTTTTTTGCTTTTTTCTCTGTTTTGATGCCAGCAACTTTTGCAGCATATTTGCTTATTTTTAGCTCTTTCGAAACTTCTTTTTCAGGCTTCGATTTTGCGTTTTTTGCTTTAACGCGAGTTATTTTGGTTTCTTTCTTCGCCATCTTTCTCCTATTCCAAAATTAAAAAGCCTATTAGGCTTGATATGTCAAGTATATCATAAAATTTTTAAAAAAGCAAAAAATATGCAAAAATCTATTCTTTAATTTTTGGGAGTTCAAAAAAGAATTTCGAGCCGTGGTTTAATTTGCTTTCGAGTTGAATTTTTGTACCAATTTTTGCTGCCAATTTTGAAGAAATATAAAGCCCTAAGCCTGTGCCGCCAGTTTCTCGCGTTCGCCAATCTTCACTCCTGTAAAACTTTTCGAAAATCCGTTTTTGATCGCTTGAGCTAATTCCTATCCCGGTATCTTTAATCTCAAAAATTACACCTTTTTGTGAATTTTTAAAACAAATTTCAATAGAACCTTCGCGCGTATATTTTAAGGCGTTTGTGATAAAATTTTGTAATAATTCTTCCAGATAAAGTTTACTAGCTTTAACATGATTAAGATTATTGTCAATATTTAAATTGAGGCTTAGACCTCTTTCGAAAGCTGTTTTGTGATATTTTTTGAAAAGTGTCTCGGCAAGTTCTTTTGGGTTAATTTTTTCCGTTCCTTCACCGATTCCTCTTTCTGTACGTGAAAGTATCGAGAGATCATTCACCATTGTTGCGAGAAAATTATTTTGGCTGTAGGCGGTTTTAGCAGATTTTTCAAGCATCTTAAAAGGTGCTTTTTTATCAATTAGCAGTTTTAAATTACTCAAAGACCCCTCTAAAATTGCCACTGGCGTGCGAAGTTCGTGGCTCACAACACTAATAAATTCATCACGCTCTTCATCAAGCGTTTTTTGCTTGGTGATATCGCGTAAAATTACCACGAATTTTTTTAAATTAGACCTTGATTTTTTCGAAAAAGATTCTTTAATTTTAATAATTTCAATTTCAATTCGTAGTGTTTCATCTTCTTTTTGAAGGATTAAATCGTTGGTTGAGAAATATGGCTTTCCTGCTTTAAGAATTTCTTGAATTTCGAATTTTTGTGTGTTGATTTTTGCAAGCTTACAAATTTTCGAAAGGTTCTTATTTAAAATTTCACCATTTTCGCCTAAAATTTCAAGTGCTGCAGAATTGTATAATTCAATTTTTCCGCGCGAATCAATACTTAGTACGGCATCAGTTAAGCTGTTGATGATCGTTAAGATTCTATTTCGCGAATCTTCGGCATTTTTGCGGGCTTCAAACATTTTTTGGCGAGTTTGTTTTTGGCGAACTCCAAAAATTATAAAAGCTAAGTTTAAAGCAAAGAGTGTAAAAAATATCACTATAAAATCATTAAAATTTAGCGGATGAGTAATAAAAATAATTGCAATCTCAGACAGAAAAATCATTGTGCCGAGCATGAATCTTATTAAAAGCTCATTTTTGCAATTATTAAATTTATCCATAACCATAATTATACGCTAAAGAAAATGAAAAATCAATTTTAAAAACCGCAAGAACAGGGGGTGCGGTTTTAAAATTTATTCACCATGCTTGCGGTCGAGCGACATAAAGCGTAGGCGTTCTGGATGGAAATAGAGCTCAATTGTACCAACTGGGCCGTGGCGATGTTTGGCAAGAATGAGATCTGTGATATTTTCACGCTCAGTTTCGGGGTTGTAATAAGCTTCACGATAAAGAAACATTACGATATCTGCATCTTGTTCAATAGAACCAGATTCACGGAGATCGGCAAGTTGCGGTATTTTAGGGTCACGGCTTTCAACGGAGCGGCTAAGCTGTGAAAGCGCAATTACAGGCACATTTAATTCACGTGCAAGCAACTTCAAGCCACGCGAAATTTCTGAAACTTCTTGAACACGGTTTGCTGAAGATTTTGCTGAGCCGCTTCCTTGCATCAGCTGGAGGTAGTCAATAACAATCAAACCAAGCTCGCCATCATGTGCTGCGCGCCGTGCTTTTGTTCGCATTTCAAGAACACTTACGCCCGGTGTATCATCAATAAAAATCGGAGCTTCAGCCATTTCTCCCATCGCATCAGCTAGCTTTGCGAAGTCTTCATCACTCAAATTTCCCGTTCGAATATTCCACGAGTCAACTCCAGCAGCATCTGCAAGCATACGGTCGACAAGTTGTTCTTTACTCATCTCAAGGCTAAAGAAAAGCACTGATTTTTTTTCAATCGTAGCAATATTATAAGCTAAATTTGTTACGAAAGTTGTTTTTCCCATCGCTGGCCGGGCAGCAAGAATAATTAGATCTGAACGCTGCAATCCTGCTGTTTTGTTGTCAAGATCACGATAACCTGTTCGAATTCCACGAATCGCCCCTTTGTTCTTATAAAGCTCATCTAATCTTTCGAAAGAGTCGTTCAGGATATCTTCCATCGAAGACAGATCTTGTTTTAAGCTCGCGTCTGAAACGCTAAAAAGTTCGGCTTCACTTTGGCCTAAAAGCTGCGGAACAGTTAATTCTTCATTAAAAGCCAATTCAGTAATATCACCGCCAGCCTTGATTAGTCGCCTTCGAACTGCTGCCTGAGCAACAATTTCAGCATAACTTGCTGCATGCGAAGCTGTTGGAACATAGTTTGTCAATTCTGCTAAATAGCTTGAGCCACCAACTGCATCGAGTTCTTCTCGTTTTTTTAGTTCGTTTGTAAGTGTTAGAAGATCGACCGGCTGGTGATGTTCATAAAGCCGAATAATCGACGCAAAGATTGCAGCGTGGCGTTTGTCATAAAAATCTGCCGCTTTCACAATCTCTACAATATCAATTAAAACTTCCTCATCAATCAAAATAGCGCCAATTAAACTCATCTCGGCATCTAAATTCTGTGGCGGAATTTTACCGCCGGTTTTCTCGCTACTCATCAATTTTTACCATTTCTCCACCCCCCATTAAATCCTGAACGCTCGCAATCGCTGGGTCGCTTGCGGGTTTTGTCGTTCCGAAAACTTCAATTACCCAGCCATCTGCGCCAATTTTCTTTAAAGCTTTTCCCATTGAAGCTTGAGCTTTTGCTTTTTCGAGCTGTTTTTGGTTAAAAGGTCTGCCCGTATAAATTTTAATTTTACCGTTTTCGAAAATATGGCCAGATTGTTTTAGAATCGTTTGAACTCCTTTGTCTCCCTCATCAATTGCGCCCCAGAAGTCTGCCCATTTAAATTCTTTCTTCTCTCCCAGATCTTGATTTTTATTTTCATTTTTTGGTTGAACTTCATCTAAACTTTCCGGAATTCCACTTTTCAGAGATTTGTCTTCTTTATATTTTTGTGGAATTTCTATATCATTTTCATGATTTTCATTTTTTTGCGAATTTTCGAAAGTTTCTTTTTGCAGGCTTGGCTGATTTTCTGATTCATTTTTTGAAATTTCTGCCGTTTTTTGATTTTCAATCTTTGGCTTCGAAATTGTTTTTTGCTGAATTTGTGATAAGATATTTTGATTTATTGAAAAATGCGGCGTAAAACTCGGCTGAATAAAAATAGAAAGTAGCTCCATTTCAATAAAATTTGACTTTTCTGCTCGTGCTAGTGGTATTAAAAATTGCGAAAGATATGGTTTTTCGCCAACATTTTCAGTAATAAAACTTAAAAGCTGGCTAGCAAAATTTTTTAAATCTACACCAGAATTGTGAACATCTCGCACGATTTGCAAAATTTCGTTTGAATTTTGGTTTTCGAAAGCTGAAATTAAATCATTAATTTGCATTTTTGGCGCCAATCCAAGGGCTTTTTCAAGTAAACTTGCTGTAATTTCTTCACTTTTTTCTGCAATACTTGAAATTTGATCAAGCAACGAAATGCTATCACGAAAACTCCCCTCGCCACGTTCGGCAATAATTTCAATCGCTTCTCTGGAAATATTAATTTTTTCATTTTTAGCAATAAATTCTAAATGGGCGCAAACGTCTTCTTTTGAAATAAATCGAAAAACAAACCGCTGAGTTCGGCTGATAATTGTTGTTGGCAATTTGTGAGCATCGGTCGTGGCAAGAATAAAAACGGCGTGTTCTGGTGGTTCTTCAAGTGTTTTGAGAAGTGCATTAAAAGCGGCTTTCGAAAGCATATGAACTTCATCTATAATGTAAACACGATATTTGGCAGAAAACGGCGCAACTTGCACATTATCTCGAAGCTGGCGGATATCATCTACTCCGTTGTTGCTGGCGGCATCAATTTCAATAATATCTGGGTGATTATCTTCTTCTGAATATGGTAGATTATTAATTTCGTGGGCTAAAATTCGTGCAATAGAAGTTTTACCAACGCCGCGCGGACCAGTAAAAAGGTAAGCATGGGCAATTTTCCCCTGTTTTAAAGCATTTTCAAGCACTGTTGTGATGTGTTTTTGACCCACAACTTCACTTAATTTCTTACTCCGATATTTGCGATATAATGCTTTACTCATTAGTTCTATTTTATCAGTTTTTTACTTAAAAATCAAACAAACTGGCCTGTCGTTCTGGTAAATTAAGTTCAATAATTTTTGTTGAAATTCGAATTTTTCGCCCCGTAAATTTTTTAAGTGGTATTGAAATAACTTCACCCTGTTGTTCAGCGAGTAAAATATAACCAACTTGAGCTTTTAAAATACCTGAAAAAATCAAAGTTTCACCGTTTTGATTTTGTAGACAATTTTGTATTTCAAGTATTTCTCCGCTTGGAATCTCACCATTTTTTGCATAAAATTTATTTAAATCTATTGGATCTTGCTTTTCGAAAACTACTTTTTGAGCGGTTTCTATTTTTTTGCGAGCATCAAGAAGTGCTTTTTCTGCTTTCGAAAAAACAAAATCTTGTTCAAGCAATTTTAATTTCACATTTGCTTTGACATTTTCACAAAAATCTGTCATTTTCGATATTTTCTCTTCATAATTTCGAGCAATATTTGCACTCGAAAATTCACCTAAAATCAACGCGGCTCTTGCCCCCTGCTCAAGTAATCTTGCAATTCCTCGTCCTGCAAAACTAATTCCAACCTTAATAATTTCATCTGAAAAATATGCCAAATAAACAAAATGCGGCTGCAAATTTCGCTCAATCTGTTGTTTTGAAATTTCTCCATCTTTTACATTGTAAAATGCTGGATTAAAGCCGGTTCTCTTTTGGCAATTTTGACATTGTTCATATTTTTTGTCAAGTTCATAATTTTCTGGGCAGACAAAATCCTCACCCGTTTCCAAATTATGCCAACCAATACAAAATCGTTTTGAAAGGTTAATTTCTATTGAAATTGGTTCTTCAAATTCTGGAGAGAAACTTAGAATTTCACCAGAATCCAAATCTGCCAATCTCCAACGTGGTTTTTGATTTCTATCGAAATCGACACGGGTTAAAAGATAATCTTTTTCAAAAAAATCTTTATTCATTAGTTATTTTGAATCCTTAAAATCCGCGATTAAATCTGCTTCAAAAGCTCGCGTTCCTTTTATATCTTTCGAATATTTTTCTTCATCTAGCTCAAAATTAAATGATTTAATTTTTGCCCAAACAGCTTGAATTAGAGTTTTTAGCCGTTCCTCTTCTTCAGGTTTAAATATGACTTCAAAATTATAAGTTTTTTCAGTACGTTTATCTGGCTCAATGAACTCCAGAATTCCCTTTTCAACCGTGTAACCCGAAAATTCTGGTGCATTTTCGATCAAAATTTTATAAAAATATAGCTGTTGTGTATACTCGTGAATTTTTGTTGAATTTGTATCAAATTTATTAGTTTTAGTATTAAAAGGAATTGAACCGGTCTTATAATCAACGACTGTGATTTTTTTATTTTCGTGTTCTATTCGAATTAGGTCAATTTTTCCCGTTAGAACCGCATCTCCAACCGTTATACCAACACCGCTAAAGTTTTTCTCAGCTATATTTCCAGGTTTAAACTCGCCTAAATTATTTTCGAAAAAGTTTTCAAAAATTTGATTAAATCTTTCTAAAATTTCTTCTTTGTCTTTTTCTGAGAGTGGGTATTTCGAAAATCTTTCAATAGCATATTTTTTAATGTTGTCAATATTTGGTGTATTGCCAGAATTAATTTCATCTTGAATATAATTAAAGCCTTCATGAACGATATTTCCAAGCGTTAGAGCTGGACCATAAGCTCCGGGAAAACATAAAATTTTGTTTTCGAAAAAGGTTTGAGGACCTTTATATTGGAGGCTTGTATAGGAGTTTAAATCTGTTGGGCTTAATTTATAGTTTTTAACTCTTGGCTTCAGAAGCTCTCGCATTTTTTCATTTTTGATGGTATAAAATTCGTGCCAGTTTGTTTCAACTTCATCAGCTTCAAGTGATTCTCTTTGGATTCTTGAAACTTCTTGCCATTTTTCAGGTAGAATTTTTGATTTTAAAACTCCGTCTTCTTCTCGCTCATCTAAAAATGACAGTGTTTTTTTGGTTTTTCCAGTTAAATCACTGTTGTGGTTTGTGAGATAAAGTTGAGTTTTGGCACGCGTCATTGCCACAAACATCAAGCGCTTGCGCGTGTCTTCACCCTCATCTTCGATATTTGTAAATTTAAGGTTTGCGGGCATCGTGATATTTTCGCCACCACCGCCTTTTCTCGCAGAATTCCAGCTATCTTGATTGAGTGAAATTAGAAAAGTATATTCAAATTCTAAGCCTTTTGCCACAAAGGGTGTCATAACTTGAACTGCATTTTCGCTTGTATTATGCGGATTTGTGCTCAAAATTTGAATTTCAAATTCTTCACATAATTCAACATAATTTATTAAAATATCAAGTTTATTATTTTCTTCGTTCGAAAATTCTCGCAGTTTGTCTCGCAAAATAGTTAAGTTTAAAATTGTATCATAAAATTCTTCGTCAGATTTTTGCGAAATAAAATCTCGAATTGGTGATTTTAAGCCTTCGCGAATTTCCCTTGAGCCCAAAATATAATCAAAAAGCTCTTCGAAAGTCTTCTCGTGTGAAAATTCGGCTAGCGTAACTAAAATTTCACCCAAATTTCGAATTTGTTCAACTTCGCTTTTCAATATAGCTTCAATCCAAAAATCACGATTATCTTTGGCCGCCCAGCTCATTTTCCAAACTTCAACTGCTGGAATTTGCCAAAAATCAAAACTCAAAACTTCAGGGAAAAGATTTGCCATTTTATCTTCGTCTTTATCGCGAATTGCCAAAATTAGCTTCGAAATCTTAATTAGCTGCGAAATTATTTCATTTTTTAGAATATTTTCGCGTTTCTCATAATAAATTGGTACATTTTGGTTTTTTAAATACGGCACAAAAGCTTGCAGAATCTTGTGCTTTGGTGCAATTATGGCAATTTCTTTTGGTGCAACTCCGTTTTGAATTAAATTCGAAATTTTTTCTGCGACCCAAGAAAATTCTGCGATTTGACTTTCAAAATTTGTTCGCTCAAGCTGAATTTCTCGGTTAATAAAGTTTCCTTCCGCTGAAATATCTTTCTCAATTTTAATTGGCAAGTTTTTAGTTAATCGCCCTGAAATCGTATTTGCAACATTTTTTGAAGCAGTTAAAATATCGCCGTGTGAGCGGTAATTTTTAGTTAAGTTGATGACTTTTGTGTTTTCGCCAAAACGATTGTAAAAATCGATCATGTTCGACTTGCTTGCGCCTTGAAAAGCCATGATCGCTTGGTCATCATCGCCCACCGCCAAGACATTTGGCTTACCTTCCATAACAGGATTATTTGTGAGCAGTTCAATAATTTTCGCCTGAGAATCATTAGTGTCTTGGTATTCGTCTAATAGTAAATACTGATATTTTTCTTGAAGTGTAAACCGAAAATCATCGTTGTTTTCAAGTGTTTCGATAACTTCCAGAATCATATCATTAAAATCATAAAGTCCACGATTTTTCATTTCATTATTGAATTTTTCATAAAAATCAGCAAATTCAAGTAGTTTTTTATTTGCATAAGTGTCGCTGATTTGAAAATTATCTTCGAAATCTTTTAAATTAAGAAAAGTATTCTTCCAATCTGTTAACGGTTTTGATTTTCCAGTTTCTTCTGCCTCAAGATAAGCTTCATCCAATTTTTCGAAATAAAAATACAGATTACTTTTAAACTTTGTATCGTTTAAATCTTTTGAGATTGAATTTTCTAAATTATCGCGAATTGCTGAATAAAACGGCTGAACCTGCGCAAAAGTTCGCCCGTTAACGCGCAATCCTTTAATGCTCTCGTTAAAAATTTCTTGCTCAGAAATATTTGCCTTCGCAACTTTTCGCAAATCATCTGGCGAAATATAAGCATTTTTCATTTCTTTTATCGTGGAGGCGATGTTCGAAATAGGGATTTTTTTGAGTTTTGAAGAACTCGGCAATTCGTTTGATATTTTTGTTATAATTTCTTTCGTGATTAATTCATCGGCAGCCTCGTTAAGATTTTTATCTGTAAAATATTCACGATAATTTTGAATAATTTCATTTGCGAAACCGTGATAAGTGAAAATTCCAACTTTAAAAGAATCCGTACCAATAAAACGCGAAAGTCGCTCGCGCATATTCGAGGCTCCAGCTTCAGTAAAGGTCATTGCAAGGATATTCTCTGGTGCTGTGTCAGTTTTTTGCAAAATATTAGCAATTCGCGTTGAAAGCAATTGGGTTTTTCCTGTCCCCGGCCCTGCAATCACCAAAACTGGCCCATCAATTGTGTCAACTGCTTCTTTCTGCTCTGCGTTTAACATTTTGTAATTTTTTTCGAAAATCTTTTGAAAGTCGTTCATTCTCCTATTTTATCATAAAAAGCGAACCTTGTTTAGAGTTCGCTTTGTGATTTATGTGAATATTCTCCGTTTTTGTTTGGTGAATATTTGAGGTCGAGCTTTCTCTCGAGTGATTCAATTCGATCTTGGTAATTTTTTTCAATTTTTTGCTGTCCATCAGAATTTTTAAGATAATCACTATAAAAAATCCCAAGAACGATACTATTTACAACCAGCCCAATAAGAAGAATAATAGTTAAAATAATATGTAAAATTGATAAATCTCTTTTTTCGAAAAATTTCATAAATTCCTTTCTCGTAATTTTATATTAATTAAAGCATAAGTTTAATAAAAAAACAATATTCAGAAAACGAAAAAAAGCTCGCAATGCGAGCTAAAATTTTAATCTATTGGTTGAAATCTACCGTCCATAAACATATCTTTTGGCCGTGACCAGATTTTACTATTACCAACTTCGCAGTAATTTACGAGTTCTTCATCTTGTTCTGTGTGGTGAGAAATATTTAAAATTTCGTATTCCCCACCCTTATAGTGTCTATACCTTCCACCAATTTCAATTTCTTTAAGAGGCTTAAAAGGGTTGTAACCCAAACAATCATGAAGTATCTTTTCGATAATCTTACGGATTTTTAATTTTGAGCATTCTGTTATCTCAAAATTATTGTCATTAATTAAAAAGCTAAAAGAAACCGATGGTTTGTCGGGAGAAACTCCCCTTTCAGGAATTAACAATCCCGAATAATCAAGCTCTAAATTTTTAGCTCTAAAACTATCTCGCAGAGTATAAGAAAATAAACCTTCCCAATCAATCGCTCGAATTGACAAAATAATTTGCTTATGAACAACAAGCGTCAAGTTTTTTGAATCAAGCGTTGTATCCTTTGCGGCTTCTTCTAAAGAAATCATAAAACCACCTCCAAATGTGCTAACTATAATTATTATAAAATAAAGTATAAACAAAAACAAGCCCTTTCGAGCCTGTTTTTATAAAATTTTTAAAACTATGAATTAAATTTTACTAATAAATCAATTGTTTTTTCGGTTAAAATTTGGTTTGCTAAGTTTCGGCGAACGTCATCTGATGAAAGCTGTTTTTGAACCTCTTTGCTGTTTCCGTATTGTTCTTTAAGTTGTGCAATTCGGGCATCAAGCTCTTTAGTGTCTGACTTAACTTTTTGAACTTTCGAAAGTTCTGCTAAAGCCAATCCAGATTTTACGCGCATTTCAGCTGCTTCTTTAACATCTTTTTCGAGCCATTCTTCACGAGTTTTACCCATTCGTTCAAGATAGTCTTCAAGTGAAAGCCCAGAATACATCAAATTTTGTTGCATATCCATTTCAATGCTGCGCTTTTGATCTTCAAGCAAAATTTCTGGCACGGGAACTTTCGAAACTTCTGCTAATTTTTTAACAAGTTCGTCTTTAAATTTTTCATCTGCTTCAGCTTGTTTTTGAGTTTTCAAATCTTCTTCAATCTGTTTTTCGAATTCTTCTTTAGTTTTGAAATCACCTAATTTTGAAAGAAATTCTTCGTTGATTTCTGGCTCAATATTTTCTCGAACTTCGTGAATTTTTACTTCAAAAACAACTTTTGCACCAGCCAAGTCTTTTGCGTGGTAATCTTTTGGAAATTCTAAATCGAGTGAAAGTTCATCGCCAGCTTTTCTACCAATCAAACCTTCTTCAAACCCAGGAATGAAAGATTTTGAGCCAAGTTCAAGAGGAAATTTTTCAGCTTTTCCACCATCAAAGGCTACGCCATCTTTTTTGCCTAAAAAGTCGATGATGACTTCATCACCATTTTTTGCCTCACGCTCAACTTTTTTCTTTTCGGCAAAATTCTTTAAAATTCGATCGATTGTTTCTTTAACTTCTTTTTTCGAAACTTTTACAGCTTCTTTTTTTACGCCTAATTTTTTATAGTCGCCAAGTTCAACTTTTGGCATGATTTCGGTAGTTGCGGTAAATTCTAGCTCGGTTCCAGGAATAAATTTTTTAACATCAACTTCTGGTCGATTAATTGCTTGAACTTTTTCTTTTAGAAATGCTTCAGCGACAGATTTTGAAAGCGCGTTTTCAAGCGTTTCTTGATTAAGCAAATTTGGATCAACTTGCGCAGCAACCATTTCGAGGGGTGCTTTTCCTTTTCGAAAGCCTTCAATTTTAACTTCTTTAGCGAGCTTTGTTAGCGCAACTTGCTCAGCGGCTTTTAATTCCTCAGCTCCAAGAGAAATTGTAAGCTCAACTTTTACATCTGAAATATTCTTTAACTTTATCTTCATATCTATATAATTATAACACACCCTATTTTTTTATGCAAAAAAGAGTGCTAATAAGCGCTCAATAGTTTATAAATATGCAGTCCTCATTTATGAAAAATAAAAAGATATAAAAATAAACTGCTGTTGTCTAATGAATAATTATTTTGCCAAATAATTTCGCCGCACGAATTCGTACATTAAAATGCCACTAGCCACTCCGACATTAACACTTCTCGTTGAGCCAAATTGTTCAATTGCGATCATTTCTTCGCAGGCCTTGATCATTTCTTCTGAAAGACCATCGCTCTCGTTTCCGAAAACCAAAATAGAACCTTTCGAAAGTTGTGCATTGTTTAGATTCTTTGCGCCTTTCTGGTTGTCAATTGCAATAAGTTTAAATTTATTATCTTTCGCCCAATCTATGAAATCTTGCACGGTCTTATGATGAAAAACATTCATATAAGCCTCTGTCTTCATCGCACCGCGTCGATTCCAGTGTTTTTTGCCAATAATATGAATTCCTGCAGCGTTAAAAGCATTGGCGTTTCGAGCGATTGTGCCAATATTAAAATCGTGCTGAAAGTTCTCAACAGCAATATGAAAATTGTGCCGCGAAGTTTCAAGATCTTTTTTAATTTCTTCAACCGATACACCCTTATATTTATCAATCACATTTCGGGTATCGTTTTGAACGGTTAAACCTTCGCCAGTTTCGAAATTTGGTTTATTTTCCATTTCGAACCGATTTCACTAATTCTTTAGTATCTGGGCGACCTTTTACGCCAGGATTCAAAATATGCATTGGGTCGAAAATGTCTTTAATTTGCGAATATAATTCTTCAATTTCTTCACTGATATTTCTTGCAACAAAATGACCATAAATTCGCCCTTCACCTGCACCATACGCAAATTCACCATCAACTTTTGCAAGTAAAGCACCAAGGTCGGCAATAAATTTTAGTGATTTTTGACGGTCGCTAATTTTCGAAAAGTCGAATTCAGCTAGAATTTCAAAAATAGAGGTTAGTGCTGAACCTTGAATTGGTGCGGGAATGCTGTGTTGTAAGGCAAGTTTTTGAAGCCCTAAATAGAAAGTTTCGAAACGCTCCATTGGTACATAAACACCTTGAATTGGGTAGATCTCTTGCTTGATTACACCGCTCCTTGCTCGCAAAATTTCACGAACATCACGAATTGCTTCAAGTTCAGCTTTCGAACGTTCATCATCTTCTGGAATCCAAACGGTTGCGCCTTCAAATTTCTTGGCAATTTTTTCAATTTTATGTATTTTTGATGTAATTTTCTTCGCGCTTTTATCTGAAATTCCAACAACTAAAACTAATTTTGTGGCTAATTTTTGTGAATTCCTATCAAGATAGAATTGGTATTTTTTACCAGAAGCAACAGCAGCTTCAAACATTTTGCCATCAAACAATTCAACAATATCTGGTGTGAATTTGGCAATTTCATCGTTAAAATCACGTGCATCATCGCGATTCGAAAAACTTACAACCATAAAATTGGTCTCATTGATTATATAACTTGTTTGAATCTTCGCCTCGGTGATAATTCCTATCGTTCCGAGCGAACCAAAAAATAACGGAATTAAATTGAAGGTTCCATCTTCATTTTTTACATTTGCAATTCCAGAATAGCCGAAGCTAGAATCGCTGTCGATTTGCTGAATTAAACTGTAATTATCTTCAATTAAAGTGTCAATTTTACGATAAATCTCTCCTTCAAAATTAGAAAGTGCGATTTTTTCGCTTAATTCCTTGCGAGAAATTTTTCCAATATTAATGATATCACCATTACTTAAGACAACCTCAACTTCGCTAACGGAATTTACTAAGTCGCCATAATTAAACTTTTCGCTTGGCAAATTCATTGCGATCGCCCCACCAACTGTGAGCCTTTCGCCAGCTGGACTTTGCGGAATTTCCATCGCTTGTGATGCAATCGCAAGATTCAATTTTTGAAAATTTGCCCCGGCTTGAACCTGAACGGTTTTAGCTCGTAAATCAAGCTCTTTAACTTTATCAAGATGCCGTGAAATATCTAATATAATTCCTTTTCCAATTGAAGAACCATCGGTACTTCCGCCGTAGCCTCTTGCCGTAACACCAAAAATATGACCTTTTTCAGCTAGCTGCCAAGAAAACCGCATAATTTTTTGAATATCTTCACTAAAACGTGGGTAAACTACTAATTCCGGTTGAATTTTAAGAAAACTTCGGTCGGTTGAAAACTGCTTCAATCGAGTTTCGCGCGCCGAAACTTCGCCAATAATGTGTCCATTTAGATATTTCGCAATTTTACTCATTTGTTCCATTTTAACACAAGCACAATTAAATTTCAACTTTTGATTTTTATTACGAAGAATGGTAAAATAGTTTATATGTATTCAAGAGCAACTCCTTTTCAAAAAGCAGACAAAATTGCTGGAACGCATCAAAAAATTGATCGGGCGGCTCGCTTAATTTTGCGCGAAATTATTTCGAAAAATCCAAAATTCTCAAAAATTCACTTCCCTAAAATTGATGAAATTTTAGTTTTTGAGGGAAATGGTGGTCCTGATGGGATTAAAACAAAATCACCAGGAAAAGATGAACCTTGGCATTTTGTTGAGCCTTATGGCGATTTAGCGCCAATTCGAAGCTACGTTGAAAACCATCTTTTTAATATTTCGAAAGCTTTGAACGAAGAAAATTTTGTACGAGCAAGTTTTGAAGCCGGTTGGATGGCACATGCAATAACTGATGCCTTAACACCAGCTCATCAGTTCCCGATGACTGATAAAATTATTGAAATTTCTGGGAAAAAACCTGAAGAACGCGATAAATTGATTAAAAAGATGTTTCTTTCTGGAGAAAATTGGCGCGAGCGGATTTTGAAGAACTGGGAATATATTGGGCCGAAAGGCGTAATGAGCTCACATATGCTTTATGAAATGGGCGTTGCTACAATGATAACTTCAGTTGCTGCAAAGAAAATTATAAAGAGCCCAACAGATGAAGAAATTTTGCGAGTTTTAAAGGGCGAATTTATGCAAATTTTTGAAGAAAAAATTAAGTGGGTCGCCGACCAAAAATATTACGAAAGGTATTTAGAGAAAGGCTGGACGACTGCTTTAGCACGAGAGACTAAGCATGATCTCTTACCTGAAATCTCAAAAATTGTAGCTCTCGGATGGTTTGAAGGTATTCGTCGAGCTCTTGAAGAAGATTTTGAAAATATAAAAAATAAATCTGAGGATAAAAAATGAATATTCGGTTGATTTCAGGGATTTTTAAAAATCATAAAATCACAGCTCCGAATTCTCGCCAAACTCACCCAATGAGCGAACGAGCAAGAAACGCAATTTTTAATACAATTCAGGCGGAAATTCCAAATGCTGAAGTTCTTGATGCTTTCGCTGGAACTGGATCTTTAGGTCTTGAAGCGATTTCTCGTGGTGCTAAAAAAGTAGTTTTTATCGAAAAGAATAGATTAGCACAAAAAATATTGGCCGAAAATTTAAAAATTATTGAGAAGAATGAAAACGCTGGAGAAGCTAAAATAATTCGAAGTAGTGTTTCGGGCTGGATTGGGTCGAGCCAATCTCAATTCGAAATTGGTGAAATTTTAGAAATTCCAACTTTTGATATAATTTTTGCTGATCCGCCATACTACGACCCTCAATTTCCGTCTATTGAAAGGCTTTCGAAAAGGTTAAGATCTGGTGGAATATTAGTTCTATCGCAACCCAAAGAAATTGAAAATTTTAAAGCAGAAAATTTAATTTTAATTAGTGAAAAGCTATATTCTGGCGCAAAAATCTTATTTTTTCGTACAAAATAATAAAATAACCCTCATGACAAGGGCTATTTTATTGGGTTAAATTACAATCTTTCGAAAGAATCGGAGAAATTTGCAAAATTATTATCAAGAATATCTCCGCCATTATTTGAAACCATCGTAATAAAGAATGCTCGAGTCTTCCCGGACTTATCTTTTTTAGTAGGTAGGGCTAATATTTTTATAAATTGACTGTTGTGTGAGATATTTCCTTCGACTGCCCGAACTCCTTTGAAATCGATTACTTTGAAATCTTCTTCTGAAACATAACTTGAAAAATTACCGCCGACACCATTGATCGCAGAGTGGATTAATTCCTCCTTGCTAAGTTTTTGAGTGTCTTCATAATTTTCATCTGTGTCTGTATAACCAATGATGTAGGCGTTTATTGCATTATTTGTGGAGTCTGAGGATGCGCAAACATAGCCAACTGAATTATCACCAGTATTTTGTTTTGTAAAATTATCACATCCTTTCGCTTTGATTGCAAAAGCACCTTCCTCAGATATGAACTTACCTGCATTTTTAGCTTTTCTGGTTCGCTCTTTAATTTTATCCTTATTAAACAGTTCATCTTCCACCAAGCCTGTTGTATTATGCTGTGTAGTCTCATTAGCTACATTTTTTATTGTATTTAATGCATTTATAGTTGTTAAGCCGTAAATTGTAACGGATAAGATGGTAAAAATTATATACGACAACCAACAGAAAAGATTTGCTTTTTTATTTGCAATAGGGTCATTTTTAATAGCTGGCTTAACTATTACGAAGAATAAAATTAATCCTAGTATATTTAAGCCGAGCGGTAGTGCCATTGAAGCTCGTTTAACGTCACCAATTTTTAAAGTTTGCTCTTTAACTTTTTTATTGAAAAGAATAATTTCAACAATAGCCCAGACAAAAAATGCGATCTGTGCAATTCCTAAAATCATTAGAAAGACTACCATTAGAAGCATTCCACCAATCATGTTATTTACCATTTTCTAGTTCCTCCTTTTCATCTTCAAAAACTGTAAATAGTGAAATTGCCACTGGTAAAATAATCAAAAAGAAAATTTCAACCTGCGGCAGAAAAATCGATATCAACGCAATAATTGCAATCCACAAAACCATCATTCCCGTGCGAATTAAATGGTAATTTCTTTGAACTTTACGATTTTCGCCGTGAAAGAATCCTGTATTTTCGCCTAAGGCACTCGCAGTAATCCAGCGCATGCTTAAATCTGTAAAAAGGTAAACCATTGCATAACAGAAAGCAGGTAAAACCTCCGTTGGCGAAGAGAGCACCCAGCGCATAAATAGTGGAATAAGCGACAAAAAGAAAACATAAATCATGTTTTTCCAGATAAAGCTATTCGTAACCTTTTCAACTCTATCTAAAGTGTGATGATGACGATTCCACTGGATTCCAACGATCACAAAACTTGCAAAGTAAATCAAAATTGCAAATCCAAAACTTTCCAGCTGAGCTAAATCTCTAACTGATTTTGGCAATTGGATTTCAAGCACCATAAGCGTAATAATAATCGCGGTGGCGCCATCAATTAAACCAACAAGACGATCTTTCGAAATCCTTCCTCCGTGATAAATTTTGTGTATTCGACCAAGTCGTCTGTATGCACTTCTCGTTCTATCCATTTTTCCCTTTCCGTACAATTTTACCACATCTTTTCGAAAATTCCAAGCAGCTTATGTATTTTTATAAAAACAAAAATCACCCTTTCGGAAAAGAGTGACTTTATTTAGATTAGCCTCGTGCAAAGTGTGCAAAAGCTCGGTTGGCTTCTGCCATTTTATGAGTATCTTCTTTCTTTTTGAAGGCTGCTCCAGTTTCATTATAAGCATCAACAATTTCAAGTGCCAAGCGTTGACTATAAGGCATTCCGCTTCGTGCTCGTGCTGATTGAACCAACCAGCTAAATGCAAAGTGGAGCTGTCGGTGTCCTTGAACTGGGAATGGAATTTGATAGTTTGCACCACCAACGCGTCGAGACTTAACTTCGAAAGCTGGTGAAATATTTTTTAGTGCTTTTTCGAAAACTTCAAGAGGGTTTTCGCTATCAAGTTTTTTAGCTGCAGTTTCAAGAGCTTTGTAGACAGCTTTTTCGGCAGTAAGTTTCTTACCATCAAGCATAGATTTGTTAATTAAACGTTGAACTAAAATTGATTGATATTTTCGGTCTGGTTTTAGTTCTCGTTGTAGTTTTTTAGTAACTTTTCGTGGCATCTTTATTTCTCCTTCTTCGCACCGTATTTCGAACGGCCTTGTTTACGATCTGCAACACCTTGAAGGTCAAGTGCACCACGAACGATGTGATATCGCACACCTGGAAGGTCTGGCACGCGTCCACCGCGAACCAAAACTACGGCGTGTTCTTGAAGGTTGTGGCCTTCACCACCAATATAAGCCCAAACTTCGTGGCCATTTGTTAAGCGAACACGAGCAACTTTTCGAAGAGCTGAGTTAGGCTTTTTAGGTGTTTTTGTTGTGACTTTAACACAAACTCCACGTTTTAGTGGTGCATTTTGTGCATAATATTTAGTTTTTAGTGCATTATGAATTCGACCAAGTGCTGGCGATTTTGATTTTTTCACAGCAGTTTTTCGAGGTTTTCGCACTAATTGATTGATAGTTGGCATCAATTCTCCCTTAAATTATTTTAATATTTTCACCTTTTCGAAAGTTGATAAGGTTTTCAAAAAAGTGCCTCATATTTTTCGAAACAGCATTTTCGAAAAATGTCTTTACCTTTCTAGCTGAAATCACCAACACACAGGTTCATTCACTAGAAAGAGGAAACTCACTAGACATTTTAGCAGATTTTGAAACAAAATGCAAGCGTTTTAGACTAATAAATCGTGTTACATAATTAAAACATATTTAAGTGGAGAATATTATCTGTGACTATTTTAATTTTCTAAAATAAAAACCCGAGCAAAACTCGGGAGAAAATTACTGGAGGGTTATTTTTTTAAGCTTACTAATAAAATTAGTAAGCATTCCGCTTGCTTTTAAAAATACACTTTTTGAGTTGAAGGCATTTAACTCAAAATCACCCCGCTCATCTATCTCGCCATTTTCGATTGTTAAGATGATATAGCGCTGGTTTTTTAAGATTTTAAAATCAATATTATTTCGCATATAGATCGCAATTACATTGCCTAAACATTCGATTAGAATATAAATTTCTCGTGAAGAGTTTTTATATAGAAAAGCTTCTGTTCGAAAAGTATTTGGATCTTCGGAAGATAAAAATGCCCTACTTTCAACATTTGAAAATCCAGCCTCCAATAGTAGCTTTTCTACATTTTCTTGCGTGAAAATTAAATCATCCATTTTTTAAACCTCCGTGAAAAGAACTAGATTTTAATTATATACTTAAAGAGTGGAAAAAACAAGAAAAAACCCAGCTTTTTGCTGGGTTAATGATGATATTTTGATTAAATAAACTTATTGCGCCGTTTGAACTCATCTTCTAGCTCTTCGAAGAATGAGTTAGCGCTACTCTTGCACTTTCGCAAGAGGTTTGTATGGGTTTTATTGCCAAAAGCTAAACCATCCTTTTTTTCACTCTTTATATATTTTCGCGAATAAATATTCGTTATAGAAATGCAGTTTGCATTTCTGGGAACTCCTCCATTAATATTGACAGGGCGAGCTGAGAGTTTTAGTATATTACCTAGATGATGAACTGAGATTATGAATAAATTTCCCCGTTCATCATGAATCTTTGCGCTTAAAATAGTTACCCCTTCTTCAGTTGGTGCTAAGGCCTTAACTGATTGAAACCCAACATCTTGAAGGGTGTCTATCAAAAATTGTTTTGAGAAGTAGTTCTTTCGATAAAGCTCTTGATTTGCTTTATCAGTGTTAAAAATTGATTCAATACAGTTTAAAATCAACATATTCATATTAATGTACCTCTGTTTTGTAAATACTTAAATTTAAACTAGAAAGTTCAAATTTAGCTTCAATATTCTACCATAAAAATATAAAAATGTCAATGTTAAATGACGATTCCACCGCCCAAACAAACTTCACCAGAATAAAATACAACACTTTGACCACTAGTAATTGCGCGCTGTTCATCTTGCAATTCAATTTTTGCCGAATTGTCACTTTCGAAAAAGATTTTTGCATTCACGAGTGACGCACGATGGCGGATTCGAACTTGAATTTCTGCCCCATTTTCAACTTTTTGGTTGATCCAGTGAAGTGCTGAAACTTTGATTTTATTAGACCAAAGTTCTCCGTTATTGATGTCAGTTGTTACAAAAACTTCGTTAGTTTCCATATTTTTACCGCAAACATAAAATGGTAGTCCGCCGCCGATATTCAAGCCATGGCGCTGACCTAAAGTGTAAAAAATCGCACCGTCGTGCCAACCGAGAACTTCGCCTGTATTTTTGTTAATGATTTTTCCTGGTTTTTGTTCGGGGATGAATTGTTTTAAAAAGTCACGAATTCCAATTTTTCCAACAAAGCAAATTCCTTGTGAATCTTTTTTTCGAGCAGTAAAAAGCCCGCGCTCTTTCGCCATCTCGCGCACTTCAGGTTTAGTAAATTTACCAAGTGGAAACAAAGTTCGCCCCAAAGCCTCACCTCGCACACGATACAAAAAATAAGTTTGGTCTTTATTTTCATCTTTTGCACGAAGTAGCTCGCCTTTTCCACTTTTCGAAAGGTTGAAATTTTCGTCAGAATTTTCAGTAAAAGCATTTCGAACGCCAGCGTAATGGCCTGTTGCAATTAGATCGGCTCCATCTTCAAGTGCAGCCTCTAAGAAAAGCTTAAATTTTACTTCTTGATTACACATTATATCGGGGTTTGGTGTGCGGCCAATTTCGTATTCGTCAAGCATATATTGCACAACTTTTTCGCGGTAGTGTTTTTCGAAATCAAAAACTTTAAAATCAATGCCCAGCTGAACCGCAACTCTTTTTGCGTCGGCCAAATCTTCTGCCCAAGGGCATTTCATTCCTGGTAAATCTTGCGTCCAGTTTTTCATATAAACGCCCACAACGTTATATCCTTGCTCTTTTAAAAGCGCTGCGGTTAAAGATGAGTCTACGCCGCCGCTCATTCCAACATATACTTTAATTTTTGAATTATCCATTTATTCTCCTATGTAAAATCTAAAAATTCCAAAAAGCTCGCTCATCGAGAGATACCAACCGCGTGAATTTGTCCACCAGAATCCATTCCAATCTGGATCATTCAAAACTGGTGCCGAAATCACCTCTACGCCCGAACCTTCTAGAGCTTTTTCGAATTCGAGTCTTGCTCGAGTTTGATGATATTTTGAAGTGGTTAGAGTTACGCGCTTATAGCCATTTTGCTTAATTATTTTTGCAGTAAATTGTGCATTTTGGTGAGTGTTTTGAGCCTTTTCTTCGAGTAAAATTTCTTCTTCTAAAACTCCTTGTTTTCGGGCTAAATTAGCCATTTGGCGCGCATCGCTTAAAACTTTAGGATTAGAGTTTGCACCTGAAAAAATCAACTTTTTAGCTTCAACCGATTTAAAAATTTCAATTGCCTCGCGAGTTCTTAAAGCAGTATTTCCGCCAGAAATCGCTATAACTGCATCAATTTTTTGAGAACATTCGCCTTTTTTGTAGTTTGGGCAAATTTCGGCGAGCCGATTTTTATCGCTAATAATTAAAGTTGTGCTAATAATAAAAACCGCAACTAAACCCACAAAGGCTAAAATCCAGGCAATAAATTTTACCATTTATTTTTGAATCCTCTTAAATTCAGCTTGCACAGTTTTCGAAATTATTTCAGCTGCACGCTTTATGTTTTCTTCATTCGAAAGTTTTCCTAGCGAGATCCGCAAGCTTCCATCGGCCTCAGAATCGCTCAAGCCCATTGCGGTTAAAGTGTGCGAACGCGTACCTTTATTTGCCGCGCAAGCTGAACCTGTTGCCACTAAAACCCCTTGCATTTCGAGTGCAAAAACCATCCGCTCGGCGTCAATTCCAGGAAAAGATACTGAAATGTGGCTTGCAAGCTGTTTTTTTGGATTTCCAAGAAAAATTATTTCTTCATTCGAAAAGTTTTCGCTTAAAGTTTTTTTGAATAATTCCTTTAATTTTCGAAGGCGTTCATTTTCTTTTTTGCGATGCTTTTCTGCCAATTGAATAGCTTTCGCAAAACCAATTACACTCGGTACATTTTCAGTTCCGCTCCGCAGATTTCGCTCTTGTCCGCCGCCCACAATTTGTGCATTAAATTCAATTTCGCGATTAGCCCACAAAAGACCAGTTTGTTTTGGCCCATAAATCTTGCCAGCGTTTAAAGTTAGCATATCCACGCCAAGTCTTGCAACTGAAATATCCAGTTGACCAACACCTTGACTAGCATCAGAATGGAGGTAAATCGGCATTTTTTCACCATTTGAAAGCCGTCGCATTCGTTCCTCTCGCACAATTTCGGCAATTTTCGAAATTGGCTGAATTACACCCGTTTCATTATTTGCAAGCATTACTGAAACAATCTTTGTTTTTGGCGAAATTTTTGCACGTAAATCTTCAAGGTCTATTATGCTATCTTTTTTAATTCTTACAAGTTTTTGGATACCGTATTTTTTGGCTGAATTCAAAACCGCGTGATGTTCAAATTCGCCAACAAGGATTTCATCGCCATTTTCTTTCGAAGCTGCTGAAAATGCTAAATTTATGCTTTCGGTTGCTCCAGCCGTAATCACAATTTCGTCGCTTTTTGCGCCAATATTTTGTGCAATTTGATGTTTTGCGTCTTCATAATCTCTTCGAACCTCCAAAGCTTGAACATAAGGCGCACTTGGATTGTAGAATTTTTCACTAAAATATGGCAACATCGCAGCCAAAACTTTTTCGCTCACCGGTGTTGTGGCGGCGTGGTCAAGATAAATAATTTCCTCGTTCATCTTCAATAGTATAACACATTTTTAAAAACTTAACAAAAATTTATTCTCTATTTTTTGCTATTTTTTCAGAAATTTTTAATGGATTTTTTGATTTCAAAATTTCGTCAATTTCATTTTTCGAAAGGCTTTGCCATTTTTTAATTCGGTGATTATATATTTTGATTTTAACATTTCTCTGTGGCAGCTTTTGTTCTTTATACCAATCTATAATTTTCGAAAGATTTTCTGGTTTAAAAACAAAACCTTCATATCCATACTCAATACAGCTAAAACTTAGCCTATCACCAAGCTTAGTTTTTTCGCCATTATCTTTTTTGCGCTCTTTTAATAATTCTGAAAAATCTGAAATCGCAAATTCTGGATATTCAAGAGCTTCACCATACAGCCGATTTTTTTCATCTTCGCTTTCCTCCCAAGACATTTTTTGTGCCTGCTTGAATTTTTCGGCATTTTTAGGGTTTCGAAACAAGAAAATGTCAGTTCTAACTTTAGTTTTAGATTTATTTTCTTTCAAAGCTATAATCATATTTTTCGAAAAGAATAATTTAAAAATTGCGAGCCAAATTTTGTCGCTAATTTTTGGGTAAAAACTCAGCCATAAATTCTTTCTTTTATTGGTTAAAAAAGCAAAAAATGAATAAAATCTAATTTTAAATTCCATAATATTTCTCTTAAGTTTCGCAGGGTTTATACCTAATTTAATTGTTACTGAATTGTTTATGCCACGATTATAAATATTATCTTATATAAAAACTAAAGTCAATATATTTTTCGAAATAATAGCACGCTTGACTAAAATAAAAAAATATAGTATAATTTTTTCGAAGCTTAAATTAGGTTGCGGAAACAACTATAAGCTTTGAAACTTTCTAAAAGGAGTGATTTCTGTGGTATTTCCAAAACCTTATGTAGAGGAAAAAGAATGCAAAAACTGCGATGGGACTGGGTGGTATAAACAGCCAGGGCTTGTAGGTTCTGGAACTTTCCCTTGCGATGTCTGCAATCGAACTGGCAAAGTGAAAGAATGAATTTCCTTTTTTGTTAAGCCGCAATTCGCGGCTCTTTTAATTTTCGAAAAATTATGTTAAAATATTAGAACCTATTAAACTCTATAAACTATAAAAAACGAAAGGAATTATGCTAAAATTTATTTTTAAATTTGCTAAAAAATGTTGGCTAAGTCTAGCTTTTATGCTTATTTTTACGGTTCTTTCGGCAAAAATTAATCTTGATTTGCCACAATATACCACAAAAATTATTACCGAAGGAGTATCCATGAAAAATATGGAAGCTATTTATTCAAACGGCTTTCATATGATTGGGCTTTCTCTTTTGAGTGGCGCTTTAATGCTGGCGGGAGTTTTCTTCGCGAGCCGTTCAGCTGGGGCGATGGTGCGAGATATTCGCCATGCAACTTTCGAGAAAATTGAAAACTTTTCGATGAACGAGTTTGGTAAATTCTCGGTTTCGAGTCTTACAACACGAATTACGAATGATGTACGGCAATTTCAACAAACTTTCACAATGAATATGCGAATGGGAATTTATGCCCCAATTGTTGGTGTTGGTGCAATTATTAACACTTTAGCTATTTCTAGTTCAATGAGCTGGATTATGGTTGTGACGATTTTTTCTATCATTGCTTTGACTACGGTTATTGGTATTTTTGCCGTTCCAAAATTAAAGATTTTTCAAACGAAACTAGATAAATTAAATATGCAAACTCGCCAAACAATTACTGGTTTGCGTGTAATTCGAGCTTATAGAAAAGAAAAAGTCGAAGAAGAAAAATTTGACGAAATCAATAATGAAATGCTCAAAATGAATATCTTTTTCGAAAGGATTTTTGGCTTAATTTCGCCATATATGACGATGGTTTCAGGGCTTGGGCTTGTAGCAATTGCTTGGATTGGTTCATATTTTGTAAAATCTGGTGAAATTTCAATTGGTGATGTAACTTCCCTTACTCAATATCTTGCTCAAGTTACTTTCGCTTTCGTGATGCTTTCGATGATTTTTATGTCAATTCCACGGATGAATGTTGCAATCAAGCGCTTGAGCGAAGTTCTTGATGAAGAAATTTCAGTTAAAGATAAAACTAAAACGCAAAAATTGCCAAAAACTTTTAATTTAACTTTCGAAAATGTTAGTTTTGCCTATCCAGATTCTGAAGAAGCCGTTCTTGAAAATATCAATTTTTCAGTAAAGCAAGGTGAAACTATTGCTGTAATTGGTGGAACTGGTTCAGGAAAATCTACTATTGCAAAATTAATTCCACGATTTTATGATGTTTCGAAAGGCGAAATTAAACTAGGCGGAGTGGATATTCGCGACTTAAAGCAAAGCGAACTTCACGATTTGATTGGCTATGTTCCACAAAAAGCAAACCTTTTTTCTGGGAATATCCGTGAAAATATTAATTATGGTTCTTCGAAAAACCTAAGTGATGAAGAAATTATTGAAGCTCTAAAAATCGCTCAAGCTTGGGATTTTGTGCAGAAATTGCCTGAAGATTTAAACGAGAAAGTTTCGCAAGGTGGCAAAAATTTCTCTGGTGGTCAAAAACAGCGACTTTCAATTGCTCGGGCAATCGCCTCAAAAGCTCCAATTTTAATTTTCGATGATAGCTTTTCTGCGCTTGATTATAAAACCGACGCTAAGCTTCGTGCCGAACTTGCTATAAAAACTAAATCGCAAACCAAGTTTATTGTCGCTCAACGAGTAACTTCAATTATGCAAGCCGATAAAATTATTGTTTTAGACGGTGGAAAGATTGTTGGAATTGGTATTCATGGTGAACTTCTTAAAAATAATGAAATTTACCGCGAAATAGCATCTTCGCAGCTTTCTGATGAAGAAATTGAAATGCAAATTAAGGATTTTGAAAAGCAAAAAACTATTTCGAAAACTCAAAAAAATACTAAAAAAGCAGTTTCGGTTTCGAAAAAGATAGCCAAGAAAAGCTTAAAAAAGGTAATTTCGAAAAAATCTAAGAAAGGAGAAAAATAATGGCGAAAAATCAAAAAAACAAACTTTCGCTAAAAACAATTTGGCGACTCTTGCTATATTTTGCACCGTTTAAATTCCTGATTGTATTTTTTGCGATTATGGTGATTTTGAGCTCGGTTTCAGCGATTGTTGGGCCACAAATTGTGGGTGAGATGATTAATTTAATTACTAAAAATTTTGAAATTCAATCTGGCGCAGTTCGATTTAATCCTGATTTTTCGAAAATTACCGAACTTGGCTTTATTTTGATTGCTATCTATGTTGGATCAGGAGTTTTTGGTTATGCGCAAAACTGGATTATGGGTCAAATGGTTCAAGAAATTGTTTTTAAATTACGTGACGAAGCTTCAAAAAAAATCGCGCGACTACCTCTTTCATATTTTGATAAGCACAAAACTGGTGATACGGTTTCAATTATTACGAACGACATCGAGACACTCAGCAACAGTTTGAGCGAGAGCTTAAATCAGCTTTCTTATTCAATAATTACAATTGTTGGTGTGACTGTTATGATGATTTCGATTAGCTGGCAAATGAGCCTAATTGCTCTTGCAACTGGAATAATTTCGGTTGGAATTATTATGATTATTTCGAAGTTTAGTCAAGTCTATTTTACGGATTTACAAAAATTTACATCGAGTTTAACTGCTCATACCGATGAGATGCTTTCTTCACACGAAGTTATTAAGGTTTATAATGGCGAAAAATCATCGGTTGAAAATTTCGAAAAAATCAATAACAAAATGTATATTTCATCTTGGAAATCTCAGTTTTTTGGTGGACTTCTCTACCCAATTATGGGTTTCATCAATAATCTTTCAACTTTAACCGTTGTGGTGATTGGTGGCGTTCGTGCATTAAATGGTCAGATGACAATTGGTGAGATTACTGCTTTTATGCAATATATGAGCCGATTTACGCAACCAATTTCGAATATCGCAAACTCAATGACAAGTGTTCAGACAACGGTTGCAGCTTGTGAGCGAATTTTTGGCTTTCTTGATGCTGAAGAAGAGACTTTTGTTGAAATTTCAAAAACTTTGCCAAAAGAAATTAAAGGATCTGTAGAGTTTTCAAAAGTTAATTTTTCGTATTCAAAAAATAAGCCAATTATTACGAATTTCAGTACAAAAATTGCGCCGCGTTCAAATGTGGCAATTGTTGGCCCAACTGGAGCTGGAAAAACTACGCTTGTGAATCTTTTGATGCGATTCTATGATATTGATAGCGGAAAAATCACAATCGACGGAATTGATACTTCAAAAATGTCGCGGCATGATGTTCGCTCCCTTTTTGGAATGGTTCTTCAAGATACATGGCTTTTTAATGGTACAATTGCTGAAAACTTGGCTTATGGAAAACCTAATGCCACTCGTGAAGAAATTATTGAAGCCGCAAAAGCCGCTCACGCCGACCACTTTATTCGAACCTTACCAAAAGGTTATGATACGGTAATTTCTGAAGATATTGATAATATCTCAGCTGGTGAAAAACAGCTTCTCACAATTGCGCGGGCTATTTTGGCAGATTCTCCAATGCTGATTCTTGATGAAGCAACCAGTTCTGTTGATACGCGAACGGAAGCAGCCATTCAATCTGCAATGGATAATTTAACTCACGGCCGTACGAGCTTTGTGATTGCACACCGCCTTTCAACAATTCGAAATGCCGATTTGATTCTAGTGCTGGAACATGGAAATATTGTTGAGCAAGGATCTCATAAAGAATTGCTCGCGAAAAATGGCGCTTATGCGAAACTTTACGATTCACAATTTGCTGAATAAAAATTGAAAAAGAAAAAGCCCGATTAGTTTCGGGCTTATTTTATTGTTGACTATGCTAGAGATAGCTCCGCAAATAGCGCAGTATGATTATACATCTGAGCGCTATCTTTTCTGCCTGAATAATTCTCTGAAAAGCGGGAATTTAAGAAATGAAATTTATTTGAGAGCTCAGGGTGTCTTTTTGAAGCCCACAATTCTTCAATCTTCTTGAAGAATTCGCGTCCTCGCTCTACAGAATACTCATTAAACTTAGCGTAAGCTAGCCAAAAGACTAACTCTTCGATGTTATTTTTCTGATAAGCTTTTTCAAGCTTATCAATAACTTTAGACAGAGGTGTCTTTGGCGTCACTTTTCTTTCAAGATACTTACCGATCCCAGCGAGATTTTCTTGATTTTGGGTTTGAACCCAAGAAATTACTTTAGCCATTTTTATGGCCTCCTTTATATAAAATAGAATTTCCAGCAAAAAGCCAACTTTTAAAATACGAGCCAAAAGCTCAATTTTTACAGTTGAAGCTTTTAACTTATTATTATTCTATCACAAAAAAGCTTTTTTGTCAATATTTAGCAGAAAATTTTGCAAAAACTCTTCACTTTTCGAAATTTTTATGTTAAAATGGTCTCATACGGGCATAGCTCAGTTGGTAGAGCACAGGTCTCCAAAACCTGGTGTCGGGAGTTCGAGTCTCTCTGCCCGTGCCAAAATAAATTTATTTTCCGCAGGTTTGGCGGTTTTTATTTTGTGCTTGTTTTTTTGCTTTATTTTAGTGTATATTGGTTATGTTATGGATATTGAATTGGTTGTTAATATTTTTAGTGTATTTCTTTTTTCTATAGTATATATATTTGCCGTGTTGTTGTTTGCTTTTATATTGGGTGGATTTCTTACTGTTATCTTAGGATATTTTATGGTTAAGAGGATTGAAAATCCTGAAATTTTACAGAATAAGAGGAAGAGCCACCAGCGTGCCTTGAATATTTTTATAGGAATATTTTTAACTATACTAGCTGGTTCTTTTATTCTTCTAAAGATGGGCGCAAATTTTGCTATGGTTGTCTTGTAGCTTGGTGGTCTTATCGCTACACTTTTCGTCTGCGCTATATTTTACAACTTATCATTTATTATTTTTGCTAAGCGTAAAGATATCCGATTAAAACTCGAAGAGCTAGAAGTGTTGAGGCGTAGGCAATAGATTTTGATAACTCTTTTTAAAAGTGCTATAATATTTTTATGTCTATAGTCGATAAAGAGTTTGGTGAAATTAAAATTCGAAAAAATAAACTCGCTCGCTCCGTGAAACTTTCTGTTGGCGTTGATAGAAGTTTGCGGGCGTCAATCCCCTATTATTCGCCGGAGTTTGCTGTTCAGCGTTTAGTTAATCATAATCGCACGCAAATTCGCGAAATGCTTGCTTTGCATAATGCTAAAAATCTTTATAAAAATGGTGATTTAATTGGCAAAACGCATACACTTTTTTTGCGAAAATTTTCGGGCGAAGAAATTAAAATTTCGCTTGATGGCAATCAGATTTTAGTGCAAATCCCGCAAGAGTTAGCTTTCGAAAATCCACTTATTCAGTCAGAAATTCGCAAAACCGTATCAAAAATTCTTCGAAAGCAAGCTAAGGCGTATTTACCCCGCCGAATTGATTTTTTGGCAGAAAAATATGGTTTTAGCTTTAAAAAATTGCGTTTTTCGCACACGGGCACGCGGTGGGGCTCATGCTCTTCCAGTGGAACAATTTCTTTAAATATTGCGTTGATGAATTTGCCACACCATTTGATTGATTATGTGATTATTCATGAGCTTTGTCATACTCGGCAAATGAATCATTCGTCTAAATTTTGGCAAGAAGTTGAAAAATATTGCCCAGATTATAAGAAATGTGTTCAAGAAATAAAACAGTTTTCGCCAAGCATTTAGTTTAAGGCGGATAATTGGTTAAACCGCTTGCGCTTTTCTCTTAAATTTGCTAAAATAGGAATGTAAATTCTAATCGTAAAGGCAAAAAAATGAAAATTCTAATGCTCGGGTGGGAGCTTCCTCCCCATAACAGCGGTGGTTTAGGTGTAGCTTGTTTTTATATGGCCAAGGCGCTTGCAAAAAGTGGCGCTAATATTGAATTTGTCGTTCCGTATAAAGATAAACATACCGAAATTGATTTCATGAAAGTATTTAATGCTACGAATTTCTCTGAAATTCATAAATTTGGTGCTGGAGCTTACGATTCTCCACATTGGATACGTTCAAGCCATAACGCTAGTAATTTTCTACCAGATATTAGTTCAATTCAGAAAGAATATTGTGAATTTATTCGTGAATATTTAAGTAATCCAGAAAATAAACCAGATGTAATTCATGCACACGATTGGTTAACTATGGAGGCTGGAATACTTGCCAAAAAACTTACTGGTGCGCCGTTGATTACTCATATTCACGCTACCGAATTTGATCGTTCGGGTGGAATTTCTGGCAATCAAGAAATCCATGATATTGAATATGCTGGAATTTGCGCATCCGACAGGGTTTTTGCTGTTTCGAAAAATACTCGAAATGTAATAATTGAGAAGTATAAAATTAAGCCCGAAAAGGTTGAAGTAGTTTATAATGCGATCGAAACTTCAGCTCTCGCCAATCCGCAAGATTACGATGATCGAACCTACCGTTATCTTGAATACCTAAAATCACAGGGACATACTGTAATAATGGCTCTAACTCGCTTTACTGTTCAGAAAGGTTTAACTTTTTTAATACAAGCGGTTGCTGAGGCTATTTCGAAAAACCCAAAAATCTCCCTACTTCTTGTTGGAGATGGCGAACAACGCAATGAACTTATTAAAATGGCGAGTGATTTTGGGATTTCGAACAAGATTTTCTTCACGGGTTTTTTGCGGGGCGAAAAATGGCGTGATGCTTACGGTGTGGCCGATGTTTTTGTGATGAGCTCAGTAAATGAGCCTTTTGGTCTAACAGCTTTAGAAGCGGCTCATTTTAACAATGCATTAATAATTTCGAAGCAATCTGGGGTAGGCGAAGTTCTTCAAAATATTTTACGTTATGATTTTTGGGATACTAAAAAACTAGCAAATCAAATTTATGAGGTTTCAACCAATAAGAATCTCTTACAGAGTTTAAAAAATGGTGTTCAAGAGGAATATGATCGAATTTCTTGGAGTGATATTGCCGAGCAAATTATGGAAGAATTTATACGTTTAACGGAGGCAAATAATGGCTAAGAAGTCGATTGTTCTCTACCTTCATGTTCATCAGCCCTGGCGCATTCGTGACGATCAAACACTTTTTGATGTTGGCGCAAATAAAAATTATTTTAGCGAAGAAAAAGGCCTAAAGCGGCAAAGTAATGGCGAGATTTTTCGAAAAGTTGCTGAAAAATCTTACATCCCAATGAATAATCTGCTCGAAAAACTATTAAAAACTCACCCAGAATTTAAATTTTCATTTTCGATTACGGGAACTTTTATTGATCAAGCGCAAGAATTTGCGCCAGAAGTTCTCGAAAGCTTTAAGCGTCTTATCCAAACTGGGCGAGCAGAAATTATTGCCGAGACATATTATCATAGCCTCGCCTTCTTTTTTGATCGTGAAGAATTTGAAGCTCAAGTTCGTGCACATCGGGCAAAAATTCGTGAAGTTTTTAATATCGAAACTACCGCTTTTCGAAATACCGAGCTTTCATATAATGACGAACTTGCTAAATGGGCAGAGGATTTTGGTTTTAAAGCAATTTTAGCCGAGGGTTGGGATCCGATTCTGCAATGGCGCACACCAAATCATATTTATAAGCCAAAAGGTACGAAAAATATTCGTCTGCTTCTTAAAAACTATAAACTTTCCGACGATCTTGCTTTTCGTTTTTCGAATCGAAATTGGCAAGAATATCCGCTTACAACTCAAAAATATATCAGTTGGCTAGAATCCTCAAGTTATCATGGTGATGTAATAAATCTTTTTATGGATTATGAAACATTTGGTGAGCATCAGTGGGCGGAATCTGGAATATTTGATTTTTTCGAAAGCTTAGTTTCGTATTGGTTAAAAAAACCAGAGCACGGATTTAAAACCGTTACTGAAGCCGCTCAAAGCGAGCCTGTTGCGGAAATTTCTATGCCGAATACAGTAACTTGGGCAGATACTGAGCGTGACTTGACCGCTTGGCTCGGTAATTCAATGCAACAAGAAGCAATGAAATATCTCTATGCTTTAAAGTCGCGGGTTTACAATTCACAAAATGGAAATTTGGTTGAAGATTGGCGGCGATTAACTACGAGTGACCACCCATATTATATGTGCACGAAATATTTTAATGATGGCGATGTTCATGCATATTTTTCACCATATAGATCTCCCTATGATGCATTTTTATACTTTATGGATACATTGCGAGATATGGATTTTCGGCTGAAAGATATTCGAAAAACGCAAAAAATTCTTCAAAAATCACTTTTTAAAACCCCAAAAAATACAAAACGTAAGAAGATTTTTGCGCGAATGCTTCATAAAAACTTAATGTTTACAAAACGAAAGCGAGGTTAGAATGGCAAAAACAGCAATTTTAAGCAATGGTAATTTAAATATCGGGTTAAATGAATTTGGTCTAGTGAGCGATTTTTATTTTCCAGATAACGGTTATGAAAATCATACACTTGGCCGCGACCTTTTTCATCGCGTCGGAATTAAAATTGGCAATAATTTTTCTTGGCTCAATTCTGGTGAGTGGCGATTTTCGGTTGAATATTTTGAAAATGCCTTAATCTCAAAAACTGAAGCTATTAATCAAGAGCTTCAAATTAAAATAACTTTCACCGATTTTATAGTGAGTGATTTTGATGTTTTTGGGCGAAAAATCCAAGTTCAAAATCTTGCAAATTACCCGCGTGAAGTTCAGCTTTTTTTGCATCAAAATTTTGCAATTAACAGCAGTTTTCACTTGGCCGATACCGTTCAATTCTTGCCTTTCGAAAATAATGAAAAGGCGATTTTGCACTATCGCGGAAAACGTGCTTTCATTATTTCTGCTCAAAGAGTTTTCGAAAAACCTCTTCAGAATATTTTTGAAGATTTTGACCAGCATACGGTTGGCTTGTTTGGGATTGAAAATAAGCTTGGCTCTTGGGTCGATGCGGAAGATGGCATTCTTTCGGGCTCAAATGTTGAGCATGGACAGACCGATTCGGTTGTTGGGTTTAATTTTTATCTTGGTATTTTTGATAATGCAAATTTTCAATACTCAATTTCTTGCGCCGATGACCACGAGCTTGCTCGTACAAATCTTCAAAAGGTTAGAGATAATGGCTTTTCGAAAGCTTTAAATGAGACCAAAAAATATTGGCAAAAATGGCTCTCACCTGCTTTACGAGTTTCAAAAAAACTTGATTCAAAATATCAAAAAAGTTTTATTCAAAGTTTAATGCTAGTTAAATCTCATCTTGCGAAAACTGGTGCACCAATTGCTAGTAATGATAGTGAAATGTTAAATTATGCGCGAGACGATTATTCTTATTGCTGGCCTCGTGATGCTCTTTTTGCAATTTGGCCATTGATTCGTATTGGCTATCGTGATGAACCTCAAAAGTTTTTTGAATTTTGCAAAAGATCGTTAACTTTGGGAGGATTTATGATGCATAAATATTTACCGAATGGTGAACTTGGTCCAAGCTGGCACCCATATTCACAAGGTGGCGATACTCGAAATCTACCTATTCAGATTGATGAAACCGCAGGAATACTTTTCTTATTTGCTCAATATTATAAAAAATTTCGTGAGAACTCAATTTTGAATGAATTTTATGATGATTTGGTGAAGCCGACTGCTAATTTTTTAGTAGATTTTTGTGGTGAAAATGATTTACCAAAACCAAATTATGAGCTTTGGGAGATGGATTTTCTTTCAACAACTTATTCGACTTCGGTTGTTTTTGCGGCATTATACTCTGCTTCAAAATTAGCTCAAGCTGCAAATCGCGTGCATGATGCAAAAAAATGGGGCGAGCAAGCTTTAAAAATTCGTTCTGCTGCACAAAACGAGCTTTTTAATGAAGAAAGTAATTACTTCTATCGTGGAATTTGGGCTGATGGCAATAAAGACCCAAAAATTGATTCATCAAGTTTTTATGGTGCATTTATGTTTAACCTTTTTGAATTTAAAGGTGAAAAATTACAGACTGCTTTTAAAACTCTTGAAAATCGTTTTAAAGCTAATGATAATATTGGGCTTCCAAGATTCGAAAATGATATTTACTATAAATTTGGCGATGATTACGAAGCAAATATTTGGCCGATAACGACACTTTGGCGTGCAGAATTTTATATTGCTCTTGGTGAAATTTCGAAAGCGGAGGAAATTATCAAATGGGTTCTAAAGCAACAAACTTCAACGGGAATTTTACCTGAACAGATTGATCCACGTAATTTAAAGCATCTTTCGGTTGCGCCGCTAACTTGGTCTCAAGCAGAATATGTTTCAGCTTTATTAGATTTAGTCGCTTTTGAAGAAGAATAAAAAAGACCCATAATTATTAGTGCTAATAGTTTCAAAAACCTGGCGAAATTTACGTTTACAAATACCTAGTTAACTCCTTAAAGAGCTACTTTTTACCAAAGGTTGTTTTCTGAAATAATCTGTCTATAGTAAAAAAAGATAATATACAATAAAAAATAAGCTCTCAGTAAAAAGCTTATTTTTTATTGTCTTTTTCTAAAGTTCAGATTACCAAACTTTTAGCAATAGTTCACCGCCGAGTCGTTGTTTCTTGGCTTCGAAACCATTCATAACACCTTTTGATGTTGAAAGTAGAACCATTCCACGACCACTTTTAACGCGTGGGATTTCTTCTACGCCAACATACATTCGGCGTCCTGGTTTACTCATTCGAGTTAATTCATTAAAGCGAGCAGCTTCACCTTCTTTTGTGATTTTAACCACCAAGATATCGCGAGGTTTTGCTGATTCAACTTCAACAGATTCAATATAGTTAGCTTTTGCAAGCTCTTTCGCTACAACTTCTTTCAATTTGCTTGAAGGAACGCGAATTTCGTTCTTGCCAACCATTGCCGCATTTCGAATGCGAGTTAGAAGGTCGGCGATTGGGTCAGTTGATTGTAATGACATAGTCTCTCCTTCCTTCTACCAACTACTTTTTGTTACGCCTGGGATTTCACCCTTTGAGGCTTTAATGCGGAAAGTGATTCGGCTCATACCAAATCGTCGCATATAACCGCGTGGTCGACCATCAAAATTGTCGCGGTTTTTAAGTCGTGTAGGACTTGAGTTGCGTGGAAGCTTTTGAAGACCTTCTTGGTCGCCAGCAGCTTTCAATTCGGCGCGTTTTGCAGCATATTTTTCAATCATTTTTTTGCGTTTCAAGTCTTTTGCAATCATTGATTTTTTAGCCATTACGCTTTTCCTTTCTTTTCAAATGGAATTCCGAATTTTTCAAGCAATGCTCGACTGTGAGCTTCACCTTCGTTTTTGATTACGAAAGTTACCTGCAAACCGTGAAGAATTTGAGTTTCTTCAAAAGTTAGCTCTGGGAAAACAGATTGTTCTAAAATTCCCAAATTGTAATTTCCACCTTTATCGAAACCTTTTGCTCCAACACCATGGAAGTCACGCACGCGAGGCAAAGCTACATTTACTAGGCGATCAAGAAATTCATACATTCGATCACCACGCAAAGTTACACTATGGCCAATTGGGGCACCCATTCCACCACGAATTTTAAAGGTCGCAATTGATTTTTTAGGTAAACGTTCTACTGGAACTTGACCAGTGATTTTTGTAATTGTATTTTTTACAACTTCTTGAAAACGTTTGTCTTCCTTTTTCTTACCTGTTCCTACGCTAACAACGATTTTTTCAAGCTTTGGAACTTGGTGGATATTTGTTAGCTCTAGTTCGCTTTGGAGTTCTTTAGCAATTTTATCTTTGTAAAGAGTTTTCAAGCGAGGAACATAAACAGTAGTTTTAGCCATTATTTATCTCCTTTTTTGCTTGATTTAGCGCTTTTAGCTTCTACTTTTTTAACTTTATGAACTGGAGTTGGAACATGAATGTCTTTTACTCCACCGCGCGGATTGAATTGATTTGGTTTGATGTGGCGATGTTTTTTGCCAACGCCTTCAACCAAAACAGCATTTTTCTTTGGTAAAACTTTTACAACTTCACCAGTAACACCTTTATCTTTTCCGCTGATAATTACAACATTATCACCCTTAACAATTCCATTTAACGCCATATTAGAGCACCTCCGGAGCTAAGCTGATAATTTTGTTGTATCCTAAGTCACGAAGTTCGCGTGGTACTGGACCAAATACGCGAGTCGCTTTTGGAGTTTTGTCGTCGGCGATAATTACGGCCGCATTATCATCGAAACAAATAGTTGAACCATCTTTTCGACGAATTTGGTCGCGAGTTCGCACAACAACGGCTTTCACAACTGATTTTTTCTTAATGTTACCAGTTGGGTTAGCATCTTTAACGGTAGCGACAATGATATCACCAACTCGTGCATATCGGCGTTTTGAACCACCTAGTACACGAATACAAAGGATCTCTTTTGCACCACTGTTATCTGTTACTTTAAGTCGGCTTTCTTGCTGAATCATTATGCCTCCTCTTTCAATTCTACTGAACCTCGAGCTTTCTCAACAATTTCAACTAAAGCAAAACTCTTAGTTTTCGAAATTGGTCGAACTTCTTTGATGATAACTTTGTCACCTTCACCAGCTTCATTGTTTTCATCATGAGCAGTATATTTTCGAGTTACAGTATATTGCTTGCCGTAAATTGGGTGTGTTTCACGGCTATGAACTGTTACGGTGATAGTTTTGTCGGCTTTAGCGCTCGAAACAACACCTGTCAATGTAGTCGCCATATTAGATTTCACCTTTCTTTACGAATTTAACTTTTACTGGAAGTTTGTGGCCAGCAAGTCGCATAGCTTCGCGTGCAACTTCTTCTGAAACACCGTTCATTTCGAACATGACTGTTCCAGCTTTAACTTTAGCCACAAAGAATTCTGGGTTTCCCTTACCGCTACCCATTTTCACATCTTGCGGTTTTCGAGTAACTGGTGTGTGCGGGAATATTCGAATCCAAACCTGACCTCCACGCTTAATATAACGAGTCATAGCTGTTCGGGCTGATTCGATTTGTCGCGAGTTGATTCGCTCGTTCTCAAGGCTAACCAATCCATAGTCACCGAAGGCAACAGTGTTTCCACGAGTTGCTCGGCCTGGATTTTTACCTTTTCGAACTTTTCGGTGAGCGGTTTTCTTTGGTAATAAAATAGCCATTACTTATCGTTCCTTTCACCTTTATTAATCCAAACTTTTACGCCGATAATACCAGCAGGAGTTTGCGAACGTGCTCCGTGATAGTTGATATCTGCGCGAATTGTATGAAGAGGAACAGATCCTTCAGAGAATTTCTCACGGCGGCTCATTTCAGCTCCATTCAACCGTCCAGCAACCTCAATACGAACACCTTTTGCGCCTGCTTGCATTGTATTTTGTAACGCCATTTTAACGGCTCGGCGGAAGTTGATTCGTCGTTCCAATTGTCTAGCAATATTTTCAGCAACCAATTTGGCCGAAAGCTCTGGTCGGCGAACTTCTTCAATATTAATTCGAACCGGTAAACTCACCATTTTTTCAAGTTGAGTTTTAAGTTCTTGAACGCCAGCGCCACCGCGACCAATTACAACACCAGCTTTTGCTGTATGAATTGAAACAGTGATAAGGTTTTCTGTTCGTTCAATTTCGATTCGATCAATTGTTGGTCGACTTTCGAATCGTTTTTCGATAGTTTTTCGAATTTTGTCATCTTCAATCAAGAATTTTGCAAAATCTTTTTTCTGAGCAAACCATCGTGAATCCCAGTTTTTATGAGCTTGCAAACGGAAGCTAATTGGATTAACTTTTTGACCCATTATTTGCTCTCTTTCTCTGCTTTCGCAGTAGTTTTCTTAACTTCAGCTTTTTTAGCTGGAGCTTTCTTCTCTTTAACAACGCCAGAAACTTCGACCAAAATGTTTGAAGTTTTCTTTTGGAAAGGAAGCGCCATTCCTCGCATATGAGGTTTAAATCGCTTCAATCGCGATCCAGCAGTAACCGACAAAGTTGTGATTACAAGAGTTTTTGGATCAGCATTATCATTGTTTTTTGCATTAGCTGCAGCTGATTGAATAGCTTTTTTAACAGCCAAGGCACTTCGGCGTGGAGTGTGGTCAAGAATTACTAATGCATCAGCAACAGTTCGACCACGAACAAGACTTGCCACGATTGAAACTTTTCGTGGAGTCTGACCAATACCTTTGATATAGGCACGAGTTGTTACATTAGCCATTATTTCTTATCCTTTCCGCCGTGTTTTCGGAATTTACGTGTTGGCGCAAATTCACCAAGTTTGTGTCCGACCATATTCTCTGAAATATATACAGGAATATGTAAACGACCATTGTGAACAGCGATAGTTCGACCAACCATTTCTGGTGTAATTGTGCTTGAGCGAGCCCAAGTTTTAATCACTGTTCGATCATCTGCTCCAAGAGCCGCTACTTTTTTAGCAAGCTTGAAGTCGATAAACGGACCTTTTTTCAATGAACGACTCATTTATTTTCTCCTCTTAGCTTCGTGACGACTCTTCACGATAAATTTATTAGTACTCTTACGTCGGCGAGTTTTGTAGCCGAGAGTTGGTTGACCCCAAGGTGTGCGTGGAGTTGAGCGACCGATTCCGTGTCGTCCGCCGTCACCACCACCATGTGGGTGATCTACAGCATTCATAACAACACCACGAACTGTTGGGCGAATACCTTTACGGCGATTTCGACCAGCAGAACCAAGTTTAACGTTTTGATGCTGAATATTTCCAACTGTTCCAAGAGTTGCTTCTGCTTCCAATCGGAATTTTCGAACTTCACCTGAAGGTAATTTTACCTGAGCGTAGTCACCTTCTTTCGCCATCAACTGAGCTTTAGCTCCGGCTGAACGAACCATTTGCGCACCTTTTCCTGGTGTGATTTCGATTGCGTAAATCAATGAACCAACAGGAATTTCTGAAAGTGGCATTCGGTTTGAAGCTTCAATTTCAATATCTTTTTTACCAGTTTGGAAAACTTTACCTTGGAACATTGATGTATCAGCCAATACATAGTAGAATTTACCATCTTGATCTTGAACTCGAGCAATTCGCGCACTTCGGTTTGGATCGTATTCAATTTCTCGAACAGTCAAAGTCAAACCTGTTGGCAATTTGTGAGTTAAGATTCGGTAATGTCGTTTAACACCACCACCTCGGTGTCGAACCGTAATTCGACCAGAGTTATTGCGTCCAGCGTTTTGCTTTTTCGCTTTAAGAAGACTTTTTAGCGGTTTTCGAGTTGTAATTTCACTATAGTCTTCAGTCGTCATACCGCGTCGAGCAGGAGTCGTAGGGTTGTATTTTTTAATAGCCATTACTTCTTCTCCTCAGCAGTTTCAGCTTCAGTACCTTCGAAGATTGCAATCTTATCACCTTCTTTTACGGTTACATAAGCTTTCTTAATATCTTTTTGAGTTGTTAAACCTGCAACATATCGTTTTGGATTTCGAGATTTGTTGATTCGTTTAGTTTTACCAGCTTGAACAACAGTTCGAACGCCAGTTACAGTTACTTCAAACTCTTTTTCAATCGCTTCTTTGATTTGATTCTTATTCAAAGTTAGCGGTACATTAAATACGTAAACATTTTTTGTTGTAGAAAGAGCATAAGCTTTCTCAGTCGCTCGTGGAGTAATAGGTTTGATCGCCATTATTTTTCTCCTCCTAACCAGTTTTCGATTGTTTCGATTGCTTTTGGCACAATAACAATGTGATCTGCATTCAAAATGTCAAATACGTTTAGATACATTGGCGAAACAAGTAGAGCTTCACTGATATTATTGGTTGCACGGATAAGTTCGTCTGTTTTTTCAGCAACGATAAGAACTCGTCGATCCAAATTATTCTCTTTTAAGAATTTTGCAACTTCAGCAGTTTTACCAGTTGTTTTAATTTCTGCAACAAGAACTTTTTCAGCTTGAACTGTCAAAGCTTGTCGAAGAGCAACTCGTTTTGAAGTTTTCGAAATCTTTTTAGTATAGTTTTCGTTACCGCGTGGTCCAAAAACAATACCACCGCCTCGCCAGATTGGGTTTCGAATTGATCCAAATCGTGCGCGACCAGTTCCTTTTTGTCGCCATGGTTTTTTACCACCACCACGAACTTCACCGCGTTGTTTTGTTGTAGCACTTGCCAAGCGGTTGTTAGCAAGATAAGCGTCATAGGCAAGCTTTAATAGTTCATGATTTCGAACTTCAACTGCAAAAACGCTTTTTGGAAGAGTTGTTTTTTCAGCCATTATGCTTTACCTCCAATGCTGATAAGACCCTTCTTTGGTCCTGGTACAGCACCTTTTAGCCCAATTAAGTTATTTTCTGCATCGATGTAAGCAACTGTTAGATTTTTAACAGTAACTTTGTCGTGACCCATTCGTCCAGGCATTCTTTTACCTTTGAAGACTTTTTGTGGATACATTGAGCCGATTGACCCAACACGACGCACGTTTCCGTTTCCACCGTGCGAACTCTTGCTTGTGTTAAAGTTGTGTCGCTTAACTGTTCCAGCAAAACCTTTACCTTTGCTTGTTCCAGTTACATCAACAATGTCTCCAAGCTCGAAAGCTTCAACATTAATTTTAGCGCCAACTTTTATATCCGCAGGAATTTCGTCAACGCGGAACTCACGAAGATGCTTCGGAGTTGCCTCTGCTGGTTTTACATGTCCAGCCACGGCCTTGCTCAGGTTCTTACCCTCACCAAATGCCACTTGAACTGCGTTGTAGCCGTCTGTTTCAACGGTTTTAACCTGAGTCACAGTTACAGGGCCGGCTTGAACGAGCGTAATTGGTGTAACAACGCCGTCTTCACCGATGATTTGGGTCATACCAATTTTGGTACCGAGAAGTGTTTTCATTTCACTTATGCTCCCAATTAATTTAATATTAGTTAAACTTTCCACGATTAAAGCTTGGCGTTCGCGTGGTTTCGAAAGCGGGTTTTCCCTGTTACGACCCTCGCATGGCCAAGTTTTATATTTACGTAAATAAAGTTCACCAATTATTCTAGCACAAATATCTTTAAAAATCAAGAGTTTTAATCAAAAAAACTATCTTGAAAATCGCATTAAAACTGAAAATGTAGTTTTGAATTTTTTAGTTTTCGGAATTCTCTCATTTTTAGCTAAAATTACGCTATGCGTTTCTTCCGCCAGCTTTTTTGCAATTGCAAGCCCCAAACCATAGCCTTCCGTGTGGTTATTGCAACTTCGGACTTTATCACATCTATAAAATCGATCAAAAAATTTATTTAGTTCATCTTGCGGAATTTCATTCGAAAAATTCGAGACAGATAAGACAGCTTGTCGATTTTGCCTAAAAATTTTCACTTCAATCGGATCTTTCGAAACATTATATTTCAGCGCATTATCAATCAAAATCATAGCAATTTCATCAATTGCCGTTTCGTTATTTTGAACAATAAATTCCTTGCCATCTTCGAACTTAATTTTCTTTTCCGCATCTGGAAATTTTGAAATTCTAGCTTTGATAGTTTCGTTCAAATTCACAGCTGAAAGTGGAATTTCTTCGTTAATTTTCGAAAGACTAAGCAGCATTTTCACCATCGCAGTTAAGCTTTTTGCTTCTTCTAAGTTGCTCTCCAGAACTTCGCGGAGCTCATCATTTGAAGCTGTTTTATCTTTTAGAATTATTTCAGTTTCAAGCTGGATCGCCGCAAGTGGCGTTCGAATTTCGTGGCTCGCATTCGAAACAAATTCAGACTGTAATTTGTGAGCTTTTTCAAGAGGTTCTAAAGCACGGCGCGCCAGCCAAAAACTACCAATACCGCCAGCCAATAAAATTAAAAAATCTAAAATTAGAATTGATTCGGTAATCTGTTCGCTAGCTCGTTTGTTTCTTGCCGTGATAATTTTTTCGCGAAGCTCATCCGTTCCATAGCTATTTTTGTCTTTCGAAAAACTTGTTTCAATGAGTGGTGTGGAAATTTCCATAGTATTAGTGTTGATCGAATAAAAAATTACAATATTAAAAATTCCAACAATCGCTAGCAAAATCAAGAAATACAGCATCGAAAGGCTAAAATGAGCACTTTTAAAAATATCGCCACCGAATTTAAATAATTTTTGCTCTTTATTATTCATCAATTTTATATCCTATTCCTCGCACGGTTTTGATTAGTTTTTTCTCAAAAGGCTTATCAACTTTTTCACGCAAATAACTGATATAAACTTCAATATTATTCGGCAAAATATCTGCATCATAATCCCAAACATGGGCAATAATTTGCTCTTTCGAAACTGGGCGGCCAGCATTTCGCACTAAATATTCGAGAAGTGAAAATTCTTTATTTGTAAGTTCGATTTTTTGATTATTTCGAAAAACTTCGTGCGCATTTAAATCTAATGATAGATCTGCGATTTTTAGAATAGTTTCAGCTTGGGTTTGCGGCCTTCGAAGCAACGCTCGAACACGTGCTAAAAGCTCATCTAAAGCGAAAGGTTTCGTTAAATAATCGTCTGCGCCACTATCTAAACCCTCGGTTTTATCTTGAATTTCACCCAATGCCGTTAAAAGTAAAATTGGCACTCTTTTACCTTCTTCGCGGAGCTTTTTAGTTAAGCTTAAACCGTCATAATCGCCCGGGATCATCCGATCAAGGATTAATAAATCATAGTCAATCATTCCAACCATCGCGTAGGCATCTGTCCCATCGTGCGAAATGTCCACGGCATATTTTTCATTTTTCAAAGCTTGCCCGAGTGCTCGAGCAATTTTCCGTTCATCTTCAACAATCAAAATTCTCATATTTTTATTTTATCACGCTTTACTTAAAAAATCCTGAAAATTTATTTTTTCGAAAAAAGAAAAGCCCCGAAATGGGGCTTGAAATGAGAAATTATTTTGTGATAAATCTACGACGAGTTTTCTTTTGGCTTAACTCTATATGCCTTCTAAGATTAACCTCAAAAAGCCCAACATAATAGCCGAAAGGGCTTGACGGATCGACTTCGTAAGAGGAGATATTAGACTCAACTATAAAAATAGTCCCAATTCTGCTCTCATCTATTCCACTAAAAGTTATATCTCCCCGTAGAAAGTTATATTCCATTGAATATTCTTCACCATAAAAAGATACTGTATGCCCTCCGTTGTGGATATTATCAACTTCATCATCGAAAGACTCTTCAAATATCTTTCTTAAAGCATCCTTGCTAAATCTCATAAGGTTCTACCCCCCCCCAAAAAAAAATTTTTTTGATTCGAAAGTCTTTTAAATTATACAACTTTTTAAAATAAAAGTCAAGAGCTATTCTTTTTCGAACAGCTCTTGTTAATTTTTTTAAGCTAATTTAAGCAATTTTCTTTTTCGAAAAAATACTTTTAAGATTTACTTTTGAACCATAAGAAATTGTTCCAAAGCGGAAGATTCGCACCGCTAGCCATACGGCAAAAATCGCAAAAATGACAAGAAGTGAGATTCCAATAAGAGCTTCTGCCAAGCTCAAAGTCCCCAATGTGTTTCGAAGAAGCAGGGAAATTGGTGAAGTTAGCGGGAAGTAGCTCAAGAAAACAGTTAAGGCGCTCGGCTCGCTTGAAAGGAATGAAGGAAGCACAAAAAGTGGCATCATTAGTGGCATAATAATTGCTGCAAAATAATTTGAAGCCTCTTGTGCGGTCGGCATTGCCGAACCCAGCGCAACGATAAATCCTGTTGTCATCATAAATCCAGCAACTAAAATTACAGCAGAAATTGCAATTGTACCAAAATCCCATTTAATAGCCGAGATAATTGGCATTAAATCTGGTAAATTTAAATCTTTTGCAAGCGTTCCAATACTTGAAATTATTATAAGTCCAATGACAATTGGTAGAATTATTGTTAAAATTTGAACGAGCCCCAAAACCATAATTGAAATAATTTTACCTAAAATTAAAGTTTTAGCTGAAATACTGGTTAAAATCATCTCTGTAACACGGTTTTCTTTTTCTTCAGTTGTGCTTGTAAGCATTCGGTTTGAAAGAAAAACGGTAATAAAGTAGAATATCGCTAAGAAAATTCCCGGCACAATCATTTCTGGGAATTGGTTATACTTTTCACCATTTTTGAAAAATGTTTGCTCAGTTTTATAAGTTTCATTGATCAACGCTAACTGATTTTTATTCGTAGCTTGAACGCCAGAATTCTTCAAAATAGTTTTTAAAACCGCTGAATATTTGCCGTTTTCATTGATATTAGTATTTTTTCCATAAATTTCAATCTTTTCACCGGTTAAATCTTTTGGTATAAAATAAAATGCACTAAGTTTTCCATTTTTTACGGCTTCGATTGCCTTTTGCTTATCATTCGAAAAACTGCCTTTTAATTGTAAAACAAGCTCCTTAGAGATTAAGCCGCTTTCATCTTGAACCTGGAACGAAAAACTCTCTTTTGCTAATTTTTCTTGATTCTCCTTCGCTTGTGAGCCTGAAATTGCGCCAAACATAAACATTACGCCATAAATTACAGGAATTGCAAAAATCGCAATCCAAAAAGTTGGCTTTTTCAATGCACGGAAGATTTCGAACCTTAAAACTGTTCCTAGATTATACATTTTTTACCTCATTTTCCACTTCATTTTCTTCGCCATAAATATTCAAGAAAATCTCATTTAAAGTTGATTTTTGAACCTTAAAGTTTATAATTTGCAGATTTTTTGAAACTAATTCTTTCAGAATTTCTTGTGAATCGGCTTTTAATGAGAGTTCGGCATAGTTTGCTTCTTTTTTTATAATCTCAAATTTATCGCTCTTTGGCAGCTCACCAACAAATTCAAGAATAATTCGCTGTTTACCAAATTTATTTCGAATTTCATCAACCGTGCCGTAAGCTTCCATTTTACCATTTTTTAAAAGCAATGCACGGTTACAAATTTTCTCAACTTCTTCCATTTGGTGAGTTACCATCATAATTGTGGCGCCACGAGCATTTTCTTCCTCGATAATATCCATAAGAAGCTGGCGATTAACAGGATCGAAACCTTTTGTTGGCTCATCCAAGATAAGTAGTTCAGGTTTACCCATAATAGTAATTCCTAACTGGATTTTTTGCTGTTGGCCACCAGAAAGTTTATCAATATTTAAGTTTGCCTTATCTTCTAGTCCAACACGTTTCAAATATTTTTTAGAGAACTCTTGAGCTTCTTTTTTTGAAAGACCTTTAAGTCGCCCAAAATATTGCATCACATCAATAACTTTTTCTTTTTTATAAAGACCGCGCTCCTCTGGTAAATATCCAATCGCACCAACTTTTTCGGGCGAAAATTCTTCACCATTAATTAAAAGTTCACCCGAATCTGCCTGATAAATTCCCAGCAAAGCTCGAATTGTTGTTGTTTTTCCACTTCCGTTTGATCCTAAAAAACCAAAAATTTCGCCCTTTTTAACATTAAAACTTAGCCCGCGAATAATTTCTTTATTACCAAACGACAGCTTAAAGTTCTTTATTAAAATTATATCTTTATCTGTCATATATATAGTTTAGCACAAAAATCAAAAAAAAAAAAAAACAGTTTTAAGTATTTTTATCTAAAACTAAAACAGCTCGTTTTGAGCTGTTTTAAATACTTCAAGAAGAATTATTTTTCTTCTTTTGCAGATTTCTTCAAAGGTGTTGCAACTTTTTCGAATTTTCCGCCAGCCTTTTCGATAGCTTCAATGGCAGATTTCGAAGCAGCTTGAACTTTTAAAGTAACTTTTTCGTTCAATTCACCTCGTGAGATAACCTTAACTTTATGGAAAGGTGTTGAAATATAGCCTTCTTCAAAAAGTCGGAAGTTATCAACTTCACCAGCTAAATCGTTCAAGTGGTCAAGATATACAACTTGAGCTGGTTTTCGTAAAGACTTGAATCCACGAGCTTTTGGAGTTGCCTGAACAAGTGGATTTTGACCACCTTGGAAAGTTGCACGAAGTTTCTTTCCTGTTCGAGCTCCTTGACCTTTAGTACCACGACCAGCAGTTTTACCACGACCGGCTGAAATACCGCGACCAACACGAATTTTATCTTTATTTGCAGAAACTTGGAGTTCATTGTATTTCATTACTTAGTCTCCTTTTTAGCTTTTGGTGCATTTAACCACTGTTCTTTAGGAACAAGGCTCTTCAAAGCATCTATAGTTGCGTAAGCAATATTAACTTTATTTGTTGAACCAAGTGATTTCGAAAGCATATTTCGAATTCCTGTTACACCAATAATTTGTCGAACAACACCACCAGCGATAATACCAGTACCAGGAGCTGCAGGCTTCAAAAGAACGTGAGCGCCAGTTACTTTTTTCTCAGCTTCATGCGGAATTGTGTCGCTCTCAAGCGCGATTTCAATCATGTTTTTCTTTGCAACATTTGTTGCTTTAGCGATAGCTGCAGTCACATCTTGACCTTTAGCTACACCAACACCAACTTTGTTTTTGCGGTCACCCACAACAACAAGAGCTTTAAAGCGGAAGCGTCGTCCACCTTTAACAACACGGGAAACGCGGTCAATGTTAATCACTAATTCTTCGAATTGTTTTTCTTCGCGTTCTTGGCGTCGATTATTATTTCGGCGGTCATTTTTTCGACCATTTCGACCATTGTTTCGGTCGTTATTTCGGCGTGGAGCCTGAGTTTTTTGAGCTTCAGCCATATTTAGAACTCCAATCCTTCCTTACGAGCAGCATCTGCCAAAGCGTGCAAACGACCTGCATATTGGCGACCATTTCGGTCAAATACTACTGTATTAATTTTAGCTTTTTTAGCTTTTTTAGCGATTTCTGCACCAATTTTAGCAGCAAGTTCAGTTTTTGTTCCTTTAACTTTTGAACCAACAGTTGTTGCTGAAACAAGAGTTTTTTGTGCAACATCGTCAATAATTTGAGCTGAAACATGCAAATTACTAATAGTTACAGTTAATCGTGGGCGTTCAGCAGTTCCAGAAATTTTTGCTCGAACACGACCTTTTCGCAAAGCTAAGTTTTGCTTCTTAAGTGTTAATGCTTTAGACATTATTTACCTGCCTTTCCTGCTTTTCGCAAGATAACTTCATCAACATATTTGATACCTTTACCTTTATATGGTTCAGGTTTCTTCAATGCGCGGATTTCAGCCGCAGCTTGACCAACAGCTTGTTTGTCAATTCCAGCAACCGTAATAACCATTTTATCGTTAGAAAGAGCGATTCCTTCTTTTGCTTTATAGATTACAGGGTGTGAGAATCCAAGTTGCATTTCAAGCTCTTGCGGATTGTTAGTTTGTACACGGAAACCAACTCCGTTAACTTCTAATTTCTTTTCGAAGCCTTTTGTGACGCCGACTACAGCGTTATTCAAAAGAGCTCGTTGCAAGCCGTGTTGCGCTCGCGCTACTCGTTCGTCATTTTTTCGAATAACCTTCAAAGTTGTGCCGTCAAGTTCGACAGTTACATCTGACAAATGAGGCACAGTTAGTTCGCCTTTAGCGCCTTTAACTGAAATCTCGTTCTCGTCAATCGTGATTGTCACACCAGCCGGAACCTCAATAGGTAGTTTTCCGATTCGACTCATTGAACTTTTCCTTTCATTTAAAGAGTGTTTGTTTGCTTCGTGCTGGTCATCTCTTTCGAAATGAGGCGCAAAATCTCCCAAATTTCACTCGCATTTAATATTAACCTTGTAATTTTATCATAATTATTCTTATTTTTCAAGCTTTTTTAGATTTTTTGTTTAAAATATATTTCAAAATAAGCTTTTCATAAAATTTATATTGGTTTAAATAATAAAATAATAGTTATACTTTAAGCTTTAAGATTCGTATAAAAGTTTTAAAAATTGATTCTTTTGAACGGTCTTCTTTCTCAATTTCGTTAATCATTTCAAGCTCATCAGAAATTATTCCATCAATTGGCTCCTGTAGATATTTTGAAATTTCACTTCTAGTATTTAATGTCCAAACAAAAATTTTTCGGTGCTTTTTATGAGCTTTTAAAGCCAAATGTCGCCGATACGAGAAATCTTCAATTACATAAAAATCAATTTCAGAATCATCAAAATCCCCAAATTGCAAAGGAATCACAAAACCAGTTTCAATTTCTGGTGCAATTTTTTCAATTTTTCGCATTAAATTCAAATCAAGCGACATCGTTTTAAATTTTTGCTCCACGCCAAGTTTTCGAAATTTATTCACGAATATTTCAGCAAAATTTTCTGGTTCATCACCACTAGGCTTTAATTCAACCAAAAGCTTAATTTTCAATTTTTCTGCTTGTTTTACATATTCCTCAAAAGTCGGAATTCTACTTTCGAAACCATTTTCAGAAATAGTTAATTTTCTAATTTCATTCAAATTCAAATCTCGAACGCGTGCATCTCGACCTGTTAATCGACGCAAATTGTAGTCATGAACAACCACAAAATGATTATCTCGCGTTAGCTGAATGTCCATTTCGGCATAATCTGCGCCTTTTTTCTTGGCCGATTCAAGCGCCTCAAGCGAATTTTCAACCCCACCGCGAACATCACCACGGTGCGCAATTTTAAAAATTTTTGTATCAATCTTACTGTAATAAATCTGGATTCCGTTAATAGCTGTTGAGCCAACCAAAAATAAAATCATCAAAAGCATAAGAATACTTGATCGTTTTCTTTTTTCTTTTTTGCTTTCAATAGTTTTCGATTTTTGAGGTTCAATGTTATCTAGCAAAATAATTACAATTGAAATTTTCGTAAAAACCGAAAAAGCAAAAAACACCACATCAAACATTGTTTGAAGAATTGTCTTCGAAAGTAAAAATCCCATAAAAGGTTTAAAAATTCCCAAAATCCCAGCAACAATAAGCATAAGCAGCAATCCTGCAAACATAAAGATAATTTCGAAAATGCCAATTGGAATTAAAATTTGTGGCATCTTCTTTTTAGTGGCCTTCCAGCTTTCTTTAATACTTTTCGAAAGCGGCTCATCTTTTAAAATTGTGCGTGGTAAAGTAAAAATTAAGCGATAATTTATATAAAAAATCGTGAAAATTAAAATAAAATACAGCAAAGTTCCTGTTAGTGTTTTAGAAATTTCACCCGTAATAAATGCAGGAATTCGAAGTCGTTCAGTAATTGTGCTCGAAAGCCCAAGATTTTCAAGAGGCACCATCGAAATAAAATAAATTATAAAAAAGAAGACTTGAAAACCTATTAAACCTTTTAATTTCATGAAAGATTTTGCTAAAGTAGTTTTTATCGAAAAAGCTGAGCCTTCTCTTCTGGAATTGATGAAATTGATTAGAATAAAAAACTCCGCAAAGGTTAAAAATGCAACTAACAAAATATAAATTACACATAAAAACAAGCTCAACGGATTTGAAAAAATCAAATAAAAATTATCTTTGGTTATATTTTCTTGGTTCGAAAACAATAAAATTAGTTTAAAAACCCAAAAAAGTAAATTCACCCCAATCACCGACATCGCAAAATGCAAAACTGAAGCACCAATCAAAAGTCCATATTTATTTTTATAGAAAAAATCCCAAGATTGTTTGAAGTTTTTTAGTAGTCTCATAATATTTATTTTCAAATTTTACCATATTTTATGATAAAAATAAAGCTTATTCTTGCCTCTCGATTCTAAAAATGTTACAATATTATCCTATTCAGTCCATATTGGAGGTACTTTTATGTTTAAATTATTTAAGACTAATAATATCGAAGCTCTATATAATTCTAGGAGCGACGAGCTCAAAAATAAAATCGTAGAACAAATCATGAGTTTGCAAATTCTCACGCGCGGGTCATATTCGCCAGAAGAATTTCATAGCAAGAAAGAGTGGTTTTTCATTCGAAAAAACGACGAAGTAACCACGGCGGTTGGGCTTAAATTTTTTAAAGAAATACAAGCTAATAAAAAAGCCCTAAATGTTTACGCAATATCTGATTTTGTGAATGCTGCTACTACTGCACCTAAAGCTAACAGCAATGAATTAACTGAGTTATTTTCAGAAGTTGTTAAATACGCTAAAAATGATTCGCAAATTGATTATTTAGTTTGTGCGATTCCACAAAAAATAAACGCTAGGCCACTTGCAAGGGCCGGCTTTAATGCTAAACTTTTCAAAAATAGCTATTTTCATTCTTCGGGTATTATAAATAAATTATCGAACTATATTATTCTCAATTCAGAAGAAAAACTTTCTAAAAGTGAAATCCTTGCCAAAATTCGCTCAGAGGAGCAATCTCGCAGGACACTCTTCGAAAAAACGCCAAAATCTTTAGCTAGAGAACTTCGAATTATTCGTGAAAATAGAAAATTTATTGAGAAACATAAAGACCCGCATGCATACTATGGTTTAATCGTCGGTCTTAATGTCAAAAAATAATTTTAATCTCCCTCATTTTGAGGGTTTTTTCTTGTTTAAAAAACTGATATAATATAAAACATGAAACACATTCAAACAATCATTTTTCGAAACTTTATTTCCCCAATTTCAATTGCAATTTTTATTCTTGCGGGCGGACTTTTGCTTGTTGGCGAGGTTCGTGATGCATGGTTTATTTCTTTTGTAATTCTAGTAAATTCCTTTATTGGAACAATTCAGGAGGTTCGTGCATATTTAACCCTTCGAAAAATTGAATTAATGAGTGCGCCCAGAGCAATGGTTTTTCGTGATGGAAAGCTTGAAGAAATTTTATTCACCGAGCTTCAAAATGGCGACAAGATTTTTATAAAAACTGGCGACGAAATTCCCGCAGATGCAAAAATTACAAAGTCAAACTCTTTTGAAGTTAACGAATCAATTCTGACAGGAGAAAGCGATGCTATTTCTAAAAATGTTGGCGATAAAATTCTTTCGAGTTCAATCGTAGTTTCGGGTGAAGCTGAAGCTGAGGTTTTAGCTGTTGGTGAAAATACAGAAGCCGGCCAAATGGCAGCAAAACTCAAAAACTACAAACCAAAACTTACACCAATTCAACAAAAGATTTCGAAATTAATTTCAAGATTAAGCTGGTTTGCGCTCGGTCTAGCTATAGTGATTTGCGTGGTTTATTTCTTTATTTTTAAAGAAGACCCAACCACGATTTTAAAAACTATAACTTCCGCTGCAGTTGTTGTCGTTCCAGAAGGTCTATTGCTTGCGAGCTCACTATTCTTCGCTTATGGTTCGTTGAAGCTACTTCAAGCTAAAGTTCTGCCACAAAAAATTTCTGCAATAGAAGATATGGCTTTACTCGAAGTTCTTGCAACAGATAAAACCGGAACATTAACTTCTCCTGAAATTGAGTTTAATTCTTACGAAGTTATTGGTAAAGACTTTTCGAAAGAAGAAATTGCACAAATTCTAAATGCTTTAAACTCAGAGCCTGCTGAGAAAAATGCCACAGCTCAAGCTATTTTAAATGAGTTCAAAGATAACGCAAACCTTAAAATTACAGACTATATGGCTTTTTCGAGTTCGCGAAAACTGTCTGGAATGACTTTTCTTAACAATGATAAAGAAGAATCTATCGTTTTCGGTGCTCCTGAATTTATTCTAAAAAATCTCTCAAAAGATAGTAAATCTGAAAGCATTTCGAAAAAAATTGATAATTTAGCATCTCAAGGTTTACGAGTTTTACTCCTAGCAAAATTTAAAAAATCTGGTAAAATTTCAAAACTTCTCGAAAGCGAAAAACTTGAACCAATTGCAATAATTACGCTTAAAAATACTCTGAGGCCAAATGTTCAAGAGACTGTTAACTTTTTACAAAATCGTGGCGTTTCAATTCGTGTAATTTCCGGAGATAATCCACGAACTGTGAGTTTTATCGCCCTTGAAGCCGGAATTAAAAATGCTGAAAAATACATAACTGGAGCAGAACTTGCTAATCTTTCGAAAAAAGACTTCGAAAAGGCTGTTCTTAAAAATACAATTTTTGCACGAGTCTTGCCTGAACAAAAAGAGAAAATTATTGGTGTTTTTCAGAAAAACAAACTATATACAGGAATGATTGGCGATGGCGTAAATGACGCTCTTGCGATTAAAAAATCAGATTTGGGTATTTCTATGTTTGATGGCGCTCCTGCAACTCGCCGTGTTGCAGATTTAGTTTTGATGGACAATTCTTTCACTTCTCTACCGAGTGGCGTAAAGGTTGGGAATAGAATTATGCTTTCGATTGAAATGATTGCAATTTTGTTTTTCCATAAAATTATTCTTGGCGTAACAATTCTTTTCGCAACAATGCTTGCCGGCGTCAATTACCCATTTCTACCACGTCATATTACTTACATGAACTTTATTTTAGTAACAATGCCAACAGTTTTGACTACGCTTTTTCCACCAATACCTAAAGCTAAAATTAACCCTAAGAACTTCTGGCGGGATACACTTTATTCAATTGCGCCGGTAGCAATTTTAAGTGGTTTAGCAATTTCATTTATTTATATTAGTTTATATTTTAAAGTTGACGGCAGTCTAGCAAGCAAGCACATAATGCATGGAATTTTAGCAACCGTTGTAATCGTAACTGCTTGGTTCGGTGTTTTCGCAACAATTTTGAGCGAAATATTCCTTGGCTCAAAGCCTTCAAAAAACAACAAAATTCGTAGAACAATATATGTCATTGGAACTTTAATTTTCACTGGTGTAATTTTTAGTGCTCCAATCTTACGTGAATTTTTCGAATTTAACTTGCCAAACATTAGCCAATTCTGGTTTATCTGCTCAGTGATTATTCTTGTTTCAGTTATCCAGTTATTCATTGCTTCAAGCAGATCTAAAAATAAATAGTCTCTCTGGAGGCTATTTTTATTATTTCAAAAAGTCAGGCATCGCTAGTTCTGAGCCTTTGAGCGCCTATCTTTAGAAAGTAAAAATAAAATCAGGTCATTAAGCCTGATTTTACATTGCAATTTTTTTGGTTGAAATTGATTCATTAGAGATTCGGTTTTGTTTTATAGCTCTTCTGTTATCTTTTAATGACTCCAATTTATCTTTAATTTCTTTTGCTTTTTCTATATTTTCAACTTTAAGATAGAGCGAGCCGAGAGTTCGTAAAGTTTGAGGTCTTTCATCAAGTTCTATAGCTTTTTCTAGTGCTGAAATTGCCAATTTATCTTTACCCATTTTTTCGAGAGCTCGGGCGTAAGCAATATATCGAGTCGGCACAGAATCTTCAATTTCTAGAGCTTGCTCAAATGCTAGGGCAGCTTTTTGATAATTCTCGGTTTCAAGATAGATTAAGCCAACATTATGAAGACTCGATGCACTGCTTTCTAAGCTTTGAGCAATTTCGAAACATTCAATAGCATCATCAAACTTTTTTTGGCCCGCATATATTATCCCTAAACGGTTATACGCCGTAGCGTTTCGTTCATCAAATCGCAAAATTGTTAATAAAACTTTCTCTGCTCGTAAATATTTTTTATCAATAATTGCCTCTTGTGCTACACGCCACAACTTATCAATTTTATTTGCAAAATTATCTGGTAGGGCGTTTTTTGTTAATTTTTCAGGATTTTTTAGAAAAACATAAGCACTAAGAACAATAATTAAAATTAAAACTAACATACCAATATATTATAACATAGAAATTATTATTTTGGCAAATTTTAGCCAAGAATTAGGTCAAGCAGAGCCAACTTGATATTTCCGTTTTTAGAGATTCTATCGTAAGCTATAAGTATTTTTTTTGCCGTTATAGCTCCTTTTTTTGGATTTTGAGCGAAAGTTTGGTCAACCATTTTAAGCAAAATTTCTAAAAACTTTAGAATATCATTTCTTTCTGGTTTTAAATCTTTCACAATTAATATTTTTTCAAATTTCGAACCCAAAAACCACCTTTTTGCAAATTCAGCAATCTCCATCTGTTCATTGAAATATTTTTTGCTGTTCGAAAGTTTATCAATTTCACCAGGCAAACCGTTCGCCATAAATAGAATTTTTTTCTTATCATCTTCACTCAATTTTGATTTTTGAAGCATCTTAATTGAATCAATCTCCGATATTGGCGGAATTCGTAAAATCTGCGCTCGTGAAAGTATAGTTTTTTCGAAGGCGTTCTTATTTTCAGTCAAAAGTACAAAAGAAGTATTCTTATTTGGCTCTTCAAAAAGCTTCAAGAATTTATTTTGTGCAGATTCATTCATCTTTTCAGCATTCATTAATACAAAACAACGTTTTTTTACACTTTTAACATTTGCTTTTTGCTGCAAAAATTCAATATCCTCAACATTAATAATTTCAGTTTTTTGCGCACCGTGAATTGTTGGCCTGAATTCAATTATTTGAATATCTTTCGAAAATTTTAACTTTTTTAGAGCAAATTCAAAACCGAACCCACGAGGGATCTCCACGATCTTTGCGTGTGAATTCAAAATTGTATTTTCAAAGAAATCTCTCATTTTTACAACTCAAAATTTTCAGGAATTTCTGCTTCGAAAATCATTCTTTGCGATTCTTTCTCACCTTTTTCGGGCGGAATTGTAATCTCTAAACTTTGTGCATGTAAAAACATCCTATCTTCACTTTCAGATTTCGAAATATTTTTATCATAAACTCTATCGCCTAAAATTGGATGGTTTAGATAGCTTAAATGAACACGCAATTGATGTGTTCGACCAGTTTTTGGCATAAGTTTTACTAACGAAAAATTTTCATTTTCCTTAAGAACTTCATATTTAGTTTGGGCCGGCTTTCCTTTTGCATGAATCATGAAAGTGCTCGGAGCTGAGCCATTTCTCGCGATAGGTAAATCAATTAAGGCTTTTTTTGGATTCAAAACACCTTTAACAATTGCCACATAGGTTTTTTTCGCAGTCCGTTCTGAAAATTGCTTTTGCAGCTTTTTAGCAGCTTCATTATTTTTTGCGCCAATTATTACACCAGAAGTTTCACGGTCAAGCCTATGAACGATCCCAACACGATTCGTCCCTTTACCAAATTTTGCGTCACGACCTTCAAAAAAATCCGCAACAGTAAATTCATCATTTAAAGCACCTTTGCTATGCGTTAAAATTCCACGAGGCTTATTTATCACTATAACATTTTCATCTTCGAAAAGTATTGGAAAGTTGATTTTTTCAGCAGTTTTTTCTGGAATTTCAAACTCAATTTTATCGCCTTTTTCAATTGCATCTTTTGGTTTTTTTGCAATTCTTCCATTCACTTTTACGAAGCCATTTTTAATATATTTTTGAATCGTTGCCCGCGAGAATTCTGGGTAATTTTCAGCCAAATAAACATCAAGCCTTGTTTTTGAAGCAATATTTCGAAAGAGATAAATGTCTTTGCCTTCAAACGGTAAAGCAAAACTCATCATTAAATCGAGCGGATTCTTAATTAATTCACCTTCAATATCACCAAAATGCTTTCGAAGAAGATCTTGAATATAAAATTCATCATCTTCGGCCATTCCATCAACCACGATAAAAAACTTATGTTTGTTAAATTTAAAAGTGAAAATTTCTGAAAATTCATCAGCAGTAATCTTTTTTAGCTCTTCAACATTTCGTGGAACATTTTCTTCGCCTGCAATTTGAAACTTTCGCAAAATTTTTAAAATATCACCAGAATTAAACTTTGCCATTTTTATCTCCAAAGTAATCAATCTTCATTGCTTGTTTAACCTCTTTAAGAGTTTGCGCTGCGATTTTTTCAGCCTTCAAACTTCCTTTTTTAAGAATTTCATAAATCATCTCAGGATTTTTTTCTAGTTCAGCTCGTTTTTCACGAATAGGCTTCAAAACTTTATCCATCTCTTCAATCAAGTATTTTTTAACTGCAACATCACCCAAACCACCTTTTTGGTAGTGAGCTTTCATTTCAGCAACTTTCTCTTTATCTTCAGCAAAAACATCAAGATACGCAAAAACTACGTTTCCCTCAATCTTTCCAGGATCTTCAACCCGAATATGCTCAGGGTCGGTATACATTTTCATCACCTTTGCACGCATTTCTTCAAAAGAATCCGCCAGATAGATACCGTTATTTAAACTTTTGCTCATTTTAGCATCCATTCCGTTAATTCCCGGCAAGCGTCGTTCAATGCCTTCTTTCGAAAGAATGGCCTCTGGTTCAATAAGCGTATCTGTTTTATATGTTTGGTTAAACGCTCGAGAAATTTCACGAGTCAGTTCAATCATTGGCATCTGGTCTTCACCAACTGGTACATGAGTTGCTTTAAAGGCCGTAATATCTGCCGCCTGTGAAATTGGGTAAAATACAAAACCACTCGGCACGCCTTCGCCGAAGTTTTTTTGCTTAATTTCAGTTTTAACAGTAGGGTTGCGTTCAAGGCGAGAAATCGAAACTAAATTTGCATAATACATCGCAAGTTCTGGTAGCTGCGGAATTTGACTTTGCACAAAAATTGTAGTTTTCGAAGGGTCAATTCCTGCCGCTAAATAATCTAGAGCAACTTGCAAAACATTATTTCGAACTTTTTCAGGATTTTTCGCATTATCAGTTAAAGCTTGTGTGTCGGCGATCATAATAAAAGTTTCATATTCACCTGAATTCTGCAATTCTACACGTTTTTTTAGCGAGCCAACATAATGGCCAATATGCAATTTCCCAGTTGGTCGGTCGCCCGTTAAAATAACTTTTTTATTCATATTTCTCCTTTAAAATCTTATCAATACCTTTCGAAACCTGCTCAATCATCAATTTTGTTGGATCGTGAGCACTCAAAACTCTTGAAGTTGTGATATTTTTATTAATCCTACCGAGTTTTCGAATATTTCGCCCAATCACAACGGGGTCAAAAACTCCATAAATGATTTTAGTTGGCGTTTTGGTTTTTGAAAGTACTGTAAAAGTATCTTGTTCAATTATTGCTTCTTTTAAAGCTCTTCGAATCGGCCTAAACTGCTCTTGAGATTCAAATTTATCAACATCAACCGCACCAGTATTGATAACCGCATTTATAAATTTAATTGATTCTTTTGGCTTCGTGACAATTCTTTTATAGCTTTGTTTCAATATAAATTCCTGGATCGAGCCGCGCGCTTCTTCTGGTGAATAAATTGGTGGCGAAAGTAGAAAAATTCCATCTACTACGTTCGAATACTTTTTTGAAAATTCTGCCGCTACCAAAGATCCCATTGAATGTCCAACTAAGAAAAGTGGTTTTTTATACTTTTTCATCAAAAAAGCCATTCTTCGAACCGCCCTTGCCTGAATTGAAAGTTGTTGAACACCTGCCCATTTTGGTTTTGGCGATTCTCCGTGTCCAATTAGATCAACCGCATAAATATCAAAATCACCTTGAATCTCGCTTTCGGCTTTTTGCCACATTCCAGCATCACTCGCAATTCCGTGAATAAAAATCACCACAGCTTTTGGGTTTTGAGACTTTCGCATTTTTGTAATATTTAATTTATATGGAATGCGTAAAGTTTTATGCAAAAATGAATCTAACATTAAAAATAGTATACCATAAAATACACAAAAAATAAAGCTAAGCTATTTTAATAAATGCTAAATTTAACCCTACATATATAAATATTACAATAATTTAAAAACCCCTCAAATGAGGGGGCTTATTTTAGTTGATAGACTGTGAGTTTATTTATTGTTTCTTGCGAAGCGTGAACCATGCTAAACCAGCTGCTAGCAGCCCTGCTAAGACTGCAGAGGTTGAATCTTTTTCACCAGTTTCTGGTAACTGCTTGGTTGATTGTTGATCTGGCGTTGGCGCTGGTTCCGGAGTCGGAGTTGGCGTTGGCGCTGGTTCCGGAGTC
>CAURWT010000001.1:0-290637 GCA_963528875.1 uncultured Saccharimonas sp. (SeqCode) | reverse complement strand
TTGATAATCTATAAAATAGACTGACGATAAATTTGCACAATTAAATTGTTAAAGTCCAGTTTTATTCAACCTCGCTTTTTACTCCGCGCGCTGAACTATTAACCATTATACTCAATAGATTTTTAAAAGTCAACACTTTTTTAAAAGAAAATTTAGAAAAAATTAAATAGGCCTTGAAAGCCTATCTAATTCATTTTTATAACCCAAGCAAAAATGCTATATACCCAATAAAAATTCCAATAACTGAGCCAACAGAAACTTCTAGCGGGGTGTGGCCTTTAACAACTCGGACTTTTTTAATTTTTAAATTCTGTTTTTCAATGATTTCATTAATTCTTTGCGCTTGAATACCATTCGAAAATCGCACTTTCATTGAATCATATATTACTATCATCGCAAATACAAAAGCTAAACCAAAAATTGAAGAATAAACACCCTCATGCAAACCAACAAGTGTCGCTAGCGCAATCACCACTGAGCTGTGAGAACTTGGCATCCCACCACTCTCAGTGATAATTCGCTTAAATTTTGCGGTTTTATCTTTTCGAATTTCTAGAATATATTTAGCACCTTGCGCAATTACCCATGCTAACACAAAAATCACTAAATATCTTGGCATCATTCTTCCTCTCGACTTTCTTCCATCAAGCCAACACTTGCCACAGTATCATTATCAGAAAGTTTCATAATTCTAACACCTTGCGTCGTGCGACCAAGTGTTGGAATATCTTTAACAGCAACTCGAATTGTTTGACCACCGCTTGAAATCATTAACGCATCAGAAACAGCCTCTGGCAAAGTTTGAACTGAAACGATTGGACCAGTTTTTGCGGTTACAATTGCAGCTTTAACACCAATTCCGCCACGATGTTTAACTTCAAAGTTCGAAACTTTCGTTGCTTTTCCGTAACCATTTGCTGAAATCACAAGAAGTTTTTGTGTTCCATCTTTTGCAACATCCATTCCAACAACGCTGTCATTTGGTCGAAGTCGAACGCCACGAACACCACGAGCCGCACGACCCATTGCTCGAACATCATTTTCATTAAATCGAACAGCTTGACCAGCTGATGTTGAAACGATAATATCACTATGACCATCAGTTTTTTGAATCCAACGGAGTTCATCACCTTCATCAAGATTAATTGCATTCAAACCATTTGTTCGAATATTCACAAAATCCTTAAGTGCTGTCTTTTTCACAGTACCCTTTACAGTAGCCATAAAGAGGTAATCTTCCGTACTACTATTTTGTTCAAGCTTAATAATTGATGTAATTTTTTCTTCAGGTTGGAGTTGTAGTAGATTTACCGCAGCAACACCTTTAGCTTGAAGACTTGCAGCAGGAACCTCATAAGCTTTAAGCCTAAATACCCGACCTTTATTTGTAAAGAACAACAACCAATCATGCGTACTTGCTGGAATCAATTGATCAATAATATCTTGATCTTTTGTTGTCATTCCACGCTTACCTTTTCCGCCACGATTTTGGCGACGATAATCTGCAAGTAGAGTTCGCTTAATATAGTTTTCACTAGTTAGAAGAATTACACTCTCTTCCTCAGGAATAAGCTCTTCGTCTGAGAATTTACCAAGCTCATGATTAATAACCTTAGTTTTACGCTCATCGCCATATTTCTCTTTCATTTCGAGAAGTTCTTCTTTAATAATTCGAAGAATTTCATTCTCATTAGCAAGAATTGCCTCAAGCTCGCCAATAAGTTTCAAGAGAGCAGCAAGTTCAGCTTCGATTGCTTCGCGCTCCAATCCAGTCAATCGGCGAAGTTGCATCGCAAGAATTGCTTTTGCTTGGATTTCAGTTAATCCGAATTTTTCACGCAAAGCCTTTTCGGCAATATCTGTAGTTTTCGAAGCTCGAATCGTTGCAATAACTTCATCAATATGATCAAGTGCAATCTTCAAACCTTCTAAAATATGTGCACGAGCTTTTGCTTTTTTAAGTTCGAATTCTGTTCGGCGACGCACAACATTTCGGCGATGTTTCACGAACTCATCAAGCATTTCTTTCAAACCAAGCACTCGCGGCTGAACGCCATCAACCAAAGCAAGCATATTATAATGGAAGTTTGATTGAAGTGGAGTTAATTTATAAAGCTGGTTGAGAACTTTCTTTGGATATGCATCCTTCTTAAGATCGATCACAATCTTAACCGTTCCACGCGCAGACTCATCACGAAGGTCGGCAATTGTTGTAATTTTCTTTTCTTTAACTAGATCTGCGATCTTCTCAATTAATGAAGCCTTATTAACATTGTATGGAATTTCTGAAACTACAATTTGATGGCGGCCACGTTTAGTTTCAATAATTTCAGCAACTGCACGCATAGTAACACTTCCGCGACCAGTTCTATAAGCTTGAATCATTGGTGCTCCACCATAAACTACCGCACCAGTTGGGAAGTCTGGGCCTTTGACATATTTCATTAAATCTTCGAGCTTGGCTTCTGAATTACTGATTAGCTCAACAGTTGCATCAACAATTTCGCTCAAATTATGCGTTGGAATGCTTGTTGCCATACCAACTGCAATACCCATTTGACCATTCAAGAGAAGGTTTGGTAATTTAGCTGGAAGAACTGAAGGCTCGCTTTCAGATCCATCATAGTTTGGCCGAAAATCAACCGTATCTTTATCAAGATCGTTCAGTAAAATGTCACCAATTCGGCCAAGCCTTGCTTCAGTATAACGCATAGCGGCTGCAGGATCGCCATCCATTGAACCGAAGTTTCCCTGACCCTCAACAAGAGGATATCGCATCACCCAATCTTGTGCCAAACGAACCATCGAATCATAAATGGAGCTATCACCGTGCGGGTGATATTTACCCATTACATCACCAACGATACGCGCAGACTTCTTAAATGAAGAGCCCGGTCGAACACCCATTTCTCCCATTGTATAAAGAACACGGCGATGGACCGGCTTCATTCCGTCTCGAACATCAGGCAATGCACGGTCAATAATAACAGACATTGAATAACGAAGAAATGAATCCTCCATTACGTCTTCAACTGTGCGATATTCCAAAACTTTCGAATGATTTTGCTGTTCGATAATTTCACCTTCAAGAGGTTTTTTATTTTCATCTTCCATAATTAAACATCCAATTCTTCAAGGTTAACATATTTCGCATTTGTCTGGATGAAGCTCTTTCGCATTGAAACTTCACTTCCCATCAACTTCGTGAAAATTGCATCTGCACGTTCAGCATCTTCAAGCTTTAATTGAATTAAGACACGATTTTCTGGATTCATTGTTGTTTCCCAGAGTTGTGTTGCATCCATCTCACCAAGACCCTTATATCGCTGAATTCCCGTTAGACCAGCCTGCTTGATCTCATTATCTTCTGGATTAATTTGTGTTCCGCGAGCTTTTCGCTCTTCAATTAATTCTTTAATTTTCGCGTCACGTTCTTCGTCGCTATAAACATAATAGTGTTTATTTCCTGAACCCTTTAATAAGAATAGCGGAGGTTTTGCAAGATAGATATGTCCACCCTCGACAACTTCACGCATATATCGGAAAAAGAAAGTCATTAAAAGTGTTGCAATATGGCTTCCGTCAACATCGGCATCGGTCATAATAATGATTCGGTGATATCGCAAGCCAGAAATATCGAATTGCTCTCCAATTCCAACACCCATTCCTTTAATTAACGAAACGATCTCATTATTTGCAAGCATTTTATCAAGGCGCGCACGCTCTGTATTTAGAACTTTACCTCGAAGTGGTAAAATTGCTTGCGTTCGAGCATCACGGCCGTTTTTAGCCGAACCACCCGCTGAATCTCCCTCAACAATATAAAGTTCGCATTCTTCTGGTTTTTTCGAAGAACAATCTGCAAGCTTTCCTGGCAGATTTAAGCCATCCAAAACACCTTTTCGAATGACATTTTCGCGAGCCGCCCGAGCCGCTTTTCGAGCCCGAGCTGCAAGGAGAGCTTTGTTCACAATCTTTTTCGCAACGGCAGGATTTTCATCAAGATAGTAGCCAAAATACTCATTCATTACTTGCTGAACATACCGGCGAACCTCTGGATTTCCTAATTTATTTTTAGTCTGACCTTCAAATTGCGGATCTGGTAATTTCACTAAGATAATCGCGGTTAAGCCCTCACGAATATCATCACCTGAAAGGTTATCTTCTTTTTCTTTAAGAAGATTATTCTTGCGAGCGTATTCGTTAATCGTTTGAGTTAAAGAGCTTCGAAAACCAACAACATGGGTTCCACCATCTGGGTTAATCACATTGTTCGCAAAAGCACGAACGTTCTCATTATAACTATCATTATATTGAATCGCCACTTCAACCATTGAATCTTCAACTTGTTTCTCAACATAAAATGGTTGTTCAGAAAGAACTTCTTTACCAACGTTCAAACTTTTAACATAGCTCTGAATCCCTCCTTCGAAATAGAAAGCTTGTCGCTCACCAGTTCGTTCATCATCAACTTGAGTATAAATTCCTTTTGTTAAATATGATTGATGACGGAGATAATTAACAACCCATTTATAATCAAAAGTTACAGTTTCTTTAAAAATTGTTGGGTCTGGGTAAAAAGTTATGCTCGTTCCATCTTCGCGGTCAGTTTTGCCGAGTTTCTTAAGTTCAGTAGTTGGAACACCTCGCTCAAATTCAATCCGATAAAGTTGGCCTTTTTTAACAACTTCAGCAATCATTTTCGTCGAAAGAGCATTCACGACACTTGAGCCCACACCATGCAGACCAGATGAAACTTTATATCCGCCGCCGCCGAATTTTCCACCAGCGTGAAGAACAGTTAAAACAGTTTCAAGTGTGCTTTTCCCAGTTTTTGGATGAATATCAACAGGAATACCACGCCCATCATCTGTAATATTAATTCCACCATCATCTAAAATTCGCACAATAACTTTTGTGCCGTAGCCAGCAATCGCTTCGTCAATAGAGTTATCGGCAATTTCTTTAATAAGATGATGAACACCATCATAACCGGTTGAGCCGATATACATTCCGGGGCGCTTTCGAACAGGTTCAAGACCCTCAAGAACTTGAATCTGGGAACCGTCGTAATTATTTTCTTTTTGTTTAGACATTCTTACCTCTCATTCAGAACTTCCATAAATAAAATTTATATCTGTATTATACCTTATTTTATAAAAAAATTCAAATAAAGCTTATTTTTTTATAAAAAATATGCTAAAATATAAGCATTAAGTTAAAAGGTGGGATATGTTTAAAGATGTTATTTTAGGTTATTACCGCAGCCCTTCTATGGGCAAAAAAATACAAGATTATAAAAGAAAACTAAAAAATGATTTAAAATGGTGGATTTTTAATATTTTTGCTACTGTTTTTGTATTTTTTACAATATTTTTAACCAATATCCTACCTTCGAAAACTATATCTAACAATATAGTTAAAAAAACATCACTGAATCCTAACCTAACTTATAATGTAAAATCAACAGCAAAACGCCCGCTCCAGCCTAAAGATATTATTTCTTACACATTAACCGCAACTAATAATTCAAAAATAGTTCAGGATTCAAATTTCGAAGTCAACATATCAGATATACTAGAATATGCAGACCTTCTTGATGAAGGAGATTATAATATTAAAGATGGCATAGTGTATTGGAATAATTCTAGTATTGAGCCTGGAGAATCAAAAAGTAAATTTTTTGCAATAAAAATTAAAGATAGGATCCCAACCTTTAAACAACAGGGAGAATCATTTGATTGCTTTATTAAATTAAATTTCGGTGAAGTTTCGAAAACCCCCATAAAATGTCCTTTTATAAAAAATATTGATTACTTCTTAAATTCAATCCCAGCGCTTGAGCAATATACAATTTTACTATTTTTAATTGTTCTATTTTCTATATCAATAATTATGACACTTCGTACAAATTTATTATACAAAGAAATACGCTATTTTAGTCAATATTCAGGAGAAATGAAATAATGAAAAATAATCAAACTTACCAAAAAATATTAGATTTCATACATAAAGATTCAAATTTCAAAAATAATCTTTTTCGAAGTATTTTTCACTCTAGCGTTTTAGATTTTTTACTAAATATTGTCGAAAAAATAATAAAGCCAAAAGTACTTTTTATATCAATAACATTATCGTTAATTATTTATTACTCCGTTCTTTACATTTCAATACTTAACGGATTCTCTGTAAGATCAGAAATTTTGATATACTTAATATCAACATTATTCATCTTTTTATCTCTTATAAGATTAGTCAAAAATAAAATCAGGTAGCTAGTAACTACCTAATTTTAAATATAACCTCGTCGTCATCAACTTTTTTATAGTTATTCTTAGCGATATTCGAAGAACTATTACTTAAATTATTAGAGATTCTCGTAGTTCTTATATCCTGAATTACAGAATCATTTTGAATTTGTTGCGGCTTAATATTTTGCTGAACTTGTGGATTATTTGAATTATTCGTGTTATAAGAACTTACACTTTGGTTCTGCATAATGTTTTTCTGAAAAGTTCTAGCTAAATTACTCTCTGAAGGAGCCTCTGGTTGATTTTGTTGAATATTAGAATTTGAATTACTACTCCTTATTTCATCCCTCTTTTTTAGCCAATCATCCAAAAATGAATCTTTTTTAACACCATCATTAGAGTTACTCAGATTAACATTATTAGAGCCGCCCGAGAACGCCCTCTCCTGCCAACTAACTTGATTTTTTTGCTGTGTCTGAGTTTGGCGTAGCTGCGGCTGAGATGAACTAGCCCCAGGATTAACACTTAAACGCCTTCGAATTTCATCTTCAACAATAGCTCGAGGACGACCATATTTTGAAGCTGAATATTTTCGAAGTCCTTCACGAATCTCTGGATTAGATTTACCAAAAGGAGGCAAAAGTTTCATTGTGAATGGAGCTGATGGAAATCCATTAACTAAAACAGTCGTAATTGAATTATAATTAGGCGTTTTAGTTAAATCTTCAGCGGTAAATGTTGGCGTGAAGGCCTTTTGAAGAACTTCCGCGTCATCAATACCGATCCTGCCAACAATCTTGTTAGGAACGTTACCAAAAATAGCACCCTTGATTGAATCTTTTAACTGAGTTGTAAACTGGTTTGCTAAAATTAAATTCAGGCGATATTTTCGAGCTTCAGACAAAATAGATTCAAAAGAATCGGTTGCAAAGTTTTGGAACTCATCAACAAATAGACAAAAATCTTTTCGCTGGTCTTCAGGTATATCTGCACGGCTCATTGCTGCCGCTTGAAACTTCATCACAAAAACCATACCAAGGAGTTTTGCTGCTGCCTCTCCAAGTTTACCTTTCGAAAGATTTACGAGCAAAATCTTATTGTTATCCATAACTTCGCGAATACTAAATGCACTCTTTTTTTGGCCAATAATATTATTAACCAAGCCACTTTCGAATGGCGCCCACTTAGAAACAACCCAAGAAACAAGTTCTCCTGCATCATTAGATTTTTGCGAAGCTGGCCACTCTTTCGTCCAAAAGTCGATTGCACGTTGATTTCGAAGGTACTTAATTTTTTGCTTTGCGAACTCTGGGTCAACAAGAACTTTCGGAATATCCATAAAAGTTCCTCCATCCGGGTCACTCATTAGTAGTAAAGCTGCATTTCGAACAATATTCTCCATTCGAGGGCCAACAACACCAGTGTTTCCTGGATCATAGAGAGATTTTAGCATTGAATTGGTCTCGGAAATCACAAAGTCCATCTCTTCAGGACTTGAGGCCTCAAAAATATTGAAACCAAGTGGATTCTCGGTATCACTCGGATCGAAATAAATTACATCGTCCATTCGCGATTGAGGAATCATCCCAAGTAATTCTTCAACGGAATCTCCGTGCGGATCGATAAAACAAAAACCTCGTCCGTCCATTATATCTTGATAAGCCAAATTCTCAAGGAGCTTAGATTTACCCATACCAGTCTGACCAATGATGTATGTATGACGGCGGCGATCATTAACTCCAAGGCGAATTTGCTTTTCAACACCGCGGAATTCATTCACCCCAATCAATAGACCTTCTTTCATTGGCTCAGTTGGACCATCAACTTGCCGAATTCTTTGACGCTCAATTTTGCCCGTTGGAATTGAATTTTGATTTGGCAAGTGAAAAATTGTTGAAAGTTCAACACTATTCAAGATATTCTGATTTGTACTTTGAGGGAAAAACCGAAAAATATAAGCAGTAACTAATTCATCAATATTATTAGTCATATTAAATTTGAAGCCATTATATCGCGGCGAATCAAATAACGAAAATGCTGAAACGATAGATTGTAAAATTGCTTGACTTTTCGAAGCAGTTGAAGAAGAAGTCACCACCCGAGTTAAAACTTCATAACCTGGATATTTAGTTTTATCTTCAATTGCTTGAATTTCTTCATTTTCTAAAGCCGTAAGCTGTGGATATTCGGTGTTCGAAGTGTTTAAACCGTATGTAGGCGGTTTCCATAAAGCCTCCATAATATCAAGTACGGCTTTAGTATTATTATTTTTCTTACCTTTACCCTTTCGAATTGACTCAACCTTTTCATTAGATTTAAGAGTCCAACTCTCAGGTGCGGGTCTGAACATAATTTGAATCGCCGCTCCGTCTCCACGTTCAACACCACTCAAGGCATCTAATAATGCCCGGGCAGCATCACGACGGCTTTCTTGATACGTTGCAATTGGATAAAAGTAGTCTTTTTTAAGTTCAAATTCACCGCCAATCACGCCTTGCATCTTTCCTTGTTGAGAAAAAATATTTTCCATTTCAACTTCTTCAAGACGAGCCGCTGGATATGCAGCGGAAATTGCCTGTTTGATTGTTTCAGTCAAAACTGCAGGAACGACCGCATAATAACGAACAAGACCATCACTTGCAACAATTTCGAAAGAAATATGTCTTTGTCCATAAAGTTTAGTTTTAAACCCTTTTGTTGCAGTACTTGCAATAATATTATACATTGTTTGAGCTTCAGAAAGAACTTCATCAACAACATCCCGCTCATCACGACCACCGACCTCAAGGTCATCGCTTGGCGGTGGAAGATGAATACGAATTGGTACCATTTTTAGGCCACGCTCATAATTTTTCGCCTCTTGAACCATTCTCTTATATTGATCAAAAGCAAAATAAGAAGCCACGCAAATAATTACAAAGCTAATAAATAATATTATCCAAATTCCCATTACTTCCCACCATTTATAATTCTGTTATATCTTTTTTTCAAATAGTCTATCTGCATTTCTTTAAATCGAACCTCACGAGCATATGGATCGCCCTTAGTTTCAACTATCATCTTCTTCAAATCTTTCACCCATTCATCTTCCATGAGGTCGATATCTCTTGCAGTAGCTGGAACTACAGCTACTGGGCTGTTTGCCGATGATTTCTGAACCGCTGGTAAAATAGCTTGTGAAATTGGCTGCTGAGAATCTTGATTCGAAAAAGCTTGCATAGCTTCGGCTCTAGCCTTATCACTATCAATTCTGTTTATATTTTGCTCAAAGCCAAAATTCCTCACTTCGTGAGGATTATTTATTGGTTGCGATTGAGCTTCAAAAACTCGTGGAATTTCAAGATTTTTTTGCGGTTCCATATGTAACTATTATATCACAAACGTTAGCGTTTTGAAATGTAAATTATTGCAATTGTTTCAATAATTATCAATAATAATATTTCGAATATTCCGACTCCGCCGGTGGATTGTTTTGCTATAATTCCAATTGGAGCAAAAGCGAGCGCAGCAGAATATTTCAAAAAGAAAGCTGGATTTTTTTCTTGCTTTTTTAGTGAAGGCTGGCCCTTTCTAAATAAAGAATATGCAAGCGAAAAAACCCGATGTGAAGAATATAAAAATATCGCAATAATACCAAGAAAAACCAAATATATCATTGCAAATAATGCGAGGATCCCAACTGGACCAACTTTATTAGGAGAAGTTTGAGTGAGCATTAAAAAAATACCAACACCCGACAACCCAGACAGACTAAAAATAATTTTTGAAATCATAATATAATACCATTTTGTTAGATTCAGCCCAAAGAGTAAGCAAGTATAAATGGTAAGCAAGTAGAATGCCATCATAACAAAATTAATTACTAAAATATGTGGTCTACGGCCTACCTTGATGCCTACTCTTTTGAGCTAGTTGACCGCTTCTCGCAAGGAGAAGCATATTTCATTGAGGGTTCCTTGAATATTTTCTTTTGAAAAATATAAGTACTTATTAGCCTCAGCGCTCTACGCTATTTTTTTGCGGAGCTTTTTGGCGTTTCGAAAGTAAGTTAAAAATCCAATGATGATTTTATAAACCTTAATTTCAAATCGCCGTTCAAACTCCGTAAAAAGTCTAGCGGACAACTCAAAATTATTAAATTTTAAAATTTCTAATGTGCTTGGTGGAATGTACGATAACTATTTTTTATTTTTGCTTTTTATTTCTTTCAAAGCTATTTAAATTGTATCACAACAATTTCAAAAAGTCAATACCATAAGCATAATAAAATGAGTTTTGTTGTACTTTTAACACGTTTAAATCTGTTAATTTTAATGAACAAAAAAATTATACAAAAAAGTCTAAAAAAGTATTGACTTTATGTTTATTTTAGATTATTATAGAGGTAGCTTATGAATAAAAAGTTTATACATGAGCCAAAAATAAAAATTATTTCAAGTGAATTCCGCAGTTCACATAAAACTCTAAAATTAAAAATCAAAAACTCCACATTACTATTTATAAAATGAGCGTTCCTCGCAGTCGCTCATTTTTATTTTTCAAAAAATAAAAAACATCTTGTATGAAAGATGCTCTTAAAAAATATTTTTGGTGGAGCCGCCGAGAACTGCCCTCGGGTCCAAAAGGTAACATTTTAGCCTTCTACAAGTTTAGTTAATTTTGGTTAAAATTTAATACTTAAAAATCAACAAAAATATATTAAAAGTTGCGAAAAAATCTCACTTAAAATTTATCGCGAAAATTTTAAGCTATCAGTGAAAAAATATGACACTTTTCGAAATACGCACTGCCCCATTTCGAAAAATGGTTGCCAATAAATTAAGCAGCAACTAGTGCTGAAGCTGGAGCAAAGAATGCTGCAACTTTAGCTGCAAAGTTTTTTGCATTTATTTAATACTTTACGCAGTAAACGACTTGCAAGCCAAACTGTTAAATTCCTCTTGTCTAAAGCTAATTCAGCCCCAACATATTTACATTATATCATAAAATTGAGATTTTTAAATGCTTATGATAAAATTATTACATTATGGTGAGTAAAGTTATATCAGCCGCACCAATTGGCTATGAAGCAGAGATTATTGAGGTGGAAGGAGATTCTTCGAAAGGATTACCAAGCCTACAAATTGTTGGAATGGGAAATAAAGCAATTGATGAAGCAAAAGAGCGAGTTCGAAGCGCAATCAAAAACTCAATGTTAGATTTCCCTGCCAAGAAAATTATCATCAATTTAGCACCTGCAGAAATCCCAAAAGACGGAACTTTTTTCGACCTACCTATTGCAATTTCGATTTTAACGCTCTCAAACCAGCTAAAGCAGCACGAATTAAAATCTCGCGCATTTGTTGGCGAGTTATCACTAAACGGAGATCTTAGACCAATTAAAGGTATTATCAATATTGTCGAAAAACTTCGAGGCTACGGAATTAAAGAAATTTTCTTACCTATTGAAAATTTAGAAACAAGCTCAATAATAGACGGCGTAAAATTAATTGGCGCAAGAAATCTTAAAGAGATTTTTCTTCATCTTAAAAATGAAAAAATAATAAAAAATGAAGAAAATATCAACACTTTTAAAGATAATAACGATGGCATTATTCTCGATGATATCATTAGTCAAGAACAAGCAAAAAGAGCTCTAACTATCGCGATAGCTGGAAGGCACAATATACTGCTAACTGGCCCTCCAGGAACAGGAAAAACAATGCTTGCCCAAGCCGCTTTAAATCTACTGCCACCGCTTTCGAAAAGTGAGTTATTAGAAGTTTTAAAAATTCACGGTTTAGTTGATGAAATTAGCTCAAATATTTCGAGGCCTTTTCGCACGCCACATCATACCGCAAGTAAAGTCTCCATAATTGGAGGTGGCTCGAAAGCTTTACCTGGCGAAATTAGCCTAGCACACAATGGTGTTCTATTCTTAGATGAAATGCCAGAATTTCCTAAATCTATACTCGAAAGCTTACGACAACCGTTAGAAGACAGAAAAATAACCATAACTCGTACAAATCGAAAAAGCTCTTATCCTGCAAATTTTATGCTTATTGCGACAATGAATCCCTGCCCTTGCGGTTTTTATGGAGATGCAACAAAAGAATGCACTTGTTCATCTACCCAAATTCTTAATTACCAAAGAAAGCTTTCTGGACCGTTAATGGATAGAATTGATATGGTCGTTAATGTTGATAGAATACATAACAAAAATCTTCTTTCAAAGAATAACAACCAAAATTCTGAACATGCTAATGCTAAAAAACAGATAGAGATGTCGTTAGAATTACAGCATAAGCGTTATGATTGCAGTAATTTATACAACAGTATGGTTAAAACTAATGATGTAAAAAATAAATTTAATATTTCGAAAGAAGCTGAAGATCTATTAAATTTAGCAACATCAAAGCTTGACCTATCTGCTAGAGCATTTCTAAAGATACTTAAAGTTTCACGCACAATTGCAGACCTTGACTCATCAAAAGATATTAAAGTAAATCACATTAGCGAGGCTTTGCAATATCGTCATAAAAATGAAAATTAAGTAAAATACTTGATTTATTTTAAAAAATTTGATAAAATAATATGCGAGTAAATTGCTGAAAAATAGCAATTCGAAAGGAAGGAAAATTATTAGCAAAAAAATTCGAATAAACGAAGAAATTCGCGCTCGCGAAGTTCGCGTTATCGGTCAAAGTGGCGAACAACTTGGAATTATGAGTTCGAAAGAGGCTTTTAATCTTGCTCAAGAAGCAGGACTAGACCTTGTAGAAATCTCGCCGAACGCTGAACCACCTGTTGTTAAAATTATTGATTGGGGTAAATTCCAATATCAAAAAATGAAAGAACAACAGAAGAATAAGCGTAAAGCTAAACAAGTTGAACTTAAACAAATGCGCTTTGGGCTAAAAATTGGTTCTGGAGACCTAGATATAAAACTTCGAAAAGTTAAAAAATTCTTGTCTGCAGGAAATAAAGTTAAGATTCAAATTGTTTTCAAGGGTCGAGAAATGGCTCATAAAGAAATTGGATTTGAAATGGCTAATAAAATTGTTTCCCTTCTCGAAGAAGAAGCTATATTAGAGCAAAAACCTCAGATGGCTGGCCGCAATCTGAGTTTGGTAGTAAGGAGTAAATAATGCCTAAATTAAAAACACATAAAGGCACAGCAAAGCGAATGAAGCTTACTGGAAGCGGCAAAGTAGTACGCCGTCGAGCCTTTAAGAACCACATGCTTTCCAAGAAAAGCAAAAGTCGAAAACGACGAATTAACACCACTGCAACCGTAGAAGGAGCAATGGCTAAAAATATTAAACGAGCATTGGGAGTAAAATAATATGCGAGTAAAACGAGGTGTAACAGCACGAGCAAAGCATAAGAAAATCCTAAAAGCAGCTAAAGGTATGCAACATGCGCGAACACGCTCATACCGATTAGCTAAACAAGGCGTAATCCGTTCATTGCAATACGCATATCGTGACCGCCGAAATCGCAAACGAGATCTTCGAGCCCTATGGATTACTCGAATCAATATCGCAGCGCGTGAAAACGGAATCACTTACGGAAAACTTATTGCTGGCTTGAAAGCTAAAAATATTGAGCTTGACCGAAAAGTTCTTGCAGAATTAGCAGTTAGCGAACCAAAAGCTTTTGCAAAAATTGTTGAATCAGTAAAATAATTCTTCAATAAAAACTAAAAATCACACTTTCGAAAGAGGTGTGATTTTTAGTTTAAAATTAAAAGCTTGTCTGTAAGCCGGGTTCTGTCATGGATAGTCATCTATCTAGTTTAAGAATTACTCCTTAAATCAAGCGGTTATCGAATTATGGCGAGCAACCATTTTTATAATTCTCCTTGCAGCAGACAGGGTTTACCTCTTGCTTCGCGTCACCGCGAGCAACTGTGAGCTCTTACCTCACTCCTTTCACCCTTACCTTTTCAGGCGGTATCGTTTCTGTGGCACTTTCCCTAAGGTTTCCCTCGGTTGTCGTTAACAACTGCCTTGCTCTATGCTGCCCGGACTTTCCTCTAATTTTAAATTAGCGACCATCTAACAAGCTATCTTATATTATATCAAATTTTCACAAATATAAAAAGCCCCACCAACTTTGATATTTTCCCCGCATAAAATTACACGGTGGATACCTCCTCAACCTACTACCACGATAGTAGATCATCATTTGGAGTTCCTCTATCAATGATTATTCAGGAAAAATCATTCGCCAGCAGGGCTTACTTTAATTATACCAATTTTTAAAATAAAAATCCAGTGTTTTAAATTCTACAAACCAAAAATTCGCAAAAAAGCTGAAAATCCTTCAAGAATAAAACTCATTGAGAAATTGATATAATTAGAAATTACGGTAGAAAACAGAAACATTAAAGCTAAAATAAAAATCGAACCATAAGATTCAAGCCTATCAAAAAAATCTTGAATAAACTCCGGCGCAAATGGTTGAAGAATTTTTGAACCATCTAGCGGCGGAATCGGAATTAAGTTAAAAATCGCCAAACTCAAATTAATTAATGTAAATCTACCAAAAATAGCCGCAATATCACCATGCGATAAGTTTAAAGCATGCATTATCGTAAAAGATATGAGCGCCATTATAAAATTAGATAAAGGACCAGCAAGAGCAACGAGAGCCATACCCCATTTGCCCCATTTAAGCTCCCTAGAATCAACCGGGACAGGTTTTGCGCCACCAATTACAGGAAGATTCGAAAATACACACAATATCGGTAAAATAATACTAATATAAGGGTCTAAATGTGCAATTGGATTTAAGGTTAATCTTCCCTCTCTTTTTGCTGTTTCATCACCCAATAAATAGGCGACGAATCCGTGAGAAAATTCATGAACAATCATTGCTACTAATATTGAAATTATAGATATAAATATTATAAAAACCATATATCTATTATACACCACTTGACCTTTTTTAAAAAATACGTTATAATGGAACAGATTGTAAATATTAAAGTAAAGAGAGTTAAAATGGCAGTATGTGATTTAACAGGAAAAGGAAAGCAACACGGAAACAACGTTAGCTTTTCATTGCGACGCACAAAACGAACTTTTAAGCCAAACATCCAAAAGAAAACTATTATTATTGATGGTAAAAAAGTTCGACTAAATTTGAGCACCGCAGCTATCCGAACTTTGAAGAAAAAAGGTATTCTATAATATTTTTATCTCAAAAGAAAATTCCCACAATTTTGTGGGTTTTTTCTTATATAAAAAAAGAGCCTATCTTCGAAAGATTAGCTCTTTAAAAAATATTATTTTGTCCGTTCAATTTTAACTATTGTCATTTTCTCAGGTAAACTCGCAGCCGATTTTACTTTATACTTTGTAGTTTTTTCAACATCAACACCTAGTTCTTTTTCGAAAAGTGTAAAATCAGATTGAGGAACTTCGTAGTTAACACCATCATCAGCATAATGAACGGGAATAATTATTTTTGCATCAGACCTTCTAGCAATATTTGCCGCAGCGGTTGCATCTAGAGTATATCCGCCACCGCCAATCGGTAAAACTAAAATATCCAAAACACCGAGGTTCTCAAGCTGGTCATCAGATAAATTTGGGTCAATATTTCCCAAAATACCAATCCTAACACCGCAAACTTCAACACTATAAATTACAGATTTTTTACCATCTTTGTCTTCATCAATATGCCGTTTTTCTTGATAGCCATTTATAGTAAAATCTGACACTTCATAACTTCCAGGATAGGATATTGAAAGCTTAAAATCTTCATTACCAGTTTTAAACCTCTCCTCAGTGGCAAGCTCAACCCCATCTTTAATAACTAAATCTTTGTCACCAAAAATAGAATGCTTAGGATCAGTTATTAATGAAATCTTTTTTGTAGAAATTACAATACTGTTTGCGCCCTTATATTCAATATCAAACATTATTTACTCCCATTATAATTTTTCAAGTATATTCTCTTTATCAAAGACTATTTTGTAATTATTTTCAAATAACCCTTTTATAAAGGTATCTTGCGTGGTATATCGATAGTAAAAATCTTCCATAGATAAAATCATATAGTTTAGTTCACGGCCTTCTTTTTTCTCAATATCTGAAGCCCAATTCGAAAGCTTTTTATCCTGGTTATTTCCAACTATTAACATATCAATATCCGAATCCATATCATCAACGAAAACTCCAAATAATACAAGAATATCTATTTGTTTTTGAATGCTCTCAACTTCAGACTGCCATCTATCTATAGAAGATATTTTTTTATCAATAGAAGTACTCTCATTCATTTTGATTCCGGCAAATATCGCCCTTAGCGGAAGGTAGTATTTAAACCTCTGGTTCGCTTGATAAAAAATCTTCCTATCTTCTGTTGAGTTTTTTACAACACTAACACTTTCAAGATTGGTTAGTTCTCTCCGAACAGAGTTAACTTGTTCATCAATAATTCGCGATATTTCACGAACATAAAACTTCTCTTCTGGACTATTGAAAAATAGGTTTAAAAGTTTAACCCTCGTTTTTGAACCAAATAGTGCATTTATACTCTGTTCCATAAATCTATTTTACCATATTTTTCAAAAATCAACCAGACCTTTTACAACTTTTTTATACATTTTTTAATTTTCGAAATAATAAATTGTTCAGCATCTTTTAAATCAAGCCACACTATATCTTTATTTCTCTTCATAAAAGTTATCTGTCTTTTAGCTAATCTCCAATCCTGCACAGACATCTTATCAATAAGTTCCTTTTTACCCAATTCTCCATTCAAAAACTTTCGAATTAATGGATAAGCATTTGCTGTCATTGCTTCAGAATTTGAGCCATACTTCTGTTCAACTTTTTTGTATTCTTCAATTATTCCAGAGTTAAAAAAATGTTCATTTCTTTTAAAGATTTTTTCTCGGAGCTCTTCGCGATTAGTTGTTATTCCTACAACAATATTATTATATTTATTGTATTTTTTACAACTTTTTCCCTTTCCGCTTATGCTTTTTTCTATTGATCGAATTAAATATCGCTTATTCTTATTATTTTCTGGCATTTCAATTTTATTTTCAAAAATATACTTTTGTAAATCTTCGATAGTTCTCTGGTTTAGGCCTTTTCGAAAATTATCATCAACTTCACCACCAAAGTCATAATCATATAAAACCGCATCAATATATAATCCAGTTCCACCAACTAAAAATGGAATTTTACCACGATCTAAAATATCATCAATCTTAGAATAGGCATACTCCTTAAAATCTGCTGCAGTAAAACGCTCTCCGGGCTCAACTAAATCAAATCCCCAATGCATAACACCTTCTTGCTCCTTAATCGTTGGTTTTGCAGAGGCAATATTAATATCTTTATAAATCGCACGTGAATCAGCAGAAATAATCTCACCGCCAAAAAGCTTGGCTAATTTTATAGCCAAGCTCGTCTTCCCGCTCGCGGTAGGGCCAGTGATTACAACTAAAGTGTTATTCCTCATACTTTATATTTTTCGAATAAATTCCGCTAAATCTTGAAGAGCGACTTTTTCTTCAACAAATTCACCATCTTTCCTAAAGCGAACACTAACTTCATTATTTTCTTTATCTTTAGGGCCAATAATCAGCTGAACTGGAATTTTCATTGCAGTCGCCTCACGAATTTTCTTTCCTAATGATTCGTTGCGCTCATCCACCGAATAACGAATTTCATTGAATTTAACTGGTGAATTAAGAACAGTAGCTGAAAGAATTTTCGAAACTTCTTCAACGTAATCATTTAGAGTATCGTTAATTGTTAAAATTCGAACCTGCTCAGGAGCTGCCCAAAAATCAAACCAACCAGCTTTATGCTCAATATAAACACTCATAAACCGCTCAATCGAACCAAGCAAAGCGCAGTGAATCATTACTGGTCGTTCGTCTTGGCCTTCAGAATTTTTATATGAAAGTTCAAATCGCTCAGGCTGAACAAAATCAAGCTGAACCGTTGCAACTTGGTGTTCACGGCCAATTGCATCTGTTGCCATAAAGTCGATTTTTGGCCCGTAAAATGCAGCTTCACCTTCTTCTTCGAAATAATCCAAATTATTTGAAACTACTGCTTTTTTAAGCTGACTTTGCGCACTTTCCCAAACTACCAAATCACCAAGATAGCTATCAGAATTATTACGATAGCTAAGGCGCACTCGAAGTTTCATTCCAATTCCAGAATAAAGCTCATGGGCAGCGGCCAACAAATTTTGAATTTCACCTTCAATTTGATCAGTTCGACAAAAAATATGTGAATCATCTTGTGTTAAAGAACGAACACGATTCAAGCCACCAAGCTCACCAGTTTGTTCATCACGATAATCTGTTGTTGTTTCAAGATAACGGATTGGTAAATCTTTGTAACTTCTTGGATTCGAAGCAAAAATTTGCGTATGGTGCGGACAGTTCATAGGTTTTAAAGCAAATTGACCGCCAGTAACCTGCGATTTCACCAAGAAAAGTTCTTCGCCAAATTTAGCCCAGTGTCCAGATTTTTCATACAAATCTTTTTTAGTAATGTGCGGAGTCCAAACTTTTTCGAAACCGTATTTTTTGCGTAATTGATTTGAATAGTTCGCTAAAACATCACGTAAAATTGTTCCACGCGGCGTGAAAAGTGGTAGACCAATACCAACAAGTGGAGAAACGGTATACAAATCAAGCTCTTTACCAAGTTTGCGGTGGTCGCGTTTTTTAGCTTCTTCCATTCTTTCAAGATATTCATTAAGTTCTTCTTGAGTTTCGAAAACCACACCGTAAAGACGCTGCATCTGCGGATTTTTTTCATCACCACGCCAATAAGCACCAGCAACGCGCATCAATTTAAAAGCGCCAACTTCTCCAGTATTCGAAAGATGTGGCCCACGGCACAAGTCTTTATAATTTCCATTAGTATAAAAGCTAACAGTTTCAGCGCCGTTACCAAGTTCAAAATCGCCCTCAGCAAGAATTTTCGCATTTGTTGTGCCGGCTTTTTTTAAATCGTTCAAAAGCTCTAATTTATATGGCTGATTATTTTCTTTTGCCCACTCGATTGCTTCTTCAATCGAAACTTCGCTTCGCACAAAATCTTGCTTTTCGGCAATAATTCGCCGCATAGCTTTTTCAATTTTTCCAAAGTTTTTTTCTGAAATTTTATTTTCACCTAAATCAATATCATAATAAAAACCATCATTAATTGCTGGGCCAACACCAAATTTTGCGTCCTTATAAATTTGTTGAACCGCCGCCGCCATAATATGAGCAAGGCTATGGCGCATTCTAAAAAGTTTTTCTTCTTTATTCTCCACTTAAAATCCTTTCGAAAATAATATTTTAACTCTTTTTATTTTATCACCACTTGAATTTTCTTGCAAGCTTTGCTAAAATAAAACCACGGGCGATTAGCTCAGTTGGCTAGAGCGTCACATTGACGTTGTGAAAGTCAGAGGTTCAAGTCCTCTATCGCCCACCAACTTATAATATAGTAATTCCTTTAATTATATTGTTAGTTTTTATAATCAATGTTCTAAGATATCGCACTCAATGTGCGGTATTTTAGTTTTGTAAAAATTATCACTATTTTCATATTTTCTTCTTCCCTACATATAGCGTTATTGTATTTTTTAGTTTTACACATTCCGCCAAAGCTTTTCCACAAGCTGGTTTTCAGCTTTCGAAAATTTTTATTCATTTGGTGAGATATTTATTTTAGATTGTTCGCTTTTTTAAGTTTGACTTTCGTGTGAAATGTTTTATTTTCAAAAACTCAATTTTACTAAAAAAGCGAACAAAATTTTTAGCTTTCGAAAAAGATACTCAACATCATAATTATGCTTGCTTTTTTAAATAAAACGCAGTAAAATAAAAATGAGATTAGGCTTCGGAAAAAGTCTAATCAGGTTTGGGCAAACAAAATAAAAAAAATTTTTTTATATAGTTTTTAGTAACTACTGTTGCATTCATAATAACCTCTGCTATTTTCGTCACCCAAACGACGACGCACTTTTTTGGTAAGGTTTAAGAAAACCTTACAAATGCTCCTACATTAGGCGGTCAAATTGGCCGCTTTTAAATTTAATGAATATTGAACCAAAAAATAAAGCACCCTTTTCAGAGTACTTATTTTTTTTGCTTCTTTAAAGCTCGTTTTTTAGCTCTTTCAGCCTTTGCACGTTCAACATCTTCAATTCGCCCCTTTTCAGTAACATCAAATTTATCAAGATATTTACCGAATGCTAATCGAGTTTGCGAATATGCTGCTGCTGCCGCATTATAGCATATTGAAGTTACAGGCATGTAAACCCACTGCACAACCATCCATAAAGAACGACGTTTTTTATAACGCTCTGGGCGTGGTGGTAGCATTTTTAAGCTAATTAAGATTGTAATGAAAATCCCCACAGTTGCAACTTGCTGAAGTGTGCTAATCACATTCGGTAATTGATGCACGATCACGCTACGAGAAGAGGCAGCATAAACAATCAGTGGCACCCAACCACCAAAAGCAGCCATTGGTGATTGAAAAACAGCTGTCACATGCCCATCAATCAAGCGAATAAGCTTCATTAAACCATCAATAATTGGTACATTGCGGTTTTTCGAAAAGTATAAATTAGCAACATATGGTATATCGCTCGCCCCATACATCCAGCGACGAAGCTGAATAAACTGCGCCTTGAGCGTTTTTGGCAAAGTTTCACTTAGAACTGCATCTTGGTAAATTGGCACACGAATTGGTACTACATAATAATCGCCGCCAAAATGAAAATAACTTCTCCAGAATTGATGACCATCTTCAACAATTGTGCGAGTTGACCAAAAATCCATTTCAACTAAAGCATCAAGAGGCTGTGAGTGTGAAGCAAAATTTCGTAAAAGGTGCGGCCGCATTGTTGAGACGATATTCCAGAACGAATTACCGGTTGCAACCACGCGCATTGGAGCTGGAACATCCCAAATATTATTCAAAAATAATGAAACCGGCTGATACGAAAGCTTTTTACGGTCTTCATGAATAATAAAACTATAAGTTGCGCAAGCAAAATATTCCTTATGCGGCTTGTTATCGCTATCAAGCGTTGTAACGAGTACATTTTCGAAAGGAATTTTATTGTTTTCGCAATATTTTTGAAGTGCTCGCCCAGCAAAAGTGATATTTCCGCCCTTTCCAACAACTTCATTTGGTAGATTTTTTGGGTGTTTCACAATTTCAAAAGTGCCAAAGCTTTTCGAAAATTCTTTTTTAAGCCTAATTGCAGTTTTTTCAATTTCTTCACCGCCACGCTCTTCATAGGCCAAGAAAATAAGTAAGTTTTTTGTATCATAATTTGAAGCCAAAACAGATTGAATAGTTGGCTGGATCACTTCATAAGGCTCATTATAAGCTGCAATAATTACCGCATTTTTTACCTTTGAGGGCTCTGGAAAGCTAGTTGGATTTTTTATAATATCACTCAAATTTTGAAGGTGGTTTTTAAACTCGTATTCGTTATTTCTCTGATTTTTGAGAATATCTAAAGATTTTCCAGCATTCTCAAGCTCATTTAGACGTTTATTCCAATCGACTTTTTGAGCTTTTTCAATCTGAAGATGACCCGTTATCATTCGATAAGCGATCCCAATAGCCTTAACGAGAAGAGTTGTAATGATCGTTAAAAGATAGAGAGAGGCCAAAAAAGGAGAAAAAGCCGAAAGTATAAACATTAAAATAATTGCGCCAAAGCTCAAAAAAGCTGGCAGAACTTCGAAAAAGCGATACTTAAAAGTTCGCTTTCCAAGTGGAATTTCAATATCAACTTTCTTGCTCATTAGTTTGGGATCTCGCGAATTGAAGTGCCTATAATTATCATACCAACTAGAACAAGAATAATACTAAAAATTGCAAAGATTGCAGCTACACGCCTGCCAGAAATGCTATAAATTTTTGCGATAATAATATTATGAATAAATGAAATAATTAGACCAAAAACAGCCAAAATGATCCGATAAGTCCAGGAATCTTTATAAAACTCACTAGTTCCAAAAACCGTATAACGCACGTTCAAAAGATAATCATATGATTTTGTATTTAAAATCATAAAAATAAAGAAAATAATTCCAGATAGAAATACAGACGCCATCAAAATTAATATTTTGCGGTCTTTTAAAATTGGTTTAAATAAATTAGCTATTGTTTTCATAAAAAATAAATTGGAGCCGATGAGCAGGATTGAACTGCTGACCTACGCGTTACGAGTGCGTTGCTCTACCAACTGAGCTACATCGGCATATACTTAAATTATACCACAAACTTTTTGAAAAATAAACCAAAAAAGTGCTTGATTTTTTGCTGGGAGTCTGATAAAATTGTATTAGTCTACCAATGCGCTCGTGGTATAGTTGGCCTAGTACGCCTCCCTGTCACGGAGGAGATCGCCGGTTCGAATCCGGTCGGGCGCGCCAAATTTAGACTTTAAAGAATCGCTTTCCGGCGATTTTTTATTTTTTAATTATTAATCCTTTGAGGTAAAAAATAAAAAGCACAGCTTTTGCTGTGCAATTTATTTAGTCAACTTTAATATATTTTTGAATCTTACCATCTCTTTCGAGCTGTTCAAGTTGTTTATTGAACTCAGTAAATTTAATTTTTATCGATTCATAACTAACTTCATTATCAGTTTTTTCAATCAATTTAACGATATAATAGCCATCACCCGAGTTTGAAATAAACGGTTTCGAAACTTCACCAACTTTCAATCCTGCAGCAATTTTAGAACGACCACCATCAATGTTAGTTTTTCGAACTTTTCCAGGTTTTGCGTATTCAATTTTATCGCCAAAATGTTCAACAGCTTTCGAAAAATTATTTGCATTTTCACTTAAATATTTCGAAACCTCATTTTTAAGATTTTCAGCCGTTTTATCAATTTGTGCAGTCACTTTTCGGCGAAGTAGTGGCAATTCAATAAACATTCGGCGATATTCACTTGGCGAAAGATTATAATTATCAGCCGCAATTTTATATAAAGCGCTTTCAGTAAGCTCGGTATTTTGTATTTTTCTCTGTGCATCAAAAGCTTCACTAATTTCTTTATCTGAAACTGAAATTCCAAGTTCACGAGCCTTTTTTTGAACATAAGCATTTGCGATTGCATTTTTCATTGCTTTTGATTTGTTTAAAGTTGAAAGTGCGCTTATATTATTCGCTCCTTCAATTTCATCTTTTTTAGTATTTGCAATTTGCATATTCGCCCGATATTCCATCAAATAATCACTATAAAGTGCTTCCTCACCATCAACTTTTGCAATTGGAAACGGCAATATGGTTGTAAAACGATAAACAAACTCACTGGTATTTTGAGCTTGATAAAGCTGATACCAAAGCAAACTTGCACCTGTAATTAGAATTACACCAGCAATAATTAAGGCGTTAATCACTAAACGATTTTTGCTATATTGCACAGGATATTTAAATTTTTTACCCTTATTCAAAATCTCACGACGTTGTTCTTCAAGTGTCGTATTTGTAATTTTTGCAATCTGGCTTTCGTGAGATTCAGGTTTTTTTGAAACCTTATCTCTAATTTTTTTGGCTTTTTCTCTAATATTCTTCATTTTCTCCCTCCATTTCAACTTTCGAAATCGCATCTTGAATTTTATTATAAATCTCTTCTGGATGTTCAACATTTTTAATTTCTAAATCACCCACGATTGTAAAAATATTGATTGTTCCAAAATGGAAAATTTCACCAAAAAAACCTGGAATTTCAAAATTAACACTTTGAATTTTCGAAAGCGGTAAGTCCATCATTTTTCGCCCAAAAAAGCCTTTTTGTGTAATCTGGCGAATCCGCTCATTCGAAACAATGTAAAGAGAATAATACCAAAGCATGAATTGATAAAAAAATAAAATCAAACCAACAATAAATCCACCAAAAGCAATCCAAAGTGCATCCATTAGATTATCTGATGTTAGCATAAAAAATGTTGGCAAACAAGAAATCGCAAAAATACCCAAAAAAAGGTAAAAACCCTTTCGCATTGCAATAATATGCTTTCGAAACATAAAGAGAAATTCTTCGCCTTCTCTTTGACCTTTAAAAATTTGTTCTTTCATAAATAAATTTAGTGGTACCCCGGATAGGAATCGAACCTATAACCTTTTCCTTAGGACGGAACTGCTCTATCCAATTGAGCTACCGAGGCTCACTACTCTATTTTACCAGATTTTTTAAAAAATAGCGAGATTTTAACGCGTAAATTTTTCGCGAGGTGAAGTATAATCGTAAATTTCGAAATCTGAAAACCAGTGTGAAATTTCTTGTTTAGCTTCTTCAATACTACCTGAAGCATGAATTAGATTCGGAATCCCAACATTGTGCTCATCTGCATAGCCAAAACTCATGTGCGAATAATCTCCACGAATTGTACCAGGAAGTGCCGTTTTTGGTTCAGTTCCGCCAACAAGTTTTCGGACCAATTCAACCGCCTCCACACCTTCAAAAACCATTGCAATGACAGGCCCTTGAGTCATAAATTCTAGCGCCATGTCAAAAGCTTTTTCACCACGCCGTGTAACCATTTTGCCAATTCCTTCATAGTGCTTGTGATAATGCTCTTTGCTTGGGAAAATCATTTTTGTGCCGATTATTTTCAAACCAACCCTTTCGAAACGCGTTAAAATCTCTCCCACAATTCCACGCTGAACAGCATCTGGCTTAAATAAAATTAATGTTCGCTGAATTAATTCTTTCGGCATAAAACTCCTTCTTAGACTTCTTCATAAATTATACTATTTTTTATAAAAAAATGCTATAATAAGATTATGTATATTTCTGAAGGAATTGAAGATTTTATTGAATCGCTCGAAGTTGAAGGTGGCCGTTCGAAAAAGACGGCCGAGAATTATCGGCTTTATTTGGAGCGATTTGTTGAATTTGCTGGCGATATTCCAGCAAAAGAAATTACCTCAGAATTAGTTCGAAAATATCGTTTATGGCTTAATCGTTACGAAAATGAATTTGGCAAAGATTTAGGGCGAGCTACACAAGCTTATCACCTAATTGCCCTTCGAAGATTTTTAACTTATCTCGCTCGGCGCGATATTAAAAGCTTGGAGCCTTCAAAGATTGAGCTACCAAAAATTGTAAAGCCACAAGTGAATTTTTTGCATTATGAAGAAATTGAGCGCTTAATTGCTGAGATTCCAAATGAAACCGAGAGTGATTTACGAGACCGCGCAATTGTGGAATTACTCTTTTCGAGCGGTTTGCGTGTTTCTGAGCTTGTGAATTTAAACCGTGGAAGCATCAATACAAAGCGGCGTGAATTTACCGTTCGCGGAAAAGGAAACAAAGACCGACCAATTTTTATTTCGAAAAAATCCGCAGAGCATATCGAAAATTATTTAGACGCTCGAAATGATAACTTACAACCGTTATTTTTAAATTATTCGCGACGATACAAAAAACCTTCAACCGATGGAAATTATCGGCGAATTACACCACGTTCGGTGCAAAGAATGGTTGAAAAATACGCAAAACTTGCCGGAATCACAAAACATGTTTCGCCCCACACAATGCGACATTCTTTTGCAACAGATTTACTCGTAAATGGTGCGGATTTGCGATCAGTGCAAGGAATGCTTGGCCATGCCAGTATTGCAACAACACAAATCTATACACATATCACTGACCAGCATTTAAAAGAAATTCACGAGAAATTTCACAGCGAAACAGAATAAAAGTGACCCTTCGAAAGCCACTTTTTATTTACCAAGAGTTCGAACAGTCAAATCGAATCTATTAACTGCGCAATAATTACTTTTAATATTGCCTTCACAATTATATGTGCTTACATCTATATCGCCATTGTTTGGCGTTCCTAGAATATAAGAAATATTAACGATCATTTGGTTTGATGCACTATTTTTTAAATTAGGCGAGGTTGAAAAATTAATTCCATGTAATCGAAGGTCGATTTCACTACTAGTTAGAATATCTGTAACATTGTTGTCTCGAGGCACCCTTCGCCAAATTGTATTTTCGGCACCATCAGCGCAATAAGATCTAGCAGTATCGCGAACTTTTACTAATTTAACGGCACTAATATCACTAAAAACTATCTGTCTTCCATCTCCTATATTCCACAAGTAGCTCACAGTTCCGGTACAAAATGCGCCGGCCGCACCAGTAGATTTATAAAATTTACCATCAACACCACCATTCCAATCATCAAGCATTGGTGAAGAATTGAAAGTCTTAGTAAAATCTGCATTAATTGTGCGAGCAGCAGCGTTCAAATCTTTATAAGTTGTTCCACGAGTAATCGTGTTCGTCATTTGAATAATTAAGCCAGCAACACCAACGAGCAGAAACGCAATCACGCCCATTGCTAGCATTAATTCCATAATCGTAAAACCTTTTTTAGTTCCTTGGGTCATATAACCTCACAATCGTTCCAAGAGTTGTTTTTACGTTAGTTCCTGGTGCGGACCAACATGCACGAATATGAAAATCATAATATTTTGTATTTGGAGCGTGAACTTTCTCAACCCAAATACCTTGTGCACTTCTATAAGGAAGGTCATCGCGTAGCCAGTTCGCATTATTATCTTTATCATCACCATAAGCAATTCGTGGATAAGTTATTGCATTAACTATTTTTTCATTATGATAACCACGATTCGTCACCATATCTCTTGTCGAAATAACAAAAGCACTTGAGCCTCGACTACATTCCCCAAGTGGGGTTGCTGAGCCTTGAGCATCTTTCGTTAAGCTGTTTTTCCATAATTCTGCTGCAGGACTTGAAACTTCTGAACTATCTGCGCGATATTCAGAAATAAACGCCGCATTCGCAAAACGCAAAGCTTCTGCTTGAGTGTCCATAGCATTTCGCGCCATAGTAAGCTGCAAACTTGCTAGCGCACGCGACATTCCATTATTCATTGTAGTCAACCCAATCATCATTACAGTTGCAAAAACAGCAATAGCAAGAAGCACTTCAATTAATGTATCACCTTTTCGAAATTTCATTATAATTTCTTTCCATCAATTATTACATCACCAAATCTTGCATCTCCTTTTCTATCACCACCACAAGAAGAGCCCTTAGGACCGTCAAGAGGTGCGATTTCAACAGCAGAAGCTGAAGGTCCAATTTTTACAACTTTATTTCTATCGCCGAAGAAATTGAAGCCACCAGCATACCATTGCACTCCGTCGTTAGAAGGTCGAACGCAAACATTAACTGTTTTCCCATTTTTGATAACAAAATCACTATTTATATTTATATCTCTAAAAGCGGCTATAAGACCATCATCATCAAGAGAACCATGTTCTATCATTGCTGAAGTGCCGAAAGAAATTATTGAATTATCAATAGGAGATCTTAATATCAAAACGCCTGTGATCGTATCTAAACCATGCCACTTATTATCGCCACTTGTTATTGAGGTAACTGCACTTTTGTGGCTGAATGCTCGTATCCCACTAGCACTAGTTATCCTATTATCTGTAACATTTTTATATGTTCCGCGCCATTGCAATTCTATATCTTTTGGGCCTTTTACACTATTCTTACCACCATCAAGAACAAATTTTGTTGCACGTAAGGCTTCTATACTATTTCTACATGCTCGCAAATCACCATGTAATCTACCATTCTCATCTATAGCCCGACAATCCTTTGATGTATCTATATCTTTTCCTATAACATCAAAAACCCTGAATCGCTCTTGTCCAAGAGTTGCATTTTCATTCCCAGGAATAACATTCCCATTATATAGAGAGATATACTTTCCAAGTATTACACAATTGCTTGAACCCGTTAATTTGCCGCCATTATCTTTTAAAATACTTATATTTACACCAGACGTGTCACATTTAATTTTTGTAGAACCCTTATCGTTAGTTTGATTTTCTACATCCGAAAACACACCCTGAATATCTGATTTAAAAGTATTCACTGAATCATTATAGCGCTGTTTTTCAATACTAGCATTCCAGCCAACAAGCATAGTTGCTAACATTAAACCAGAGATACCCAAAACAAGTATCACTTCAATAATTGTAAAAGCTTTTTTCATTGTAAAGTTTTCCATATTTACTCCTATTATACCATAAGCTTTTTATTTTTACATTATCAAATTGATAAAAAATACCAAAATTTGCTGTTGAAGGGCTAACAAAATTAAAGCCGCTAAAATCATTGCCGGACCAAATGGAATTTGTGTTCCACGTTTAACTTTTCGAAAATGCAAGATAGATTGGAAAACTGCAAAAACCAAGCCCACAACATTCGAAAGGAAAAGTAGAAAAATTGCAAAAACTGGGTGGTTTGGTAAAAGAAAAATCAAGCCAACTGCCAAAATCCAGTCGCCACCACCAACCCATTGCTCTTTCGAAATTTTTGCAAGCACAAAATAGATCAACGGGAAGAACATCATTGAAATTACTAAGTAAAAAATGGATCTTAAATTAAATCCACCAGAAACTGTCAAAAACCCAGTTGCCCAATAAATAAACGCTAAAATATTAAAAATATACAGAAGTTTGGTTGGCAAAAGTGACCACTTAGCATCATAAATAAACATAATTGCAAGCGGAACCAGAGAAATTAATAAAATGAAAAGTCTAATTGCTGGCAAAACTAAAATTGTGCCATTCGAAATCGGGTTAAAAATTAAGAAAATAATCGCAAAAAGCGCAAACATTAAAATTTCAGATAAAAATTCAAGCGAGCCGATTTTCGAACGGCATTTACGACATTTTCCGCCAAGTGAAAGCCAAGAAATAATTGGAATTAAATCAAACCATTTTAGTTGATAGTTGCAGTTCAAACAATGCGAGCGGTCATTTTTTGTTTTAACCGAAACTAAAGAGCAGAGTTTTTTCCATTCAGTAGAATCAACTTTTTTACCAGATTCTCTCTCTTCTTGAAGTTGTTTTGCACGCAATCGCCAAACTTGGGCAACCGAAAAACTACCCAAAACGGCACCAATTACGCCACAAATTAAACTTAATAGAAAATTCTCCACTCTCTTCCTTTCGAAAAATTAAACTTTTGTAACTAGCGAGTAAATTGGGAACAAAATTGCACCAATCAAACCACCCGCCATCAATGCCATCACAACCATCAAGATTGGCTCAATCAAGGTTGAAATAGCTTTAATTTGCTCATCAAGTTCATCTTCATAAACCTGCGCGGTTTTGCCAAGCATTTCATCAATTTTACCAGATTGCTCACCAATGTTAATCATTTGTGGCACCATATCCAAAATATAATCTTTACCCTTTAAAGATTCTGAAAGACTTTTACCGCCTTGAACGAGTTTTCCGGCTTCATCAATACTCTTTTTCACAATAACATTATTCATCGCATCGCCACAAATGTTGAGCATATCAAGCATTGCAACACCAGTTGAAAGCAAAAGCTGACCAGTTCTTGCAAATCGTGCCATATAAAGCTTTCGAAATAGCGGACTAAATAATGGAACATTTAGTTTGAAATTTGCCGCAAATTTAATTCCTGATTCGGTTTTAAGATATTGGCGGAAGAAATAACCAGCAACACCTAGTCCAACTAAAACAAGCCACCAGAAGTTAATCATAAAGTCGGATATTCCAATAAGAATTTGTGTTGCAAATGGCAATTCTTGGTGCATATCTTTATAGAGCTGCTTAACTTGAGGAACAACCTGCACCATCATAAACGCCATCACAAGACCAATAACTACAAGCACAATTACTGGGTAAGTTAAAGCCCCACGAATCTTACTCATCATTGCCGCGTCTTTTTCTTGCTGAGTTGCAACACGGCGAAGCGATTCATCAAGTGTTCCTGACATTTCACCAGCAGCAATCAAAGCAAGATAAACTTTATCGAAAACATCTGGAAATTTCGAAAAAGCATCTTTCAAGCTTGAACCACTTTCAACTGAAGCCAAAATGTCATCAACAACTGAACGCATCTTTTTATTTTCAGTTTGCTCAGAAACTGTTCGAAGGGCCTGTGCAAGAGGTAAACCTGCACCAATCAAAGTAGCAAACTGACGAGTGAAGACGATTTTATCCTTAGTTGTGATTCGGTTCATAAACCTCGCCAAAGCGTTTTCTTGGCCAACTTCATAAATATCATCTTGCAAAATATAGCCTTGATCAATAAGAGCTTTTCCAGCCGCACGCTGACTATCTGCTGAAATTTCACCTTTAACGATTTTACCAGTAACACGATCTTTTACTTTATAAGAAAATTTTTTCATATTAGCCTCTCATCAACCTTTCAAATTCAACTAAATCAACCGCAAATTCGCGCGCATCATCATAAGTTACCACGCCAGATTGCACCAATTTAACAAGCGTTCTATCCATTGTCTGCATCCCTTGGTCGGAACCAGTTTGAATAACAGTATCAAGCTGATGAGTTTTTCCTTCACGAATAATATTTCGAATTGCAGGGTTCGCAACCATAACTTCAGCCGCAACAACTCGCCCACCGCCAATTGCAGGAACAAGTCGTTGAGCACAAATTCCTTGCAGAATATTAGCAAGCTGCGAACGAACTTGAGGCTGTTGGTGCGGTGGAAAAACATCAATCATACGATCGATTGATTGCGCTGCAGAGTTTGTGTGAAGCGTTGCAAACACTAAGTGCCCAGTTTCAGCAATTGTAATTGCAGCCGAAATCGTTTCAAGATCACGCATCTCGCCAATCAAAACAACATCTGGATCTTGACGAAGCGAACTTCGAAGAGCCGCAGAAAATGAATAAGTGTCATAATGAACTTCTCGCTGAACAATCGCTGAACGTTTCGATTTATGTGTAAACTCAATCGGATCTTCAATCGTAATGATATGCTGAGCTTTTTCGCTGTTAATTTTATCAATCAAAGCGGCAAGAGTTGTAGATTTTCCTGAACCAGTTGGCCCGGTAACTAAAACTAAACCACGCGGAAAATCGGCAAAAGACTGGATCACTGGTGGCATTCCAAGCTCAGCAATAGTTTTAATCTGATTCGGAATTAAACGAAGCGAAGCTGCTAAATTACCACGTTCATGAAAAGCATTAACACGAAAACGACCCAAATCACCAAAGGCAAATGAGAAGTCAAATTCCTTATCTTTAATCAGAATTTTTTGCTGGTCATCATCAAGAATCGCAAAAACAAGACGCTCAACTTCTTCAGCATTTAATGGGTTGTATCCTGGGAATGGCGCCAAAACACCATCAAGCCGCATCATTGGTGGTAAACCAACTTGTAAGTGAAGATCGCTTGCGTTTTTTCGAACGATTTCTTCAAGTAAAATTTCTATTCTTAGATTTTGATTCATATTCCTCCCGTTTTATGCGCTATCAGACGCAACCCTATTGACTTCTTCTAATGTTGTAATTCCTGTTAAAGCTTTAAGATATCCATCTTGGCGCATTGTGATCATCCCTTGCGCCATTGCTACTTTTTGAACCTCGTGCGAAGTTGCATGTTTAATGATAAGCTGTTGAATTTCTTCGGTCACCTCCATAACTTCATATAGACCTGCACGCCCTTTATATCCACCCGGTGTTTGTGGCGTATCACGGCCCTTCACAAGAGTATAAGACTTTTGGTTTGCAAGAGGTAGATTTTTATATCCCAAATCGGCTGAGACTTTTTCTACCTCCTCTGGTGTTTTTGGTAGTAAATGACCCACGGTTTCGATAATGCTTTGCGTTTCAAGCGGTGAAGATTGATAAGTATTTCGCTTGGCTGCTACTCTTCGAACAAGCCGCTGACCAATAATCGTATTCACTGTTGAAGCAATCAAGAAAGGTTCAATTCCCATATCAATCAAGCGAGGCAAAATTCCGGCAGCAGAGTTGGTGTGAAGTGTTGAAAATACTAAGTGTCCAGTTAATGCGGCCTGAACGGCAAGGTTGGCTGTTTCACCATCACGAATTTCTCCAACCATCACAATATCAGGGTCAAGACGCAAAATAGAACGCAATCCCGCTGCAAAAGTTAGTCCAACTTCAGCATTAACTTGAATCTGATTTACGCCGTCCATCTTATATTCAACAGGGTCTTCGAGAGTAATAATATTCACCGAATCATCTTTAATCTCTTTAATCAATGCATAAAGCGATGTTGATTTACCAGAACCAGTTGGACCAGATGTTAAAACCATTCCATTTGGAGCAGCGATTCCCTTTCGAATTGTTCGAAGAGCTCGCCCAGCGTATCCCATTTCTTCAAGATTAAAAGAATTACCCGTTTTATCAAGCAAACGAATCACGACTTGCTCACCCCAAACAACCGGCGAAATAGCGATACGAAGGTCGACTTCTTTATCCCCAACAGCAACAGCAAACTGACCATCTTGCGGCACGCGGTGCTCATCGATCTTTAAGCTTGAGAGAATCTTGATACGTGAAATTAAAGCCGGCTCAATGCTCTTTGGTAAATTCATAATTTCTCGAAGAACACCGTCTATTCGACAGCGAATTTTCAAAGATTTTTCAAGCGGTTCAATATGAATATCGGATGCTTTTGCGCGAACAGCATATTCCAAAATTGTATTCAAAGCTTTCGAAATCGGTGAGTCCTGCACGATTGTTTGAACCTGCCGTTTTGATTCTGCTTCCGCCTGAGTTTGCGCATCAACATTTTCAGCCAGAGCATCAACACCGGAAAGATCAGTTTTATATTGATCTAAAATATGCCTAATTGATTTTTGGCTCGCCATAAATACTTTTAGAGGGCGCTGAATTAGACTAGAAAGATAGTCAACGGCTTGAATGTTAGTGGCATCAAGCATCGCAACAGCAATTCGCCCCTGAACTTCAGCAATTGGAACCGCCATATTTCGTTCAGCAATATCAACTGAAATTAAATCAAGAGTCTCTTGCGGAATGGTAGTATTTTCAAGATTAACATAGGGAATCCCCGAAACATGAGCTGTAGCGTGAATAAGAATTTCATTATCAAGAAACTTATGTTCAATCATATACGACATTAGAGACTGATTGTTTAAACCAGCCTCTCTTATAGCCAACTCAATTTTTGATTCTTGAATAAGACCCTCTTCAACAAGGATTTTTGCAAGTCTATCCTGAATATCATTGGTTAATAATGTCATTACATTCCTTTTTGAATTATTTAATATTTATTGTCCAATATTAACTTGAACTGTTGGATTAATAGCATCCTTATTAAAAATTTCACTACTTGGTTTTACATATTCGTTCGAAATTGGTTCAGTAGTCTTAACTTCATAAGTCTGTTCAGAAAACCCACCCTGAGCTAAAGAGTTAATAACTAAATATGAAATTAAAACGCTAAAACCCGCAATCAAAATAATCATCGCAATATCAGTTTTTTTCATTATTTTGATCCTCCTGTAGTGCTTGAGTTTTGAGTTTTACCAGTTCCAGTTGTAGAAGTTGCTGGTTTTGCAGTTTCGTCTGCTTTAACTTTCTTGCTTTCAAGCTTCATTGTATATTTAGGATAATAGTAGGCTTTTGCAGAAAAGTTAAGACTAAATCTGTTAAGCGAACGCTCGAATTTAAAACTCGTAATATTTATTGCTCGAATTGATCTTTCCATCTTTCGAACAGTGTTAACTAGATTATTAAGTGCTTCATCTTGAGATTTAGCGACTTGTGCTGATTTTGAGCCTTCACCCTGAAAACCTGCAGAAATTGTTGCTGAAAATTGAATATCTTTCACACTTTCTGGGATTTTATTTAAATCTTGAGCACCGCTAGTTGCTGATGAACTAGAAGAATTTGATGCCGAGCTTGATCCTGAAAGACTTTTGTTTGCAGAATCAGCAGAATCAATACTAAATGAATCAAGAGTTACGCCTTCAGAAAAAATATTCTTTTCAAGGCTAGCTGCAAGAGCGGCAGCATTCTCACTATCAGGCAAGGCATCAGCAATAACACGCAAACCGCCATCTTCGGCGTTAGATTTCAATTTTCGTTCATTAAGATTCGGATCGGTCTCTAATGAGCTTAACTTACTCTTTAAATCTTCAATATTTTGGATATTTTTTTGAATTGTTGAGATACTTTTATCTTGTTCGCCAAGAACTTTAGCATTAAATGTAAAAATCCTAAAAAGATAGATCATTCCAACAACAGATGCGCCAGCAATTAAAGCAGCACCTGCAACCGCCAAAAACATTATTTGGTTAGCCTTATTAATGGCATTCCGCTTCAAAAAAGCTACTTCTTTATTTTCACCCATTATTTATTCTCCTTTTCAGAATCTTTTTTTGAATTTTGAGTAAAAATTCCAGCAGGAACCTGAATAGTTGAGTCTGTTACATTCTTTCGACCAAGAGCTTTTACAGCAAAGTTTTTCGAAGAAAATTTCAAAGCTGCTTCATTCAATTTAAAGCTAACAGCGAAACGCAAAACATTTTGACCTTGTTCATTAGCTCCAAGCGAGCTTTCGTTTCGAACAACCGATCCTTCATCAGCAAGCATGCAAATATTAGAGTCTTTCTCAACTTCACTAGCCTTACATTGAGAGCCTTCACCATCATAAATAATTTGCGAATATTTAATTGTTTTAATAAAAGCTTCAAGGGCTGGGAAACCATTGCCTGCTTGACCTTCAATTGAAACGATTCGAGTTTCGGGGTCGTAATTCACTGCAGAAAACTGAACAGAGTTTTCACCAGTAGTCTGAATTGCTGGTAGAATTGTTCCAATCAATCGTGAGGTATCTGGCGAAGCATTTCTAATTTTTTGAATTGCATTAAGCTGATTTCGAAGAGTAGCCGCCGTTTCTCCATCTTTAATTTTTTGTATCTCAGCAAATTTGTTTGAGATATCATTGGTTTTTAAGCCCATAACAAATTGCTGACCTTGAGTTGTCAAGAATAATAAAACTACTCCCGCAAGCATCGCACCACCAATAATTATAGATATAAAAGTAACTATATTTCGAAGTTGCTGAGCTTTAATAAGATCGCGTTTAACATCCGGCAAAAGATTAATTTCAATCATTATTTGTTACTCCTTTTGGCTAAACCGACAGCAACCGCAAATTCATTTCCAACGCTCGCAATCTGCTGTTGATATTTTGTGGGGACATTAACATTTTGAAAAGGATTTGCGGAATAAGACTGAATTCCAGTTTTTGAAGAAACATATTCTGGCATTTGTGGAATAATTCCAGAAAATCCTGAAAGTGAAATTACCCCAACTTGAGCATTTTGGTATTTTGTTCCTAAAAATTTTATTGATTTAGCAATTTCTTGAACGAAATTCTCAAGAGTCATTTCGATAGCTCTAAAAACTTGACCCTCTAATTTATCTTGAGCTAAACCAAATTTCATAATAAATTGTCGAGCTTGGTCTTCTTTAATATTCAAATTTTGAGTAGCAGATTTCACCAAACTTGATATTCCGGTAGGGATTGTACGAACAAGCCTTGGAACACCTTGATATACAATAGATAAATCAGTAGAAAGCTCACCCATATCAATAATTAGCTGAGCCTGATCAGATTTACTAGACACAAACAAAGCACGAGTCATTGCTAAAGAATCGGGTTCACTTGCGACTACATTTAAGCCTAGACCTTCAATAAATTCCATTTTCTCTTCACTATAATTTTTGGCTGTACTTGCAAGTAAAATCTCTAATGAATCAGAGTTAGAAGGAGATTCTCCAAGAAGAGCCCAATCGACTTGGGCGTCATCAACCGCCATTGGAATATACTGATCAACTTGATATTTTATGTTTTTTTGTAATTCTCTCATATCCTGTTTTGGTACTTCGAAAATTGTCGTGAATGTCTTCTGGGACGTAAGACTAATCGCTACATTTTTTGTTTTAATATCGCTCTGCCCGATCATTGTTGAGATAATTTCTCCCAAACGACGACGGCTTTCATCCGAATTACTCAAAACCAATTGAGGGTCGACTGGTGTATAACCGAGGCCAACCAAATTCCAAGAATTCTCTCCAGCTTTCGAAAGCTGGACAGCACGAATCGCATTTGTTCCAATATCTAACGAGAAGAAATCGCCCACACCTTTAATATTAATCATGCCTATATTTTAACATAAACGTAATTGAAAAATCAAGCTTTTTTATTTTTATTTTACAAACTTTTATGTTAAAATAAAAAGACATTAAAAGGAGATTTTATGAGTTTATCAATTGGAATTGTTGGACTACCAAATGTTGGTAAATCAACACTGTTTAACGCACTGACTAATAATGATATTTTAGCAGCAAATTACCCTTTTGCAACAATTGAGCCAAATACTGGAATTGTGCCAGTGCCAGATTCACGCTTAAATAAATTAGCTGAAATTTATGGATCACAAAAAATTATTCCAGCAACAGTAACTTTTGTTGATATTGCCGGGCTAGTTGCGGGAGCTTCGAAAGGTGAAGGTTTAGGTAATAAATTTCTCGCAAATATTCGCCAATGTGACGCAATTGTTCATATTGTTCGAGCTTTCGTGAACAATGATATTGTTCATGTTTCGAACGAAGTCAATCCAAAAAATGACATTGAGGTTATTAATACTGAGTTGATTTTAGCAGATATTCAAACTATCGAAAACCGCTTGCCCAAACTCCAAAAAGAAGCAAAGGCAAAACCAGCTCTTCGAAAACAAGCTGAATACTTGAACAAATTAGTTGAACAACTTCAAGCTGGAGTTCTTCTCTCTTCAATAGAAGATTTAGATTACGAAGCAATTCAAGATTTACATTTACTAACTGCAAAACCTGTAATTTATGCGTTCAATGTTGATGAAAATACTTTAACCGATGGAGCTAAAAAAGAAGAACTTTCAAAAATGGTTCTGCCTGCAAAGTCAATATTCGTATGCGCCAAGCTAGAGGAAGAGCTAAAAGGCCTAAGCGAGGAAGATTCAAAAGATTTACTCGAAAGCTACGGAGTTAAAGAAACTGGCTTAAAACAGATGATCCATGTCGCCTACGACACGCTTGGGCTACAAAGTTATATGACAGCAGGACCAAAAGAAGTTCATGCCTGGACGATCAAGAAAGGATGGACAGCTCCACAAGCTGCAGGAGTAATTCATACAGATTTCGAAAGGGGTTTTATTGCTGCACAAGTTATTGACTTTAATGATTTAATTGAAGCTGGCAGTGAGCTTGGAGCAAAGAATCGTGGAAAAATTCGAACTGAAGGTAAAGAATATATTATGTCATCAAATGATGTTGTTGAATTTAGGTTTAACGTTTAAGATAATAAAAACCGTATACAATGTTTTGCGGTTTTTTATTTTGTATAAATTATTTATTCAATACTTTCAGAATATAGAATCTCTCTTGATTACCCTTAGATCCTTTTATTCCACTGTCTCTTTTATTTTTTATGTATAAATTATTTATACGACACCAATTTTCGAATTCTTGAAGTATTTTTCTTCGGTATGAATTATTTTTAACAACACCGTTATTAGTTCCATTTCTACCTGCTTCAAATTGCGGCTTAACCATTGCAATTATTAGTGTGTCTTTATTAGATAATTTTGTAACACTTGGTAAAATTTCTTTTATAGATATGAAACTAACATCAATAACAGCTAAATCAATTTTTTGACTCGTGTTAAAATCTCTTATATCTGTTTTTTCATAAAGTTCAACTTTTTTATTCACTCTTAACTTTGGATGAAGCTGGTTTGTGCCAACATCGACAGCAATAACTTTTTTTGCACCATTCCTCAATGAATAATCCGTAAATCCACCAGTGCTTGAACCAACATCTAAGACAACTTTATCTTTAAAATTAATTTTCATTATTTTTGCAACACTTTCAAGCTTGAGACCCGCTCTTGAAACATATTGAACCTCTTGAAGGAGCTTTATCTCCGAATCAATATTAGTAAAAAATCCAGGCTTAGTCCTTTTTACGCCATCAACAAAAACTTTACCCAATTTAATATAGCTCTCAGCCTGAGAACGGCTATCAACTATCTTTCTTTGAGTTAATAAAATATCTAGTCTAGCTTTCACATTGTATATTATACCACATTTTATCTTAAAAATACATACAAGCTTATTGTTCAATTTTTTTATACAATAAAAATAAGCTGATTATTAAAATCTCAGCTTATCTCTTAACAATAACCTTAATTATTTTTGGCGTTCTCGATATTCACCAGTTGAAGTATCAACAGAGATAACATCATTTTCCTTAATAAAGGCAGGTACTTTAACTGTAATTCCAGTTTCAAGTTCAGCATCTTTCAAAACGCTTGAAGTTGTATCACCCTTTACCACATTTTCAGTATAAACAACTTTCAACCAAACATTTTTCGGTAACTCAACATTGATAACCTTACCATCAAAAAATTGCAAATTCAATTCTTCTGCTTCTTTTAAATATCCAGCAGCTTCATCAATAATTTCCTTCGAAAGTTGAAATTGCTCAAAAGTCTCTGGATCCATAAAATGAAAATCTTCACCGTCATTATAGAGATATTGAACTTTTTTATTCGAAACCTCTGCCGGTTCAACTTTATCTTGGCCCTTAAAAGTTTTTGGCAATAAAGCTCCTGTAATAAGGTTCTTAATTTTTAAACTTACGATGCTTCCACCGCGACCAACAACTTTTTGGTTATATTCAACCACTCGATATGGCTGACCATCAAGCTGAAAAACTACACCTTTTTTTAAATCAGTTGGCTGATACATTTTCCTCCTTAAATTATTTTAAAAATAAATCTTCCCTACCCAGTTTTGAGCAAGGAAGATTCGAAAATCAATTAAGCATTTGTTACGAATGCTAGCAACGCCAAATGACGAGCTCGTTTGATAGCAACTGTCAATTGTCGTTGTTGTTTAGCGCTCAAACCAGTTTTTGTAGCTGGCTCAATTTGACCATAAATGTTAACAAATTTTTGCAAAGTTTTAACATCTCGGTAATCAAAATACGCTGGGATTTCTCGTTTAAATCGTTTAGCCATTTTACTCCTTAATTAAATTAGAATGGAATATCGGATAGGTCGATTGGTTCATCTGAAAAGTCATCGCCGATAGTTGGCTCTTCATTTTTTTGTACTGAAGGTGCGCTTCCACTGCGATTTCCGTCACTCACAAAGCTAAATTCTTCAACTACAACATCAATTGCGCTTCGGTTTTTGCCAGTATCTTTATCTTGCCAAGTTCGTTGTTGTAAACGACCGCTCACAAGTAGTTGGCGACCTTTCGATACATATTTCGAAATTGTTTCGCCAGTTTTACCCCAAGCGGTGCAGTTAATGAAGCTGGTTTCTTCTTGGCGTTCACCGTTAGTACTATTCCAAGTTCGGTTGATAGCAAGAGTGAAACTTGCAAGATTTTGGCCGTTTGGAGTTGTTCGAAGTTCTGGGTCTGCAGTTAAGTTTCCCATCAAAATTACTTTGTTAAAAGCCATAACTATCTTCTATCCTATATTCTTAAATTATTTTTCTTCTGATTCTACAACTGGTCGTGCTTCTGCTTTAACAAGCAGATATCGCAAAACTTCGTCGGTAATGTTCAAAGTGTTACTGATTTTTAGAGGTGCAGCAGCTGGAAGTTTAACATCCATTGCAACATAAATTGCAAAATCCTGACCTTTGATAGCGTAAGCAAGTTTTTTCTTGCCCCAGTTGTCTTCTTTTGCGATTTCACCGCCGTTAGCAGTAATCAAACTTCGAACCTTATCAAGTACTTTTTCAAGGTCGCTTTCGAAGTCTGGATGAGCAAGAACTGTAAGTTCGTAATCCTTCATTTTTACTCCTTTGGTTAAAGCCTATTCTTTCAAATAAGCTGAGCTAATATTCTTTTAAATTATATCATTTTTAGAGAAAAAAATCAATAAAACTCCAATATTTCTTTAATTTTAAGAATCTATTAAAATATTATTAGAAAATAAAAAAATCGGCAAATTATTCACCGATTTCTTCATAGCTCGAAACTAAAACTTCACGAGGTTTTGAACCATTTGGCGGACCAACAATTCCTTTATCTTCCATATCATCGATCAATTTTGCGGCACGACTATAACCAATTCCGAGCCTACGTTGCAAATAGCTAGTTGAGGCTTTTCGTGCTTCAATTACAATTTTCACAGCTGTTTCGAAAGTTTCATCAGCCGAAGAACTACCGCCATTCATCACAATACCGCCCATTGAGCTTGGCGTCTGAACTGGTTGCGAAATGACTTCGTCATTATATTGTGGCGGACCTTGCGAACGGATAAAATTGGTTACTCGCAAAACCTCCTCATCAGTCACCCAAGCTCCCTGAACACGCTTCAAATTAGAAGCTCCATTCATATAGAAAAGCATATCACCATAACCAAGGAGTTTTTCAGCACCACCACGATCAAGAATCGTTCGAGAATCACCATTTGCCGCAACCTTAAAAGCAATTCGACTCGGAACATTACCTTTAATCAAGCCCGTCACAACGCTAACAACTGGTTTTTGAGTTGCAAGAACAAGATGAATTCCAACTGCGCGTGCTTTTTGAGCGATTCGCACAATCATAGCTTCAACATCTTTTGAAGCCGCCATCATCAAGTCAGCGAGCTCATCAACCACAATTACGATATATGGCAAAGGCTCAAGAAGTTTTGGCTCTTCCCCTTCTGGTGTGTTCTTCTTGATTTTTTCGTTTTTCGAAATTACATGCTTATTATAGCTCTTGATTTCTTTAATTTTTTCATCAGCTAAAACACGATAGCGCCGCTCCATTTCATTCACCGCCCAGCGAAGAGCTGAGAGCGCTTTTTCGGAATCATTAATAATTGGCGTTAAAAGGTGTGGAATATCTTCATACGCAGTCATTTCTACAACTTTTGGATCAACCATAATTAACTTCAATTCGCTTGGCGAATGGCGATAAAGCAAGCTCGTTAAAAGTGCGTTCATCATTACGGATTTTCCTGAACCAGTTTGACCAGCAATCAAAAGATGTGGCATTTTTGCCAAATTTCCAACAACCGGATGACCAGAAATATCTTTACCTATTGCAAAAGTTAGTGGGTCGTGTGAGTTTTTCCATTCCTTCGAATCTAAAACACCGTAAAGCCGCACATCGGCCGACTTCAAATTTGGAATTTCAATACCAACTGCACGTTTTCCTGGAATTGGAGCTTCAACGCGAATCGCTTCAGCCGCCAAATTTAGAGCGATGTTATCACTAAGATTTTCAATTCTGCTTAATTTAACGCCACTTTGCGGAACTAAAGTATATTGAGTTACTCTTGGGCCAATATTTGCGGCTTCCATTTCAACTTCAATATTAAATTCACTCAAAGTATTTTTAATTGTGCGTGCATTTTGCTCAACATCACCAGCATCAGCAGGAGCTTGCGATTGCTCAAGTAAACTAAAATCTGGTGCCTTCCATTTTGAATCATCAAAAATATGCCCAGTATTTTCTGGTTTTTTGGTTTCTTCTTTCGAAACCCCTTCCAGCTTCTTTGAAATTCGCATCAAGCCTTTTTTCTCTTTTGGCTCATCTTTTTCTTGTGATTTTTTATCTAATACTGCAACGCCAGCATTTAGTTTAATTTCTGGTTTTTCTTCAGCAGAATCGTTAACTTTTTTCAGCAACATCGATTCTTTAGCTTTTTCGAAAACCTTGGCATTTTTAGATTCATTTGCAAAATCGCTAGTTTTAAGCATTTCGCCAATCTTTTTAATCACTACAATTGGTGAAACTCTTAGAATCGAAAGAAGCGTAATTGAAATTAACAAAAGATAAATAATTGCTGCCACCATTGAATTAACCATTGCTAGCATGATTTTATTCGAAACTTCTCCGCTCCAACCTCCATAATGAACACCAGCCGAAGTTTTAAATAAACCAAAAAATCCACTTAGCCAAATTAAAATTAGAATTAAACCAAAAGTGTTTAAAATTGGAAATCGATTTTGTTCATCACGAAAGATTTCAACAGCAATAAAAATCAAAACTGCTGGCAAAAAGAAAGTTGCCCAGCCCATAAGCCCAAGAAGCGCTTTATGAATTGCAACCAATGCTGAACCGCCAGCACCAAACCAGCTTAAAACAAGAAAAAGCGAAAAAGCAATCAAAATAACTGCGCCAACCTGCGCCCAAAAACCAGCCGGCAAAACACTTTGTTTTGGAGCTGAAACTTTTTTAGATTTACCTTTTGTTGATTTTACTTGTTTTTTAGCCATAATCAATTTATATTATATCATAAAAATGTTTTTTCGAAAACTATTTTTGGTTCTTTAATTTGCTAGCAATTTCAAGAATTGTTGACTCAACTAAATTCCAAGGATCAACACTTTCAGTTTTAATAATTTCATCTACCTGCGCAAATTTCGAAACAATCTCAGCAAGTTGACTTTCGCTCAGATTTTGCACAAAACTCTCCATTTTTCCTAAAGCCCAAGTATTCGCACCAATTTCTTTAGCAATTTCTGCCGTAGTTTTCCCAATATTTTTACCAACTTTTAAAGCTACTAAATTAAAAATTTGTGTTGAAATCATTCCTAAAAAGCGAAAAGCTCCATCTTCGCCATCTGTAATTTTTAATTTCGAAAACTCTTCTTGTAACTTCAAAATATCGCCAAAAAACATCATTTCAATAATTGCAAATGCATTGCTCTCGATATTCTGCGGAACAAATTCACGAATATTTTGTTCATTAGCTTCACCAATTAACGCTATTTTTTCGATTGCATCACGTATTCGCCATTCATCAACACCAACCCAAGAAATCAAAAAACTCGCCGTTTTATTATCAATCAACAAACCTTGTTTTTTTGCAAAAAGTCGTGCAAATTCTGCCAAATTTTTCGAATCTCTTGCAGTTAAATTCTTAAATTCATATAATTCAACAATTTTTGAAATGGCCTTATAAACAATCGATCGCTTATCGATTTTATCTTCAACCAAGCAAAGATGAACATCGGTTGAAATTCTTGGTAAAATTTCAGCTAAATTCTGCCAAATTTCTGAGTTTTCGCTCAAATTTCGGATATAAACAAAACGTTTTTCAGATAACAAGCTAACGCCACAAATTAAACTCACAAAATCACTCTTCGAAAGCTCGTCAGAGTTACTTTTCTGAATTTCAAAACCAGATCTTTCAGCATCAATCTTCATTTTAGCGAGTTGAGCAGTGCGTTCATAAGAATTATCACCATAAAGAATTGTTGTTTTTCCACCAATCATCAGTTTTCACTACCTTTAATTTTTTGGCAATTTGTGCAAAAATGTGTTCCTCTACCACCAACACGAATTTTTGAGATTTCTGTTCCACAACGTTTACAAGGCTCGCCATCTTTATGATAAACGGCGGCATAATTTAAATAATTTCCGCGTGAGCCATCTGCATTAACATAATTTCGGTCGGTTGAGCCACCTCTTTTAATCGATTCATTCATTACAAAACGAATTGCCTCATGCAGATTCACGAAATCTTCGTTCGAAAAATCTTTAATTCTAGTTTCAGGGTGAATTTTTGCTCGCCACAAAGCCTCATCAGCATAAATATTTCCAACACCAGCAATAACACTCTGCTCCAAAATCGCAGGCTTTATCATACTATTTTGTTTTTTCGAAAGACGATTTTTTAAAATTTCAACCGTAAAATTATCTTCAAGAGGTTCAGGACCAAGCTTTTGAAAAAAAGGTAAATTTTCAATTTCTGGTATTGGCAATAATTTCATATAGCCAAATTTTCGCTGGTCATTAAAAAATAGTTTAGTTTCATCTTCAAAATCAATCTCAACTCTTGTTGATTTATTTGGAAGATCATTTAAAAAATCCTCATTTGGATGCCCTGCGCCCCAGTTTTCTTCACCACGATAAACCATCTGCCCCGTCATTCGGAGATGCGTTACGAGCGACCAACCATTCTCTAGCTCAATAATTATAGCTTTTCCGCGGCGGCGAACATTCGAAATTTCAGCACCAATCATAAAATCCTGAACATCTCTTTCAGCATTCGGAAAACTTTTAGGCCAATCGTGTTTAACTTTCGCAATTTTCTTTTTTAGAATTAGTCGATTCAAGCCTCTTACAACTGTTTCAACTTCTGGTAATTCTGGCATTATTCCTCCTTAAATTCTTTCGAAAATTCATTCCAATTTTGATATAAAAATGCGTTTATTCCAAGTTTTTTGGCAGCTTCAACATTTTGCAAAGAATCATCAAAAAAATAAATTTCATTTAAACAAGCCTCACTTTTATCAATTGCAATTTCAAAAATCTCTTTCGAAGGTTTCGAAACTCCAACTTCACCCGAGAGTACCAAGAAATCAAATAATTCCTCTTGCTCTTCTTTTGAAAAAAGTTGATTAAATTGATATTGTGCGATATTAGATAAAACACCAATTTTCGAACCCTTAGCTTTGTTTTTTCGAATAAAATTCAACAAATTTTGATCTTTCTGCCAAATATACTCAAAAAGATGCTCCGAAGAAGACTGGTAAGAAACCAGCACCCCAAAGCAATCAAAAATCAAAACATTAGCGTTTAATTTCATTTATTCCAAGATCGCGAACTATTTGCTCATTTCCAGGAACTTGCGCAATGAACAAATTTTGCAATTGTTTAGTATTTGCAATAAGTGATCCTTTTGAACCCGAGCAAGTTGAAGTCCATAGGTGTTTTTCAGTTTTATCATCTTTCAGCATTGAAAAATCATAAAGATGACCAGTAGCACAAACACCAGCTAAATCATCTGCATCACCACTAAAAGGAGCTCCCTTCATCATATTGGCTTTATTTAAAGCATTTACGAATTGGGTATAAGATTCTGTATTGTTATCAAGCTTAACTTCTTTAATTACTTCACCAAGATAACCCTTGTAAGTTGTAAGTTTTCGAAATCTTGGTGAAACCTCAACCGTGTAAGAACGAAAATTCTCTTGTGCAACAATCGGTCCACGAACCACCATTTTAACACTGCGGTTTTGATCAGTGCTTAACAATTCTTTACTTGAAGGCGAATTATCTTCTTTCGAAGCTTCATTGTTCGCCTGCTGAGCTTGGTCTGAACCATTTCCACCATTCATAAACGTATTAACAATTGTTACAACTGTAATAATCGAAAGAATTGCAATCGCAATAATCAATAAAATTGGTGCAATTCGTATAATTTTTTCTTTCATCTTAACCTTTCCCCACCACGTTTAGTCCAAATATTCATGAAGCTTTTTCGAATCTTTATGCTTTTTAAGTTTCATTAAAGCTTTAGCTTCAATCTGGCGAATCCGCTCGCGAGTCACTGCGAATTCAAGACCGACTTCTTCAAGCGTATGGCTTTTTGTGCCATTTAAACCAAAACGCATTTCAAGAATTTTCCGCTCACGATCAGAAAGTGTTGAAAGAATTTCGCGAACTTGTTCTTTCAAAAGTTGAACAGTTGCAGATTCTTCTGGGCTAGCGGTATCTTCATCTTCAATAAAATCACCAAGTGTTGATTCTTCACCCTCCTCGCCATCACGACCAATTCCAGCATCTAAAGAAGTAATATCTTGCTTAATTTTTTGGATATATTCAATTTTTTCAACATCCATATCCATTTCTTTAGCGAGTTCTTGGTTGGTTGGCTCACGGTTTAATTCTTGCGTCAATCGGCGAGAAGTTCGCATCAGCTTGTTAATCGTTTCAACCATATGAACAGGAATTCGAATAGTCCGAGCTTGGTCGGCAATTGCGCGTGTAATTGCCTGCCGAATCCACCAAGTTGCATAAGTTGAGAATTTAAAACCTTTACTTGGGTCAAATTTATCAACCGCACGAAGAAGCCCCGTGTTCCCTTCTTGAATTAAGTCAAGTAGCTCTAAACCGCGGCCGGAATACCTTTTCGCAATTGAAACAACCAAACGCATGTTTGCTTCAGCCATTTTATCTTTTGCGCATTGATCGCCCTGCATTGCTTTTTCAGCAAGCTCGGTCTCTTTTTCGAGTGAAAGGAGTGGAATCTTACCAATTTCACGAAGATACATTCGAACACTATCATCTGTTATATCATCATTATAAGCACCGTTCAATAAATCTTCTTCAGTGATATCTTCTTCATCTTCAACTGCAAGGTCGTCAAAATCTGGTTCGAAATCATCAAGCGAAAGAGTTGCATCCACAATGCCGTCTTCATTTAGAATTTCTTCTGGTAGTTCTTTTTTACTCTTACCTTTTACCACTATTCAGCTCCTTATTTAATTGTATAATTTCCATCAAAATCTTCATTCTCAAATTTTCATCACCTTGAATTTCAGCATCTTCGAGTTGCTTTTGAAGATTCACTTTTCGTTCTTGTAAATTTTGGGTTTTAATTTTATGAATCAAACGCTTCATTTCGTCGGTGGCACTGCCTTTTATATTTCCGAGTCGTTCGTCAGCCTTTAATAGAAGTATTTTAACATAACCATCGAAGTTTTTCAAGAGATCGAGATTATTTGATTTCAAAATTTGCAGAATTTGATTTCGTTGTTTATTATGTAAAATATCATCTTGCAACTCACTCAACATTTCAGCAAGCTTCTGTTCTTTAATCGCAAGAGCTAACAAATCATCTTCATAAATATATTCATCAACAAATTTCTCGTCAGTTTTTTCAATTTTTATTCGCCTTTTTGGTTTAACTGGCCTAGGCTTTTCGTCAAATTTTCCGAGTAATGTTGTTTTCGAAATGCCAATTCTTTTCGAAATTTGTTCAATATAAAAATCTTTTTCCACAGGGTCATTTAAGTTTTCCACAAGTTTCAGTGCTATTGTGGAAAACTCCTTTTTTCCTACGGCGGTTGCAATATTTAGCCGTTTTTCATATTGGTCAAAAATCCATTCTATCGCCGGTTGTGGCTTCGAAATTGAATCCTTCCAAAGTTCCAAATCTTTTTGAATTAATTCATCTGGGTCTTTAGCTTCACCTGCCGATTGAATTAAGGTGATAATTGAAAGCTCCACACCAGCTTGTTGTCCTAACGAAATTGCTCGCTCGGTAGCGCTAATTCCAGCTTGATCGCTATCAAAACAAAGGCGAACATCATTCGAAAACCTACCAAGAGCCTTTAAATGATGAACTGTCATCGCCGTACCGGCCGTTGCAACCACATTTTTCACACCAGCTTGATGGCTCGAAATTACATCCATATTTCCTTCAACTACAACCACAAAACCAGCTTTTCGAATTTCATTTTTTGCTTGCGAAAGGCCAAAAATGTTTGAAGATTTATCATAAAGCAAAGTTTGAGGTGTGTTTAAATATTTTGGCGCATTTGGCTCATCTTTAATAATTCGGCCGGTAAAACCAACTGGCGACCCACCCGAATCCTGCAAAGCAATCACCATTCGATTTCGAAAAATATCGCCGCCAAATCGGTTTAACAACCCAGCATCACGAATATCGCTCATCGCAAAACCTTTTTTTAGCAAAAAATTCGTGAGCATTTTTTGAGTATTTGGAGCAAAACCAATTTTGAACTCTTGCACAATTTCTTTCGAAAGTTTGCGATTTTTAAAAACATAATTCAAAGCTTCTTTATTACGAACCAACATATGCTGATAAAAATTTGCACTAATTTGCAAAATTTTTCGAAGTCGTTCTTTTTTTTCAGAAATTTCTCTTGAACGCTTTGAATCAAAAGTTTCAATTTCAACGCCAGCTTTTCGCGCCAGAAATTCTAAGGCCTCGCGGAAATTCATTCCTTCAACTTCCATAATAAAACCAAAGATGTCACCGCCTTTTCCAGATGAAAAATCGTGCCAAATTTGTTTATCGGGGCTGATTATAAAACTCGGAGTTCGCTCATTTGTCCAGGGACTAAGTGCTTTAAAATTACGCCCAGTTCGCTTGAGCTCAAGATATTCGCCAGCCAAATCTTCAATGCTTATTCTTGCTTTAATTTCGTCTCTGGCATCATTCATATCTATATTTTAACATAAAAAGCAGCCCTCATCAATCAAAAAATGGGCTGCAATTTCAGAAAATTATTTTGCTTTGTGGTAGTTTTCAAGCTGTTTTGAAGATTCTGTAAGATTTTTTTCAATTTTTTCATATACTGACTTTTGTGAAGAAGGTGAAGTTTTTTTGCGTCGTGTAATTAAATCTTTTACACGAATTAACTGATATGCCATCTCACGGGAATAAACTTCATCAATTGTAGCGTTCAAGAAAGCGTCATCAAGCGTTGCACTAAGTTTATCAAAAATCGCATCAGTTTGTTTTATTGCTTGCGAATTCTTTTTCGAATCTCCACGAGGAACTTCAATCTTCCGACTCTTCATAAATTCTTTCAAATCCTGTTCATTTGAACTAAGTGAAGTGTTAATTCCTGCGTTCACGGCTGCTAAATCTGAACTTTTAATCTTATTTTGAAAAGATTTTGTAGTTTCCTTTAATTTCGAAATATTATAATAAGCACGAATTACCGCTTGAGCATTATCGTCGCCCTTATTGCTAGTTACAATAATAAAAATCGAGAAAAATAGCGAGATTAATAATGCTGAAGCACCTAGAATTTTTCCTTTAGTCCAAAACGGAGCGGCTTTTTTGGGCGCAATCTTGTTGAGATACTCAACTGTGTAAGGGTTTTCAGTTGTAGTATCTTGCGAATAATTTTGATCTGGCATTAAATTTGGAGCAACTTGCGAATTTTGAACAGGTTGATTTGGCTGAACTGGAAATTGTTGTTGATTTCGGTAATTATTTGGATATTGCGGAAAATTCTGTTGTGCACCAAAGTTTTGATTTTGGCTGCCAAATTGTTGCTGTGGATTTTGTCCATTCGGAAATTGATTACTTGGGAATTGACCATTTTGAGCAAAATTATTCGAAAAACCACCGTAATTTTGTTGTGGTGGATAAGGATTTTGAGGATAATTATTTGGTGCACCAAAATTTTGATTTTGGCCGACCTGATTCCAATCTTCATTCGGTTTCATATTACTTATGATTATATCACAAAAAAGTTTTTTTCGCAAAGAAAAACCCCGCTTTTGCAAGGTTATTTTCTATCTAAAAGAGAAACTACAAAATATATTTTACTCGCAAACCAAGCGATAGCTCAAGCGAAACAAATCTCGCAATTCTTCAGCCGAAACTTGTCCTTGGCCAATAATCAAATTCCACTCACGCTCGCTCATCAACTTTGAAGGCACTACACTCTCCTTTTCACGCAAAATTCGAGCAAGCTGCACGCCTGTTTTCATTTCAACTTTTAAAGGTTTTGAACCATCGTGAATGATTGCAAAAATTGCTTTTGGCTCTTCACTTTCTGCAATTTTCGAAAGAATCTTTTCACCAGTCTCACGCTCAAAATCGCCAAGCTCGCCAGCCATTTTTTCTTGCCAAATTTTTTCTAATTTATCAAAATTAACTTCAAAAATTTCAAGTTTATTTTCTTCATCTTTTCGAACTTCCGCTGCGTAAAAATTCAGCAAAAAATCTTTAATTTCACTTTGATCCATTACTTTTTCACCTTTTTTAAATAAAATTTCAACTCTTCAATCGAACCGCGAATATCATCCAGCGCGCGGTGATTTTCAGGCTTAGCAAACACCCGTTTAAACTTAGCGCTCATCACAACTTTCCACGCTGAAACATCTAACATTCGATAATGCAGCATTTTTTCAAGTTTTTTCCATTCTTCACGAATAAATCGGCGATCTTGGTGAATTGAATTTCCACCCAAAATAATTTTCTCGCCTTTCAAAATTTCTTCGGCAAAATTTTCTTCTACAAATTTAATTAAATCCGCTTCAACTTCTTGTGAATTTTTTGTAGCGCAAGAATTTTGCAATTTTAAAGCATCACGCGTTTCGCTAAAAGTATCCCAAAAATCACCAACCATTCGGATTTCGAGAATTTTCTCATCAACCTTAACTGCACTTTCGAAAGTGGCAATTTCATTAAAATCCCAATCTGTCGCAATTGCCGCAACTTCTAAAATTCGGTCTTTTTCAGGTTCAAGACCGGTCATTTCTAAATCAATCCAAAGAATTTTTGCGTTTTTCATTATTTAAATTATATCATTTTTTGGCAGTATAAGCAAAAACTAATCTAAAATTCCAAAATCTTCAAGCTTTTTAGCTTTCGAAATATCAAAATCGGCAATTTTTGTGCGCCGAAGTTGCGAACAAAACGCACCGCAACCCAAATTTTTGCCCAAATCTTCTGCCAGCGAACGAATGTAAGTTCCACTTGAAACATGTGTGCGAACTTTTAATTTTGGAAAATCATAACTTAAAATTTCGAAATCAAAAATTTCAACCGTGCGTTTAGGAATTTCAAAATCCTCACCTTTTCGCGCCAAATCATAGGCACGCTTGCCCTCAATTTTTATTGCACTAAAAGCTGGCGGAGTTTGTTCAATTTTGCCTAAAAAGTTAGTTTTAATTTCTTTTTCAATCTGTTCAAAAGTTGGGATTTCAAAATTCTCGCATTTAGAAATCTCGCCTTCAGGATCGCCCGTACTGGAAATTTGCCCAAGTGTAAATTCCGCCTCATAAACTTTATCAAGCTTAGTAAGGCTCATTGCATTTTTAGTTTCCTTACCATAAAGTAAAACTAAAAGCCCAGTCGCAAAAGGATCGAGCGTGCCAGTGTGGCCAACTTTAACTTTTTTACCAAATTCATCTTTAAGAACGCGGCGTATTCTAGCGACCACACCAAAGCTGGTAATTCCGGCAGGCTTATCAATTAAGATTCGCCCGCTATCGTTTTCGAAAAATGCCATTTTACATCCCTGGAATTCTGAATTCTGAAGGATCGTTAGGGTAAATTTGGTCGGTCATCACTTTATTTTTGCTACTTTCAGCACCCATTGCAGGTTGCTCCGCTGGATTTGGAATAAAATCAAAAGCTGGAATTTCTGGCGGCATTGGCATCGAGCTAAAATCTGGCATAGCTGGTGGCATTGGCATTGCAAAATCATTCGAATTTTGTGCAGGATTTTCAGTCGAGTAAGTTTGCTGACTTTCAAAATTATTTTGTGGCAAAGTCTGCGCATATTGTTCATTCGAAATCGGATTACTTGATTCAAAATTTGAAAGTGGCTGGATTGGTGTAGCTTGAGCGTAAGGCTGAGTTTCAGGAATAAAATTCTCATTCGCCTGCGATTCTTCATAAACCGCATTTTGAACTTTACCATGGCTTAAAACATAATCATTATTTTGTGGATTTGAAGTTGCTGCAGAGTTTTCTCCACGAGAAATTCCACTTGGCTCATAAGGCTGAGCACCCATCAAACCACTTGCAATTTGAGCATTTTCGGCTGGGTGATAATATTCATCGCCCTGATTTTGCACTGGCTGAATATTTTGAGTTTGAATCTCTTGAGGGGCAGGAGTTTCAGCTGGATTTTGTTGTTCGAAAACTGGCGCAACTTCTGGTTGAGCAATTTGAGGTTCGATAGTTTCGAAAGTTTGTGGTTGAGTGTTTTCGGGAGTTGGGACTGAAATATCAACTTGGCGAGCTGGCTCAAAAACTTGCTCCTGAACTGGAGTTTCCGCAATAAATGCATTTGGATTTTCGAAAGGCACACTTGGCGTTGGGATTTCTGGTGCATAATTTTGAACTGGCGCTTCAACCAAACCTTGCGTATTTTCAGGCTGATTAAATTCTGAAGGGGCAGGAGTTTCAGCTGGATTTTGTTGTTCGAAAACTGGCGCAACTTCTGGTTGAGCAATTTGAGGTTCGATAGTTTCGAAAGTTTGTGGTTGAGTGTTTTCGGGAGTTGGGACTGAAATATTTTGTTCAGCTAGATCTTCTTGGCTTTCTGATATATTTTGTGCCGAATTTTCTTCAACTAAATTTTCATTTTGAGCTTGTGTATTTTCAAGATTTTCGCTTGGATTTTCGAAAATATCTTCGTTCGAATTTTCTTGCGCAAGTTCTTGATTTTGCTCAGGAGCTTCAACTTCTTCAAGTTTAGCAAAAGCATTTTCTGGTTTATTAATATTTTTTAGTTTATTTAAAGATTCTTCAAGTTCGTCTTCGGCTTGATTTTGTGAATTTTCAAGATTAGCTTTTTCTGCTTCATTTTTAGCTTCTTCATGCGCAATCACAAATGCACCGTTACGCTTTTGCTCTTTCTTTGAAGAAGATTTTTCGCTCGATTTTTCTTTTTCGTTCGAAATTTCTTCTAAAGCTTCTTCCATTTTAGCATTTTTTTGCACAGCAAATTCGCCCGCTTTTTCTTCAGCTTCACGGATTTTTGAAACTACAAGTTGCTGGTCAGCGCCAGATGAAATAAGTTTTGCTGCAAGACTCATAACTTCAGCCGTAGCTTTTGCATTCGAAAAGCGATCAGTTTCAGCAACAATTCCAGTCAAAAGAGCAGTTGCGACTGGTTGAGTAAGATTTTTCTTTCCAAGGGATTCAATAATTTGAACAGAAATTTCACTCAAAGAACTGGCGTTTTCGGCATGCCAGTGAGTTCCGTTAAGATTCGTTTGGTTTTCACCAACAGTTAAAATTCCAACTGAAGCATCGTGAAAAATTCGCCCGTGCGCCGCTAAAGCCCCATCAAGGCGATCTTGGCTTTCAACATTTAAAGCTAGCACAAAATCAATGTTAAAATCACCCTGTTCAAATTCGAGGTCTTTTTCAGAAATAATTGAGCGATATGGCGTAATAAAAATTTTCACATGATCACCAACAAGCTTATAACGAAGATGATCAGCTTTCTCTTTATTTAAAGCAATAATAAAATCACGCAAAGAATCTACCGAATTTTCGAAAGTTTTTTCTGGGCGCAAAAAAGCTAGCGCGTCGGGCATTTTTCCGCTTGAAACCGCCGTTGCATGCTTGCCAGAATTATTAATTGCGAGCGTTAAAGCCAATGCTGAAGAAAGTTCATCAACGCTTGGGCTATCATTTACCGCAATCAAAATGCTTTCTGATTCTTTCAATTTTGCGATAATCTGCTCTTGAGCATTATTTTTTGACATTTATTGAATCCTATTGTTTATTTTTATAATTTATAGCTCTATATTAGCATAATCGCAATGAAATGTCAACAGTTTATTTGAAATACTTGCTTTTTATTTCGAAATAATATATAATTGATGTTGAATTGTAAATAACAACCTAAAAGAAGGAATTAAATGCCAATTATTAAATCTGCTGTAAAGCGAATGCGACAAACCGCAAAACGACGCGAACGCAACGTTGGAATTAAAAAAGATATCAAAGGCGCAGTTAAAGCTTTTGTTGCTGAACCAAGCGCAAAAAGTCTTTCGAAAGCACAAAGCGAATTAGACAAAGCTGTTAAAAAAGGTCTTATCAAGAAAAACACAGCTGCTCGCCGAAAAGCTTCTCTTGCCGCTGCTGCAAAAAAAGCTGGCGTAAAGCTTGCTTAATTTGATACTTTTTTCAAAAATCGCTCAAAATTGGGCGGTTTTTTATTTTTCTTTTTTCAAAAACTTGACAATTCTACTTAAAAATGCTATAATTTAAAAGATTTACCTTTTGGTAAAAATAGAACATTTGGAGGACTTAGTTATGTCACTAAAAGAACGACTAGCTGCAGAAAAAGAAGCTGCTTTAACCTATGAAAATATTGCCAAGCAAGTTGAAGGCATCCTTGTCGAGGCCGCCAAGGATGGTAGATCAAGCGTGCTCATCTACCTTGACAATGAGAATGATTGCAAAACCCAATTTGTGCGTTATTTTCTAACCCAGGAAGGAATCAATTTCGAAAAGGCTTATGACACATATACGGCAACTAAATTTCCCTATATCGATACCCACATGGGTACGGGTTGTTATGAGGGTGTCGACCCTAATAAACCAGTCACTACGACCGAACGTAGATTCAAAGGTATTCGTGTATTTCTTTAGAAAGGTCATTAAAAAACAAAACCCGCAGAAATTTGCGGGTTATTTTATTTCTAACATTTTTTGAAAATTATTTACCATTTTAAATCGCTCATCGAAAGCGATGGTTTAACTTCAAGCTCAAGCGGATTTTGCGATTCGCTCAGTACGGCCTGAAAAGCACCTAAAGTTGCCACCATTGCGGCATTATCGGTGCAAAGTTCTGGCGGAGTGAAAATTACAGGGTTTGGCAGTTTTTTCAAAACTCTCTTAATTAATTCCTCTCTTAAAGCTGAATTCGCTGCTACACCGCCCGCAATCACAACAGTTGTTGGCGAAAAATCTTCAACGGCTTTTTCAAGTTTATCAACCAGAGTTTCAACAGCTATTTTTTGAAAACTTGCAGCGAAATCATTTTTCTGTTGTTCATTTAATTTTGCTGCCAACTCAAAAGATGGAAAGTTAAAATCAACACCAACTTCTTTTTGAACTGCACGCAAAACTGCTGTTTTTAATCCCGAAAAACTGAAATCATACTTCCCTTTTAAGCGAGCTTTTGGCAATTTATATTTTGAAGAATTACCACTTAACGCTGCTTTTGAAATTGCAGGGCCGCCAGGATACGGTAAGCCAAGGATTTTTGAAACTTTATCGAAAGCTTCGCCAACTGCATCATCTTGTGTTTCTCCTAAAATTTGGTAATTTCCGTGTGATTTAAATAATACAATTTGTGAATGACCGCCTGAAACCACTAATGCTAAAAATGGAAATTTTGGTGGCTCCTCGTTTAGAAAATTCGCATAAACATGAGCTTCAACATGATGAATTGGGTAAAATGGTTTATTAAAAATTCTAGCGTAGGTTTGCGCCGTAAGCGTACCAACTAACAACGAACCCACCAAACCAGGTGCATAAGAAACAGCGATTCCATCCAAATCTTTAAAGGAAATTCCCGCTTTCGAAAGCGCTTCTCGCACAACAGGGTTAGCATATTCAATATGCGAACGCGCCGCCACCTCTGGAATTACCCCGCCAAATTGCGCATGAATATCAATTTGTGAATGAACTACGCTTGAAAGCAGTTTTAGCTTTGGTGAGCTTTCACGCGAAATTCTATTTGCATCAAACTCCACCACAGCTGCCGCAGTTTCATCACAAGTGCTTTCAATTCCTAAGATTTTCATAACTACTATTTTACTACTTTTTACAAGTTTGGTCAATTTTCGAAAATCTCTATTGGCTTTTTCATTTTCAAAAAAATAAAATTCGCCCGATTTGAGCGAATTTTTATAATCTCACTTCCCTATTTTTTGAATTTTCGAACAATTTTTTTAGCAGTTGGTAAAAATGAATTCCAGATGAAATATGTTTTCGAAATCGGAAAATCTAGTGTACCAACCAATAAATCTTCATGATTTGCAAAACCAGCTTTAAATCTTGAAATTCCATCGTTCAAAAGGCCATTAAAGTCATATCGCTTAACTCCGCGATTTTTCATTTCAATAATCGCAATCCATTTCAAAACGTAATTTGCGCGTGATTTTTGCCCCGCCTCAGTTACTCCACCATAAAGTTCAAATGCCACGCCGTCACTTTGAGCAAACCACAAAAATGCCACCATTTCTTGATTTTTAAGTTTTTCTGCTATATAATCTTCAGTATTTTTATTTTTTTCTATAGATTTACCCTGCTCTTTTTCAATAAAAGCTCCAAAAATTGGTGAATTTTCACCCATTTTTTTATAAAGTTCGTGATAATACTCTTTCGAATGAATTGCGAACCCTGCCCTTTTAGCAGTTTCTGTGTAAATTTGCAACGCACGATCAATTTCTTCTTTCGAAAACAGCTGCCGAACTCGCACTTCTCCACCACTTTTTCGAATATATTGTCGCGTTTTTTTACTCATTTTGGCGAGTAATTCATCTTCATTTTGCGTTAAATCAAGGATCAAAGTTCGTGGAATTAAAATTGTGTTTTTTGAACTTCTCCAGCCGTCACGCAAGTCAAATTCGCCGCTGTTCCAATCTGGTTCCATAGTTAAACAAACTGGCTTTGGTTTAATGTTCTTCGAAACCCAAAGAGCAATTTCACGCGAAATGCGGGCTCGCTCGATTGGCTTTTTCGAAATCACCAAAGCACCGCGCGGAATATATGCAAAATTTCGAAGCGGAAACGGCAATTTTCGCACCAAAATTTGCGCCGCTGCCACAATATCTGAGTGGTCATTTTTTTTGCGATCAATGTATTTTTCTTCACCATTTTTCAAAAAAACTCGCACAACTTGCCAATTTGGTGATTGCGATTTTAACTCACCCCAACCCCAAAGTTGCAAAGGGTGACCGCCGTGCTCGTTAATAAAATCATTCCATTCTTTTTTATCAGTAATTTCGATAATCTTTAGCATATTTATATTATACACCGAATGTGGTATAATTGTAAATGTAGAATTTCGCACAGTTTAACTTTCGTGTGAAATGTTGTTGAATAAATGCGATTTTAAAGGGAAATATGAAAATTACAAAGACTTACGAACCGAATAATTACGAACCTGAAATTTATAATTTATGGGAGCTATCTGGCGCTTTCGAAAGCAGTGGAGTTGGCCCAAAATATTCAATCGTAATGCCGCCACCAAATGCAAATGGAAATCTTCATATCGGCCACGGGCTAATGGCTGCGGTTGAAGATATTTTAGTGCGTTATCACAAAATGAAGGGTTATGACGCAATTTATTTACCTGGCGCCGACCACGCGGGCTTCGAAACTTGGGTTGTTTATGAACGCCTTTTGAACGCTGAAGGGAAGAGTCGCTTAGATTATTCTCGTGATGAACTTTATAAAAATGTTTGGGATTTCGTAGCAAGTCAACGCGGAAATATGGAACTCCAATTGCGTGCTTTAGGAGCCGGTGCTAGCTGGAAAAACCTCACTTTTACATTAGATGAAAAAGTAGTTAATCGCGTTTATAAAACTTTCGAAAAAATGTGGAACGATGGCTTGATTTACAGAGGTGAGCGCATTGTTAATTATTCAACAAAATATCAAACTTCTTATGCTGATATTGAGGTAGATTATAAAGAAGAGAAGGGGAAACTCTGGACGATTGCGTACCCAGTTCTTGATGAGTTTGGTGGAATAAGCGAATATATGCTCGTTTCAACAACCCGCCCTGAAACAATGCTCGGCGACACAGCTCTTGCGGTTAATCCAGAAGATGAAAGATATGAAAATCTGATTGGTAAAAAAGTTCGCATACCTTTAATAAATCGTGAAATCAAAATTATCGCTGATGAATATGCCGACCCACAATTTGGAACTGGCGTTGTTAAAATTACACCATTCCACGATCCAAATGATTTCGAAGTTGGCAATCGCCACAACTTGCCAAAAATTCAAGTAATTGGATTTGACGGAAAAATGACCGAAAATGCAGGTAAATATGCTGGCTTAGAAGTGTTAGAGGCGCGTAAGAAGATTCTTGAAGATCTTCGAAAAATCAATGCATTGTTTAAAGAAGAAGATATTACTCATGTTGTTGGATATGATTATAAATCTGGAGAGCCAATTCAGCCGCTTGTTAAAGAGCAGTGGTTTATTTCAACTAAACCTTTAGCAAAAAAAGCTCTTGAAGCTCTTGAGAATAATGAAATTAAATTTACGCCAGAAAATAAGAAAAATGTTTTAGCGGAATACTTGAAAAATATTCGCGATTGGAACATTTCACGTCAAATCCCTTGGGGAATTCCAATTCCGGCTTTTCAAAATATTGAAGATCCAACTGATTGGATTTTTGATGAGCGCGTACATGAATCACAAATTGAAGTTAACGGCAAAATTTATAAGCGTGATGAAGATACGCTCGATACTTGGTTCTCGAGCGGTCAATGGCCATTTATTACAACCGATTTTTTGGAGGGCGGTGAGCTTTCGAAATTCTATCCAAACAGTGTAATGGAAACTGGTCATGATTTGATTTTTCCTTGGATTTCACGAATGATTATGCTAGGAATTTACTGCACAGGGCAAATTCCATTCCGCGAAGTTTACTTACACGGAATGGTTCTTGATGAGCATGGCCAAAAAATGAGCAAATCAAAGGGAAATGTGATTAACCCAATGGACGTAATTGCCGAGTTTGGCTCCGACGCTTTCCGCCTTGGAATTATCGCTTCACGTTCGGCAGGGCAGAATCAGGCATTTTCGAAAAATAAAGTTATCGCTGGCCGAAATTTCTGTAATAAATTATGGAATATTTCGCGATTTATTTCTGAAAAAGTTGGCGAAATTAAGAGCACAAAACAGCCCGAGGCTTTTACACCAGCAGATCACTGGATTGTGCGAGAGCTCGATAAGGCCATTGCTGAAATTGAAAACCATATGCAAAATTACCGTTTTGCGGAGGCCTCAGAAACGGTTTATCACACGATTTGGAGCACCGTAGCCGATTGGTATATTGAAGCTTCAAAAACACAAGACAATCCTGAACTTCTTGCCTGGGTTCTTGAAACTTGTCTTAAAATCACGCATCCTTTTGCACCATTTGCGACTGAAACTATCTGGCAAACCCTGCCTTGGACTGAGGGAATTTTAGCAAACGAAAAACTAGCCGAATCTCTAAAATTTAACGAATTCGAAGCACTTCAATTTGAACGAATCCAAGATTTAGTTAGTGAAATTCGCCTGATTACGGCTGAACTACCTGGTAAAAAACGCTATAATTTGGTTTTCGAAAAAGATGAACTAATTGCAAAAAATATTGAAACTATTCGCCACCTTTCACGCGTGCCAGGAATCATCCAAACAGATGCGCCACACGGGTTTAGCCTTGCCGCTAGCGGTTTAGGTGCTTATCTTGATGTACCAACCGATATTTTGGCTGAATATAAAACCGAACTCGCCGAACGAATTAATAAAATTTCGAACGAAATTAATTTGCTTGAAAAACGCCTTTCGAATGAAAATTATGTTTCAAAAGCACCAGCACATTTGGTTGAAGAAACTCGCGAAGAATTTTCAAACAAAAAAGCCGAGCTTGAAAAAGTTAAAAAAGCTTTCGAAATTTTATAAAAGCATCACCGCCAGGGAATGGCGGTTTTGGCTTGATTTTTTATTGACAAAATAATTATAAATATGATATTATAATTATGGTTATTTATATATAACTAGTATTTTTATATTAAGGAGGATTTCTCATGATTAAGAAATTCAAGGGTTTATTATTTGCTGGCATAACAGTTGCATCTTTGGCATTTTCAGCACAAAAAGCAGAAGCTTCTAGTGGTCAAATAGTTGACGGTAACGGAAGACCGGTCGTTGGCGTATGGGTAGAAGTCGAAGGTGGCGGCTCAGGTTGGGCTCAGTTAAATAGAACAAGAGAACCTCATATTGCCGGCTGGAGATACGACACCAAAGGTAGAGATTATAGACTGCATGTTGGTGTTGGTGGGACTAGTCAAAACTGGGGAAACAACATTAAATCTGGATGGATTAATGGTGGCCGGACAATAGCAAATGTAAGCACCAACTGGGATTGGATATGGGGGAATAAAATCTGGATATCCTAATCTTGGCTCCTTTTATCATGAGCAAGTCACCAAACTTGCTCTTTTTAAATATATCACAAGAAAGGTTTTTATGTCTAAAAAAATTAATAAAATTAAATGGCAACCAATTTTTAATATTTTGATTATTATCAACTTAATTATTAGTATAATAACTATTTTGTTTCTTTTTAGAGTGAATGAGGGCGTTAATTTTGCAACTTGGAAAGATACGCATAATAACAATCTCACTCAGGCTCAAATAGAATGCATTAAAAATCCTTCGGATAGATGTGAAGAAAAAGTCAAACAATATCAAGAAAATCGAGATGATTTTATTCGAAAAACTTTTAATAAAAAATAAGTAATTAAAATTTTTTATACAACGCTTGACTTCTTTAAAAAAATTTGTTAGAATATTCAGGATGATTACTAAAGAGAATAAAGAGAAGGCAATCGCTTTGACTCAGGTTTCAAAGAATGACGTTGGTTCGCCACAGGCACAAGTGTCAATCTTGACGGCTCGTATCAAAGAAGTGACGGAACACCTTAAATCAAACAAGCACGACTTCATGGCTCGACGCGGTTTGATGCAAATGGTTGGTCGCCGTAAAAAACTTCTAAAATATCTTGAACGAAAAGATTTTGAAGCCTACAAAGCTGTTGTTTCTAAACTAGGTTTGCGAAAATAATTTCAAAACCGTAAAATCGCCACGCTTAAATGCTTGGCGGTTTTATTTTTGCTAAATTCGCTCAAAAATGTTATAATGAAATAGTAAAATTAACGCTGAATGTGTGGTAGAAATTATTTTCGAAAGATTTTCGAAGAAGATTCCTGCAACTCATTTGGCAGAAGGAGAAAATATGATTATAAACCCAACGGGGAAAAGTGTAATTTCGGTTAGCACTGATTTTTTGGGGCGAAAATTAACGCTGGAAGTTGGTAAAGTTGGCTTTCGTTCAACTGCGAGCGTGATTGCAAAATATGGCGAAACTGTGGTTCTGGGAACAGTTCAACTGGGTTCGAAACCAGTGGCTTTGGATTATTTCCCACTATCAATTGATTATGAAGAAAAATGGTATGCCAGCGGACGGATTTCTGACTCACGATTCATCAAGCGAGAAGGACGACCTTCAGACGATGCAATTCTGATCGGACGTTTGATTGACCGACCAATTCGGCCGCTCTTTCCAAAAGGATATCGTGAAGAAGTGCAGGTTGTTGCAACCGTGCTTTCTGCCGATCCAGAATTTCGCCCAGATATGATTGCGATGATTGCAGCTTCAAGCGCACTTAATTTGGCTGGTGTACCATTTGACGGCCCAGTAGCCGGACTTCGAATCGGTAAAGTGAACGGCGAGTTTAAAGCCTTTCTAAATCCTGAGGAGCGCGAAAATTCCTCACTCGATTTGGTTGTAGCCGGAATTGAAAGCGGAATTACCATGGTTGAAGCAGGCGCAAATGAAGTTCCTGAAGAAGAAATTATTACAGGGCTCGCTTGGGCTTTTGATAATTTTCAGCCAGCGATCAAGCTACAAAATGAACTTCGCGCCAAATATATCGAGGCAGGTTATTTTGAAGAACGAAAATTTGAGCTTATTTTGCCAGACGAAGAAATCTCAAAAGAAGTTGAAGCTTGGACAGAAGGAAAATTCGGCTCCGAAATTCGTGAAGCTTATCCAAAATATAACCAAAATATTGCCGAAATTCGTAATAAATTCCATACAGAAATGCTTGAAAAATTCGGCGAAGAAGCTTATGAAGAAACCCGAAAAGATTACGACGAAGCTTTCACTTTGGCAGTCCATAAAGCCGTTCGAAAGGGAATTGTGGAAGATGGTGAACGACCAGATGGGCGAGCTTTAGATGAAATCCGCCCGCTTTCAAGCGAAATCGACTTTCTACCACGGGCGCATGGTTCGAGTTTGTTTACTCGTGGTGTAACTCAAGCAATGAATATAGTGACACTTGCACCACTTTCATACTCGCAACTGGTTGATACAATGGAATTTAATGAAATTGAACGCCGTTATATGCATCACTATAATGCTCCTGGATACACTGTTGGCGAACCTCGTCGATTAGGTAGCCCTGGTAGACGTGAAATCGGCCACGGATATCTTGCTCAGCGCGCACTTGAAGCGGTTTTACCAAGTGAAGAAGATTTCCCTTATGCTATTCGTAGCGTAACTGAAATTATGAGCCAGAACGGTTCAACATCAATGGCAGCAACTTGTTCAAGCTGCATGGCTTTGATGAGCGCTGGTGTGCCAATAAAAAATGCTGTTTCTGGAATCGCAATGGGCTTAATGATGGACGGTGAAACACCTTATATTTTAAGTGATATTGCCGATGCGGAAGATTTTGCTGGCGATATGGATTTCAAATGTACAGGCTCAAAGAATGGAATTACCGCGCTACAAATGGATATGAAAGTTCATGGCCTACCAGTTTCAGTTCTTGAAAAAGCAATTTTAACTTCTCGCAAAGGCCGCGAACATATTCTGCGCCATATGCTGAGCGTAATTTCTGAGCCAAAAGCTGAGCTTTCGCCATATGCACCACGAATCGAAAAAATTAAAATCAATCCCGATAAAATTGGTGCAATTATTGGTAAGGGTGGTGAAACAATCAATAAAATCACTTCTGAAACTGGAGCCGAAGTTGATATCAAAGAAGATGGCTTAATCACAATCGCCAGCCCAAATGCCGAGCAAATCGAAAAAGCCCTCAACTGGATTAAATCTTTAGTTGAAGAGCCAGAAATCGGTAAAATCTACCGCGGAAAAGTGGTTTCGATCAAGGATTTTGGCGCTTTCGTAAATATCCTGCCGGGAATTGACGGAATGCTACACATCTCGCAGATATCTGAAAAACGAACCGAAAAAGTAACTGATGTTTTAAAACAAGATCAAGAAATTTGGGTAAAATTAGATAAAATTGATGAAAAAGGTCGCCTCAATCTTACAATGAAAGGCGTGAAGCAATAAAATTTTAAAAGAGCTTTCGAAAATGAGAGCTCTTTTGGTTTTGGAGTATATTCTTATAAAAACCATAACAATAATATTGACTTTTTAACAATTATATAGTATAATAAATTTATCATTAAATAGTTAAAACAAAAAATATTAAAATGAAAAATTTCAATAATCTAAACTCAACTTCTCAGTCAGCAGAAGACAATCCAAAAAATAATTCTCAAGAAAATGATAAATCTATTGAGGTTAGCAACTTTGGTAGTAAGCCAAGTCTTGAACTATTCAACAATGGCATAAGATATGGATTTTTTAACAGGAGTAATTTTAACCCGCAGGTCACTCCTGGCGAGCGTTCCGATACGGCAATAATAGAGGCTCACAAGGAAGCTTATAAAAATTCACCCGCAAATACAATCTTATCAGGGAGAATAAAAGACTATTCTGAAGATAGGATTGAAAAATTCAACAACAGCTCCTCAGAAACATACCAAAACTCAATTTCTAGAGATTCTGTTTTAGCAGTTGCCAATTTTTCAGCAAAATTATGCGCTTCAGACAAAAACCTTATGGATTTATCAGAAATTAAAGATATTAATGATCTGAAAGAGCTATCACCTCGACAAGCCATGCTTTTGAGTACGAATATAGTTATGAAATTAAAGAATTATGATAACTCCGAAGTATCTGACAGTCATAGAAAAGCCGACAGAATGTCAACTTTAGAAATAATGAAGCACCTATCGAAAGAAGGGGATTCGCCACTTGGTGTTTGTAGGAATTATGCCGATATGACTAAAATCATTTTTACGGCACTCAAAAAAGTTCAAAATCCAGAAACAACTCGCCTTGCCAACACCTATTGTCGAGAAATTGTTGGTGAATCCCCGTGGGATGCCGTAAACCCCTTCAAGTCTAAATCTGCTGTAGGTCATAAATATAACCAATTCATAACCTTTACTCATGATGGAACCGCCATCACTAATGTAGACCCAACTTGGGGTCAATTAGATGGCAATTTATCGAAATACGCATCGCTATCAATGAATATCGTTGAGCGAGAACCGCTTGTAAGTGGTTTTATTAAGGATATCCGAGACAAAGGATATTTCAAGTCACCAGAAGACAGAAAAAATACTGAAAACTTACGAGAATATTATATGAATATCGCTAAAAAAATTGATAAAGTCATATCAAGACTATCTCAAAAAGGACATAATCGAGAAAATAATACATGTTTTGAAAAAATACAAAATATGCAATATTATTCGCTATTAAAATCAGCCGAACTCTCATCTTTCTTGCACGCGCATGGCCTAATTAGTAACCAAGAAATGGATAAATATCAAAAAGCTAAATCAGATATTGAAAATGAGATTGATAATACTCAATAACATCAAATTTACATTTTTTTGAAAGAAAAAAGTCCGCTATTGCGAACTATTTTCTCTGGCGGAGGATGGGAGATTCGAACTCCCGCTCCAGGTTTCCCCAGACTAACGATTTAGCAAACCGTCCCCTTCAGCCACTTGGGTAATCCTCCAATATTTCTATTTTATCAAATTTTTTCAAAAAACACAAGAGCATTGACAAAAATCACTTTTTTTGCTATAATATAGCCATTATGAAGAATTTTAAACAAGTTTCGAAAATCTCAATCAGCGGTTTTGTATCTTCTACATTTCCTGCAACTTTCTTGGCATTAAATGCTTTTGCAACCGGTGGAATATTTAGCGGTGGCGTTCAAGGCGGAGCTGATAAAGGCCGTGGCGAAGGTGTTCCAACTCAACTTTTTGGTGAAGGCAACACTGGAATTTTCACCCAGATGGTGAATATGATGCTTTTTGCAGTTGGAATTTTAAGCGTTATAATGTTGATTTATGGCGGTTTACGATATATACTATCAAACGGTGATTCGAAAAAGGTTGATGCTGCAAAAAATACAATTCTTTATGCGATCATTGGCTTAATTATCGCAATGCTTTCTTATGCGATCATCAACTTCATTATTAGCTTATTCTTAGGAGGAGCCGGAACTGGTTTCGGCAGTGGCTCAAACGGAGCTAACGGTATTCCTCCAACAAATGTTTAATTTTTGAAACTAAAAAGTCGCCTTATAAGCGACTTTTTTTCTTTTTTCTATTCTTATAAATATTGACGTAAACTAATGATCGGGTCTTTTCGGGCTGCACGGAAGGCAGGGTAAAGGCCAAAAATTACACCAACCAACACCGAAATTCCACAAACCAAAACAGCAATTTGCCAAGAAATAACTGGACTAAACGGTAGAAACACGCTCACTCCAAAAGAAAATGCATAGCCAATTAGATAACCAAAAAATCCACCACTTAATGAAATTATCATTGATTCTGTTAAAAATTGAAACAAAATATGCCGATTATTTGCACCAAGTGCTTTTCGAATACCAATTTCTCTCGTTCGCTCACTCACATTCACGAGCATAATATTCATAATGCCAATTCCACCAACAACTAGTGAAATACTTGCCACAATTGCCAAAATAAATGTCGAAAGCTCAATAAATTTATCTGATGGATGCGAAATATTTTTACCAGTCAAAACTTCGAAATCTTTTTCGCCATTGTGGTTTTTTAGCATTCCTTTTTCAATTTCTTGCTGAACTTGATTCAAATTATTAACACTTTTCACACGAATATTCACTTGCTGAATCTGGAGATTTTCACCAATAATTCGTTTTGCAGTCACATATGGAATAATTGCCGTATTGTTAAAATCAACATTACTAAAGTTAATTGATGAACTTTGATGGGCTAAAACACCAATCACAATGAATTTTTCGCCTTTCATTGTAATTTCTTTTCCTAAAGCCTGAGTTGTTCCAAACAAATCAATGGCCATTTGATTGCCAATTACAACAGTGTTTGCATTAGCGCTTTCTGCAATAAATTGACCTTCACGGACTTTCAAACCCACAGTTTGATCAAGGTTTGGACTGGTTGCCAGCAAGTTTGCATATTTTTCATCTCCATCGCCCTTAACTTTTGCTGAAAAATTCGCAAGCGGTGCTACAGCTAAAACATCTTTTACTTTCGAAATCAAGCCTAAATCTTCATTTTTGATTGAACTCTGTGTAAAATTTCGAGAAGTTGCCAAATTTGTAATAACATTTTTATTATTTGTAGTTAATTCTTTTGGTCGAACCACCGCCAAAGATTCACCCTCGGCTATAATTTGGTTCGAAATCACTGAGCTAACACCACCCGAAAGTGAAAAAATTATCACAACGCTAGAAATCCCAATCATTACACCAAGCATTGTAAGAAAAGTTCGCAAACGGTTGGCATGCAACGATTCGAATGCATTTTCAATATTAGTTTTTAAAACTCGCAAACTCATTTAAACTCCCAATTCTTCTTTAATTTCATCAATTTTTTCTTCAACTTTTTCAATTTTATCGAGCGTATTTAGCTTTTCATCTTTTTTCGAAGATTTCTTTGCAGGTTTTTTCTTAACATCTGTATCAATTTTGCCATCGAACATTGTAATAATTCGTGTTGCATAAGCCATTAAATCTGGATTATGCGTTACCATAATAATTGTGTTGCCTTTTTTATGAACTTCAGCAAGCTCTTCCATAATAATGTGTGAACTTTTCGAATCAAGATTTCCCGTTGGCTCATCAGCAAGAATAATTGAAGGCTTATTCACGAGCGCCCGCGCAATTGCTACGCGCTGAGTTTGCCCACCAGAAAGTTGCCACGGCATATAAAATTCACGCTCACCAAGATGAAATTGTTTTAAAACTTCTGAAGCTTTTTCGAGCCGTTTAACTTTTCCAATTCCTTTATAAACCAGTGGTAAAGCCACATTTTCAATTACGGTTAGGCGGGGAATTAAATTAAAATTTTGAAAAATAAAACCAATTTTTTCACTTCGAATTTTCGCTTGGTTGCGGCGCGACATTCGTGCAATATTCTGCCCATCAAGAACATAATCTCCCTCAGTCGCACGATCAAGAAGGCCAATTGTGTTTAAAAGTGTGGTTTTTCCGCAGCCAGAAGGCCCCATGATTATAATAAATTCACCCTGTTTGATACTTAAATTTACACCGTTTAAGGCATAATTTTCAGCATCACCAACACCGAAACGCTTTTTCAAATTTCGAAGTCTAACAATCTCTTTTTCATTTTCCGCCATACTAATTCTATTATATATTTTTTCACCATTTTTCGCAAATGCTTTCAGGCGAGTTTTTTCGAATTTTCAAGGAGTTTCCACAGCTTTTTCCACAAAAAATAATTTATTCGTGGTGATATTTTCCGCCAGAAGAAATTTCTTGCGCGCGATAAATTTGTTCAACCAAAATTAAGCGCACAATTTGATGCGGAAAAACTAATTTCGAAAGGCTCCAAACAAAATTCGCTCGCTGGCGAAGCTCCTCAGACACGCCAAAAGCTCCACCAATCACAATCACAAAATTCTGCGAATTCACAAATCCGTTCGAAAGCATTTCGGCGAGCTCTGGGCTAGAAATATTTTTACCACGCTCATCCAGCAAAATCACAAAATCGCTCGGTTTAATTTTTGCCAAAATCCGCTGAGTTTCTTCTTCGCGCGCTTTTTCTTCAGCAAAATTCGAATGCGGCAAAATATCCCAGCCCAAATTAAACGGTTTTTTGAGCCGTTTTTCGAAAAGTTCGATTCCATTCGAAACCCACTTTTCGTGCTTTTTGCCAATCGCGATAATTTTCATAATTAGATTTTACCATTTTTACAGGATTTTTCAAACTATTTTCGATTAAATACTTGACTTATTACTATTATTATGCTATAATAATATTATTCGTTAGCTAGGTAACTAACGATGGAACATTATCAGAATTGAGCTAAAAAATATTATCCATTTTATTATCTTTTTACTGCTTAGCAATAAGTTTTTAAGATCATTTAAAGATTTCTTGCTAAGTAGTAAAACTTGGTAAAAAATAATAGAAAGATCTCAAAAAGAGAGGTAAATAAAATGGAAATTAAAATTATTAATTTGACTCCACACGAAATCAACATTATCAATAAAGAAGGAAAAGTAGTTAAAACCTTTCCATCTGATGGAGAAGCGAGAGCTACTCAAGATGAAGTTGAGATTGGAACGGTTGAAGGTATTCCAATCATTAAAATGACTTTCGGTGAGCCAGTTGGTTTGCCGACAGTCAGTGATCGCGTATTTTACATCGTCAGCGTTATAACCGCAGAAGCTGCAAGATTAAGTGGTCGAACCACTAGAGATTTATTTGTCACTGGTAAAACGGTGAGAAATGACAAAGGTCAAATTATTGGCTGTCAATCATTGTGCATATTTGAATAGCTCAGTTCTATACAACTCCAAGCCTTGCTTTTTGCGAGGCTTTTTCTTTTTTGTGTTATAGCTCTTGACTTTTTTATTATTTTGTGATATAATCTAAAGGCTTGTGTAGAGCGAGAGAACATTTCGAAAGTAGGAATCTGGCTAGCTTTTCCGAATTTTCAGTTTCGAAAATTGAGTTTAAAAATTAAACTTAGCTTTCGAAGCTGAAAACTTCGAAAAAAATAATAGCCGGGCGGGCTTTAAACGCGGAGAAGATAAATGACAAATAGTATTGCGTATGTAAAAGTGTATTTACTCAGAGCCATTTTCGAATCAAGAAAAATAAAAATTTTCGATCAGAATGATAAACTTGTCGATGAAACTGATAAAATTTTCTTGGCCTCAATAGACAATCATATCATACCTGTCTTTGCGGACAGCCGCAAAGAAATCGAAAATTTTATAAATGATAACAAAGACCGTATAAATGAGCTGGCAGAAAAAGGTCTCTACAATGATATTTTCAAAGATATTAAACCAGAAAATCAGTTAATGGAGAAAGGTTTATATCTTCATCACAAACTGGATTCATCGATATTATCTAAGATCGATACAGTAAAAAATAATATTGATTCTATTGGTTATATACTTAGAATAATCAATAACAAATTCCTGCAGCGATATTAACTTATTTTAGTTCCCACAAAATTGTGGGGATTTTTTATTTTTCGAAAGCAATTTTTTTAGCAATTTTCGTTAATTCTTCAGGAGTAGTTTCAGCGGGGTAGCCGTGGTGGAGCTGTAAAACATTTTTATCATAAAGCGGTACAAGGTGAATGTGCGCGTGTGGCACACCAAAACCTTCAACCACAACACCCACGCGAATCGGCTTCATTTCAGCTTGAATTTTCTTGGCAATTTTTTTAGCAATTTGCCACAGATAATTATAATCACTTTGATCTAAATCCCAAATTAAATCAACTTGCTTTTTTGGAATAACTAAAACATGGCCGTTCGAAAGCGGCTCAATATCAAGCATTGCAAAAACTCTTTTATCTTCATAAATCTTGTGGCAGGGGATTTCACCCTCAATAATTCGTGTAAAAATTGATTTTTCTTGCATTAAATTTCGCTCCAATCTGTTCCTTTTTTATAAAATCGCAAAGTTTCTTCGTTCGAATTTTGCCAAAAATCCAAAGCGGGCTGAAGAATTTCCCACGCACGCAAAATTTCATCGCTCTCGGCAAAAAACGCTTTTTCATTCCGAATCGCTTCAGCCAAAACTTTTTCATAAGCTTCGGCAGGCTGAGCATTTTCATCATAAGAAAAGCTCAAATTTCGAATTTCTGTGCGACGATTCAAACCTGGAATTTTCGTTGCAAGTTCAATTTTCACGCTCGCCGAATCATCAAGCGAAATCTGAATTAAATTGGCTTGTTTTTCTTCAGTTTTGCGCAAATGAATGCAAATTTCGCTGCGTTTTTTGCTCAAGTTTTTGCCAGAAATTAGTTCGAAAGGCACATTTTTCCAATTTTCATCTTTCGAAAATAGTCGAATTTTTGCAAAAGTTTCAACGCAAGATTTTGGATTTTCAACTTCTTCACGATAAGTTTGATATTGGCCACGAATTGCATTTTCTTCAGGATTTTGTAATTTTTCAATCTGTTCTAATGCTTTAAAGCGAGCTTCAGGTAAATCGTTCCAACTCTTTGGAAAATCTGCCAAAAATAATGCTAAAATCTGAATTAAATGACTTTGAATAAAATCACGCAAAGCGCCACTTTGTTCATAAAAAGTGCCGCGACCTTCAATTCCAATCTGTTCGCTGGCGATAATTTGCACTTTCGAAATGGATTTTCCGCTCCAAATTTGCGAAAATAATGCGTTTTTGTGCCGCAAAATTAGTAAATTTTGCGCCATCTCTTTTGCTAAATAATGGTCGATTCGAAAAATCTGCTTTTCACTAAAAAATTCCGATGTTCGAGAAATAAATTCTTGCGCCGATTTTAGATCAATTCCGAAAGGTTTTTCGAAAAGAATTTTAACATTTTTACCATTTAAACCAGCTTTTCCAGCTAATGTTGAAATCTGTGCAGCACTTGCTGGCGGAACTGAAAGATACAACAAAATTTGTAATTCTTCATTTTCATCTTGAAGGTATTTTTTAAGCTTTTTGTATTCTGTTTCATCCGCTAAATTCATTTCGAAAAAACTTAAAATTTGCGAAAGTTTAGAATTTTCAGCGCGCGAAAGACCGAGCGAACTTTCAAGAATTTCGAAAGGCTGAATTTGCCGCCGAGAAACGCCAATAACTTCAAGATCATCTGGAGAAATCTCATTTTTTTCAAGCAGAGAATCGAGTGCAGGCAAAAGCTTGCGGCGCCCTAAATCGCCAGTTAAGCCAAAGATTACAAGTTTAGTTTTCATATTTACCTCTTTTCTATTTATATTTTAGCACATTCAGCTTAGAAAAATCTTAAATTTTTAAAAAAATAGTAAAAGAAAAACTCCCAAATTCTCGGGAGATTTTCTAAATAATTTCTGGTACACGAGAAAGGACTTGAACCTTCACGCCAATTGGCACTAGTTCCTAAGACTAGCGTGTCTACCAATTCCACCACTCGTGCAAAATTACTTTACTATTTTAACTGATATTTTTCGAAAAGTCAAGGATTTTTCAAAAAAATATTGGTTTTGGCGGAGAGAACAGGATTCGAACCTGCGAGAGCTTGCGCCCAACACGCGTTCCAGGCGTGCGCCTTAAACCACTCGGCCATCTCTCCATAAAAATATTTTACTTTATTTTTTCGAAATTTTCAATTGAATCGTGATATAATTTGAAATATGGAAGTTAAAAAATATAAGCCAGAAGATATTTATCCAACACTGCAAGAAAAACCAAAAGAAAACCAAGAAAAATCGCAAGAAGCTCAAAACAATGAATTTATTCTTGAAGAATATAAAGCTATTCGAAAAGGTAAAAGCGAAGATTTTATACCAATTCAAATTGCTGCGATATTGGGATTTTTAAGCTTATTCCCAGCTCCTTTGCCAGCTCCAATTATTAACTATGGTTTTAGTCTGCTTTCAGTTATAGCTGTTAGTTATTCACTTAAGGCTGCAAATAAATTTGAAATTGAAACTGGGCGAAAATCAAAGGCAAAAATCTGGGCAGAAATTTTATTAACACTTCAAATTGGCATTTTTGTATTATATTTAATTTCTGGTATATTTTCTGCTGGGGGAATGTTGAATGGAATTAAATTATTTTAGAATTGATTTAAATACAAATCAATTCTAAATGTTTAAAAAATATCAGAAGAATACATAAAAAGAATATAACCGAATGGTTTATATTCAGCGAAATATTGTTTCGAAAGATTTAAAATAATTCCCGAAGATTTCCGCACCTAAAAAGGGGCGGTTCTTTCTTTTAAAAATTTGCCTGAAAATCTAAAAAGTGATATAATTTAAGAATGAGCATTAAGAATAATTTAACAAAAACTGCTCGCAAAGTCTTGCCAAAATCGGCGCTTGTTGGGCTGGAAAAAACTTATCGAAAATCTCGTGCAAAAGTTATTGCCACGCGTTATGGCAACCCCGCGCGCGACTTGCGAGTGATTGCTGTAACAGGTACGAACGGTAAAACCACCACTGTTAATTTTCTTAATGAAATCTTAAAAGAAGCTGGATATAAAACTGCGATGTTTTCAACCGCAAATATTGAGATTGCGGGTATTCAAACAGTGAATGACACCAATTCTACAACCGCAACAGTTTCGAAATTACAAAAATTTTTCTCTGATGCAAAAAAAGCTGGTGTTGAATTTGCGTTAATTGAGGCAACTTCGCACGCGCTTGATCAATACAAATTTGCTGGAGTTCCTATTGAGATGGCAATTATGACCAATCTTACGCAAGATCATCTTGATTATCATAAAACAATGGAAAACTACGCTAACGCTAAAGCAAAACTTTTCGAAATGCAACCACGATTTATTGTTTTAAATACTGATGACGCTTATTTCGAATTTTTCAATAAATTTGAAGCTGGCGAGCAAAAAATAACTTATGGCGAAAGTGATTCTGCAGAAGTCAAAATTGAAAATTTCAAACTTTACAAAAAAGGAAGCGAAGCTAATTTACGAATTGATAATAACGTTACACTTGAAATCGCCACAAATCTACCAGGCGAATTTAATGTTTACAACATGACTGCGGCGGCGGCCGGCGCTTATCTTTTGGGAATTTCGCTCGAAGATATTCAAGAGGGAATCGCTAATCTTGAAGGAGTTTCAGGAAGGTTTGAATATGCTGTTTCGAATTTACCTTTTGACGTGGTTGTAGACTACGCTCACACACCAGACGCGCTTGAAAAACTCCTTAAAGCTTCAAAAAAAATCACTAAAGAGCGCACGATTTTAGTTTTTGGTGCTTGCGGCGACCGCGATCGTGAAAAACGCCCAATTATGGGAAAAATCGCTCAAGATTTAGCTAACCGAATTATTATTACCGATGAAGAAAACTACACTGAAGATGCTAAGCAAATTCGTGAAGAAATTATTGCGGGAATTTCGAAAAAAGGTGAAAAATTGCCAGCAAATATTCAAGAAATTCCAGATCGTGAAGAAGCAATTCGAAAAGCTTTACAAATTGCAGGCAAGGGCGATATTGTGTTAATTACAGGTTTAGGACATGAAGTTTACCGCGTAATTGATGGCAAAAAAACACCTTGGAATGACACAGAGATTGTGCAAAAAATCACAAAAGAAATCTTCAAAAAATAGCAAAAAATCGCTCATTTTCGGGCGATTTTAGTTTTCGAAAAAAAATAAAAACCGTTCTTTCGAACGGCTTAAATTTAAATGGTTTGGCTATCTAACCGATCGATGAACGAGCTGAAGTTAACATCTGAAGATTTAATTCTTCGAATATACCAATTTGCAATTTCATTATTATGAAATGCAAATTTAGCTTCTTCAAGATTTTCTTCATCTAATCCAAAAAAGAAATTCCTTTTTTGAAAGATCCCAGTTGGCTCTTTAGTCTCAATCTCAAGGATTAATTCCCTAAAATTAGACTGATCTTTAAGCAAATAGGATTTTTCAGGCTCTTTAACTCTTTCAGTAGACAGAGTAACAGCTATCGAAAAAAATATATCAGTTTTACCGAACCTGTGCAAATGTACTTTTTTCATTTCTTCCACCCCTTTTCGAAAAGTATTTAAATTTTAGCACACTATTGATTTTTTTGCAAATATTTAGTAAAATAGAATAAGCATAAATATATTCAAGGAAAGATTAAATGAAAGTAAAGAATAATAGAATTTTATTACCAGCAATGACGGTAGCGGTTCTAGCACTCGGTGGTGGGTACTATGGAACACAAATTGTCAGCAAACAAAATATTTTTTCGAAAGCATCAGCTTATACTTCAGCGGTGAACCCCGTTGATCCAAGCAATGCTCCGGATAGTTATGAAATTAAATTTACAGATGTGAATTTTAAGCGTGCATTAAATTCGGTTTTAATGAAAAGTGATCCAAGCCGAACACTGGATAGTCCAATTACAGCTGGTGTAGCTAAAACAATGACAGAGTTTTGGCCAGAAGATGCGTATCGAAATTTTGAGAATATGGAAGGTATTCAGTATTTCACAAACTTAAAATTAATTCATGTTCATACAATCTGGTCGTTAAAGGACATGTCTGCTGCAGCGGGTCTCCAGAATATAGAGACAGCTTATGTTGGAATGAACAGCGTTAGCGATATTTCATATGTTAAAAACTGGAAAAAGGTTGAGTTGCTATGGATTCACCATACTAAAGCAACAGATTTTTCGCCACTTAAAGATTTGCCGAAAGCAAAAGTTTATGGAATTGCAAGCGAAAATGTAACGATAAATCTTTCAGCAGGCCAAAGAATTTTTAAAAATCCTTTTATTAACTTTGATGGCACGATTATGCCAATAGAAAATAATCAAACTTTTATAAATACAGATAAAAATGGAAATCCACAACAAGATGGTGGATATATTAAGGTTAACTTAGATAAATTTACAGGCACAGATACTTTTAGCGTTATAAATAAAAAATATACTCTACCTAATGGAAATGCTATAGATAATCAAAGTGATGACTATAATACGTCTAATGTAACAGTAGAAAATATAAACTTTAACTTAAACGAAAAACCAGAAATTAATTTCAATATTCAGGGTAACAGTATTCCATTGAAAGAAGGCTCGCCATTAGTTTGGGACAAGCCAAGACAAAATAATTCTACAATTAATGATGCTATAATAGAATCTTTTAAGAAGAATTATAGCCCCCAAGCTGGCGGAAATTTCTTTACAGCAACTAGCCCAACATCATATATTACTTCTTTCACAACTGATGCCGAAGAGGTATTCAGCAATAAAGAAAACCAAATAAATGGCGATTATTTGATTACAGCTAAGGCTACAAATAAATATGGAAATACCACGACCGCTCAATTTAGGCTTTTGACTACTTTCGCTTCTCGTGAGCCAGCTAAAAAAGCTCTTGAAAATTTCGAAAAACAGCCAGATTATATTAAAAATGCAATCCCTGCTAATTTATTAACTGAGGTTAAACGTACTGCAACACAACCTTTAGGAATAACCAACGATGACGTTAAAAATGCAGCAGATTCTTTAAATAATAAAATTGCTGAAATCGTAGCTCTAGAAAATGAGCGTAAAACTGATATTTCAAACGCGATCAACGAATTAAAGAAAGTGATTGAATATATCGCCGATTTTAAGGATGTCATGAATGAAAATGATAAGATTCTTGACCCTGTAGCGAAACAAGCAAATCTTAAAGAGTTAGAGAAAATTGCTGAACGCTATAATAAAAATACCAAAAAGTTGGAACAAACTTTAGACAAAATTGCTAATTTAAAAAATCTTAATAATTTTTCTAAGGAAACTTTAGCACAGTTGCAAGAAGTTGTAAATGCGGCGTCAAACTTAAATATTTCAAGCCAACTTAAAACTGCCGAGGCGATAAAAAATTCAACCGAAAACCTTGCCTCAGAGAGTGAAATCTTAGAAGCAATCAATGAACTTGAAAGCGCTTTGAATGGTTTGCGAGCTGATAAAACAGCCCTAAATTCACAAATTAAATATTTCGAAGACTCACAAAAATGGCTGAAAGATGAAGTTAAAACTGAAGCCGATAAAGCTAAAGAAGTTCAAAAAGCAGATAATCCAACTTTCGAAGAAATTAAAAAAGCGGAAGATGAATTGAAGTCGGCTATCGAAAAAGCTAAAAAAGCAGAAAGCGAGCGCCAAAAATCATCTGAAGATAAACTAAAAGAAGTTGAAAAAATCGTTGAAGATAACAAAACGAAGAAAAATGAGCTTCCGGCTGTTGATATCGAAAATATTGAGAATTTAATTTCGAAAGTTAAAGATGAGAAAAAACGCCAAGAATTAAGCGAAAAATTGCAAGAAATTAAAAATTCTATCAAGCAAAAAGAATCTCAAATTGAAGCAGATAAGCTTGCAGAAGCTATTAAAAAACGCAATGAGGAAATTGCAAAGCAACGCTTAAATTCTCCAGAAACTGGATATTTACGCGAAAAACAAAACCAACAAGACAACACTACTATATTAGTTTTGATTAGTTTAGTCGCTGCAATTTTCACACCAATAATTGTATTCTTTGCTAAAAAATTAAAGAAAAATTCGAAAAAAATCTAATTTCGAAAAAGAAAAATAGGCTCTGAACTTAGGGTCTATTTTTATTGATTTCTAGGTATTTTTATAAAATCCTGAGTTCAATTTAAGATTTCAGAAAATATAAAAACTGCGATAGTTTAAAATCTATCGCAGTTTTTATAATTATTTTGATTTAAAGTAATCAATCTCTTTAATCACATCGAGAAGCGCGTTTGCACGCTTTGTCTCATCTTCAATCATTCGAGCAGCATTATAAGCTGGTTCAATTAAAGTATTATCATCACTTGAGCGGAGAAGTAAAAGATAAATATCAAATTTTTCTTCATTCGAAACTGTTAATTTATCAACTAATGGTCGTAAATCTTCAAGAGCATGACCTTTAATTGTATCTAAATCTAAACCACCAAAACTTGGCATTACAGTTGACTGAGTTTGTTCAACAACTGGTTGAACTTCTTCAGTAACTGGAACCTCAACTTGGTTTAAATCTTCATATTGGAGTTCATCAGTGCTTTGATTATCATCAGAATCATCTGAAGAACCGCTAACACCAGAAAGAATCTTAGCGAGCTCTGGATCGTCGCTAACTGGCATTTTACTTGTTTGGTTCATATCAATTTCCATAACCCACCTTTATATTTAATTGACTTTACTTTTTATTAGTTATATTGTATCATAGAATTAAAGCATAATCAAGATTATTTTTTTCGAAAGGGTGGAAAATGTTAGATGATTTTAATTTATTGGTTCAGCGCGACCCGCAAAATGCGCTTTTAGTCGCTAGCGAGCAGTGGAAACAGGCGCTTTTTCAAGCTGAAGTTATTTCACCAGAAAATGATGGCCGTGAAATCAAAAATATTGTTATTACAGGAATGGGTGGCTCAGCTTTAGCTGGTTTAATTGTGAAAAAATGGCTCGAAAATGAGATAACTTTGCCAATCGAAATTATTCGAAATTATAATTTACCAAAAAGTGTTTCGAAAAATACTTTAGTGATCGCAAGCTCGTATTCTGGAAATACAGAAGAGTCAATTTCAGCATTAAATCAAGCAATTGAAATTGGCGCACAAGTTGCCACAGTTTCTTCGCACGGAAAGATGGAAGAAATTGCTCGTAAAAATGAAATTGCTCATGTTAAATTACCAACAGGTCTTCAACCTCGAATGGCGGTAGTTTATAATTTTAGAGCTTTAACTAAAATTTTGGTAAATTTTGGGATTATTTCGAATGAAAAACACGAAGAAATTGAACATTACGCCGATTTTTTGCGAAAAGAAAGCGAATCTTGGGCAGCAAGTGTTTCGAATGAGCGGAATTATGCCAAACAATTAGCGCTTTATTCAGCAGGGCGAAGTGCAGTATTTTTGAGTTCGAGTGAATTTTCACCGCTAGCTTATAAATGGAAAATTTCTTGGAATGAAAATGCTAAGAATATTAGCTTCTTTAATGAATATCCGGAATTTAATCATAATGAATTTATCGGTTGGAGCTCACACCCAGTCGAAAAACTTTTCGCAATATTTAATCTACGCAGCAATTTTGACCATCCACGCGTTCAAAAACGATTTGAGATATCAGATAGGCTTTTAAGCGGAAAACGCCCAGCAGCACGAAATATTGAGCTAAAAGGTTCAACTTATCTCGAGCAAGTGCTTTGGGGATCGATTCTAGCAGATTTTGTTAGTATTTATCTTGCTATCTTAAATAATGTAGATCCAACACCTGTAGAATTAATTGAAAAGCTTAAAGTTGAATTAGTAAAATAATTTTAAAAACCACCATCAAGTTTCAAATAGTTGGAAAATATGAAAAAAGTCCGACTAAATGCAGGACTAGAAGAAAATGTTAGTTTATTAAGAGAGTATGAATTATCAGAAACAGATAAAAATAAAATTATTAAAACTTTAAAGGATTTATTACATAAATAAATCAAAATAATATGGTAGTTGGAGAGCATAAAGTGAATAATATCCGAGAGTAAAGAAAGCAAGCTAAAGCATTTATTAAACGCTGGAAAAATAGAGGAAACGAAAGGCAAGATAGTCAGTCTTTCTGGTTAGACTTACTTCAATCTGTTTATAGGATTGAAAACCCAACAGAATATATTAGTTTTGAAAATACAGTAGCGTTAGATCACACTAGCTTCATCGATGGTTTCATCGATAAAACAAAGGTTATGATTGAACAAAAAGGGGCAAACAAAGACCTCAATAAAGCTATTAGACAGTCCGATGGTACTTATCTTACACCTTTTCAACAAGCTAAACGATATTCTGCTAACTTGCCATACCCTCAACGTCCACGTTGGATTGTGACTTGTAATTTTAAAGAGTTCTATGTTTATGATATGGAGCAACCAAACGGCGAACCTAAAGTCATTAAACTTACTGATTTGGATAAAGAAGCCTATCGTTTAGAATTTTTAATTGACAAAACTAATGAGCACCTAGAACGCGAAATGAAAGTCTCAATGGAGGCTGGGCAAATCGTAGGTGAAATCTATGACGGATTACTAAAACAATATGTCAATCCAGACAATCCAGATAGTCTACATGCTATCAACCAACTTATCGTGCGTCTAGTATTTTGTCTATATGCTGAAGATGCTGGTATTTTCGGCCATCACATGGTGTTTCATGATTATCTTGCCCGTTTTAGTAGTCGTGATTTTAGACGTGCTTTAATCGACCTCTTTTCCGTACTAGATACGCCAATTGAAGAACATAATCCTTATTTAGATGATGATATCCTTGCTTTTCCCTATGTTAATGGAGGGATGTTTGCAGAGAATAATCTAGAAATCCCTAATTTCACTGATGAACTTCGTGAACTAATTTTAGAGTATGCGTCCTCTAGTTTTGACTGGTCAGAAATCAGCCCAACTATTTTTGGTGCTGTGTTTGAATCAACTCTTAACCCAGAAACACGTCGAAGCGGGGGAATGCACTATACTTCTATTGAAAATATCCATAAAGTTATCGATCCGTTATTCTTGGATGAGCTAAAAGAAGAGTTAAATGAAATACGTCAATTTAAGCAACCTAGAACAGTTGAACAAAAAGCCAAACAGTTCCAAACAAAATTAGCGAGTTTGATATTCTTTGATCCTGCTTGTGGTTCTGGGAATTTCTTAACGGAAACATACGTTTCTCTTCGACGCTTAGAGAATGAAGCCATTAAGCTCTATGTGGGAGACACTGTTGCGCTTGACGTCGGACAAGAACTTATCAAAGTCCAACTGAATCAATTTTATGGCATTGAGATTAATAACTTTGCCGTTTCTGTAGCTAAAACCGCACTTTGGATTGCAGAAAGCCAAATGTTGGAAGAGACTAAAGATATTGTATATACAAACATTGATTTTCTACCTCTTAAGTCTTATACAAATATTGTTGAAGGGAATGCTTTAGAGATTGATTGGGAGACAGTGGTTCCTAAACATAAGTTGAGCTATATTATTGGTAATCCACCATTTTTGGGGTATTCACTCCAATCACCTAAGCAAAAAGCTGATTTATTGAGTGTCTATGTTGATGAGAACAGTAAACCATATAAAACAGCTGGCAAAATTGATTTTGTTTCAGCATGGTATTTTAAAGCGAGCCTCCTAATGCAAGGAAGTTCTATACGAACTGCTCTAGTATCAACAAATTCAATAACTCAGGGAGAGCAAGTGTCTAGTGTCTGGAAACCACTTTACGAACGATTTGGAATCCATATAGACTTTGCATACAGAACATTTAAGTGGAATAGTGAAGCAAAAGATAAAGCAGCTGTTCACTGTGTAATAATTGGATTTTCTGTATTGGATAATTCAAAAAACAAAGTTATTTATGATAACGAAACAAAAATAATTGTTCAACAAATTAATCCATATTTAATCGATGGAGACCTAATTTTCATTGATAGCAGAAGCAAGCCAATATGCAAAGTCTTACCAATGGTTTATGGCAGTAAACCAACTGATGGGGGATATCTTTTCTTAACATTGCAAGAAAAGAACGAACTTATTAAGAAATATCCACAAGCTGACTTAATGATACGGCAAGTATATGGAGCTTCAGAATTTATAAACAATAAAGAAAGATATTGCTTATGGTTAGTAGGACAAAATCCTAGTACTTTACGGAATATTCCGCCAATTCTAAATAGGATACAATTAGTAAAAGAGTTTCGACAAAATAGTCCTAAAAAACAAACTCAAGATAGCGCTGAAAGAGCCATGGAATTCCAAGAGATAAGACATAATGATAATGATTATTTACTAATTCCAAGGGTATCTTCAGAAAACAGAAGATATATACCGATTGGTTTTATCGATGGTCAAATAATTTCAAGTGATGCTGTACAAATTATTCCAAATGCTACTCTTTATGACTTTAGTATTTTAACTTCTAATGTCCATATGGCTTGGATGCGTACGGTTGCTGGTCGTCTTAAATCAGATTATCGTTATTCAGCTAAGATAGTTTACAACAACTTCCCTTGGCCAGAAGTGACCGAAGCTCAAAAAGAGAAGATTTCTAAAACTGCCCAAGCTATTCTTGATGCACGTGCGCTATATCCCGATAGCTCCTTGGCAGATCTCTATGATGAGTTAACCATGCCTGCTGAACTTCGTCAAGCCCACCAAGCTAACGATAAAGCGGTTATGGAAGCTTATGGTATGCAAAAAAATATTGATGGCAAGAAAACTTGGTTAACCGAAAGTGAAACAGTAGCAAGATTGTTTGAGATGTATGAAGATATAACAAAAACCAAATAATAAAAAGTCTTCAAGATAAACTCAATTACTTTAAGCATCACATAGAAACGCACAAATTTAAGAAGGATATCACAGATATGCAACATAAAAGATTTCATACTCCTAACAATGTAATAGAGCCATACCAATATGATATAGCTCTAAACTGCATTAAAGCTTATAGACCTTCGGCTGAAATTAATAATTTAATAGAAACCTATTTAATCCTGAAATTAATTAAAAAAGAAAATCAATTTTATAACTTCAAACATCTAATTTCAAAATTTCATAACGATATATCCAAGAATTTCCCAATTACCATTTTTGAAATAGACTATGATAGCATTGACATTTTTTATAAAGACATATTCTGGGAGTTAGTATTATTCTTAGGAAAAATTAATAAAGATGATGTTAGTCAGTTTGAATCATATATTAAAAAATATAATATCCAGACAATAAATCTTAGAAATGTTGCAAAACTGATTAGCCTATTTCCGCAAGTTATCAAAGAAAATTTTCTCTCTCGGTCCAGAAATATAGAATTTTTCTTAAATCATCAATCAGGAAAATTCATAGATTCTAATGGTTTATACATTAAGTTAGGTATCACAAATGAAGAGATAAATAATCTAGCAAGAGAATATTGTCAGAAAGATAATATTAACCCAAATTATTTACAATCAATTGTTGATTATAAAAAATTAAGCAAATATGAGTTTGATGATGAGGTTAAGCTTTTAGCTAAAAGAAAAAGTGATAAATTTTGGGAAAAACATTTTGAAACTAATGAAGGGATGCATTACTCTATATCAGTTGGCATCAAGCCTTTAGATTCTGATAAATTATGTGAGCCTATTGAGAATGGTATTCTTTTAAATAAAACTATACTAGATGAACATCATGATTTTCCGACGTTATTAAATAATTTTTATTTACTTGGCTTCTTTAATCGTGAAACGGGATTGCATTGGCTAGTTGCGAATGAAGAAACATTCAGCTTCACTCGTTTCTTTTCTCACAAATCAAATGCTCATTATGATTCTTATTGTCCTCACTTAAAATTTTACCACAATTTATTATTTAAGGTATATTTTAATTACTTAAAACAAAATAAAATTGATGTCGAAGAGATAATAGAATGGTATTTCAATATTTATCTTGAAACGGAGTTAGATATAAAAGGTTTTCATTTCCATGCTTCTAATAAAGAATCCTCTTATTACGAAAGAGGGAAATCAATAATTTGTGAAATGGATAGTATCTTAGACCAATACGAACTATTTGTTAGAAATGGGGAAATCAACCAAGATTTATTAGAGATTAAATCTAAAGCCTCCTCTTATGCTTCATTAAAATCGTTCAATGAGAAAAAATTTATCAAATTGAACAACACACCTGATAATTCTGCATTGTTCTCTGCGCTTTTTTCTGACCAAAGTCCACTTAGCTTTATTTCATCAAAAAAAGAACTTAAAACCTTCTTCAAACATATAAAAGAAGGAGTAAAGATTTCTGATTTTGCTGATTATCAGGTAGAACAAATAAAAATCCTAATAGAAAAGAACATTTTAAGACTATCAAATGATGTAATAAAATTTACAAATTTCCAAGAAATTAACATTTTGAATAAATTATGGAAGTCAGGTACGTATTGCCTATACTATAAAGATAAATTGATACTAGATATTACAGAAGACCTTTGCAAGAAAGGGTATTGTGAATATTCAGATAATCTTTTTTCTGAATATGAAAGTAATTATTTATCTTATATTTTGGATGATAAAAAATATGGTAATGGGTTGAAGATTCGAAATAAATTCTCTCATGGAAAATTTTCTTATAAAAGTGAAGAGGAACATCAAAAAAAATACTTAGAGTTGCTCCAAATAGTCATTTTTTATGTTATGAGAATTAACGATGAGTTAGAATTTTACAAATCAAAGCTAGCTAATATATAATCTGGGTGTTTGTAAAAATCATCTAGGCTATATAAAAAAGCACATAGTAGTTATTAATGTATTTTCCTTCAATAACCATAAATGATTATATAGAAACAAACTATAGTAATATCATTACTGGCAAATTCTAATTTACTAATCTAGTAAATTTATTCTTTTAGATAACTAGGTATTTAAATATAGTACTACTAATTTATTTTTTAAAAATTACAAATCTATTGGTAGCTTTTTGGTAACTAAACAGACAAATTTTATAATGTTTATCAAAGTGAACATAAAAAAGAATGTTTATTTGTCAGCATTCTTTTTTATTTCAAATACATTATCGGAATCAGAAAAATAGCAGTTTTTTTATTTTTAAAAAATAAAAAAACCAGCTTTTGCTGACTTAGAGAGGTTATTATTCTGGATTTTCTGAAATTAAAGTTTTATATATCCTAGCAAACCTATATAAAATATAACTAGATTGTATAATAACATATATAGGGATCAATAAAGTTAATCCGAAGAATACATCTAGAATAAAAACAAATAAAACAATATATGGCCAAGATATTGAATCTTCCAGAGATTCATTAAGGTCATCAACACTATTCTTAAAAATCTTCTCTAATAACCCTATTATAAATCTTGGAACAAAAAGCAACGCACTCGTTAGTACGCTGTATCCAAAAAGTAAAATTCGTGCTATAAAATAGCTAAATTCTGAACTTTCTGATTTGAGAATTAACAGTAATATCGCAGCAATTAGCGAAAACACATAAACAAAAACAAATTGAAAAAACATCTTTTTCATATATTGACATTGACCTCATTTCTAAAAGAACTATTTATAAAAATATCTTTCAATTTTAACAGACACTAAAGCTAAAGTCAATAGATACGAAAAAAGCCCGCAAACGCGAGCTACTTTCGTGGCGGAGAAGGGGGGATTCGAACCCCCGATACGGTTGCCCGCATACACGATTTCGAGTCGTGCGCCTTCAACCACTCGGCCACCTCTCCAATATTTACATTTTATCATATATCAGAGATTAAATAAAGATTTATTTTGCTGAATAATATATATGCCCAGGCTGAAGATTACCAAGCAACTTATCAACAGTTACAAATTGATAACCTTGAGAACTTAAATTCTGCAGAATACATGGAACCGCTTCAACTGATGTTCGGTGAATGTCATGCATTAAAATTATTGCACCGGGTCGTACGTTCGAGATTGCTCTATTGCAAACAATATTCGAATTTCTATCCGCCCAGTCGCGAGTGTCAACAGACCATAAAACTGAACTCATTTCAAGATTAGAAACAACTCTTTGCACGGCCGCATTAGTTGCACCATATGGAGGTCTAAGTGTAGTAGGTTTTACACCCGTAATTCCTTGTAAAATATTATTGGTTGAGGCTATTTCATTTTGAATTTGCGCAGGAGATAGGCTTGGCAAGGAAGAATGAGACCAAGTATGATTACCAATTTGATGTCCATTATCAAAAACTCGCTTTACAATAGAAGGATATCTCTGAGCACTTGGGCCAATCATGAAGAAAGTTGCCTTCGCTTTATAACTTTGAAGATAAGAAAGCAGTTTATCAGTATATATGCCCGGTCCATCATCAAAGGTTAAAGCAATACATTTCGAACAATCTTTATCAAGAAGAGGAGATTGAGAAGTTAATGGCGCTGTCTTTTGAACTTGTTTCGAATTTTGTATATCAGGAACTTCGAATATTTTTCTTGAAAAATCATTTTGCAAGAAATTAGAAATTTCTGAAATTTTAATTTGAAATTGAACCGAAGAAAAATTAGAAGGAATAATTTGACCTTTAGAGAAAGGGAAATCAATCGTTTGTTTATCTAATATTATTATATTTTCGAAACTTTCAAAATCTAAATCATTCAAAATTTCATTCGAGAATTCTTTTTTACTATTTTTTAAATAATCTTGAATTTTATTTTTAATAATTTCTAAAATATTAGATTTATCTTTCTCTTTATTGTTTAAAAAGTCACTAAATTTTATAATTTCTCCATTTTTAGCATTGAAAGTCCAAAATAAATTTTGATCATTCAAATTCGCTCCATGAGTATCTTGTTTGATTGAAATTAAAATTGAAATAGCATCATCGTTATTATAATAAACTTGATAGCTAATTCTTTCAGTTGAAATATTTTCGAAAGTTGATTTTTTCGCATCATCTTTAAAAGTATCATCAATTTCTTGAATTTTATTATTTATAAATTCATTGATTTTATTATTCTTCGTAACAGGGATTTCTAATATAGCATCTTCTTTTGAATTTTTTCTTTCAATAAATTTTGAGCTAATTCCATTATATTTCGAATCTTTAAAATAATACTTTGTAATATCTTGATTGTGTTTTTCTTCTACATTATGGTTAATTTTATTAAGAAATATAATTCCACTCAGTAAAAGTAATAAAATGATAATTGAAATATATATAATCTTACTATTTTTTATTCTTTTTGGTATTTTTTTAATCATAAAACGATTATATCACCAAAATAGAAAAAACACCAGATTACTCTGATGCTTTTTCTATGGTACACCTGGCAAGATTCGAACTTACGACCTTTGGCTCCGCAAGCCAACGCTCTATCCAGCTGAGCTACAGGTGCATATGCTACTTTTCAGTAGCTAACTTTTGAAGTTCTTCCACACTAAGCAGACATTTAAATTTTAGCACATTTTTTAAAATATTGCAAGATTAAAGATTTATTTTTCGAATAATTTTATCGATTAAATCAAGCTTAACTTCTTCCATCGGTAGGCGAGCGCCAATAATATCTGTGATTTTTTCACCATTTTCCTTTGGGAAGTAAATAATTGTGCTGGGCGAAAAGCGTTTTTTAGGCAAAAGAATAATAGCATAAGTATTTGTTTCTTTTCGAATACCAAAAGCTCGAAATTCACCATAGGAATGAAAAGTTTCACCCATATAAACTCCGTGCGTCGAAAGACTATAAGATATGATTTGAGTGTGGTTTGATTTTCGAAGAGTTAGAATTCCAATAGCTGACACTATAATTAAAGCAAGAAAAGTCCAAGATTGGTTCAAAATTGCAAAAAGACAAAATGCTAAAATAATAATTGAAAATATAATATACCAAGATTTATTTTTATCACCAATTATTAAGTCTTGAGCTTGCCAATTAACAATTTCTCGTTCTTCGGCAATATTTTCAGTGGGCGATTGATTATTTTCAACTTCACGAACTTGTGTATATTCTTCTGGATTAAAAGGTTTAACTTCTTCAAAAACCGGCTCAGTAGATTCTTTAGGGTTTTCAGCCATAAAACTACCCGCCTCAGGTGTTCGAAATTGTGATTCAGGCAAACCCGTTACGCGAGGAACGCCATTTCGGTTTTCATTGTCGAAATTCATAATATTTTAATTATACCATAAGCTATTTAAAAATTCAAAAAATCTCTATTAAAATAGAAAATCCTGCCGTTAAGCAGAATTACCTATTTTGGCGGAGAAGGAGGGATTCGAACCCTCGATACGTTTTACCGCATGCCGGTTTTCAAGACCGGTGCCTTCAACCACTCGGCCACCTCTCCAGATATTTTCCATTATATCACATTTTTTTTGAATTCTCAAGTTATTTTTCTTGCTGAAGTAAATAAAACGCCCAAATTTCTTTTGCACCGTTTTGATGGAGGAGGTTTGCGATCGAATTTAAAGTTGCACCAGTTGTACGAATATCATCAAAAATTACATAAATTTTATCTTTCGAAAGCTTTTCTCCCGTAAACTCATAACTACTTTTTGCCTGAATTTGTCGCGTTTTAAAATTTTTGCCACGTTGTGTAGTTTTTGCTATTCTTTTAATTAATGTTGATTTTTCAATTTTTAGATTCTCTGCAAGCTGACGAGCCAAAAGCTCAGTATGATCTAAACCACGTTCACGAATGTGGTTCGAAAGTGTTGGAACAGGAATTAAAACTAATTTTTCACGATTATTAATAAATTCGCTATTCGAAAGCAGAAAATCAGATAAAAGTTTTGCGAGATAATAAGTATTCTGCCTCTTGCTTTGAAATTTAAATTCATCAACTATTTTTTGAAGCTCTCCAGACCTTTTCGAAAGATAAAATTCTTTCGAGATAATACTATTCGAGCGAGAAAGGGAATTACCAAAATTACACCTTGATTCAAGGCATTTTTTGCAAATAGGTTCGCCTAATTTTTGGCAAAAATAACACTCATCTGGTGCGAAAGAATTTAAAATTATTTCGTATATGCTTTTCTTCATAAAAAATCGTTTCTACCTCTTGATTATATAATAAAAGTGCGGTATAATAAAGTAAATTAATCTTATTTAGGAAATTTAATGCGGAGGAAAAATGGCTAGAAGACAAAATGATGATAGCTTTTTGAATGATGAATTGGAAGCTGCTTTCAATTTTGGGGATGATTTGATGGAAACTTCAGAAAACGAAGCTTTCAGCGGATCTGAACAAATTGAAATTGCGGAAGAAGAAAATGAACTTCCTGGTCAATTAGCTGTTGATGTTTATGAAACAGAAGATAAGCTTTTTGTTAAAGCACGAACTGCGGGTGTGAATAAAAATGACTTGGATGTTTCACTTTCAGATGGAACTTTAACGATTAGCGGAAGTCTAAATCCTGGTGATCAAGAGGGAATTATCGCTCATCATGCACAAGAATGCTACTGGGGAGAATTTAGCCGAACACTAACTCTTCCAGTTCCGATCAAAGAAGATGAAGTTGAAGCAATGTTGAAAGATGGAATTTTAACAATCAGCTTTACAAAGGTTAAAACTCAAGCAACACGAATTAAAGTTCTGTAGAAAAATAAAATTCTCGAAGTATAAACTTCGGGATTTTTATTATATCAGTTTATTTTTTAAAATTTACAAATTTTCGAATAAATAAAAAGACCTCTGCAAAATGAAGTCTTTTTATTTATTTTATTATTCTTTATTAGTAATCGAATGAATAACGAAGTTAACAATTGCGTAAGCAAGGATTGCAATTACAAGACCAATAATAGCATACATAATTGTATTTTTAGCGTTTTGAACAGCACCAGCATCACCACTCGAAAGCACATAGCGAATACCACCATAAATAAGCATAATCACGCTAAGAATACCAATTATAAATAACATAATATTGATTGCAGTCGTGAAAATTGGAGAGTCGCCATCAAACAAGCTTGTTGGACCACCATTTTCTTCTTGAACACCTTTAGCACAGCTATCAGCAGATTTCAAACCACCAGTAACCTTACAATCAGCAGCGTAAGCTGGAATTGTTACAAGTGTAGTAGCACCAACAGTGAATATTGTCGCAGCGGTCAATAGAGCCATTTTTACAATATTTTTCATTTTAAATTACATTTCCTTTCTTAAATTATATATACCTAAATTATATCAAATTTTTACTATTTTGCAAGTATTTTAATTATTAGCCATCCATCATTCAACTTAACAAACTTAAATCTGAAGTCTTATGATTACCGATTGCCGCCTGCAACAGTATTAATAACAAAGTTCACAATTGCGTATGCGAGGATTGCGATAATTAAACCTATAATAGAGTAGACGATTGTATTTTTCGCACTAGTGAGAGCAGCACTATTTCCAGCTGAAAGAACATATCGAATTCCACCCCAAATAATCATAATAACCGCCATAACACCAATGATAAAGAACATTATATTTACAACATCTTTAGCAATATCACCAGCTGAACGAGTATCTTGTTGGCCTGTTGAATCTGCACCTTGTTTAATTAAATCTGCTGCACTATTTGCATAAGCTTGTTTTTCGAAAAATCCAGCATTGAAGGCAAAAGAGCCAGTCACCGCAAGAATTAATCCAAAAGCTATTAAAATTTTCTTCATTTTATTCTCCTTATATTGTTTTAATTATTATTTGAGCTATTCGAACCGCTTGAACTTTGTCCTGAACTATTTTCACCATTTTGGTTTTTACTTTGTGATCCAGTATTAGTTGAGCCACTTGAATTATTAGATTCACTAGAATTGCCCGAGCTTCCAGATGGTCCTCCATTAACTCCTTTTCCACTTGAAGTGTTAATAACGAAATTAACAATCGCATAAGAGAGAATTGCAACTGCTAAACCAATAACAGCATAAATTATCATTGTTTTGGCTCGAGCAATTGCTGATGGATTTCCAGCTGCTGTTACAAATGTTATTCCCGCGTAAATAATAACAATAACCGCCGCTATACCAACAACCCACAGGAAAATGGAGATTATATTTTTAGCAATATTTGTAGCATTTTTTGAATCACCAGAACAAACTGCAGTCTTTCCAGAAACAACATGTTTGCAAGCGTTAAATGTTCCTCCACTACCATTAGTCCCATTAGTTCCACCTTCCGCAAAAGCAATAGGTGATAGAATTATTGAGAATAAAATGCTACTTATTAAAATTATTTTTTTCATTATATTGACCCCGTTAGTAATCCGCCAAGAATTAAGTTAACAATTAGTGCGGCTGATATGATTACAACAATACCTACACAAGCGTAAATTAGTGCAGATTTTGCTTTCGAAATTGTTCCTGGATTTCCGGCAGCCGTTATAAATGTTAATCCTGCCACAATAATTATAATTACACAGATAATTCCAGCCCAGATAAAAGCAGTATTGAAAGCATTCTGCATCGAAGCATCGCTAGCTTTGTTTTTATTTGAAGTATCAATCCCGTTTAATACTTTTGATTTATCAAAGGATGCTTCTGCTAAAAATCTATATTCTTTCATTATCCTAAAATTCCTAATATAAACGTTACTATTGTTGAAGCAAGAACCGCAATCACTAGTCCGATTATTGCATTAGTTAGTGATTTTTTAGCACCTGCAAGTTTTCCTGGGTCACCAACAGCAATCATATATTGATAACCTGCATAAATAATGAATCCTATTGCAGCAACACCAGCAATTCGAAAGGCCATATCAATAACATTCGCAACCACTGTCCAGACAAACTGTTCTAAAGTAACTTCACCCTTTCCAGACGGCCCAATATTTTTAATTTGGCATCCGCCTTCGCCAGATTTAGTTAATCCACGATACCAAGCGGGGAGACCGAAAAAAGTTTGATTATCGTTACAACCAGCCGCATAAGCACTATTCGAAAAATATAAAACTGGCATAAAAGTTATAAAAATCGCTAGAATAATCTTTTTCATTATAAAATTCCTCCTGGAATAATCCACTCTAAGAACGCCCACATTAAAATATAAGCTATAATACCGATAATTGTATTCATAATCATTGTTTTAGCTTTCGAAACTTGTGCAGCATTATCGCGAGCGGTAATATACAAAACGCCAGCAAAGACAATCGAGCCAACTGCTGCAATTCCAACGCCAGTAGTTACTACAACTAAAACCATATTTAAAATATCTTCAATTTTCCAGTCTGAAGGGAGAATTGCAGTTTTTGCTTCAGCGGGAGATCCACCACTTTTACCGTTATTACCATTTGGCGTGGTTAGATTTCCATTACCATCCTCCACAAGCTCTTCAGCAAAAGCATAGCTAGAGCCATAATTCGAAATAATAATACTCTGAAAAGCCGCGAAAAAGCTTGTCAAAATCAGCCCAACTATTATTATATTTTTTATTTTGTTTACCATGATAATTATACTTTAAACCATTTTTAGGGAAAAAGCAAGTGTTTTATTCTAAAAACTTAATTTTAAGGTTGACAAAAGGGTTAAATTATGATAAAATCAGGTCATATGCAAACTTTGGCGAGGTTCAAAAAAGCAAAAACTCAAGATTTTCGAAATGTGTTTTTCATCGCGATCTTTACAGTAGTCGCAATCTTGGGATTTTTTAATTCGAATATCGCCCTTGCTATTGATGGAGCAAAATGGACAGATTCTTCAAAAAATGGCATAACATATAACGGAAAAACATATTCAAAAGTTTCTGATACTTCAAGATTCCCAGAATCAATTCGTTCAAAAAAACTTTATGCCGAAAATTCTTCATTAAATGCTGGTGAAAATAAAACAACAGTAATTGCTCTTGAAAACGAGAATGATGCTTCAAGCGGAAAAATTTATTCATTTGATGTAAGTGCGCTTGGAAATGTAAAACAAAACGGCGAAGCACAAGATGTTAAAGTTGATGGTGTTTCGAAAAATGAAGATAAATCACTTTGTAGTGTTGAGGGTGGCGGTGGCTGGATGGTTTGTATGGTCGCTAATACGATTTCGAAATGGATGGATGGTATTTATGACTGGCTCCAAGCATTTTTGCGAGTTCAACCACTTTATACATCTAATCAATCTGGTCTTTTTCAAGTTTGGGATTATATGCGAAATGTTGCAAACGTCTTTTTTGTGATTGGATTTGTTTTTGTAATTTATTCGCAAGTAACAGGTTTTGGAATCAGTAATTATGGAATTAAGAAATTATTGCCAAAGCTAATTATTGCAGCAATTTTAATTAATGTTTCTTATTATATTTGTGCAATTTTAGTTGATATTTCGAATATTTTAGGCGCACAAACTCAAAATCTTTTGATTGGGATTAGAGATAGCATTTTTAATAATGGCGGTGAAAATAAGATAAAAACAGCTAATCTTGATTGGTCAAATATGACCGCTGCAGTTTTGAGCGGAACTGGCGTGGTGGCTTATGGCGCTTACACTGTAACGGTTGCAACTATGGGTAATATTGGTGCTGCAGTAATGATGATTCTTGGAGCACTAGTTGCGGTAATTTATTCGGCGGTTGTAGCTTTAGTAATTTTAGCCGCGCGACAGGCAATTATTATTGTTTTAGTTTTCTTAGCGCCACTTGCATTTGCGGCGAATATTTTGCCAAATACTGAAAAATGGTTCGAAAAATGGAAAGATTTATTTACTACGATGCTCGTGATGTATCCGTTAATTTCTCTTCTTTTTGGAGGTTCGCAATTAATCGGAACAACAATTATTGCAAGTTCGAACGGTAGCTTTTTAATTTTCTTACTTGGTGCCGTAGTACAAGTTGTGCCGCTAGCAATTACGCCAACAATTATGCGAATTAGCGGTAGTCTGCTTGGTAAATTTGCTGGAATCATCAATAATCCAAACAAAGGTCCGGTTGATCGTGCAAAGAAATTCCTTTCAGAAAACCAAGAAATGTATCGAAATCGTGCAATTGCAGAAAAGCCAAATTCACTACCTGTACGAATTAGTCAAATGAACTACAACCGCCGACGTCGAATTGGTGCTTCAAAATCAATTGCAGAATTATATCAAAAAGAACGCTTTACGGAGCTTGAAAATGAAAGACGAGATGCAATTCAAAATATGCCAGAAGGTTCGAATGCGTTTTCGAACATGTATTATAATGCTCGTAAAAAGCATTTAATAAACTCAGATACACAATATCAGGAAATGTTAGCAACTGAAGCTCTTAATCGTGCAACCGCAAGTACAAATGCTGGGCTTTCACAAATTAAAGCAGAATTATTTAATTCAACACTCAAAAAAGATGCAAACGGAAACATTACCGGTGTTGTTGATTTAAGCGAAGCATCACTAAAAGCTTTACGCGGGAAATTTGGCGAACAAGCACTTCGATTTGTTGATAATATGAATCAAACAAATGCTCTTAAACTGGCTGAAAAGAATAATAATCTTTCACTCAATAATGCAATGGCAAATAATATGCGCTACAGCAACGACTTGCTCGAAACCGCATCTGGCGTGCGTGGTGAAGCTGGAAAAGTCTCGGCGCTTGCAAGTTCTTTAGTAGCAGCTTCGAAAGAGAACAAAGAAGAAGTCGAATCACTCACAAACCTTACAAAATCGCTTAATTTTTCAGGCAATGATTATAGTGAAATCTTTTCGAAAAATATGGGTGAAAAAATCCAGAAAGATGGAATTGATTTCGAAATTACTAAAAACTTACGTGCTGCAACAGCCGAGAAGTTTATGGGAACAACCGACTTAAAAGGTGCTATCGATTCACTTGGTAAAACTGAAATTGGTGGAGAATTGAACGCTAACCGAAACGACTTGGTTGAAGCTTTCAAGAAAACCAAAAAAGACGATCTTCAATTTATTGGTGGTGCAGCACTTGAAAATATCGCCGTAAATGGAATGAATTCGAAAGAAGTTTATAATGCCATTCACGACAATTACGCTAAAAATGTCTCAGACGATAAAATCATTAAAGCTTCAAATGACGCAATGAAAATCATTTGGGATAAATCAGCAATTTCGAATATGTCGAACGAAACCATTAGATCCACACTCGAAAGTGTTAAGGCTATTAACGAAAACCCTTCAGAATACGGAAAACTCAATGCCGTGCAAGGTGCTGAAATTCGCAAAATGCTTAAAGAGATTGAACTAAATAATAAAGGTCTTTATGATAAAGTTTTGGGAGGAAATTGGAAGCCCGAAAATATTAAAGACAAGAAATAGGCAGAATCTAAATGTTTTGCCTATTTTATTTTTAAGCTTTATTTTTTTTCGAAAATATGTTAAAATTAATATTATTGAAATAAGGAGAAGTGGGCAAATAAAGAATGAGCGTTTATAAAGTTCCTCAAGACGTTGAGGCTGATGACAAATTGCTTGGGCCGTTTAACTTTCGGCAATTCATTTACCTGATTATTGTGGCAGGCTGTATTGCGCTGGAGATTTTTCTTTGGGGAATTTTCCCGGGGCTAATTATTTTACCACTACCTATTATTATCTTTTTTGGTGCGCTTGCTTTACCGCTTCGAAAAGACCAACCAATGGAAACTTATCTTGCAGCAGTTGTTTCATTTTATTTAAAACCAAACAAGCGTTTTTGGCAGCCGGATGGCGTAGAACATTTAATTCAAATTTCTGCACCAGTAAATAGAGAAGAGCACCTCACAAAAGAACTTTCACAAAATGAAGCCTCACGTAGACTTAGCTACTTAGCAGATATTGTTGATACTGAAGGGTGGGCCATTAAACACTCTATTGCACCAGTTAATACAACTGTTCGTGAAGAATATTCAAATGAAGCTCGTGCAGCCGAAGATATGTTTGATAATTCACGAGTTTCTTCGAATGTTGATAATTTATTAAACCAACACGATCAGCGACGAAAACAGCAAATTATGCAAAACCTTGATATGGCCCGAAATTTAGCACAATTTACAGATGAAAATTCGGAAAACATTCAAGACAAAACTTATTATTTTGACCCTAAAAATCGATACGAAGGTTCAGACAATATTAAATTTGAAGATGTTCAAGTTTCAGAACCAGCTGAAGCTAAGCCAACAGCCTTTTCTCAGAATCAGCAAAATCAATACCAAATGAATTTTAACCACAATCAGCCACAAATGCAAAATGGGGCTTTTTCGAATTGGCAAAATTGGAATCAATCGCAAGTACAAAATTATAATAATTTTCAGCAAAATAAAAATTGGCAAAATCAACCGCAGCAAAATTTTGATGAAAATATTCATTTAAATTACAATCCTTATCCAGATTCAATGAATCAAACAGTTATTTCACCAAATTGGCAAAATCAACCGCAGCAATTTACGCAGTCTTCACCACAGCCACTTTCGAATTTTACACCACCTGCACCACAACCAGCTCAACAATCAGAGCCACAAAACCATTTCGAAAATCCGCCAGATGATTTTAATCAAGATTTAGAAGGAATTAATAACAGTTTTGAACGAATTAGGCAAATTAATGAAACTGTTGAGCATGAAAAGCGAGATCCGAAAGTTAGAATTTCTACCAATCCAGAGAATAATCCTTTTGTAAATAGAAGACATCTCACAGAACGAGAATCTGCAAATAAGATCAGCGCAGAAATGAAAAGATTAGTTTCAGAGGGAAAAGATCTTTCGGTGGAAACACTTGCACGCCAAGCAAACAAACTAGCAGATAAAGAAAAGAAAGCCCAAGAAAATTCGAACGAGGTCGACTTGGGTGAAAAAGAAGTAGTAATTTCATTGAGGTAATATGAACAATAATCAAGTTAATAATCAACAAAATCAGAGCCAAAACCAAACAAATATAAATACTCCAACAAATCCATCTTCAACACAAAATTCGCTTGAAATCGCCGAACTTCGCGAAGGAATGGTGGTAATGCGCGACGGAAGCTTTCGTGCTGTTATTGCTTGCAAATCAATTAACTTCGATCTTATGAGCGCACGAGAACGCGAGGGTGTGGAATATTCTTATCAAAGTTTTTTGAACGCATTAACTTTTCCAATTCAGATTTTAGTTCGTTCACAACGAGTTGACATTGAACCATATTTAAATAAATTGGCTGAAATTCAAGTAGCTCAAGATAATATGTTACTTGGCGATTTAATGGAAGATTACATTAACTTTATTGATAGCCTTAGCCGAAGTGCGAATATTATGGATAAATCTTTCTTTATTGTGGTTCCTTATTATCCGAGTGGTGACTTAAATAATTTAAAGGGTTCAGCAAAAGGATTTTTTGGTAAAATTTTTGCAAAACCGGGTGCTCAAATTTCGAAAATAGACCGCAACACTTGGGATAAAGCACGCGAAGAAATTAAAAAACGCGTTGATTCAATTACTGGTGGTCTTTACCAAATGGGAATCAAATCAGTTCAATTAAACACTAAAGAACTCGGTGAACTTTATTATAATGTTTATAACCCAGATACGGCCGTTTATGAACCTTTGGGCGATTTTCATGATACAGCAAGTTTATTCGTTCGAAAAGCTGAAGGTGAGCGACCAGATCAAGGAGAATTTTAATTATGGTGAAGAAAAAAGATGCAGTTGATATTGCAGCCCAACAACGAGCACAAGAACAAGCTGAAGTTGAACAAGCGTTTTTAACTGGTATTAACACTTTGCGAGATTTAATCGCACCATCAAGTCTTGAATTTCACTCAGGATATTTTCGACTTGGCACAAAATATGGTCAAACAATTTATGTTTATGGTTATCCCCGCCAGCTTTATACTGGATGGGCTTCGCCAATCTTAAATGCTGATGAAGTTTTAGATGTTTCAATGTTTATTTATCCTGTTGAAACTGAAATCGTCATGAAAAACCTTCGTCGAAAAGTTACTCAGCTTGAAGCTGATCTTTCGATTAATAACGAAAAAGGTAGAACCCGAGATCCAGCGCTTGAAGCTGCTTTGAACGATGCCGAAGAGCTCCGAGATCAGTTACAACTTGGTGCTGAAAAGTTCTTCCGTTTCGGTCTATATTTAACAATTTATGCCGATAGTCTTGACGAGCTTAATTTTGTTCGAAGTAAAGTTGAAACAATGCTTGGTCAGCAAATGCTGTTTTCTAAAGTTGCATCAAGCCAGCAGGAACAAGGTTTAAAATCTGCCGTTCCACAACTTTCCGACCAATTGCAAATTCGGCGAAATATGAACACTGGTGCAATTTCAACTTCATTTCCATTTACTTCTGCCGATTTAACCCAAGAAAATGGTGTTCTTTATGGCGTTAATATGCACAATAATGGGCTCGTAATCTTTGACCGCTATACACTCGAAAATGCAAACATGGTGGTTTTCGCAAAATCTGGTGCTGGTAAATCTTTTACAGTAAAACTTGAAGCTCTTCGAACAATGATGATGGGTGCAGAGGTCTTAATTATCGACCCAGAAAATGAATATCAAAAATTAAGCGATGCCGTTGGTGGAAGCTATATTCGCCTCAGTTTAAACTCGGATGTTCGAATTAATCCTTTCGATTTACCACACGTTATTGATGCCGAAGAAGCAGACAACGCGCTTCGTGCAAATATCGTAACGCTTCACGGTCTATTTCGATTAATGCTTGGTGGAACTAGTGCAGGGCAATCAATTGGGCTTTCACCAAATGAAGAAGCCGACCTCGATCAAGCAATTATTGACACTTATGCTCGAGCTGGAATTACTTCAGATCCGCTTACACATAATTCAACACCACCAACAATTCATAACCTTTACGACACCTTAGTCCATATGGATGGAAGCGGACCAAGCTTGGCACAACGCCTTCGAAAATACACAACCGGAACTTTCGCAGGAATTTTCTCACAGCAATCAAATATTGATATCAATAACTCGATGGTGGTGTTTAACATTCGCGACCTTGAAGATGAACTTCGCCCAGTTGCGATGTACATTGTGCTTTCTCACATCTGGAATATTGTGCGTTCTGAACAGAAAAAACGAATGCTTATCGTGGATGAAGCTTGGCAGTTAATGAAATACGATGATTCAGCAAACTTCTTATTCAGTTTAGCAAAACGTGCTCGAAAATATTATCTTGGCCTTACTACAATTTCGCAGGACGTTGAAGACTTTATGGGTTCAAAAATGGGCCGAGCGATTGTTTCAAACAGCTCAATGCAGCTACTTTTAAAACAATCTTCAAGTGCGGTTGATGTTTTGAGCGATGTCTTTAAATTGACCGAAGAAGAACGAAAGCGCCTTTCGAACTTCCCAGTTGGGCAAGGATTATTCTTTGCAGGCCAAAATCACGTTCATATTCAAATCATCGCCAGTGACACCGAACATCAGCTTATTTCAACCAGCCCAAATAGTTCAAAAAATCGCCAGGGCGACAATATGATGACTAACGGTTACGCCGATCCGAATGAATTATTTTAAGCTTGAAGCACAAGCGTAAATGTGGTAAAATTAATTTATAAATTATAGAGTTTTAGGAATAAAATGGGAGCAGCTAGAGATTTCGAAAGAGATGAAAATCTTGATTTTAGCGACTTGAGTGATTCAAATCAATCTGCGCTTGAACGAGCGAGAAGTAGGTGGGGAAATGCTGAAGTTATTCGAGGAAATGACGGTTATAATCCGTCTGCTTTGGCGAGTGCCGAAAATTCTTCAACTTCTACTGCTTCAAATTCTGGAATTAGCGATTCCGAAACACTTTCGAAAGATTCAAAACCTGTCCAATCTGGTGGCTGGCAAAACAATGTGAGCGGCGGTGGAACTCATAAGTCTCGCAACACAGCAAGCTCAGCAGGAGGCGGTTGGAAAAACCTTGCAAAATCATTCTTTAAAAATAAAGGAGCAATGGCAGCAGCGGGCAGCCTTCTTGGTGGAGCTAGTGTATTTATTTTTGTAATTTCAACAGGAATTATTTCACTTATTCAGGTTCATATAGAAGAAATTACTACCGAGAAACGCAATTCATCTGCAATAAGTATGAATAATCGCTCTGTTAAAGTGATGAAGCTGAAAATAAAAGGTACTAATTGTAGTCCAGCAGGCTTAGTTTGCCGAATGTCAAAAGTAACAGACCGAAACATCAAAAATCTTGAAAAAGCTGGTTTTAAAGTTGATTTAGATGAGAAGGAGAGCTTATTTGGAAGGAAAAAAATTTCAAAATTAACCTACATTAAAGATGGTAGAAATATTGAAATAAATAATTCTTCTAAGGATATTAAAAATATTTTAACCAAAAACCCAGATGTGCGGCAAGCTTTTCGCCGTAGTTTTAGTGGGCGTTTTGCATCTTTTCTTGATAAATCTTGGCAAAAGCTCAAGGGTTGGTTTAATTTTACAAAAGTAAAAAAAGATAATAAAGGTAAGACTGAAGAAGAAATCGATGAAGATATAAAGAAAACAGCAAACAACCATAGTAAAGATGGAGAAACTGATTCTAAAAAATTACCAGGTGACAAAGAAGATACTGACGACGAAGGTAAAAATAAAGCCCAAAAAGGTGATGAAGGAACTAGAAAAGTTAAAGAAAAACTAAAAACATATAAAGATAAGCTTAAAAAAGGTGCGCAAAGTGTATCTGAAAAAGCCGCCATGGGGTTGGAAATACTTGAAGGTGCAAGCAGCACCTTAAACAGCTTAAGTGCAGTAGATAAAGTTTGTGGAGTTTATGCATTAGTTTCAATGGGTTGGAGTGTTGCTAAAGTAGCTAAAGTTGAAGTGTTGGCTCAATTTGGTTTGTCTTTCCTCTCGATGGCTTCAAAAATTAAAGCCGGTGAAGCAACCCAGCAAGAAGTTACGGCACAAGGCAATAATTTAATGGGCATCGCCAATAAAAAAGATTCTAAAGAAAATAAAAATCCTGACAGTAAAAATTCTAACACTTCAAGACTAAAAAACGCTTTTGCTTTTTTTGCAGATTCTACATCAAATAACGACCGTATCAAAAGCGCCACTGAATCACAAGGTTGGCGAGCAGTAGCTTATGACGACCGAGTTTCGAAATTAGATGATTCAGCAAAGGACTACCAGGTTGGAATTACTGGATGGTTCGCAAGTTTAATGAATACATTAACTACAGGAATGGTGGGCTGGTTCATACGACAAAGCTGTAAAGTTGCAGGTATAGTTACTGCAGTAGTAGGTATAGCTCAAGTAGCGTTAACAATACTAAAATGTATGGGAACTGGTTTTTGGGGATGTATTGGCGATGTTGTAAAAGTGGCAATATGGGCAGTAGCATTAGGATTAGCTCTTTCTGTTGCTGCAGAGATACTAAAAAATCAAGCCATGGGTGCAATTTCGAAATATGTAAGTGAAGGTTTAACTGGCACAATTCTAAATGATTCAACAACTGGCGAGAATTTTGGAAACGCTATAATGTCAGGATCTGCGGCGATGATGGCAAAGAACTCAATGGCTGGAAGTGGTGGCGTTTTAACTAAATCTCAAGCAATTGCATTTCGCCAAGAGACCGACCGTCAAATTGCTGAAAATGCTGAAGACATTCGAAAAACTCATAGTCCATTTGATCCAACCACACGGCATACTTTCTTAGGTTCGATTGTAAGTAATATGATGCCCTATGCTGGAACTTTGGGCTCAATTAAAGGTTTATTACCATCAATGATTGGCGGAGCGCAGAGATCATTCGCATCAATTACGCCAGGAGCAAGTGCAGCTAATAGTGCAAACTTTGCAGCCAATATGGAAACCTGTGAAGATAAATCAATTACGGATACTGGTGCCGCAACCGATATTTTTTGTAATGTTTATACTGGTATTGATATGGGTATAGCAGAAACTGACACTGAAGAAGTTGTTAATAAACTTAAAGAATGGGGTGATATTGTAGAGAAAGAAAATAGTAGTGAAACAAACAATCTATTAGATACATTTAATATGAGCGGCGACTTGAAAAAATATGATAAATATTGCTTCAATCGAAAATCACCAATCGGAACATCAGAAGATGATGACGATGAAACTCGTGGCGGAATTTGTAATACTGAAAAAAATCCTAAAGCAAACTGGTATTCACTATTTTTGACTGACCTTCGAACAGAGATGGGAATGAATGAAGAATTTAAACCAGATTCAAACGGAGGAAGTCGTGGAAACAATAGCTCATCTAATTCAAAAGGAGGAGTAGATCCAGAGTTATCAAAATTAAGTGGTGAATTTATTTGGCCGCTTAAAAACACTAAAGTTAAGGATGGAAAGATACAGGGAGTATCAGACGACCAAGGCTTTAACACACCAGTTCGACAAAACCACCCAGCTATCGATTTCGCTAATGAAGAAAAAGGGTGGACACACGGAGCACAAGTGTATGCCGTAGCCGATGGTGAGGTTGTTAATGGTGGTTTCGATGTAGCCCCATATAATGGATGTAAATACGGAACAGCCGATATGATGGGCGGTCCACATGCCGTAATTATTAAACACAAAGGAGATGTCTATTCTTTCTATTGGCATATGGATTCACACTCAGTTAAAACTGGAGAGAAAGTTAAGAAAGGCCAGACTATTGGAACTATAGGAAATTATGGCTGTTCATCTGGATCACACCTACATTTCGAACTCTCGAAAGGTTCCGCAATACCATCAACATCGGCATCTTTCTATCCACCAGATTTAATTAAACAGGACACATAATGTATAAAAAAATATCATCAATTATTTTAATCTCATTGATTTTAGCCTCCACTCTTTCAAATATTGCGAGGGCTGAGTTTGATGAACGTTTTTATAAACTGAATGATATAATTTATTACGATGCAGGCGAGGATTGCGCTCCAGCATCTAGCGGTAATATGGCAGACATAAATCTTGAAGGTAACGATAATGCTGAAAAAATTTGGAACTTTTTTAAATCAAAAGGTTTAACGGATGAACAAACTGCTGGTGTTATGGGAAGTCTCTGGGGTGAATCTAACCATTTTCAACCAGATTTAATTGAAGCTGGAAGTGGAATTGGTTATGGTATTGCCCAGTGGTCATTCGGGCGGCGAACAAACCTCGAAAATTATGCTAAAGAAAGAGGAAAACCAGCGTCCGACCTTGGCGTTCAGCTAAATTTCTTGTGGCAAGAGCTGGAAGGTCCAGAAAATAGAGCTCTTAATATGGTAAAATCAGCATCAACAGTCCGAGAGGCTACCATAGCTTGGACTAATGGTTTCGAAAGGCCAAGGGAAGACCTACGGCCTGCCCGTATTAAAGAAGGTGAAGAAGTTGGAAATAAAATGCTTTCACAATTCGCAGGAAAAGGTTCTAGCGGTAGAGGAAAGGCTTCAGGACCTATAACTTTCATTGGAGATTCAATTACGGTCGGTGTTCAAGACAAATTATCATCAACCTTCAGTGGTTCAAATGTATCTGCAACAGTTGGTGATTCAATTGCTGCTGCAACATCAAAATTACCAAATACAATTCATGATACGGTCGTTATTAACTTAGGTACTAACGATAACTTTGATGAAAATGCCGCAGAAGCTTTAGTCGGCAAGCTTAAAGGTAAGAAAATTTATTGGGTAAATAACTTTTCGAAAAACCAAAATGTTGACTATAATGTAGTGAACCAAAAACTTTCAGCTTTCGCATCTAGACATAACGAGGTGAAGATTTTAGATTGGAAGAGCTATGTTGAAAAAAATGGTGGTAGAGATAAACTCTATGCGGCAGATGGAGTTCATCATAGTGTAGAAGGTCAAGAAGCTTATGTAAAATTCCTTAAAGAAGAAATTGCAAATGATGGAAACAGCTCTTCAAATTCATCAGGAAGCTGTAGCTCGTCTTCAGTAGGAAAACTCGGAAATGCGACAATCGTAGATAGAGCAATGGAGCTTGCCCGCCCAGAATCAGAAAAAGCAGCCGCTTATGCCGGAGAGGTGACAGATAAGCAGATGGAAGCTTTGCGCGCAACTGGCTTAATTAATTATAGTGAACCATACGTTCAAAAAGGTATGAGTTGTGATGCTTTCGTTTCTATGGTCATGAGTACAACTGTTGATCCAGAATACGCTAAGCATTGTTGTGGCGTTGCAAATCTTGTTCAATATATGCGCAGTAACCCAGATAAATATGAGAAAATCCCTTATAATGGAAGCACAAGCAATATGAAGCCAGGCGATATTATATCATCAGGAACTGGTGGTGGAGCTGCAGCTCACATAGAATTCTATATTCAGGTTAATGGTGAAGATAAAGTTGCAAATGCTGGACACAGTAGAACAACTGGCGTTATTGAGCCAATGAATCTTCAGATTATGGAAAGCCTCGGCGAAGTTGAAGTTTGGCGATGGAAAGGTTAAGATATGCAAAATATTGATAATTCTACTAAAGTTAAAATTTATTCCGTTCTGGCCATTTTTGGAATACTATCGTTAGTAATTATAGGCTGGTGGATTTGGTCTGATATTTATTGCGGTAAATTACTACTCAGCATCGCGCCAGAAAGTTCAAATATAACAATTAACGGTAAAAAATTCCAAAACGGAACTCATACAATGACACCAGGCAAATATAAGGTTGAAGTTGCGAAGGATGGTTTCGAAAGCGCCTCGAAAGAGTTCGAAATTAAATCTGGTCAAAAAACAAATATTTCATTAGCTTTAGCTCAAAATGATCCGAACGGAACTTGGTATAATGAGCATGAGAAAGACGATATAATTAGAAGTGGCGCTGGTTATGCAAAAATAACAGAAACAATGAAGAAATTAACCGAAAAACACCCTATAGTTAAACATTTACCATATACAAACGCAACAAAAACATCATTACCTACGGGCTTTTCAATAACCTATAATCTAGATACGAAAGATAAAACAGAAGTTAAAGATATATCGGTTAGAATATTCAGTAAATGCAATAGTTCGAACTATGATTTTTATAAAGATTTAGCAACAAATTGGCTTGAATCTAAAGAAAAGAATATTTTCAAAAAATATAAAGTTGATTTTATAGATCCAACTTGTAGCCTTCATTAATACGTTTTATTTAAATAACCTCTGCTATTCCAGCGAGGTTATTTTACAATCTTCAACTTTAATTTCATTTGTTGAAGTAATAATTGTTTGATATTTCGAAAAATGCTTAGTTAACAATTTCTGTCGGTCATCATCAAGCTCAGAAAAAACATCATCCAAAAGAACAATTGGTCTTTTAGAAGTTAAATCAGCTAAAATATCAGTTTCAATAAATTTCAGAGCTAAAACTAAACTTCTGTTCTCACCACGACTCGCCACATTTTGCGCCGGCTTTTTATTAAAAATAAATTGAATATCATGCTTGTGTGGGCCAAAATTTGTGTAACCCAGAATCTTATCACGTTCAATATTTTCGCTTAAAATAGCTAAAATTTCATTTTTCGAAACCTTTTCACCTAAATAATCAATTTTAATTTCATCTTTAACGCCTGAAATTTCAAAATAAACTTCCTCAATTTTTGAATTCAAAAGCTCTAAAAAATCTTGTCTTTTAGAGATTATTTCTGCGCCATATTCCGCCAACATTAAGTTCCAAGGAAAAAGCTCATCTTTCGAAACATTATTGCGTTTCAAAAGATTGTTTCGTTGCTTTAAAGCCTTGTTGTATCTTGCAAGAGCCAATTGAAAACTCGGGAAAATTTGTGAAAGAAAATAATCTAAAAAATTTCTTCGTCGCATTGGTGATCCACTCAAAAGTTGCAGGTCATCTGGTTCGAAAAGTACAACAGGAATGCGTAAATTAGCACCCAAACGTGCTTTTTTATTTCCATCAACAAGGAACTGTTTTTTTGATTTTTGAACAGCATCATTAAAAATAATCGTTCTTAACGAATCTTTTGAATCTTTTAAATCAATTCGAAACCAGCTCGATCCATCATTTCTTAATATTTCTTTATCACTCGAGCGAAAACTCGTGCCCTGCAGTGCAAAATAAATTGCCTCAAGAAGGGAAGTTTTTCCGCTACCATTAGCGCCAGAAATAAGAGTTGATTTTTCGCCAATTTCTAAAATAAAATCAGAATGTGTTCGAAAATTCTGAACTCTCAGAGTTTTTAAAATCATTTAAATCCTAACTTTTCAGTGGCATCACAATATGAATATAATCATCGCTTTCAGTACTTTTAAAAACTGTTGGCGCAAGTTTTCCAGAAAATCCAAAAGAAACTTCGGGTGATTTAATTGCTGATAGAGCTTGCTTAATATAGTTAACATTTAAAGTAACTTCGCCACCACCAGTAATTTCGGCTTCAGTCTCAGATGTACTTTCGCCAATTTCACTCGCAATCGTATGAATTGATAATTTCGAAGTTTCTTCATCAGCTCGTAAAGTAATGCTTCCACCAGAATCTCTTGTAAAAACCTCAGCAACTTTAATTGTTTGCATAAAATCAGCCCGTTTCATCTTCAAAACAGTTTCAGTTGATTCTGGGATTAACCGCCGATATTCAACATATTTTCCATCAATTAAATTGCTCACAACCAGAATTTCGCCAACCATAAATTGAATTTGATTGTCATTGATCAGGATTTCAATTTCATCAAGTTTTTCAGGAATTACACCTGAAACCTTTTTTAAAACATTACTTGGTACGAGCGATTCGAATTCTTGGTCTGTTTCGAAAAGATTGCGTTCACTTAAACGATACCCATCAGTTGCCGCCATATAAATATTATTTTCAAAAGTATGAAGAAAAACTCCAGTTAAGATTGGTCGGGAAGTGTCATTACTTACCGTATCAACTTGGCTGACCGACTCTTTAAAAATATCAGAGCCAATAAAGAATCTTGCGGTTGGTTCATCAACAGTCGGTATCTCTGGAAATTCTTCAGCCAAACTACCATTAATTTTTGATTTATAATTTCCACTTTCTATTGAAATATTTCCACCATTAACTTTAAAAGAAACTTCACTATTTGAAGGTAAACTATCAATAAAACTTTTTGTTAGTTTTTCTGGCATTAAAATGGAACCTGTTTTTTCAATTCTTGCGCTAATTTTTTGCGAAATTGCAATTTCTAAATTTGTAGCAGCAACTAGAAGTCTTGAACCATCTGTTTGAAAAAGAATATATTCAGAACTTGGCAAGCTAGTTTTGCTACTTGCAATTCCTGAGATATTATTGAGTGCTTTAGATAAATCATCTTTCTTAACAGTCAGTTCCATAAAAATTTAAATCCTTTTTCTTAAAAAGTGGTAATTATAATAATAGGTATTGTGGAAACTGTGGAAAACCAAGCTTTCACTACTTAAAATTATACCATTTTTTGTGTGGAAAATCAAAGTAAAACTTTCTGAAAAACTTTGTGGAAAAATAATAACTTTTCCATAATTTTAAGCTTTCGAAAATATGCACAACCAGCCTGTGCAAAACTTTGGTGATTTTTTCGGCAAGATTTAAATAACTTTCACTCAACAAATTAGCTATTTTTCCACAGGCTTTCAACATTTTATTAAAATATTATAGAAATAATGTCAAACATAATAAAGAAATAAAAATAATATTTTGCAAGCTGGGTGGAGGGAAGAACATACATTTTTATAACAAATAAATAAAATATAATTCAAAAAAGTCAAAAGTGAACAAAAATAACTGTTCGCTTTTTATAAACTAAACTAAAATTATTGTCAAATTAACAGATATAAAAATAGAGCCTCCATAGCTCTATTCATAAATTAAATCTCTTAATCCTTCAATTTGTGAACGAATTTCGGCATCTAATTTAATACTTTTTTCAATTTTCGAAACTCCATTCATAATGGTCGAATGATCTCGTGAAAATTCTTTACCGATTTGCGGGAAGCTCATTTTTAGCTCATACTTCATTAAATAGCAGGCTGTTTGACGGGCATGATTAATATCTTTTTGCCGAGATTTACTTAAAATATCTTCTTTCGAAACTCCAAAATACTTAGCAGTTTTATCAATAATTTTTTTTGAGTTTAAGTGATTTGGCCTTGTTGGCCGGCTGTTTTGAATTAAACCTTGTGCAAGTTCGAGACTTGGCTTGATGTTTCTAAGTTCCGCCATTGCAATTAGTTGAGTAACTGCTCCAATGATTTCTCGAATATTCGTGCGATAATTTTCAGCGATAAATTCTGAAACTTCTGGTTCAAGTTTAACTTTTTCGTGTTCAGCGCGAGCTTCAACGATACTCTGGCGAGTTTCGAAATCTGGTAGCTGAATATCAACCATCATTCCACTTTCGAAACGACTTTTTAGCCTGTCTGTTAAAGTTGGGATACTAGAAGGCGCACGATCACTTGAAAGAATTATTTGCTTATTTACGCGATGAAGCTCATTAAAGGTGTGAAAAAATTCCTCTTGAGTTTTATCTTTTCCATAGATAAACTGAATATCATCAACAATTAAAACATCAACATTTCGATATTTATCGGCATAGCCTTGCTTTTTTGAACGCACATTTTCCAGAAAATCACGATAAAAATTCTCAATTGTAATATAAAGAACAGTCATTTCTGGATGTTTTTCTTCAATTGCGTTTCCGATCGCTTGCATTAAGTGTGTTTTACCAAGGCCGGAATCTCCATAAAAATAAAGTGGATTATATTTTTTACCAGGATTTTCTGCGACATTTTGACTAACAAAATATGCTAATTCATTTGAGCCACCAACAATGAAATTTTCGAAAGTGTAATCTTTATTTAGACCACTAGAATGTTTAGCTTTTTCAGTTTTCTTCTTGATTAAATCTTCAACAGAAGGTTTTTTTAGAGAAGGTGCTGGGATTTCTTCGGCCTGTTTTTTGAGCTTTTTTGTAGAAATAACCTCAAAAGAAATAATTTCGGGATTTTTACCGTTATTTCGAAAAGCTTTCTTAATATGTTCGATATATTTTTTCTTAATAGTGTTAGTTATGAAAGAATTTTTAGCACCAATAACTGCATGATCATTATCTAAAGATAAAAGTTGTGTGTCAGCAAACCAAGTCTTAAAATTCGCACCTTGAATTTTAGGATCCATTTCGAGTTCAGCTAAGATATTTTTCCACAACTCATTCATAATTCTATTCTATAACATTTTTGAGTTTTCCACAACCTAAAATTTTAAGAAATAAAAAATATGTTATAATTTTTGAAAAGTAGAATAATTTTTCCACATTTTTTAAATACTACTGTAATATCTGTGGAAAAGTCCTTGTTTTTTGTGGAAAACTATGGTATACTACAAAATGAATTTAGTAAAATTTCAAGTTTAAGTAACAGATTAAAAAGCTTATGAAAAGTAATCAACTTGATTTTTTAAATATTAAATTGTAAAATAGGATAGATATGCCAAAAAGAACACATCAACCACATAAACGACATCGTGCGAAAACTCACGGTTTTCGAAATAAGATGTCTTCAAAGGCTGGAATTAAAGTTCTAAAACGACGCCGACTAAAAGGCCGAAAACGACTTACAGTCTAAAAATAATCTCACTCCAAGCGAGTGAGATTATTTTTACTTGATTTTTCATTTCGTTTATGCTAAAATATTTTGGACATTTTAGGAAAGGAGGAGGGAATGAGAAAAAGTTTAATTATTGGTTTTTTTGCTTTTTTTATCGCTCTTATTTTTTCAAAAAATACTTTTGCGGAAGATAAAAAGATCTATATCTCGCGAGTTTACGCTACTGATTCGAAGGAGTTTGTTGAACTTTTTAATAGTGGTGAAGATTATAAATTTAAAGAAATTTCGCTTAAAAATAATCAAAAGCAAATTGAAATTGCAAAAGTTCAAAATGGAATTTTTAAATCGCAAGAATATATGACTTTTGCGCAAAATGCTCAGAATTCTGATGTAAAATTTAAGGAAGAATTTCGAAATATTGATACTATTGGTCAGAAACCCATTTTGGGGCTTTATATTGATGGTGAATTGAAAGATTATATTTGTTCTGATAAAAAGAGATGTATTAAAGGACTGGTTAAAAATTCAACTGATCTAAAACCAAGTGATAATGGTGTTGAGAAAATTGCTGTTTCGAAAGCTGAGATACTCAAAAACGGCGATAAGATGACCACTACTGAAGTTCGAAATAATTATAATTTTGGTTTACGAAATCTTGATAATTATTCACCAAGATTTGGTGGATTAAAGCTTGAAAAAACAGAAAATTTAAACGATAAAAAAGATGAATTAGAAAAAAAACCTGAAGCTCCTAAAAGAGAAGATGAATCTGAAGATAAAAAAGTTTTAAATCCTGAAAATGAGGACTCTGAAAAGGGAAAAGAAGAAAATAAAGCTAATATAAATGAAGAAAAAAGTATTTTTAAAGATTCAAATAATTTTAAAAATGAGAAAAATATAGTTTTTAGCCAAGATAAGCAACCAGAACCGCCAGAAAAAAATACTAAAAATGATATTTTGTTAAATAATGAAATAGATAATTTAAAAAATCAGAGGCGAATTTTAGCACCAAACACTGGATTTTTGAAAACTGAAAATAATAATTTTGTTTTAAATTTGATTTTCTTAGCTATTTTTGAAGTTACAATTTTAATAAAAAGAAAGTTTTTAAATGAAGATTTCTAGAATTATTTTTTTGAGTGTTTTATTTACGCTTTTTTTGGGATTTTTAAATAAAACTCAAGCTTTAAATACGCAAAATATTTTAATTTCAAAAGTTTCAAATTCAATGCTGGAAATCTCAAATTTTGGTGAAGATTTTCAGTTTTCGAAAATTGAAATTATCCAGAATAATCAAAATATTGGTGAAATTTCGAACGGAATTTTTTTAAAAAAAGCACAAATATTATTTAGCGAAAAAGATGGCGATGGAAAAATCTTGAGTCAAGATTTATTGAGTGAACAGATTGAGCTTAAAATTGATGGCAAAAAAGTTGATTTTTTATGTGCAGAAAATATGAAGTGCGAAGAAAAAAATGCGCCAGAAATTACTAAAAATGATATTTTAATTCGTAATTTTAATAAAGATATTTTTGAAATTTCACAAAAAAAAGTGATTTTTAGTTCTGGCGGATTAGCTGAAATTGAAGAAGATTTTTGTGAAAATTTACAAATTAGCGAAGTTTTAATTAATTCGAATGAGCAGTTTTTAGAGCTAAAAAATACTAAAAATCAAAAAATTTCACTTAAAAAATGTGGGATTGAAATTTATGCAGGAAATAATAAAGATCCACAAAAAATAGATTTTAAAGATATAGAGATTTTACCGAATGATTTTTTAACAATTAATTTTAATAGTGAAAATAGTTTTAAATTTTCGAAAACTGGCAATAATAAAATTATTCTTTTAAATTCAAAAAAACAAGAAATTCAAAGTATTGAATTGAAGGGCTCAAAGAAGAATTTAAGCTGGATTTTTGATGGAGAAGAATGGAAACAAAGCTTTAAAATAACAAAAAATAGTGAAAATATTCTTCAAGTTTGTGAAGATGGATTCTTTTTAAACTCTGAAAATCATTGTGAAAAAAATAAAAAAACTTGCCAAGCAGGATATTTTTTAAACGAAGAAACTGATCGCTGTAATAAGATTAAAGAAGAAAATCAAGAAAAAAAATGTGAAAATGGTTATTTCTTAAATCTTGAAACAAATCGATGTAATAAAATTTTAGTAGAAAAAGCTACATTGGAATGTCGTGAAGGTTATGAGCGCAATTCAGAAACTAATAGGTGTCGAAAAATTTCAAGTGTAATAGTTTCGAAAAAAGATGTTTTATGCGCTCCAGGATATACACGAAATCCTGAAACAAATCGTTGTAGAAAAAACAGTAATGAAGTTAAAAAAGAACTAGCGCCTTGTAAAGATGGATATGAGCGAAATGAAGAGACGAATCGTTGCAGAAAAGTTGTAAAAAACAGTGGTGCTAGTGATGGTGTAAAAAAAGAGGAAGAAAATTCTAAACAGGCCGAATTCACGGGTTGGTGGATTATCGCTGTTGTGATTCTAGTATTTTTAGCGATTTTATTTTTCGAATTTCGAAAAGATATTTTTGCGAAATTTTCAAAAGGTAAAAAATGAAAAAGCGGCGAATTCTAGGAATTGACCCCGGAACTGGAATTTTGGGTTTCGGCGTTGTAGATTGCCAGATTGGTAAGCCCTTAAAAATGGTAACTGGTGGTGTTATTTCAACTCCGGCTCATACACCAATTGAAATTCGGCTTGAAGAAATTTATAATGGCTTGAAAGAGATTATTGCAGAAACTAATCCAGATGAAGTTTCAATTGAAAAACTATTTTTTTCGAAAAACGTAACAACGGCAATTTCGGTAGCTCAGGCTCGTGGTGTGGCTATGTTAGTAGCTCAACAATCAAAAATTCCAATTTCAGAATATACTCCAAATCAGATTAAACAAACTTTAACAGGTTATGGTGGAGCGAATAAAAAGCAAATGCAGGAAATGGTGCGTTCGAATTTAAATTTGGCTGAAATTCCGAAGCCAGATGATGCAGCCGATGCACTCGCTGCTGCAATTACGCATTTTTATATGACGCGTATTTAAAACTTAAAGAGTTTATGGTAAAATAATTTAATGATTGCACATATTTCTGGAAAAATTGTTGAAAAATTTGCTGGTAGCGTGATTGTGGATGTTGCTGGTGTTGGATATGAAGTTATCGTTCCCGCAAATGAGTTTGAACGAGCAGTTCTGGGCGATGATATTAAATTTTACACATATCATAATATTACCGATAGAAGTCAAGAACTTTTTGGTTTTTCGAGTTTGGCATCTAAAAAGCTTTTTGAACTTTTAATTACTGTTCAAGGAATTGGCCCAAGGGCTGGAGTTGCAATTATGAGTTTAGGTGAAACTGAAGATGTTCGAAATTCAATTGCTTGCGAAGATGCAAAATTTATCCAAAAAGCATCTGGAGTTGGTAAGAAATCAGCTGAGCGTGTAATTTTAGATTTAAAAGATAAAGTTGGAATGGCGATTTCGAAATCACAAAATACTGAAAATCCTCATTATTTTTCATCTGATGAGGCTTTAGAAGCTCTGATTGCTCTTGGGTTTAATTTAAATGATGCAACAAAAGCATTAGAACAAATTCCGCGAGATTTACCAACAGAGGAGCGCATTACTTTGGCACTGAAAGCTGGAATTTAAATTTTGAAAAAAAGAAAGAAGCCGCACATTTTGTGCGACTTTTATTTTATACTATATGGATCTAGCATAATCGATTTTTAAAAACTTCTTTCGCAGCTTGGAAAAACTGCCGGTGTAAATACTCAAGCTCATTTTTTGGAAGATTTAAAATTTCATTTGAATCTAGTCGACGAAAACCATATTTATTCCCAGATTTAACCGAGAAGCTGTAAATTTCTCCACAGCTATTTACACCAAAGCAATTATTTGTGTTGGTCAGGAAAATTATTTCTTCCTCAACTCCAAACCCTCCAGTTGTATCAACTTTTTGTAGATTGACCAGTTCGCTTTCTTCTAGCTTAGAGGGGTTAAATCTATTTCGAATTAATTTAGCGAAACCTATTATTTTTTTGCTAAGGTTTTCTCGCGCGGTTTCTTCATCGCCGTGAGCTAATTTTACAGCATTTTCGAAAATGGCAATATCGCTTTTGACTAAATTTTTTAAGTTGCTCATATTAGAGCCCTCCTAAATATAAAAATTTCTTATTCCATAAAGGAATACACGTTAGAACTATAACAAATTTTTCTATTTTTGTCAAGTCGTGGTATAATATAGTTAATGGCTATTGAGAGAATTATTGATGCAAACTTACATGATGACGAACCGCAAGAGCAGCAGGTGGAAATTTCTTTACGCCCAACAAATTTTGATGAATATGTTGGCCAAGAGCGAATGAAGAAAAACTTAAAACTTGCAATTGAAGCTTCAAAAAAGCGTGGTGAAAATATTGACCATGTGCTTCTTTACGGTCCGCCGGGGTTAGGAAAAACTACAATGGCAAATGTGATTGCGCGTGAAATGGGTGCGAATATTCGAATTACGTCTGGCCCAGCTATTGAAAAAGCTGGCGATTTGGCTTCGATTGTAACAAATTTACAAGATGGTGATATTCTTTTTATTGATGAGATTCACCGAATGCCACGCGCTGTTGAAGAAATTCTTTATTCCGCAATGGAAGATTTCAAACTTGATATTGTGATTGGCAAAGGTCCAGCCGCACGCTCGGTTCGGTTAGATTTGCCACATTTTACGGTTATTGGGGCAACTACCAGAACAGGAAGTTTAGCAGCGCCACTTCGAGACCGTTTTGGTCATATTTATAGATTGGAATTTTACACACCCGAAGAGATTTCGAAAATTATTTTACGTTCAAGTAAAATTTTAGGAAGTAAAATTCAAGATGAAGCTTCGAAAATTCTATCAACGAGAGCAAGGTTAACTCCACGAATTGCAAACCGAATTTTAAAGCGGGTTCGTGATTATGCTGATGTTAATGGTGATGGAATTATTGATTCAAAAACCACTCAAAATGCTTTAAGAATGCTTGAAATTGATGAGCTAGGGCTCGACGCAGCAGATAGAAATCTATTGAATTCGGTGATCGAAAATTACGGAACGCGGCCAGTTGGCTTAAATACAATGGCAGCATTAACAGGTGATGAAACTGCAACAATCGAAGATTTTTATGAACCGTATCTGATGCAGATTGGTTTTTTGCAACGAACTCCTCGTGGAAGAATTATTACCAAAAAAGCATTCGAACATTTAGGAAAGGAATTTAAAGATGAATGATAAGCAAAGCTTGGCGCAAAAATTTGAAGAAAAAATCGCACAAAATGGGCAGAATTTAACTTTCGAAAACAACTTGGGGGCTCCAATTCAAGTTCAGCCAGTCATGCAAGTAGAAGTTCCCGTTGGTGATCCACGCGTAATTAAAACTCGCCACGAACAATCTGTAAAAACTTATCCAGATATCACTGTTGATGAAGATGAATATGTGGTTCTCTCAATGCGCCGTCATTCACTCGGCTATCTTTTAAATATTATTTTTAGTGCATTTATTGGTGTTTTACTAATTAGCGCGTGGATCATCATCTGTTTTATGCCAAATCCGCTACCAATTCCCGCAAACTTTAAACCACAAATTTCTTTAATTTTTGGTTCAGTCACACTACTTTTAATTATATTAACTTATGTTAATTATATTGTATATCGAGCGAATCGATTTGTGATTACGAACGAACGTGCAATTCAATGGATTTCGAATACAATCATGAGCCAAAAAAAACAAGTAATCAACCTTGAATCGATTGAAGATATTTCTTATTCTCGAGAGGGGATTTTGCAACATTTGTTTGATTATGGAACTGTTAAATTGAGCACTATTGGCGATGAATCAACTTATACTTTTCCATTTTCGCCGAATCCAGACAAAAAAGCAGAATTTTTAAGTGATATTGTTGAGGCTGCTCGCGAAAATCAAATGCTTTCTGATAAACTTTTTGAAGAAGGGGTAAAAATGAGCGTAAAATAATAAAAAAACGGCTTTCGAAACTTTTAAGCCGTTTTTAAAATATTTAATTTCGAGATTTTTTAATAAAATCACCTTCTTTTTCTAATTTTGCTCGAAGTGTGAATTTTTTACATTTACCGTTTTCACAGTTGGTTGGTTCGTAGTGGTATTCACTTTTTTCTTCATTAATTATAATTCCAGAAGGGTCGGTTAGGAGATTTGGCTCAATCCCTTTAACGACATCTTCGTTGATTTTTTCAGGGTAATAGCCGTTTTTCTTGTAATAAACTTCTTCCAGATTATAATAAATTTCATTAATCGAAAGTTTTCGAATTTGATCGCGTTGAACTGCGAGAAGTTCGAATCTTTGTATTGTAAAAATTACGCCAACGACGATTAAAAATATAATTACAACACAAATTTCAATAACTGTAAAACCAGATTTTTTCTTCATATATTTTTATTATATCACAATTTATTTTTTTGGTCTAATCAGTTTGAACTTGTTAGAAAATTATGATAAAATTTGTTTATTGCTGGTTTTAAAAATTAGTAAAGTAAAATTAGGGGGGTGAAGAAAATGATTAAAATTCCAATTGGCAGAAATGCTGTCGGTAATATAGTTTATTGTAAAACTTTTGGATTAGATAGACGCCATAATGCAATTACTAATCGTAAATTATCTGTAAATCAAAGAGCTAAAATACAAAATGCCCGTGAGCAGCTTGCGAGGCAAAAGGGCTCAACAGTTTTCTAATTATTTTTTAAGGTTCATTTTGAGCTTTTTTATTTTTCGAAAAATAACCTTGAACATTTTGCTAAAAAATGTTAAAATAAAGGTATTATTTTAAGGAGAAAATTTTATGGCTAAAGCAAAAAAAACAGATACAGGAATAGTTGAAGATGGTAAAAAACAAGCGCTAGATTTAGCGATTGCACAAATTTCGAAACAATTCGGCGATGGTTCAATTATGAAACTTGGTGAAAATCATAAAGTCGATGTTGAACTTTTGCCTTCAGGATGTTTAAGTCTAGATATTGCGCTTGGCGGTGGCTACCCTAAGGGGCGAATTATTGAAATTTATGGACCAGAAAGTTCAGGAAAAACTACTTTAACACTCCATGCAATTGCTGAAATCCAAAAACAAGGTGGAACAGCGGCGTTTATTGATGCTGAGCATGCGCTTGATCCAGCTTATGCGCGTAAACTTGGTGTTGATACTGAAAACTTGCTTGTCGCGCAACCTGATAATGGCGAACAAGCGCTTGAAATTACTGAAACTTTGGTGCGTTCTAATGCAGTTGATTTGATTGTAGTTGACTCAGTTGCGGCTCTTGTTCCGCAGGCTGAAATTGATGGAGATATGGGTGATGCACACATGGGGCTTCAAGCTCGTTTAATGTCGCAAGCGCTTCGAAAACTTACTGGAATTATTAATAAATCAAAAGCTACGGTGATTTTCATCAACCAAATTCGAATGAAAATTGGTGTGATGTTTGGAAATCCTGAAACTACAACTGGTGGTAACGCGCTTAAATTCTATGCTTCAGTTCGTGCTGATATTCGCCGAACAGCTCAAATTAAAAGTGGTGATGATGTAATTGGAAACCGTACAAAGGTTAAAATTGTGAAAAACAAGATTGCAGCACCGTTCCGAGTTGCTGAATTCGACATTATGTATAATGAGGGAATTTCGAAAACTGGAGATATTATAGATTTAGCGGTTGAACATGAAATTTTAGGAAAATCTGGTGCATTCTATAAATATAACGACCAGAATATTGGTCAAGGTCGTGAAAATGCTAAGCGATACTTGCTTGAAAATCCAGATGTAATGGCTGAAATTGATGCTAAGGTTCGAGCAAAAATTCGTGGTGAAGAATTTGTTGAAGAAACTCCAAACGAAGAAAAAACTGAAGAATAAAATAATTAGCCCGATAAATTTGGGCTAATTTGATTTTAATTTTTATGGCATTAGAGATTTTTGATCATAGTGATTTTGAGTATAAAAAGATAAAAAAAAGCTCTCAAGAAGCTACTTTTAAGGATGGTTTTTTTATAATCACAGATATAAAACAAGCAGTTAAAAATCAAAATCGGGTAAATATTTTTGTGAATGGAAAATATCGTTTTTCGCTAGATATTTTTCAGCTGACGCAGTTAAATATTAAAATTGGCACAAAGTTTTCGAAAACTGAAATCGAAAATCTTGAACAGCAGAGTGAATTTGGTAAACTTTATGCTTTAGCTTTAAATTATTGCTTAATGAGGCCACATTCTAAAAAGGAAATTAGTGATTATTTATGGAAAAAAACTTTGAATCGTAAGCTTAAAAATCATAAAACTGGTGAATTTTATGAAAAAAAAGGAGTTTCAAAAATTTCATTTGAACAAGTTTTGAGCCGATTGATTGAAAAAAAATATATTGATGATGAAAAGTTTGCTAAATTCTGGGTTGAAAATCGTAATCAGAGAAAAGGTAGCTCAATTAAAAAACTAAAATCTGAATTATTTTCGAAAGGTATCTCTTCAGATATTATTGAACAGGTTTTAAGTGAATCAAATCGAAATAATGAGGATGAGATTCAAAAAATAATTGCTAAAAAAGCTAAAAGGTATGCAGATGAACAAAAGTTAATTGCTTATTTGGCTCGACAGGGTTTTTCTTTTGATGAAATTAAAAAGGCGATTTCGAAAGAACAATTTTAATCTCGGAAGGGATTTATATAATTAGGCACAAAATTATCATTTCTTTCTGCTCGTTTTTGTGGAGATTCTTCTTTTTCGTGGCGAATTGTGATAGTATCGTCATTTATTGCAACAATTTGAGATCGGTGAATTGTTAAAGTTGGATCGTTTAACGATTTTAAAAATGGCCGTTTTACGATTAATTGCTGAACTGAAAAATCAGCTAAGCTTAAGGTGTAATCAATTATTTTACCAATTTTTGAACCTTTTTCATCTTCAACTTTAAGATTTAAGATGTCGAAATCAAGGTCGATTATTTCTTTAATTTTAATTACATCTGTTGGGAGAATAAAATCTTCACCAGAGTCGATAATAAATCCAATTCTTGAAAGCTCACGAATATCGGCGATTCGGATTAACATTTCTTCGTTCGAAAAAGAATTAGCTTTTAATTGGTAAGCTAAAATTTGTAAATTTTCAGGATTAATAATCGCATTGCCGGTTAGGGCAAGTTGTGAGCCGGTTTGTAGCCCCATAATCGGTGTGTTTAGTAATTTTGAAGCTAAAATTAACATAATTATTTATAATTTTAACAAATTATTGTTTTAAAATCCAGTTTTCCGCATTAATTCTGACAGAATTGTTTCATTTTGTAGAACCTTAGCTAAGCCGTCTAATTTCATATTTCTAAAATTATTTGCTGAAAGAATTTCTTCAATTTCAACTGAAGTTGGTTTAATTTGAATTAAATTTTTAATTTCTTTTGAAATCTCGCCGTTGATTAAACTTAAAACTTCAAAAATTGCAGTATTTCCAGAAAAAGCTAATTCGTAATTTTCTTTTTTTCGAATAATTGGCAACTCTAAAATAGAGTTTGAAGAAGTTGAAAGTTTATTTTTTGGGTGAACTTTATCGCGAAAATCTTTTTCTAACTGATGGATTTTTGCTCCCGTAGTTTTAAATTCCTGTAAAATTAGCGAAGATTCTTCTTTTGAGATTTTGGTTTTTGAAATTGCTTTTTTCGAAACGGTACGAATTAAGGTTTGCGAGATCATTCCTAAAACATTTGCACTAATTAAGAACGGTTCAATTTCAAGATAATTTAAAAATGGGATAATTTCACTTATTTTTTGAACTGGAAGGCTTGCAATGATGAATTTGCCTCGCATTGAAGCGTCAAAAATAAGCTCGGCAGTTTTCGAATCTTTTAGATTATCAATGTATAAAACATCAGGATTTTGGCTCAAGGCTGATTTAGTTATTTCGAAATAATCTAAACCAATTCTTGGATTAATTTCAGTCTGGTTAATTCCTGGAACAGTTTTTTCAATATTTTTTTCAATTGTAACAATATTTTTTTCGCTCGAATTTAATTCATTTAAAATTGAGAAATTAGTTGTATTATTTCCTTCACCAATTGTAAAAATAATTCCACGCGGTTGGCGTAAAATTTGTTGAATTTGCTGCAAGTTTTCGCCCCAAAGCCCAATTTCGTTGAGTTTTCTAACACTTTTTCGGGCTCGAATTAACCTTAGAGTAACTTTCTCACCCAAAAAAACTGGAGTTGTGGAAATTCGAATCCGAGCTTCTCCGTGTCGAACTGTAGCGGATTGTGGAAAGGTTTTTTCACTAAAATTTAAACCGCCAAGATGTTTGAAATATTTAGCTAATTTTGGCAAAAAATCTTTCGAAAATTCATTAACGGTTTTTAAAACACCGTTAATTCGAAAACGGACCAAAGTTGAATCTTCTCTTGGTTCAATATGAACATCAGTCGCATGCAGATTTAGGGCATTTTCAATAATACTTTCGGCTGCAAATTTAACTGAATTTTCGAACTTTATCTCTTTAATTTTCGAAATTTTCCCACCTTCTTTCATTGTTTAAATTTTAACATAATCGATTTAAAAACGCAAGTGTGGTAAAATAAATTTATATGAAGAAAATAGTCGTGGCAGTTTCTGGCGGTGTGGATTCGGTGGTTTTGCTGGATTTTTTAGTGCGATTTTTTCGAAATAAAAATGGGCAAAAATGGCTTGAAGAAAACTTAATTGTTGCGCATTTTGAGCATGGAATTCGCGGAAAAGAAAGTCAAGAAGACTGTGAATTTGTTCGAAGATTAGCAGAAAAAGATAGACTAAAATTTGAATTTGAGCATGGTAATTTAGGAGAAAATTCAAGCGAAGAGAAAGCTCGAAATGCTCGATATATTTTTTTGCGAAAAATTGCTAAACGCGAAAATGCTATAATTTTTACGGCGCATCATAAAAATGATTTGGCTGAAACTTTTGCATTAAATTTGGCGCGCGGTGGTGGTTGGCGCGCGGTGGCATGTTTTGACTCTTTAGATATTAAGCGTCCTTTTTTACGATTTTCGAAATTAGAAATTCTAAAAATGGCAAAACAGCGAGGTTTAGTTTGGCGAGAAGATTCAACGAATCTGAGTCAAAAATATACACGCAATCGAATTCGAAAAACTCTGGATTTTAGCGAAAAAGATCTGGAATTTATTTTTAAAATTTGGCAAAGGCAAATTGAACTTCGCCGTGAAATTGAGAAAGTAACTCAAGGGATTTTGTTTGAAATTGGCGACGGGCAAAAATTTGAACGAGAGTTTTTTTGCACAAATTCAGATGAAGTTTGCTATGAAATCCTGCGCGAAATTATGATTTATCAATCTGGCAAAATTCCGCTATCGAAGCAGATTTGGAATTTATTGCACGCCATTCGAACTTTTAAAAACGGCTCAAAAACACAAATTTTGGGTGGGCATGAAGTTATGTTTTCTAGAAATCACTGGAGTTTTAATATTGACTAAATATTTAATTTATGGTTTAATTTAGGTGTAATCATATTTTTTAGAGGGGGTGCAACAAAATGATTAAGTATGATCGCGATAAGGCTATTAAGGCTTTCGAAAGCTCAAAATATAAAGAGCTTGGAGAAATTATCAGCTATGCTGAACCTGATAATTTGTCTTCAAAAGAGTTAGTTCAACTAATTGCTTTTAAGGCTTTAGTTGAACAAAAACTTCATCGCCTTTATTGGTCCAAAGAAGTATCTCAATTGGCAGTATTAGCTCTAGAAAAAGCTGATATTGGAGAACGCCGATACCTTGAAGCAAGACTATTACTCAATGAAGCTCAGATTATCATCAGAAATAAAAAAGATGATAATCGCTTCGAAAGTGCTTTATATCTTCTGTCATTGGCGGACGAGTGCTTCACTCAGCTTGAAGGCTATGAATTAGAAAGGCTTTTCGTAAAAGACGAAAAGCTTAGAATAACATTTGAGCTTTCGAGAAATGATGATGGTGGAGTAGAAAAAATCAAGCAAATCGTTGGGAAATATGCAATTCTCGACGGACAGTTTGATAAATTCACTAGTAAAACAGCTAAAACTTGGCAGTTAAACGCTGGGTTTCATAGTTTGAGAGTGCTTGCTTATGCCGGCCATCCTTGTGCTAGAATTTTAGGCAGGGAAGTTGCTGAAAAGTTTAGTTCTCGTGGCAATAAGCTAAAAGCTCTAGCTGCGAGAATATATACCTTAGGCCGAGTGGGGTTTTATATAAATGAAGCCTTGGCTCGAATTAGGGGTGAATAATTTATGAGGTTCATTAGAGCCTCTTTTTCTTTTTTGGTTGAAAACGCTTTAAAAATTTGTTAAAATGGTAAGAGTTGAATGACCGGAAAGGAAGATGATGAAAGATAAGAAAAACAATAATTTTAAGAAGCTATCTCTGAATGTTATTTTTTGGGTGGTAATTATAGCTATTTTTAGTGGAATTTGGCTAAGCCAGAATATTTTTTCGAATAAATTAAAAGAAGTGGCTATTTCAGATGTGATCTCGCGCGCTAATAAAGGTGAGATTTCGAAATTAGAAATTCAAGGAAATGATGTAAGAATCACTAGAAAAGGTGAGAAGAGAGCTAGCGAAAAATCGGTTAAAGAGAATGGAACGATTTATGAGCAAGGGCTTGAAAAAGGAAAGACTACTGTTGATGTAATGCCAGTTGATAACTCTTCGGAGATAATTTGGAATTTAACAGTTATGATTGTACCGGTTATTGCAATCGTGGCTTTCTTTATGCTAATTATGCGTTCGGCAACTGGTCAAAATTCGCAAGCGATGAATTTTGGCAAATCTCGAGCAAAACTTTACGGTGAAGATAAAAAGAAGATCAAATTTGAAGATATTGCTGGAAATGAAAACGCAAAACAAGATTTATACGAAGTTGTTGATTTCTTAAAAGATCCTAAAAAATATCAAAAAATGGGTGCAAAAATCCCAAGCGGTGTTTTAATGGTTGGAAACCCAGGAACTGGTAAAACAATGTTGGCTCGTGCTGTTGCGGGTGAGGCAAAAGTTCCATTTTTCTCAATTTCGGGTTCAGAATTTATGGAAATGTTTGTTGGTGTTGGTGCTTCACGTGTGCGAGATTTGTTTTCGAAAGCAAAAAAGAATGCTCCAGCGATCATCTTTATTGATGAAATTGATGCGGTTGGACGAAAACGTGGCTCTGGAATGGGTGGAGGTCATGATGAACGTGAACAAACCTTGAACCAAATTTTGGTTGAAATGGATGGTTTCGAAAAAGATACCGGTGTTATTGTTTTGGCTGCAACCAACCGTGCTGATGTACTCGACCCAGCCCTTCTTCGACCTGGCCGATTTGATCGCCGTGTAGAAATTTCTCTTCCTGAGCGAAAAGATCGTTTAGCAATTTTAGAGGTTCATTTTAAAAATAAAAAAGTTGATAAATCTGTTGATTTGAACGCATTAGCAAAGAAGACTGCCGGTTCTGCAGGTGCTGATCTTGCAAATATTGCGAACGAAGCAGCTATTTTAGCAGCACGAAACAACCGCGAAGTAATTACTAATGAAGATTTAACTGAAGCTTTCGAAAAAGTGGCGATTGGTCCAGAACGAAAATCAAAAGTTATGAGCGATTTAGAGCGTGAAACTACCGCTTGGCATGAAGCTGGTCACGCTGTTGTTGGCCATGTTTTACCGGATTCAGACCCAGTTCATAAGGTTACAATTATTCCGCGTGGTGGAACTGGAGGTGTTACTTGGTTCTTGCCACCAGAGGACCGAAGTTATACTAATATTTTCGAATATAAAGATATTTTGGCGCGCGCAATGGGTGGTCGTCAAGCGGAGATGTTAATTTATGGTGAAGCTGGAATTTCAACCGGAGCATCAAGCGACCTTCGAAATGCAACTGATATTGCTCGAAATATGGTGATTGAATTTGGCATGGGTGAAGATTTACTTGATCAAGTTTTTCATGAAGAAAATTCGGGAATGTTCTTTGATAAAATGACTCGCGAGCGACCATATTCTGAAAAAACCGCTGAAAAAATTGATGCAGAAATTGCTAAATTAATTAAAGAGGCTGTTGAGCGTGCTGCCGCAATTCTTAAAGCGAATAAAAAACCGCTCAAAGAATTAACAGATGCACTTCTTGAAAAAGAAACTCTTGATGAAAAAGAAGTTGCTAAAATTTTAAAAAATGCTAAATTGCCTAAGGAAGCAAAACTTCACGATTAGTTATGAAATCAAAAGTTAGATCAATTGTTTCGAAAGCTAACTCAAGATTAACAGTAAAATTTGCAGCAATCGTTCTTGCGAGCTCGACGCTTTTGTCGAGCTTGTTAGGCTTTTTGCGAGATAGGCTTTTAAATTCATATTATTTAGATTCTTATCCAGACGGAATTGATGCTTACACGGTGGCTTTTACGATTCCTGATTTTATGTTTTTTATTTTGGTTTCGGGTGCTTTAAGTGTAACGTTTATTCCAGTTTTTAACCAGCGAATGGCGAATCGAAATAAAAAATCTGCTTGGGAATTAAGTTCGAGTGTTTTGAATCTGTTGGCACTTTTAACTTTATTAACATCTGTTTTAATTATTATTTTTGCAGAGCCTTTAGTCAAATATATTGTTGGCCCAGGGTTGAGTGAATCTTCACGTTCTTTGGCTATATCAATGATGCGCGTTATTGCAATTAATCCATTTCTTTTTGCGATTGCAACAGTTTTGACAAGTGTTCAGCAAGCAATTGGAAGATTTACTTTTTCGGCTCTTGCACCTGCAATTTACAACATTGGAATTATTATTGGAACAGTGTTCTTTACAAATGGAATTAATATTTTTGGTATTCAAATTTTTGAAGGCGGAATTATGGGTGTGGCGATCGGTGTTGCTTTTGGATCGGTTTTGCAGCTTTTGATTGCAGCGGCTGGTTTGATTGGTGTTGATTTTAAATATCAATTTCGAATTTTTTGGAAAAATAAAGGATTTCAGCAGGTGATGAAGCTCCTACCAACACGCTCAATGGATCAAGGTTTGGACTACGTAAATTCAATTGTTGAAACAAATATGGCAAGCCGAATGGGCTCAGGAACGGTTCGTGCTTATTCACAAAGTTTAACTCTTCAAATGATGCCGGTAAACTTAATTGGTGTGGCGATTTCTACTGCTTTTTTCCCAAATTTAACTGAAAGATTAGCAATCGGCCGAAAAGATCTCTTTCGAAAAGATTTACAATCTGCTCTTCGAATGATTATTTTCTTAGCTTTGCCAGTTTCGGTTTTGTTCTTCTTTTTGCGTGGCTATATTGTTAGCTTTATTAAAAACGGTGGTGATGATTTGATATCTGGACTTTTGGGTGTTCTTGTTCTTTCAATTTTTGCACGTTCAATTTATCATATTGCAGCAAGGAGTTTTTATGCAATGGAAGATACAAAAACACCATTTTATATCTCGTTGGTTGCAATTGGTTTGAATATTGTTTTGGCGATAATTTTCAGCTTAATTTTTAAATTTGGTGCTTATGGATTGGCTTGGGCGCAGGCGATTGGTGCAGTTCTTGAAATTGTGATTTTACTATTTTTGATGCGAAAAAGAATCAATGGACTTTTTGACGCACAATTTCTTTCAGGGATTTTTCGAATGGTGATTGCTAGTGCTGTAGCTGGTTTAATTTGTTATTTATTGGTAGCGAGAATGCCTTTACTTGGCTCTGATTTACGATTCTTCTCAACCTTTCCAAAATTTATATTTATCGGATTAGTAAGTTCAGCAACTTATGTCTTGGTTGCAAGATTATTAAAACTTGAAGAAGCTGAGCCGATTATTTCGCAAATTAAAAAGATGATTTTCGTGCAGGTTAAAATTAAATAATTTGCCTAAACTTTAAAAATCTGTTAAAATATAGAAAGTTTATGAATTTAGAAAAGATTAGAAATTTTTGTATTATCGCTCATATTGATCACGGTAAGTCGACCTTAGCTGACCGAATGATGGAAATTACTGGTACTGTTCAAAAACGTGATATGAAATCGCAGCTTTTAGACTCGATGGATTTGGAACGTGAAAAAGGAATTACGATTAAACTTGCGCCTGTAACAATGAATTGGCAGGGAATAGAATTAAATCTAATTGATACACCAGGACATGTGGATTTTTCCTATGAAGTTTCACGTTCTCTTCAAGCTTGTGAAGGTGCAATTTTAGTGGTTGATGCTTCACAAGGTATTCAAGCGCAAACTTTAGCTAATGTTTATCTTGCAATGGCGGCCGATTTAAAAATTATTCCAGTTTTGAATAAAATTGATTTACCCGCAGCAGATATTCCGCGAGTTTCAAAAGAAGTTATTAACCTTTTGGGCTGTGATAAAAGCGAAATTTTACATATTTCAGCTAAAACAGGAATGGGTGTTGAAGAAGTTTTAAATGCGGTGATTGAGGAAATTCCTGCACCAAAGGAGATTTAATGAAACCACTAAAAGCTTTGATTTTTGATAGTTATTATGATGATTACCGCGGTGTAATTTTGTACGTGCGTATTTTTTCTGGCGAGCTAAAAAAAGGTGAAGAAATTAAAATGATGGCGACAGATTCGAAAGGTTTGGCGCTAGAAATTGGTAAGCTTCAGCCAAAAATGACACCGTATGACAAAATGAGTGCTGGCGAGATTGGCTATATTGTTACTAACTTAAAAACTACCCGTGAAGCAAAAGTTGGTGATACTGTAACTCTTTCGAAAGATCCTGCTAGTGAGCCTCTACCTGGTTATCAAAACGTTCAGCCGTTTGTTTATGCTGGGTTTTTCCCAGTTTCGAACGAAGATTATCAAGATTTGAAAGATGCGGTTGAAAAATTAAGTTTAAGTGATTCTGCACTTCAATTTGAACCAGAGAATTCACCGGTTTTAGGTTTTGGTGTGCGAATTGGCTTTCTTGGTCTTCTTCATATGGATATTGTTCGCGAGCGTTTGGAGCGTGAATATGACTTAGATTTAGTGGTAACCAACCCTTCAACCGACTATCATGTAATTTTAACAACAGGTGAAGAATTAGACATTAAAAGTGCTGCTGACTTACCTGATCAAACAAAAATTTATGAAATTCGTGAGCCGTGGATTAAAGGTGAAATTGTGGTACCAAAAGATTATGTTGGTGCCGTAATTCAGCTGATTGTCTCGAAACGTGGCCTACAAAAGAATTTAAGTTATATTGATGAGCGCGTTTTGGTTTCTTTCGAGGCGCCACTTGCTAACCTTTTGACTGATTTTTACGACCAGCTAAAAAGCGTTACATCTGGTTATGGATCATTTAATTATGAACTTTGGGATTATTTAGTAGAAGATTTAGTACGCGTGGATTTTTATGTTGCGGGTGAAATGGTTGATGCGCTTTCGGTGATGTGTCATCGTTCAGAAAGTGTACGAATGGGTCGTGAAATTACTGCAAAATTGAAAGAAGTGATTCCACGACAGAATTTCCAAGTGGCGATTCAGGCGGCGATTGGTGGAAAATTCATTGCACGAGAGAATATTTCGGCTTATCGAAAAGATGTGACGGGCTATCTTTACGGTGGTGATGTTTCTCGAAAGAAGAAATTGCTAGCCAAGCAGAAACGTGGTAAAAAGCGAATGAAGAAATTTGGAAATGTTGAAATTCCGAGCGAAGCTTTTACTGTAATGCTTAAACGAGATTAAAAACGATTCATTGTAATTGTATGTAATAGAAAGAAGGAATTTGAGCTTGGTGGTTGGCTTGGATTGTATTGATCGAGTGAGTCAAGAAGAGCGCTACAAGAAGAAAGTTTCTATCCGGTCCAATAAAAAAATCAAGCCCTCAATCAGGCCTATCAATAATTGACCCAAGCCTACCACCAGGTCAGCTATGTCGATGTATACTCGTCTTTATTGGATGAAGTGGGGCAGTTAGCAGAAGCCTATACGACAGATGGCCTCCATCTAAGTGTGGCCGGGTATCGCATCCTAGCCCAAGCTCTGCAGGAAACGTTATAGAGATAAAAATAGGGAGTGAAAAAAGCCCAACCAGACAAATCTTCAAAGGAAGATTTGTTTTTTTAAAACTTTTGGTTGACAAATGTAAATCTTAGAGGTAAAATAGGATTATAAGATTTACAAATGTAGATTTAGAAAGGAGAGGTCATGCAAATTTCCAATGCGGAATGGCGCATCATGAAGATTATCTGGATGGAAGGCAAGCAGACCAGCACGGATTTGATTGCCGTCTTGTCCGAGCGCTTTGACTGGTCGAAGTCGACGGTCAAGACTCTCTTGACCCGCTTGGTGGAGAAAGGATGTTTGACTAGAGAAAAATCAGGCAAAGCCTTTGTTTACTCGGCTTTGTTGAAGCAGGACCAGAGTTTAGACTTGGTCGTTAAGGATGTGAAAGACAAGGTTTGCTCCAAAAGGATTGTCCAGGTGCTTGAAAACTTGATTCAGGCGAGTGACTTTACGCTTGCAGATCTTAATCAGCTGCAGCAGGTCCTGGAAGAAAAGAAAGCAGAGGCTGTCGAAACAGTCCCTTGCAATTGTATGTAATAGAAAGAAGGAAATTCCATGTTTGGATTGTTGATTAGTATTGTTTGTTTACTTGTGGTTGCTTTTATTGCTTGGTGGTTCTTTGCAGAGCATGAAAAGGTAAGCGGCCACGCTCGTCAGAAATCAGGTTATCAAGAAATTGAAGTCGAAGTCATGGGGGGCTATTCGCCTGAAACCATTGTCCTGAAAAAGAATGTTCCAGCCCGGATCATCTTTCATCGCAAGGATCCATCTTCATGTCTGGCTCAAGTGATCTTTCCAGATTTTGGCGTTCATGAAGATTTGCCTTTAGGTGAAAAACATGTCATTGAAATTACGCCAGAAAAAGCGGGCGAATATGGGTATTCATGTGGAATGAACATGATGCATGGTCACATGATTGTGGAATAAAGGAGTAGGTATGGTAGAAAAACAAAAAGCAGTTGTGGAAAACGGAGTGCAAAAGATCCGTATTACAGCAGAAAAAGGCTATAGTCCAAAGGAATTTCAACTTCAAAAAGGGATCCCTGCTGAAATCACCTTCCATCGGGTCAATCCTTCCGGCTGTTACAAGGAAATTCTGTTTGAAGATCAGGGGATTTTAGAGCCTTTGGAAGTCGGTGTGGATAAGGTGATATCCTTTACCCCGACAGAAACAGGGGACTTCGAGTTTTCATGTGGAATGAAGATGCAAAAGGGTTCCTACACGGTTGTAAAAAAACGCCGTCGTGTCTTAAGTTTACTGGGTCGCTTTTGGATTACTAGTATCTTTACTCTTCCCTTATTGATCTTGATGATCGGGATGATGGCAGGATTTGTATCCCATCCAGTCGGTCGCTGGGGGACTTTTCTAGCGACAACGCCGATCATGTTGGTAGCAGGAGTTCCTTTTATCAAGAGTGCCTGGGCCTCATTTAAGAAGCACCATTCCAATATGGATACCTTGGTAGCTCTTGGAACCCTGGTAGCCTATGTCTATAGTGTATTTGCCCTTTTTACTGGTCAGCCAGTATACTTTGAGGCTGCGGGTTTTATCATCTTCTTTATCCTCTTAGGGCAAATCTTTGAAGAACGGATGCGTAACAATGCCTCCGAGGCTGTGGAAAAGTTGTTGGATTTGCAGGCAAAAACGGCTCAAGTTCTCCGTGATGGGAACTATGTCGAGGTGGCGGCAGAAGATATCCAAATTGATGACTTGATTCGGGTCCGTCCTGGGGAAAAGATCGCGGTTGATGGGACGATTGTAGAAGGAAGTACGACCATTGATGAGTCGATGGTGACAGGTGAAAGCTTGCCTGTGGAAAAATCAGTTGGTGATGCAGTTATTGGCTCCACTATCAACAGCAATGGGACCATTCTCTTTAAGGCTGAAAAAGTCGGTAGTGAGACCCTCTTATCTCAAATTGTGGACTTTGTCAAAATGGCCCAATCCAGTCGTGCTCCTATTCAAGATTTGACGGATAAGATTTCAGGTATCTTTGTTCCAGTGGTGACGATTTTGGCCATTGCGACTTTCTGGGTTTGGTCCGTGCTTCTGGGCGCGTCGCTTCAAGAGGCCATGCTCTATGCAGTCTCTGTCCTCATTATTGCCTGTCCTTGTGCCCTTGGTTTAGCAACCCCAACAGCCCTGATGGTCGGAACCGGCCGTAGTGCCAAGATGGGGGTTCTGATTAAAAATGGAACAGTTCTTCAAGAAGTGCAAAAGATTCAAACCGTTGTGTTTGATAAGACAGGGACTATTACCATTGGCCAACCACTTGTAACCGATGTTGTAGGAGATGAAGCGCGTGTCTTGACACTGGCTGCTAGTCTTGAAACTTTTTCAGAACATCCACTAGCCCAAGCGGTGTTATCCCAAGCAGAAGAAAAAGGTTTGGTGTTATCCCCTGTGGAAAACTTCCAAGCGATTGAAGGAAAAGGGGTCCAAGGTCAGATCGACCAGCAGTTGGTGACCTTGGGAAATGGCAAACTTCATGACGGGACAGCGATGGATCCGGAGCTTGAAAAACGGATGGTAGAGTTGCAAGAGCAGGCCAAAACAGTGATCAGTTTGTCTGTGGATGGGCAAGTGATTGGCTTGATTGCCATTCAAGATGCTCCGAAGGCCAGCTCAAAAGAAGCGATCAAAAAGCTCAAAGAACGGGGCTTGAAAACGGTCATGTTAACGGGGGATAATGAACTGGTGGCCCAAGCTATTGCTAAGCAAGTGGGAATTGACACCGTCATTGCTGATGTCCTTCCTCAAGAAAAAGCTAGCGCCATCCAAAAACTGCAAGAAGCTAGCAAGGTCGCCTTTGTTGGAGATGGGATCAATGATGCTCCAGCTCTCTCGATCGCGGATGTGGGGATCGCTATGGGATCTGGAACGGATATTGCGATCGAGTCCGGTGGCATCGTGCTCACGCAAAATGATTTGCTTGGCGTTGTGCGCACCTTTGACATGAGTCAAAAAACCTTCCGCAGGATCTTACTCAATCTCTTCTGGGCCTCTATCTACAATATCCTTGGGATTCCAATTGCTGCTGGAGTCTTTGTAGGACTGGGATTGACCCTCAATCCAGAACTAGCAGGTCTTGCTATGGCCCTTAGTTCTTTGTCTGTTTTGACTAGCTCGCTGCTTCTCAATGTTGAGAAAATTGATTAGATGAAATAAAAAAGGTACAGAATTCATTTAAGGTTCTGTGCTTTTTTTATTTTTTGCTATTGACAAAGTATATCGGGGGGGGGGGTAAAATTATTACGTAATAAATTAAAATTTTATAAAAGGAGTTCTAATGAAAGAAGAAAAGCTGTCTACAGAATTTAAGGATGAAAAACAGTTAGCAAAAACTAAATCAGGGAAACCGTTCTATAAAAAAGCTTGGTTTTGGGTTATTGTGGTTATATTCATTGTGCTTATTGGGAGCCAATCTAAACAGGCTGAAAAAGTTGGTGAAAATAAAAATTCTGGTTCAAACGGATCATCTCAAATTCAAAAAGGTGAGCCTAAGAAAGAGGAAAAAACTGAATTTAACGTTGGTGATATAATTGCATTTGACGGAAAAGAATTAACCGTTGAAAAAGTTGAGCGAAACTGGAAGTCTGAAAAAACTTACATAAAGCCAAAAGATGGTAAAGAATACGTAAAAGTTTCAGTAAAGATTGAAAATAAATCTGAAACTGAAATGAACTATAATGTTTTCGAATTTAAGGCTGAAGACTCTAATGGAGCTGCTGAAAGGTTTGATTTTCAAACCTATAGCTTGCCAGATAGTCTTGGCTCTGGTAATTTAGTAAAAGGTGGTAAAAAGAGCGGTTCTATGATTTTCGAAGTTCCTGCTGGTTCTTCACTAAAACTCCACTATCAACCATCATTCTGGTCTAATAAAAAAGTTATTGTTAATCTATAATAAATTTCTAAAACGGGCTTGCTGTGAGCTCGTTTTAATTTGCTAAATTACTTAAAAAATGCTAAAATATAAACAGTTATGTTAGCTTATAAAAATAGATTTCACGGTCACGGTAGTTTACGCTATGTCTATTCAAATGGAACTTCGGTTCGTACACAAAAAATTACCGTGAAATTTGCGCAAAACCCACGCCGTAAAGATTCACGTTTTGCAGTTGTGGTTTCGAAAAAGGTTTTAAAGAGTGCGGTTGGTCGAAATCGAATCCGCCGGCGAGTTTATGAAATTATTCGCCATGAACTACCAAAAATTGATGGCACTTTTGATGTTGTAGTGATGATTTTTCATAAAAGTATAAAAGATATTCCGCATGAAGAACTTAAAGAAACCATAATTGACATCTTTAAAGAGGCTGATTTTTATTGTAATAAGTAGTAGAAAGTAGTATAATAATAGATATGAATTTGTTTGAATTATTTATTACTCAGCCAATTTTGAACCTATTATTGGTGATTTATAACTTTATTGGTGATTTTGGTTTCACAATTATTGTCTTCACTTTAATTGTGCGATTTTTGATGTGGCCACTTACAAAAAGTCAACTTCATCAATCAAAAGTTATGCGAGAGCTTCAGCCAGAATTACAAAAAATTCGCAAAAATTCGAAAGGTAATAAGCAAGCTGAAACTTTGCAAATGATGGAGCTTTATCGCCGTCATAATTTCAAGCCATTTCGTTCAATGCTTGCATTATTTATTCAGTTGCCAATTCTACTAACTTTCTTTAGTGTGATGCGAATCGTAGTAAATACGCCTGATCAAATTTCGAAATGGGTGTATCAGCCGGTTGCACAAATGAGTCGCGTGAGTGATGTTATTTCAAGCAAAAAACTTGAGCCAAAATTCCTTGGAGTTATCGATTTAACAGATACGGCTGTACCTTTAAATGACCTTTCGAGTGGTTTTATGATGGTAATTTTAGTTGGACTAACACTTTCGCAGTGGTATATGGTTCGGCAAACTCAGCCGAAAAAAGGTAATCGGCGGGTTCGTGATATTTTTAAGGAAGCGGCAGAAGGAAAAGAGCCAAATCAAGCAGAACTTAACGCTGCTGTAAATTCTAATATGAATTTAATTCTCCCAGTAATTTTGTTCTTTCTTATGATGAGACTCTATGGTGCTTTAACGTTCTATTATTTAATTTCAAACATCGTTCAAATCATTCAGCAAAAATATATTTTCTCAATTGATTCAAAAGAGATGGAAGAAATTGCTCAGGAATCTCCAAAAAATAAGCTTAAAAATGCTAAAGAAGCAATCATTGTAAAAAATACACCATCTAAGCCGATAAAGAAAAATTTGAAAGAAAAAGGCGGAACGAATATTCGAAGAATTAAAGCGAAAGATGGAAAACGGAGGTAATATGAATCGAGAAGAATCAATTGTTTTTGCACAAAAGTTTTTGGAAGATATTCTGAGCTTTTTCGGAGTTAATTTGGTGGTCTATTCAACTGCTGATGATGAGATTATTCAGCTTTCAGTTCCTTCAAGCGAGCTAAACTCTTTATTTATTGGTCGTGATTCTGGAAATTTACGTTCATTGCAATTTTTAATTTCACGAGCGCTTGAGGCTAAAAATGCTGAAATTCACCGTGTAAATATTGATGTTGCAGATTATAAAAAACAACGAGCTCAAAAAATTACTGAAAAAGCTGAAAAATGGATTGAACAAGTTCGAAAAACTGGCGAGCCTTACCGATTAAACTTAAATCCAACTGACCGCTTCACTGTCCATAAATTAGCTCAAGATTATTCAGATATCGAAACACATTCTGAAGGTGAAGGTCGCGAACGACAATTAATTATTTCGAAAAAATAAGTCTTTTGAAAGGCTTATTTTATTTTGTTTTTAGGTTAAAAATGGCTTCCAAATCGGTTATAAATTTCTTTAGTAAACAATATGTTTAATTTTTATTGAATACAACTTTTTTATAAAGTATAAAGTTCCAGATTAAACTGAAGATGGTAGCGATAAGCTTTGAAATTAAAAGCGATATTCTTGGATTTTTTAAAATATTTTCGAAAAATGGTAAAGTTAGAAAAATTATCACACCTTGAATGACCCAAAGTCCAAAAAGTGTTACAATAATAAAAAGCGCCATTTCTCGAACGAGTTCTTTTTTGCTTTTTGAAACTGATTTAAAAGTGATTTTTTTATTTAAGCCAAAGCTATTTATAAAAGTAATCCCAGTTGAGAAAATGTTCGCAATTAAAGAGCTAATTCCAAGAGAAGTTAGCCCAAAAAGAATTACAAAATCTAGAATTGTATTCAACCCGCCAATTGCTGCAAACCAAAATTCTTGGCTATTTTTTAGCTTTTTTAGTAGATTTTTCATGATTGAATTCCTTGATTTCTTGCGCTAGATAAACAGGGCGATTTTTGCTTTCGATGAAAATTCGACCAATATATTCGCCTAAAATTCCAATTGAGAGGAGTTGAATTCCACCAAGAAAAAGAATTACCGACATAATTGAAGTATAACCGTCACCAGTTGGAACACCGAAAAGCGGGCGAATTAGTAAAAAAGCGATCCATAAAAATGCAGCGATTGAGATAAAAAATCCTGTAATTGTAGCAATGCGAAGTGGTGCGACAGTGAAGCTAGTGATTCCTTCGATTGCTAGATTGAAAAGTTTTGCATAATTCCATTTTGTTTCGCCCGCTACACGCGCATCACGTTTATAAGTAATTTCTTTCTTTCGAAAACCAACCCAAGAGAACATTCCTTTGGTATAACGGTTGATTTCGCGGAGAGTTTTTAGAGCTTCGACTGCACGGCGGTCGAGAAGTCGAAAATCGCCAGTGTCGCGTTGAATTTCAATTTGTGAAATTTTATCAAGTATGCTGTAGAACCATTTCGAAGTTTGCTTTTTAAGCCAAGTTTCACCATCACGAGATTCACGTTTAGCATAAACATCATCAAAACCTTCTTCCCAAAGGTTGATCATTGCAGGAATTAACTCTGGTGGATCTTGTAGATCTGCATCAATAATCACTAATGCATCTCCTTTTGCATAATCAAAACCTGCCAGCATTGCATTTTCTTTTCCAAAATTTCGGCTTAAATTAATGTAGGAAATTCGCGAATCTTTTTGGCTCTCACTTCTAATAATTTCCATTGTTTTATCTTTCGAACCGTCATTAATAAAAAGAAATTCAAAATCATATTTTGAAGTATTTTTTGCTAAAAGGTTGAGCCTTTCGAAAAGTTTTGGTAGAGCTTTTTCTTCATTATAAGCTGGAATCATGATTGTGATGAGTTTCTTCATAGTAATTATATTATAGCACAAAATCACCAAAAAATATAACCAAAATGTTGAAATTTTATTTGGCTTATGCTAAAATTGGTTTAGGAGAAATAAAATGAAAATAAACACACAAAATACTAAAAAAACTAAAACTATTATTTTTGCTACATTTGTAATTTTACTGGTCGCTGGTGCTGGTGGAATTTTCTGGTGGGTAAATTTAAATTCTCAAAAAAATAATGAGAAAAAAGAAGAAAATACCTCAAAAGTTGAAGAGAAAAAAGAAGATTCGAAAAAACCTGAAGAAACTAAAAAGCAAGAAGCTGCGAAAGAAATCATTAATTCGAAAACTAAAAATAACAATACTGATCGTGCTGAAGGAACTGTTGAATCCTCGGGATATACAAAATTTCCAACTTATACAACTGTGCAAGTTGAAGATGGCGCAGTTCGCGTGGCTGGGCAGATTTCAGGGCTCCTTTATGACGATGGAAATGGTAAATGTTCATATACTCTAACGCATTCTGATGGAACTAAAATTGAACTTTCAACCGAAATTTTAGAGAGTCCAAACAATAAATATTGTAAGGCAGTTTCGAAAAAAATTAGTGATAGTGAATTTAAAACTGGAAAATGGACAGCAATAACAACTTATAAAAATTCAAAACAAAAACAAGAAGGAAGGTCGGATGCTCAAAGTTTTACAATCGAGAAGTAGAAAATTTAAAAAGTCAATTTTAATTGGTGTGCCAGTTGTGGCGATTATTGTTTTTAGTGCTTTAGCTGTACTTAGAAATCTTTCTAACGCTGTTAAAGCAACTGATTTCAATCCTGGCCGAATTATTGACGACAGTATTTTTTATAATAAAGATGCAATGAATGTGCAGCAAATCCAAAGCTTTTTAAACAAACAAATTGGTAGTTGTGATACTTGGGGTACTGGCCCTTCTGGAAAAAATGATGGCAGAACCGCTGCCCAATTTGCTGCTGCACAAAATTCAAATTATTGGCATAAACCTCCATATGTATGCATAAATAATTATCATGAAAATCCAAATACTGGCGAAACTTCTTTCGAAAAAGGTGGCGGATCTTTCGAAGGTGGAATTTCGGCAGCACAGATTATTTATGATGCAGCTCAAAAATATGAAATTAACCCGCAAGTTTTGTTAGTTTTGCTAAAGAAAGAATCTCTCAATTTACTAGATGATAATTGGCCAGTGAAAACTCAATATAAATATGCGATGGGCTATGCTTGCCCAGATTCTGGGCCTGGATTTTCTGCTGCTTGTGCGGATTCGAAAGCTGGTTTTTATAAACAAATGACTTTGGCAGCTTGGCAGCTAAAATATTATAAAGACCATCATAAAGATGGTGGTTATTCACTAAAGCTTGGATGGAATAATATTCAATATTCACCAAATCCAGCTTGTGGTACAAAACGTGTTAATATTGAAAATATTGCAACTTTAAGTTTATATATTTATACGCCGTATGTTCCGAATGATTCAGCGCTAGCAAATTATCCGGGAACTTCACATTGTGGAGCTTATGGAAATCGTAATTTCTTTATGTTCTTTAACCAGCTATTTGGTTCAACTCTTGAAAGTAAAAGAATACATAGTGGAATATATGAAAGATATATTGAGCTAGGTGGCGAAAAAGGATATCTTGGTGATGTAGATTCTGAATTTTTCAAGACCGATAAATCAATATTCCAAAGGTTTAAAAATGGTTTCATAATTGGAAGCGATAGTACTGGATATTGGGAAAACTATGGTAAAATTAGACAAAGATATTCTGAGCTAGGGTATGAACATGGTAAGATGGGATTACCACTATCTGGATATTTTAACATTATCAATAATGGTCGTGCACAAAAATATCAGAATGGTTTCATAATTGGAAGCGATAGTACTGGATATTGGGAAAGTATTGGTTTAATTAGAGATAAGTATGCTCAATTAGGGTATGAACATGGTAAGATGGGATTACCTATAACACAAGAATTTTCAACTATTCAAGGTGGATGGTTCCAGAAATATCAGAATGGTTTTATTATAGGTAGTCCAAAATCTGGATATCATGAAAGTTATGGTAAAATACGCGAACGCTGGAATAAGATTGGTAATGAAAAAGGTGCTTTAGGATTTCCTACTAGTGATGTTATTGAAGAAAAAGGTTATAAGATACAACACTACGAGAGGGGTGATATTATAGGAAACGATAATTTAGGATATTGGGAGATTCAGGGTGATGTATTTAAATTCTATAATTCATTAAATGATACGCAAAAAGATAAACTCGGCTTACCGTTAAAGAATGAAGCATGGAATGATGGTAAATGGACTCAGAATTTCGAAAGAGGATTAATTACGGGTGTTGGTAATAAATATATATTAAAAATAGATAAATAGCAGTTAAAACAGCAGAGATGCTGTTTTAACTTATTAAAAATAATCTAGAAAGTTAGCTAGTTTTTAGGTGTTAAAAATAGTTTAGTGTTGGAGTGTTAGGCGATATATGATATAATTAAAAGCATAATGATTAAAATAGGATTTTTTGAAAAGAGGAATCGGGTTCTGCTTGCAGAACTCGTTAAAACAGATTTTAAGTTAAGGTATCAAGGCTCAGCTTTGGGAATTTTATGGTCAGTTCTTAAGCCACTTATGATTTTTGTGGTGATGTATTTTATATTTGTAAAATTCTTGCGAATTACTGATTCTTCAATTCCAAACTATGCAATAACTCTACTCCTTGGTCTCTCTCTTTGGGGATTTTTTACCGAAGCAGTTACTTTGGGGATGAATTCAATTGTTGCTCGTGGTGATTTGATGCGAAAAATTAATTTTCCAAAATATATCGTGATTATTTCTTCAATGGTGAGTGCTTTAATTTCACTTTCAATTAATCTTTTGGTTGTTTTAGCTTTTGCAATTTTTGCTGGTGTAAAATTCCAATGGTCTGTTTTAATTTTGCCATTTAACATTATACTTCTTTTTGCTACAGCTTTTGGTTTAGCGTTAATTTTATCAACTCTTTATGTTAAATTCCGTGATATTTCGCATATCTGGGAAGTATTTATGCAGATTTTAGTCTATTCAATGCCAATTATGTATCCAATTTCAATGGTTGCAAAAGTTTCAATTTTTGGAGTTTCGATTGCGAAAATCATGATGCTTAACCCGATTGCGCTTGCAATTCAAGACATTCGTCACAATCTAATCGCTCATGAAACACCAACTTTCTGGACAATTTTCGAAAATTACTGGTTTGCGTTAATTCCGATTTTGATCACAACTTTATTAGTAGCTTTCGGACTATGGTATTTTAATAAAAATTCGAAAAAATTTGCGGAGATTATGTAATGGGAAAATACGCTTTAGAAGTAAAAAATGTTTCGAAAAGTTTTCATTTACCGACAGAACAGGCGAGCGGCATTAAACAGGCTTTTGTAAACTGGACGAAGGGAATTAAAGGTTATAAAGAACAAAAAGTTCTTAAAGATATTTCATTCAAGGTTAAAAAAGGTGATTTTTATGGTATTGTTGGTCGAAATGGTTCAGGAAAATCTACATTACTTAAAATTATTTCGCAAATTTATACGCCAGAGAGTGGTACGGTAAAAGTTGACGGAACTTTGGTCCCATTTATTGAACTTGGTGTTGGATTTAATCCAGAACTTACTGGCCGTGAAAACATTTATTTGAATGGTGCACTTCTTGGTTTTTCGAAAGAAGAAATTTCCGCAATGTATAATGAAATTGTGGAATTTGCTGAGCTTGAAGAATTCATGGATCAAAAACTAAAGAATTACTCTAGTGGAATGCAAGTTCGTTTGGCTTTTTCAATCGCTATTAAAGCTCAAGGTGATATTTTAGTGTTGGATGAAGTTTTGGCAGTTGGTGATGAAGCTTTTCAGCGTAAATGTAATGATTTTTTCGAAAATATTAAGAAAGATAAAACTAAAACTGTTATCTTGGTTACACATTCAATGGCGGATGTTAAAAAATATTGTAATAATGCTATTTTTATTGCAGATGGTATGATAAGTGAATCTGGTGATGTTGATAAAGTTGCTGAGAAATACATAGCTTCCAATCTAGACACGCTTAATTCTCGCAATAATCATAGTTCTACTAATGATAATAGTTCTTCTTCAATTAAAATTGTTGGTAATAAACCAATTATTCATCATGGTGAATATTTTGAGGCTGATATAGAATATTCGTATAACGGTGATGCTGAATTATATATTGCTTATACTCTTCAAGATGAAGGTAGAGGTGGTAGAGTGTATGACAGCGGTCATGTAAAGGTTTCTACAGATAATTCATTATTTAATATTAGGATTTCTTTAGACAATTTTAATTCTACCGACTTTAGAGTTGTTGCAGTTCTATACGAAAAAAATAAAGATCATTCTAAGGCTATTGCTAATACTTTTGATGGTGGTGATTTTAGATTTAAGTATTTAACTACTAAAACCGATAACGACTATGGTTTAGTGAAAAAGAATATTATTGAATAGGAATAGAGAGCTTTTAAATAATACCACTACTTGAGTTTAAGCAGTGGTATTAAAATAAAAAATATTATTTTTTTAGCTTATTTTTTTCAGTGTGTAATATTTTTCATCTAATTTCGTATTTTTTTGAGATTTAATATTTTTAATAAACAATAATATATTAGCCAAAATAAATGTTAATAGAGCATTTTTTAGTATTAAGGTTGCTATAAGTAGAAGTATATATTTTATTATACCAATCTCTGGTGTTTTTTTAATAAATTTTGGTGCTAGTATTCTATTGTCAATTATACGCTTTACATTATTTAAAGATTTTTTATATCCTTCTTGCTTGATTGAATATTGAATAGATGACATTATGAAAGATATTAGCCACCTAGCTTTAATGAGTTGAACATAGGGGTTATCGTGCTGATTTGCTATTTTTGAAAATTTATCTAACTCTCTTGCATTTTTTATTCTATATTCAGTGTTGAGCTTTGTAGTTTTTACTATACTCGTTTCACTATTGGAAATATATGTGTAATAAGGGGCTACATCTAGTATGTCAATCCTGCTTGATTTTAATAAGAAATTCAGGTTGAATATTAGATCCTCTCCAAATCTAAGGTTTTCATCTAATTTAATATTATTATCACGGATTATATTTTTTCTATAAAGCCTATTCCACAGATTATACATTCGTCCATCTAAACTTAGAGATTTCAATGTTTTTTGTGTTATATCATTTTTACCTGTTATGGATTGTTTTTCTAAATTAATGTGTCTATAAGTACTTTTATTATTTTGATCATGCCTTATGTTCCACCCAAAAACAAGCATATCTGAATTTTTATAATTATTCATTTTTATTGTTTTTATGGTGTTTAAAAGATGTTCGGAATCTATAATATCGTCTGAATCGCAAAATCCAATCCATTCTCCAGATGTGTTAGATATTCCAATATTTCTAGATGCGCTAGGGCCAGAATTTTTTTGTCTTATTACTGATACATCATTAAGCTTGGATATATTTTTTAGAGAATCTAGCGTTTCTTGATCATCTGATCCGTCATCAACAACTATAATTTCTAATATATTATCCATTGTGCTACTTACTTTAAGTATTGAATTAACAATGTTTTCTATATTAGTACCCGTATTGAATACGGGTACTATAAAACTTATTAAGTATTTCGAATTATTGCTCATATATTTAATTATATATCCTTAGAAATCTTATCTATAAAGCTTTTCCATGAATGCTGCGTTTTTAGCTTTTTTCGCAAATTTGCTGTAAATTTTTCTGCATATGTCGGATTGTTTTTCAGGAATTCTATAGCTTTTACATATCCATCTATATCTTCCATATCTACTAATAATCCGCTCTCTTTATCGGTTATAAACTCGCTGATTCCGCCAATGTTACTGGATACTATTGGTATTCCTTTGGATGCTACTTCTAACAATATATTCGGAACTCCATCTGTTTGAGAGGTATATAAATATATATCGTAGTTACTTGTTTCTATAGAATTTATACCTTTAAATCCTCCCATATAGTTAACTCGAGAGTCCTTGAAATATTTTTTGCTATATTGTTTTTTCTCAATGACCCCGTATGCATCTATTTCGAAATCTTTCGAGAGCTCTTTAGATATTTTTTTAAGGATATCTGGTCTTTTTTGGAGTGCTATTCTGCTGGCCCATAGAATTTTAATTTTTTGACCATATTCTATATTATTCGAATTGTTATCTTCTTCTATAGTTTGTGGTTGATAGTGAACTCTAAACTTAGACTTTTCGAATAAATTATTTTCCAAGGCTTGATCTATTACCGCTTGGTTATCTGTGAAAACTAAATTAACTATATCCCACACTTCTACTAATTGAGGATCTGCGAATGAAAGTATTCTATCTTTTTGGCTAGTAAATTCACGCATAAACAAAGATATATTTAATTTAATATTTTTTTCTTTAATTACTGACTTATGCTCTGATAGCCATCTATACCAGTATTCATCATTTATTAAGTGTAGATTTTTAATTTTTGCTTGAATTAGGAGACGCGACCATATTATATTTTTTTCGTAATCTCCCATTTTTTTAGTTAATCTTCCGAAATCTATTAGATCTACGCCTAAATTACTGAAAAAATCGATAGTTGGCTTATTAAAAGGCTGTGTCGATAATATTCCTATATTCCATTTAGGGTGAATCTCTTTTAAAGCTCTGATATAGTTAGAAATTAACTTTTCTGTTCCGCCCCTTCCGCTCATAGCAGGTGCTAAGAACAAATAATCTATATTATTTCCAGATATCTGTTCGCATAGCTTTTTATATACGATTCCATACTCATTGTCTAATGGGTTAAAAGTTAGTGGATGAAATTCTACTTGTGATATTTTTTCTTTCGTGGGGTAGAGTTGATTTTCTATAGCATTAATTTCTCGCCAATCTTCAATAAAGAAGGTAGGGAGCTTTTTCATATTTTTTTTGCTCAGGATTCTTGATGCTACTGGCGACATAGCCCTTCTTATATTCTCTGATTTTTTTGCAATATCGTATAGTGCTCGATAATATTTTTTAATATTAATCCTAGAGCTTGTCTTTTTTTGAGGTGTTGGCATTTCGACTGACTTAATATATTCTATATCGAACAGATCTGAATAGTCTAGGATTGTATTTTTGTGTTGGGTTGATACCGAGACGTTAGGTCGCTGGCGATAGAAGAAAGTAGTTTCAGGCGCAATAAGTATGGGTATATTTTTAGAAATAATATCACAGTTAAATAGATAATCCTCGAATCCAAAACCTCCTTTTTGGGGTTTGAATGGCGTATCTTTTAATAACTCTGTTTTAGCTATTAAAGTTAATGTCCATGGATTCCAATATGACATCTGTATAGAGTCTATATTTTTTTCTGTAGAATTTCGCATTTGCCATATTGATAGAGAATTCATGCGTGTACCAAACATTGCATGTATTTGAGGCCTAATAATTGAATTTTCGTTTTCTTTTAATTTTTCTAATCCATTCTTGAACCAATTCTTAGACACTAGATCATCGCCATCTATAAGCGCACATATTGATCCTTTTGCTTTCGAAATTGCAAAATTTCTATTATCTGCAGGGTTTCCGAAAGATGATTCGAATATTCTGATTTGTTTTTTCTTACTCAAAAATTTAGCAACTCTTATAGTTTCATCATCTGGATTATCTAGACTTATAATTATTTCATAGCTTATTTCGGGTAACAGTTCTATAGATTTTTCTATGGATAATATTGTTTTATATAGATACAATCCTTCGTTATGGGCTGTTACTACTATAGATAATTTAGTCTCTTCTATACTTTTCATATATACCATTATAGCATACAGTGTGTTGAAATTGAATATTGGATTAGCGTGTGTTATAATGATGACATGGTAATTAAGGCATTAAGATTATTTTCTCTTATCAGCTTAATATTTGGCATATTTGGTCTTTCGAAAAATATATTCAGTATATATGATTCTTATAAAGTATTAGTTGTAACAATATTATTGATTTTATTTGTTGTGGCGGTTTTTTTATTATCTAAAAAATTTAGTAAGAAAACTCTGCTTGTATTCTTTATTTTTATTGCTTTAATCTCTCAAATGATAACTGGCTTTTCTACTGCCTCAACACAACACTCTTGGGATGCTGGTGCTATACAAACCATAGCTAATAATTATATAAAAACTGGTAACACTGATCCAGACGATAAGGCTTGGGAATATAATTATTTATTGAGATATGATAATAATATAACTATAACTTATTTTGTAGTAATAATATATCGTATAGCTAATTTTGTGGGTATTGATAAAGATATACTTCTAATTTTTATAAATAATATATTAATTCTTCTTTCTTCATTGTTTATAATGGCTATTATCTATGTTAAATTTAATAAATATGTATTTTCTATTATATCAACATTTATTATTGCTATAATAAACTTTTCTCCATATTCTACGGTATTTTATACGGATACTGTCGGTCTGTTTTTTGTTGCTTCTCAATTATTTATTCTTTTACTTATTGAATTATATGCAAAAAAAGGCAATGGCTACATACTAAAGATCTTAACTATATTATTAGGAATTTTTGCTTACTTAGGGTATGCTATAAAGCCTACTACTTTAATATTGATGATATCAATATTTCTATCTTCGTTATTTTTTATAAATAGATGTCGAAATGTTAAAATAATCGCAAAATATTTTGGTTTATTTATATTTGGAGCGGTTTCTTCCTTTTTCGTATTGAATACTTTAATTGTATCTTCTAACGGTTTTGCAAAATATTCCAGTAGTCAAATACGCGAAAAAAGAACTGGATTTTTGCATTATTTAGGTATGGGATCTATGCGAGGACTTCCACCTTATAATGAATGTAATACTGGATCATATTGCCCAAGATATGCTGATGATACTGCTACTAAAGGCGCAAGAGAGCGTGAGAAAGTAAGTTTAAATATATTTATTGATAGTTTGACGAATAATTTTCCTTTTGGATGGCTCAAATTTGCTATTTTAAAGATTTCGAATTTCTTTAACGACGGAACATTCGGAGTGTGGGGAGAGGGTTCTAATAGAAATAATTTCATACAGTTTTTAGCTGAAGGTAATATAGTGCATAAATTTAGGCGTTTTCTATCTTGGAACGGTGATAAATTTCGGCTATTTAGTGTTTTTATTTCTATTGTATGGGGAGCTATTCTTACTTTATTTACAATTTTTATCTTTAAATCAGCTAATAAGTTTAAACACTATCATTTAGTTTTACTATTTTTCACTCTTTTAGTAGTTGCATATCAGGTTTTATTTGAAAGTAGGGCAAGATATATTTTTATATATTTACCTATTTTTATAGTAGGCGCTGCGTTTGGTTTAAATTTTATATTGGAGGTGTATAATGGCCGTAATGAAAAAAGATAAAATAACCATATTTAAAGTCAATTTAGTATTGTCTGATACCTTAGCAGTTGTTAGTTCGTTTATGTTTGCTTATTTTGCACGAACTCATCTTGATTCGCGTGCGTATTATTTTGCACCAAATATCTGGAATTTTGTATTTTTGGCGGTTTCTCTCTTGCCACTTTGGCTGGCTATTAATTATTTCTTTGGCCTTTATGACCGTTCGGTATTTTTTTATCGACCAAAAGAGTATGGTAGAGCTTTAGTTGTTTCGATAATTAGTATCATGGCGATGATTTCTTATGAATTTTTCACTGGTGATGAAGTTTTTCCAGTTCGAATAATTGCAGTTTTTTTTGTTCCAATTAATTTCTTAATGATGATTCTTGGTCGTGAAATAGTGCGTTTTATTCGCCGCGCTTTGATTCGAAGTGGTTTTGGTCGCCAAAAAGTTTTAATTATTGGTTCGAACTCTCGTTCAACAGAATTAGCTCAATTTTTTCATGACAATATTGATTTTGGTTATGATGTGATTGGAATGGTTTCGAAAAGTCAATTTTTGCCAACAAAATCGGCTGTTCGCCATTTTGCGAGTTTTAAAGATGCAGCTTTAAAAACAAATCCTGATATTTTAATTCAAACCGATACGCTTAGGAGTGAAGATATTTATAACTATGCGATCGAAAATCACCTTGAGTATATGTTTGTTCCACAACAAGATAGGCTTCTTTCGCAGATTAATACAATCGAAGTTATTGGCGGAACCCCAATTATTGATGTAAAAATTACAAAATTGTTTGGAATGGGTCGAATATGGAAGCGTTTAATGGATCTAACTTTAGCAATCTTTGGTTTAATTTTAGTTTCACCGATAATGTTAATTGTGGCGATCATTATGAAGATTACCAATCCTAAAGATTCAATTTTCTTTAGGCAAGTTCGTCTAACACGCTTCAATCGGGAGTTTTATATCTATAAATTTCGCTCACAAAAGGCTGAATTTGACGGCTTAACGCCAGAGCAGGCTTTCGAAAAAATAGGAAAACCTGAGCTTGCAAAAGAATATCGCAAAAATGGCGATCAGCTTGATAATGACCCAAGAATTACAAAAATTGGAAAATTTATTCGCGCTACCTCTATTGATGAACTACCGCAGCTTTTTAATGTTGTTCGTGGCGATATTTCACTTGTTGGTCCTCGGGCTTTAATTCCACAAGAGATTAACAAATCAAATAGAAAAAATATTATTTTGGCGGTAAAAGCTGGCGTCACTGGATTGGCCCAGGTTTCAGGTCGTCGTGATATTTCTTTCGAAGAACGTCGTAGGCTGGATGTTTATTATGTTCAAAACTGGTCAATTATTTTTGATATTCAAATTTTATTTAAAACTGTTGCAAGTGTAATTTTTCGAAGAGGAGCAAAATAATGCAAAACCCAAAATGGCTAAATGGCAAGAAAGTTGCGATTGTAACAGACTGGCTCACCACTTATGGTGGTGCTGAAAAGGTTGTTGCTACGGTTTCAGAGATTTTCCCCGAAGCGCCAATTTTTACTTCACAGTACTCAGAAAAAGAAGTTGATTGGTTTTCGAAAAAAGATGTTCGGGTTGGTTGGTTGAATATTTTCCCGGCAAAATTGCGTAAAACATTACCAGTTGGGCGAATTCTATATTTTCGAAATTTAGGCAAAAAACTAAAAGATTTTGATGTTGTTATTTCAATTTGTTGCGCTGAAAGCAAAGGATTAAACCTTTCGAATAACCAGCTCCATATTAGTTATTTACAAGGCCCTCCAATCCAATATTATTGGGGAATGTATAACGATTATATTGAAAATCCTGGGTTTGGTAGGTTGAATTTTTTGGTGCGATTTTTATTTAAATTATTGGTTAATCCACTTCGAAAAAACGATTTTAAACTTGCTCAAAAACCAGATTTTTTGATCGCAAATTCAAACTATTCTAAAAACGAGATTTCGAAGTATTATAAAAGAGAGTCAACCGTGGTTTTTCCACCAGTAGAAATTAGAGAATTTAAGTTTCAAGATAAAAAGAAAAATTACTACATTACAACTTCTCGCCAAGTTAATTGGAAAAAACTTGATTTAGCAGTTAAAGCTTTTGCTAAAAATGGTAAAAGGTTGATTTTGGTTGGTGGCGGAGCCGAGCATCAAAAGTTGAAAAACCTTGCAAAAAACTCACAAAATATTGAGTTTATTCAAAGAGTTAATAGCCCAAAAGAGCTTTCAAAAATTGTTGGCGAAGCAAAAGGTTTTATTTTTCCTAGTTTGGAACCTTTTGGAATTGCGCCAATCGAAGCTCTCGCTACGGGAACGCCAATTTTAGCATTCAATAAAGGTGGTTCGCAAGATTATATTCAAGAGGGTAAAAATGGTGTATTTTTTGATGAGCAATCAGCTGAGTCAATTTTAAATGCCATTAAAAAATTCGAAAAATTAAATTTTGATGCTAAAAAAGTTTCAGAAAGTGCTAAAAGTTTTTCGAAATATAATTTTAAGAAAAATTTCGAAAGAGAAATCAGGAAAGGATTTAATGAAAAAATTTAAAAAACTTAGTTTAGCTGAAAAAATATTATTTTTTGCACCATTTATGGTTTGGTTTTCATATTACCCAAATTTTAATTTTGGAAAAGCAGCTGGTGCAAATTTAGAGTTTTCAATTGCTCTAATTTATGCTGTAATTTTAGCAATCTTTAGCATTAAAAATATTTTTAAAAACCGCAAAACTCTTTTTAAAAATAACGCAGTTTTAATTACTGGATTTTTTGTTTTTTGGAATTTTTTAACGATTTTAAGTTCGCAAAATCAATTGAGGAGTTTTTTGGTTTCTGGCGTTTGGTTAGTTTTATGGCTTGGTTTTTTGGCGATTTTGAGTTTTTCGAAAAATAAAAAATTGTTTGAAAGCCTTATAAAAAACTTTATTTTTAGTGCTTTTTTAATGTCAATCTTTGCAATAATTCAGGTTGTTTATGGAACTTGGTCGGATTGGGGCCTCTGCGCTGGGTGCAGTGCACGAGGTTTTGGATTTGTGCGCCCAAGCGTTTTTGCAATTGAACCACAATTTTTTGCAAGCATACTTCTTGCACCAATTTTAATTTTAATAAGTAGAATTTTTAATAAAAAATCTACAAAAAAAGAAAAAATAGCAGTTTGGATTATGCTTTTTGCTTTATATTTAACACTTTCGCGTGGCGCAATTTTTGCATTTTTATTGGCAGTTTTAGTTTTAATTTTTGTAAATCAAAAACTTTCGAAAAAAGTAATTTTACAAAATTTTTTAATTTCTGGCTGGTTTATTGTTTCGAGTTTTTTTGGTGGAATGATTTTCCATGCAATTTTTACCGAGTTAAACCCGCGAGTGAGTGATGGTTTTTATGATTCAATTTCTAAAAGTGTAAACCAAATAAGTTTGGGGAAAATTAAATTGCCGAAAATTGAAAAAGCGATTAATCAAGAAATTAAAGAGCCAGAAATTGAGAGCAATGGTTTAAATTCAAAAGGATCAACAGAAAAAGATATAGAAAAACCTAAAAAGGCAATGTTCGATGGTTATGTTGAAAAATCAACCAATGAACGCACAAAAATGTCGGATTTAGCAATAGAGACTTGGCTTTCGAACCCTTTTGTTGTATTCTTTGGAGTTGGTTCTGGAGCTTCTGGAACGGCGATTTTAAATTCCACGCACCAGATAGCTAACAGTTCAGAAATTGTTCAGAATGAATTTTTATCGATTTTATTAGAATTGGGTATTTTTGGTTTAATTATTTGGGGCTTAATAATATTCGGAATTTTTCTAAAATCTAGAGAAGAAAAGTATATTTGGGCAATTTTAACTGCGTTTTTAGTTCAATGGTTTTTCTTTTCAGGACTACCAAATGCGCTACATATTTATTTGATTTTAGCAGTATCATTTGCTATAATTGAAAGAGCTTATGAAAAAAAATCAGCAATCAATAGATGGATTCACACCAAGACGACGGGTCGATTCTTTAAGTCGTGATAACAGTTATGAGAAATTAGCTAAAAAACCAGTTTCGAACAATCAGGTTCAACCAAGAATAACGAAAATTGAGCATTCGAAAAAAGCTAAAAATCGAGAAGAAAATTTAAATGAAGATATTGAGTCTGCTTTACAAAATTTAGAAATTGAAGAAGTTCAGGAAAATGAGCGGAAAGAACGAATAGCTTCAAAAAAACAACGAAAGCTTCTTCGAAAACTCGAAAAAAAGAATTTGAAGCGCGAGAAAAAAGGTAAAGAAGCTCTTTCCTTAGAGCAATTTAAGCGACGTCGAATTTTGGGGCAAATTTTTGCTATTATTTTATCGATTTTAATTATCGTTGGTGTATATTTTGCATATAAAGCATACAAAGATTTGTATAAATTAACGAATGGTAATGTTATTGGTGCCGTTTTTGGAGAGAAAAAGAAGTTGAAGGCTGATTCTAATGGTCGTACAAATATTTTACTTTTTGGAACTTCGCCAAAAGGTTGGGATGGCGAGAACTTGACCGATTCTGTGATGGTTGTGTCTGTTAATCAGGAAACTAAGAAAATTTATACTATCTCGTTACCGCGAGACCTTTGGGTTAAACATACTTGTCGTAGCTGGCTTGGAACAACTGCCGGAAAACTTAATGAAACCTATGGTTGTAGTTATTATGATGCTAAAAATAGTGGCTCAAGTGAAGAAGAATCAGAGAAAGCTGGTCAAAGCGCTTTAGCTAAAAAAGCAAAAGAAATTCTAGGTTTAGATATTCAATATGTTGTTCATGGCAATTGGAAAGTTCTAATTGACGCTATTAATTCTGTTGGCGGAATTGATGTGAAAGTTGAAGCTTATGATGGCTCGAACCGAGTTTATGATGTAGCTACAAAAATTAACTATAAGAGTGGTGAAACTTATCATATGGATGGTGAAACGGCATTAGCGTTTTCACGCGCTCGAGGTTCAGAGGGTGGAGTTGGTTTAAGTGGAAGTAATTTTGATCGTGAACGAAATCAACAGAAGATTTTAAAAGCGGCGTTTTCTAAGATAAACGAACAAAAAACTAACCCAATAACTTTACTTTCGCTCGCTTCATCTTTGGGCGAAAATATCCACCACTCATTTAGTGGAGATGAACTAAAAACTGCGGCTGAAATTGCTCAAGACTTTAACGGTGGATCTATAACTTCTTTACCACTTGTTAATGAAAATGATCAGCCTGCAAATTATTTTACAACTGGAGTAATTAATTCAGTGAGTGCAGTTTTACCAAAAGCTGGAACTTATAATTATAGCCAAATTCAAGCTTATATTTCAAAAAATACAATTGGTGGTGAGGTTATTAAGGAAAACGCTAAAATTAAAATTTTAAATGGCACGAATTATTCGGGATTGGCGGCTCAAGAACAGAAAAATCTTGAGAAGGAAGGCTTTAATATTCAAGATATTGATTCTGCACCAAAGCGAGATTATGCTAAAACTAAAATTTATTATGTGAAAAAAGATTCGAAAACCGCAACAATTAAAAATCTTGAATCTAAATATTCAACCAAAGCTGAAAAATTACCATCAGAATTATCAAAAATAGGAGAAGGTTCAGATATAATTATTTTGTTAGGTGAAGATAATGGCAATTAATTTGACTAAAAAACAAGTTGAACTGTTGAATTTTGTAGAAGTTTTTATTGAAGAATCTGGTTATAGCCCAACATATCGCGAAATTGCTCGTGGTATGGGTTATAAATCTGTTGCAACGGTAGCAAAGCATATCGATAATTTGGTTTTAATGGGAAAAATAACTAAATCTGATGGCGGCGAAGCTCGTTCGATTTCTATTAAGAAACAAATATCAGAACTTTCTGGCGATGAAAAAAATATTCATGATTTTTTAGTTAAGAAGCGAGACTTTTATGCTGAAAATAATCAAATCGAACAAGCAAGAAAAATTGATGATGCAATTCTAACTTTGTGGTATTAGAATATTGAAAAAATAAAGTGTTTATGTTTTAATAATAATTAGTAATGGATATTTTTAAGAGTTTCGAAAAATTTATAACAGGTTTTTTGGATTACGATTGGTTTAACCCAATTGTCATTATTTTTGCTGCAATTCTTGCAAGTTTTTTATCACGTAAAACTATCGATTTTGCTTTTGGTATTCGTAAAAAAACTAAAAAAATAAAACGCTCCGAGGAGCGATTGAAGAGAAATGAAACTATTTCAAAAATTGCAAAAACTGCGATTGATATTGTTATTTGGATGACTGCGGCGATAAACTTTCTTAGCTCAATTGGTGTTAATGTTGCATCTTTAATGACGGGTGCTGGTTTAATTGGTGTAGTGGTTGGTCTTGGTGCTCAAACGACAACGCGTGATATTTTAGCGGGATTTTTTATCGTTGGTGAAAATCAATATCGAGTTGGAGATACAATTGAAATTATGATTGCGGGAAGGCTAATTTCGGGGAAAGTAGAAAATATTTCTTTACGAATTACGCAGGTTCGTGATGCCGACGGAAAGGTTCATACAATTCGAAATGGTGCAAGCGAAGCGGTAACCAATCTTTCGTTTAAATATGCTAATGTCAACTTACTTTTTGGTGTATCTTATGATACGGATATTGATGTTTTGGAAAAGGTGATAAATAATGTTGGGCTAAAAATGCTTGAAGATCCGGAATTGAAAAAAGATATTATTGAGCCAATTGTATTCGTACGAGTGAATAAATTCTTGGATTCCTCGATGGAAATTAAGTGTTTAGGAAGGGTGAAAGCTGGAAAACAATGGAATGTTGCCGGAATTTTTCGGCGGGAAATCAAAAAAGCTTTTGATGAAAACGATATTATTTTGCCTTATCCACAAATGGTCATTCATGATGTAAATCGAATTACCGCTAAAATGAAAAATTCAAAAGCTCGCACTCGCCACCAAAAGCATTCATCTATAAAACAATTTAAAAAATAAAACCCTTTTCAAAAGAGTTTTATAATTTACGGCGATTATTCGGGCATTCTTCATATTTTCCAGCCTCACAAAATGAGCAATTTTCTTTTTCACAGGCTGAGAAATCATCTGATCTATGTGCGAAAGATTGACTTTTTACGGTTTTAAAGTTTGAGTCAATTCTCTGAAAAATTATACTTTGGGCTTGAACTTTTTTGCGCGAATAGTTACATTTGGCAAAATACATTTTAAAAATTTTATAAATTGCAGAAGAGTAGCCTTTTTCGGCTTTGATAAGTAAATCTTCTGGAATATCTAATTCGACTATTCGTTTTAGAAATTTGTGCGAAACTCTAATTTTTACCATATTTTCACCTCCAAAAATGTACTAAGATGCTATTATTATATAATTTTTCTAATAAAAAGTCAATAAAGTTAAATCGTTTGATAAAAGATAATCTTTATGGTAAAATTAAAGCATAAACATAAAATAAAGGGAGGGAATATGGGTGAAAAACCGATTCAAGTTAATAGTGAAATCGGAAAACTCAAAACCGTAATTTTACATAGACCAGGAAAAGAACTCGAAGGGCTAACTCCGGATTATTTGGAACAGCTACTCTTTGATGATATTCCATATTTGGAGGTTGCACAAGCTGAGCATGATGCTTTTGCGGAAACTCTTCGAAATCATGGAGTTGAAGTTCTTTATCTCGATCAATTAGCAGCAGAATCGCTTTATAATGATGAAATTAAGTGGCGATTTATTTCTGATTTTGTGCGAGCTTCGAAGCAAGGTGAACGACATGTAACCCATGCTTTGATGCGTTATTTAGGAGAATTTGAGCCACTCGAGCTTGTTCGAAAAATTATGGCGGGTGTTAAAAAAGATGAAATTAAAACTGATGAAGATGAAAAATCTCATTTGAACTATTATTTTAAGAGCGACTATCCATTTTTGCTCGACCCAATGCCAAATCTTTACTTTACTCGTGACCCAGCAGCTGCAGTTGGAAATGGTTTAACAATCAACAAAATGCGATATCCAGCTCGCCGACGCGAGAGTTTGTTTATGGAATATATTATGCGCTATCACCCACGATTTGCAGCAAAAACTCCTGGTGGTGAAGTTCCGGTTTGGTTTGATCGCTATAATAAATTCAATATGGAAGGTGGTGATGAGCTAGTTCTTTCGAAGAATGTAATGGCGATTGGTGTTTCACAACGAACAACTCCTGAAGCAATCGAAAAAGTTGCTTCGAAATTGTTTGAATTTTCAGATTTTAATAAAATTTTAGCAATTCAAATTCCAGTTTCACATGCTTTTATGCATCTTGATACTGTTTTCACAATGATTGATTATGATAAATTTACAGTTCACCCAGAAATTTTAGACAAAGATGGTGAATTGAATATTTACGTTTTGGAAGATTCTGGTATTCCAGGACAGCCAAAAATTACTCATCGAACAAATTTGAAAGAAACCCTAGAGGAAGTTCTTGGTCTCGGCCATGTAACTTTGATTCAATGCGGTGATGGTGATCCGATTGCGGCGGCTCGCGAACAGTGGAACGACGGCTCGAATACTCTAGCAATCGCTCCAGGTGTAGTTGTAACTTATGATCGAAACTATGTAACCAACAGAGCTCTGCGTGAAGCTGGTGTTGAAGTTATTGAAATTCAAGGAGCTGAGCTTGGTCGTGGTCGTGGGGGCCCACGCTGTATGTCAATGCCAATTTGGAGAGAGGAGATTTAATAATGGCATTAAATTTGAAAAATCGAAATTTTCTAACACTTTTAGATTTTGCACCAGAAGAAATTCGCTTGATGCTTGATGTTTCGCATGAGTACAAACGTTTAAAACGAGCTGGAATTGCTCACAAAATTCACGAAGGTAAGCAAGTTGCTTTGCTTTTCGAAAAAACTTCAACCCGAACTCGAACTGCTTTCACTGTGGCGGCTCGAGATTTGGGAATTCACCCAGAATTTTTAGGTAAAGATGATATTCAAATGGGTAAGAAGGAGTCAATTAAAGATACAGCAATTGTACTTGGTCGCTCATTTGATGGAATTGAATTTCGTGGTTTCGATCATTCGACCGTTGAAGAGCTTGCAAAATATGCTGGTGTGCCTGTTTGGAATGGTTTGACTGATATGTATCACCCAACTCAAATTTTGGCTGATTTTATGACAATTGAAGAACATCTTGGATATCTAAAAGGTGCTAAATTAGTATTTGTTGGTGACGGACGCAATAATATGGCGAACAGCTTGATGATTGGCTCAGCTAAAATGGGTGTTGATTTTCGAATTGCTGCTCCAAATAATCTTCATCCAGACCCTGCCTTGGTTGAAAAATGCCGTGAAATTGCCCGTGAAACTGGTGCGAAAATTACAATTACAGATGACCTATATGGTGCTGCTCACGGCGCAGATTTCATCTATACTGATGTATGGGTATCAATGGGAGAAGAAGATAAATTTGAGGAACGAATCCACCAACTACGCGGATTTCAAGTAAATATGGCACTTCTTCATGCAACTGGAAACCCAAATGTGAAATTTATGCACTGTTTACCAGCATTCCATGATTTAAATACAAAAATTGGAAAAGAAATTTTCGAAAAATATGGATTGAAAGAAATGGAAGTTACTGATGAAGTCTTTAACTCAAACACTTCAATTGTATTCGATGAAGCTGAAAACCGCATGCACACGATTAAAGCGGTTATGGCTTTAACTTTGTAATTTTAGGAGAAGAAAATGGCTATGAAAAAAGATGCAGATAAAACTGCTTCAAAAAAGGTTAAAAAGGTTTCGAAAAAGCTAAAAGTGTTTAAATCGCCGTCAGCTTTTAGTGTTTTATTCATTATTATTGCAATAATGGCTGGATTAACTTGGCTTATACCAAGTGGTCGTTATGAACGACTGGAAGATGGAAAAATTAAATCCAACAGTTACTCGCAAACTGAAAAACGCTTGAAAGTTGTTGAAGAAGTTAAAAATCCAAAAACCGAAATTTCAATTTCTGAGGCAGAAAGCAAAGGTTATAAAAATGCAGCAAGCGATTTTAAAAAAGCTGAAAAAGAGAAAAAAGATTATTACATTAATCTAAAGCAAGGATTTTGGGATATTTTCTTGTCTCCAATTTATGGAATGGCTAAGAAACTTGATGTAATCGTATTCATCTTAATCCTTGGTGGGTTCTTGGGTGTTGTGATGAAAACCGGTGCACTTGATTCTGCAATTGGTGGTTTACTCAAAAAGATGAAAGGTAAAGAAAAGTGGATTATTCCAGTTTTAATGACACTTTTTGCGATTGGCGGAACTACTTATGGTATGCAAGAAGAAGCGGTGGCGTTTTATGCATTAATCGTGCCAATTATGATTGCTGCTGGTTATAATTCAATGACTGCCGTAATGGTAATTGTTCTTGGAGCTGGCTCAGGTGTTTTAGCTTCAACTGTAAATCCATTCTCAACTATTATTGCTGCAAACGCTGCTGGTGCAGAATTATCGAAAATATTATTGCCTCAGTTTATAATTCTAGTTGCATCTTTAGCTGCTTCGATTATCTTTACGATGCGATATGCTGCTAAAGTTAAAGCTGGTGAATATGCTGAAGATTCTAAAGGAAAACCGGCAGTTAAAGCAATTGATGCTTCGAAAGTACCAGAATTTACACTTGAGCGAAAATTTGTAATGGGAATTTTTGGGCTAACTTTCCTTGTGATGATTATGTCACTTGTTCCTTGGAAAGATTTGCACGTAACATTCTTTGAAGACTGGCACGAATGGCTCGCAACTTTGCCTATTATTGGTGGAATCTTCGGATTTGAGCATGCTGTTCCATTTGGTTCTTGGTATTTTAACGAAATTTCAGCACTGTTCTTAATCTCGACAATAATGATTAAAATTCTTTATCATGAGGAATTTAAAAAAGATGATGTTTCTGTAACAAATACTTTCCTTGCTGGCTCGGCAGATTTATTGAGTGTTGCTTTAATTATTGCGGTTGCTGCAGCAATTGGCGTTTTGATGCAGGCTGGTGGAATTCAAGATACGATTGTTTATTGGGGTGAAGAACTTCTTCGAAAAGTTCCATCACAGATATTTGGTGTTTTGGCTTATATTTTCTATATCCCAATGTCATTTATCATTCCATCATCTTCTGGTTTAGCAGAGGCTACAATGCCAATTATTGCTCCTGTTGCAGATTTGGCTGGTTCAACTAAAGAAATTGCTGTCGTTGCGTTTGCGACTGCATCTGGACTTCTTAATATGGTTGCCCCTACAATTGCATCATTAATGGCTGGTTTAGCGCTCGCAGGTGTTCCTTATAAAAACTGGGTTAAGAGAACTGCTCCATTAATGGCTATTTTAACTTTAATTAGCCTTATTGTAATTGTTGTGATGGGATTCTTAAAATAAAATGAAACAGATTTCGAAATATCAAAAGGAATCTTTTCATCAAAAATTAACCTCAATTTTGGTGATTACTGTACTGGTAGCTATAGTTTTTGCGGTAGGTTTTGTTGTAAAGCTTCTAGATTTTACACTGCCAGTTGCCCACCGAAATATTTCGAATAATAAAAATCAGAATCAGTCTTCGAAAAATATAACAATTTCAGGAAATGTAGTTTGTCTTTCATTAAAAAAAGGTAAAACTGATAATTCAAATCCAAGCAAATGTAAAGTTGGAGTTGTTGATTCTAAAGGCCAAAAATATGCTGTTTCTGGTGGAAGTAATTTAAATCTTTACGGAGAAGCTAATTCAAGCGGAGTCGAGATTTCTGGTGAATTTATTCCTGCTAGTGAAGATGAAACTTATGATATTGTTGGCACAATCAAGCGTTCGTAGTATAATTTAACTATGAAGTTATTGAGTGATCAAGTTGATGAACGCGAGATTAAAGTAATTTTGCGCGAGTTGGAAAAGACTCGCGCATTTTTTGGAGATGTTGTAGAGTTCGGCTGTTATGTTGGTACAACTAGTGTGTTTTTAGCAAAAACTCTTGAAAAATGGGGAAGTTCTAAAACACTTTGGCTTTACGATTCGTTCGAAGGCTTACCAGAAAAATCTTCGAAAGATATTAATTCTTTGGGTGAAGTTTTTAAAAAAGGTGAGTTGTGTGCTAGCAAAAAGCAATTAATTTCAAATTTGCGTAAATCAAATATTAAAAAAATGCCAAAAATTACAAAAGGTTGGTTTAATACACTTTCGAAAACACAAATTCCTGAAAAAATTAGCTTTGCTTTTTTGGATGGAGATTATTATGATTCAATTTTAGATCCGCTTAATTTAATATGGGATAATCTTGAAAGTGGTGCAATCGTTGTTGTAGATGACTATGGAAATCAAGCCCTACCAGGAGCTTCAAAGGCGGTTAACGAATGGTGTAAAAAACACAATATTTCAAAAGAAGTTGAAGCAACTTTGGCGATTTTTCAAAAACCATAAAAATAATAAAAAAGTATTGCGCTTGTGTATAAAATGATGTATTATATAAGTATAAGCGCTAAGGTTATTTTTGGGAGGAACCATAAAAATAGCGTGTTTTCTTGACATTTGTTATTTTTTTTGATAGAATAGTTGATAGGCTCGCGCAAAAACGTGTAAAATTTATTAAATAAAGAAATCGGTCGAGCGCGTGAGTTGCATGAATAAAAGGAGAACACATGCCTATCAAAATCAATTTTCCTCCTTCAAGGAAGAAAATAATTGCGGTGGATGTGGTGCCTGCTGAATGGCAACGCTACATTGAACAATAAAAAGTGACAAAAAGAAAATCTCACTCTTTACTGAGTGAGATTTTATTATGGGATTATTTCTGATTCTTAATTGCTTCATCTAAGGCTGATTTTAATTTTGCATCATCACCCCAAATATCAGAAGACAAATCTTTGCCGTTGAGCTTGAATGAAGGCGTTCCAGTTACTTTTGCTTTCGAACCAACAGCTTGGTCAAATTTAATTTTCGCCTTTACTTTATCACTCTCAATATCTTTTTTGAATTGGTCAATATTTAGATTTAATTCTTTAGCGTATTCTATAAAATAATCCATTCGCTCGCTAGCGGTTGAAGCCGTCCATTCATCTTGCTTGTCGTAAAGCAAACTGTGCATTTCCCAATATTTTCCTTGCAAGCCTGCTGCTTCAGCAACGCTCGCTGCAGCAAGTGCATTTGGGTGAATTGTGACTAATGGGAAGTTTCGAAATATCACATTAACCTTATCTTTATATTCTTCCGCGATTGATTTAACGCGACTGGCTGCAGTTTTACATCCTGGGCATTGAAAATCACCATATTCAACCAAAGTTACTTTCGAGTTGTTTTTATGATAAACATGTTCAGAAATATCGCCTGAATTTTTACTTGAAGAAATCTCTTTCGAAATATCAATATTACTCAAATCAATTTTTTGAAGGTTTGATAGCCAGATCATTCCACTCAAAAAAAGAACAACCAAAACTGTAAAAATTATTGCAAATTTATTATCGGCTATAAAATCTTTTATTTTTTGAAGATTTTTTGCCTTATTTTTATTAGTAGACATTTTCCTCCTTTTTCACTAACTATTACTATTTTAACATAAAAATAAGCTTTTTCAAAATACATAAGTGTGATAAAATAAAAATATGTTAGTTATAAGTATAATTTGCTTAATTTTAATGCTTATTATTTTTTCTTTGAAAGAAAAGGAGATTGAATTTTCTGAATTTGAGCTCCAACGCAGAATTAACTCCGGCGACAAACGAGCTGAAAAAATGCTCAACAAAAAGAAATTCGCGCCAGTTTATAATTATTTTTTGCAATATTTTGGCTGTGCAATCATGATTGTCTCGGTAATTTCACTTTCGAAAGTTTTTGATTTTTGGAAGTCGATAGTTATTTGTTTTGTTGTTTTTCTAATTTCGAAGGGAATTTTAAAAAGTGGTATTTTGAATCGAATTTCAAGCCAGATTAATCGTAAAATTATCCCAATTACAAATGGAATTTATTTTGCTCAAAATATAAAAACACAAAATAGGCTTTCGAAGATGGCGAATAAAAAACAACCGTGGTCGTTTTATTCAAAAGAAGAACTTTTAAATTTTTTGGCTAATCATAAGCGAATTTTAACTGAAAATGAACAAAAATGGATTGAAAAAGTTTTCGAACTTGAAGAAAAAACAATTTTAGAAATTGGGGTTTCTGGTGAAAAAATGGCGATAATCCACGATAATGATTTGTTAACACCACTATTGATTGATGAACTTTTTAAAACTAAACAAAAGATTTTTCCAGTTATGAACGAGGAAGAAAATAAAGTTAAGGGTGTAATTTTTCTGGAAGATATTACTAAAATTGATTCAAGTGATTCAAAAAAAGCTCAAAAAGTAATGCATGAAGAATTTCTATCGATAAAACCTAATTTAAGTGCCTTAGCGGCTTTAGAAAAAATACTTTCAAAAGGTGAAAACTATGCAATTTTGCTTGAAAGAAATGGTGATTTGTCTGGAATCGTTAATTTGGTAGATTTTATTCGCAAAAAATAGGAAAATGTGGTAAAATATAAAGAGTTAAATTCAAGAATTAGGAGAAATATGCGGATATTAGCGAAAAATTCGATTGATAAAATTGGTGAAAAAATTACTGTAAAAGGCTGGGTGAATTCTCGACGAGACCACGGTGGGTTGATTTTTATTGATTTACGTGATCATTCTGGATTGCTCCAACTTGTGATTTCGCCAGATTTTGCAGAAAGTTTTGAATTAGCTGAAAAATGCCGTGATGAATTTGTGATTTCGGCAACTGGTGTAATAAAAGAGCGTGCTGAAAATTTAAAAAATCCAAATATCTCAACCGGTGAAGTTGAGCTTATTGTTGAAAATCTTGAAATTTTAAACCGGAGTGAACCTTTACCAATTGCAGTTTCAGATAATGGTCAAAAATCAAATGAAGAATTACGATTAAAATATCGTTTTTTGGACTTACGCCGTGAAAAAATGCAAAAAATGTTGCGTCGCCGTGCTGAATTTTATCGTGAAATTCGAAAATTTATGGAAAATCACGAATTTATTGAAGTCGCTACGCCGATTCTTGCAAATTCTAGCCCAGAAGGTGCGCGTGATTTCTTAATTCCGAGCCGTGTTCACCCTGGAAAATTTTACGCATTGCCGCAAGCTCCACAACAGTTTAAACAGCTTTTAATGGTTGGTGGGATTGACAAATACTATCAAATTGCTACTTGTTTCCGTGATGAAGATCCGCGGGCGGATAGGCTTTATGGTGATTTTTATCAGCTTGACCTTGAAAAGGCTTTTGTTGAAAATGGTGAAGAGATTCGCTCAGAAATGGAAGTTCTCATTAAAGATCTAGTGAAGAATTTTGCTAAAAAAGAGCTTTTGAGCGAAGAAATTCCGCGGATTCCTTATGAAGTTGCTATGGAAAAATACGGTAGCGATAAGCCTGACTTGCGTTTCGGAATGGAACTAGTTGATTTAAATGATGTTTTGGCTGAAACTGAATTTGGTGTGTTTAAAAATGCTGAATGCGTGAAAGCGATTTGTGTCAAAAATGGCGCAAGTTTGAGCCGTAAACAAATTGATAACTTCACTGAAATTGCTAAAAGCGAGGGCGCTGGCGGTTTGGCGTATATTACATATGCTGAAGGTGAAGCAAAAAGCCCAATTGTTAAATTCTTGAACGAAAATGAACTTTTGAAAATTAAAGAAGAAACCAGTGCTGAAGATGGCGACGCAATTTTCTTTGGCGCAGATAAACGTGAAGTCGTAAATAAGGTTCTTGGTCGTCTTCGAAATGAATTTGCTGATTTCTTTAATCTTAAAGATGAAAATAAAGTGGCTCTCGCTTGGGTTGTAGATTTTCCATTTTATGAATTTGATGAGAAAAACAAAAAAGTTGATTTTGGCCATAATCCATTTTCTATGCCAAAAGGTGGCGTTGAAGCTCTTCGAAATGCTGAAACTGATGCTGAAAAATTGGCGATTAAAGCTGACCAATATGATATGGTGATGAATGGTTATGAAATCTGCTCAGGCGCTGTTCGAAACCATAACCCAGAGGTAATGTATGAAGCTTTTGGCTTGCTTGGTTATGATAAAAAATATGTTGAAGCGAAATTTGGTGCGATGCTAAATGCATTTAAATTTGGTGCGCCTCCGCATGCTGGTTGTGCATTTGGCTTGGATCGAATTTTTATGATTTTAATGAACGAAGATAATATTCGTGAGGTAGTGGCATTTCCAAAGAATGGTTCGGGAGTGGATGTAATGATGAGTTCGCCAAGCTTTGTGGACGAAGGTCAGCTAAAGGAGTTAAAAATTGAGCTCTCTGAAGATGAAGAATAAATTGGCAAATTTTCAAAAAAAATTTGGTTTTCTAGTGATTCTTATAATTGGTGGATTTTTGGTTCTGCTTCAATTTTCGAAAATTGTTTTTGCCGAAGAAATGGCAAAAGAAAAGCCAACTGAAATTCAGATTTCGAAAATCAGTAAAAAATGCAACGATTTAAAAAACAATTTGAAAAAAATTCGCTCTGAAGACGCTCTAAAAAGGGTTAATCTGGGTAAAAGCTATGAGAAGATTTCGAATGGATTGATGTCGAATTTTAATGCAAGAATTGCTCTAAACAAGAAAAATGGTGCTGAATTAATCTTGACTGTTTCTGAATTTGAAGAGAATTTTAAGTATTTTAAAGAGAATTTTCAGATTTATGAACGGGAGCTTTCGGAATTAGTTTCGCAAGATTGTACTAAAAATCCGCGTGAATTTTATTTAAAACTTGAAAAAATACGTCGTGCTCGCCGAGAAGTAAATTACAACACTAAAAAATTGAATGAAATTGCTGAAAAATATGGTGTTCAGATTCATGATTTTGTTGTAAAAAATACATCAGGAGTTTTGAATGAATAATTATTTGAATAAAATTAAAGCAAAAATTAAAAATCGGCCGTTGGAATTACAAAAAGAAATTAATGGTTCTCGAAATTTGCTAATTTTTCTTGCGGGAAGCTTAGGAATTGCATTGGTTTTGGTGATTGCGAGCTTAATTCTTTACACTTCGGATGGAACTATTCAGCTTGATTTAAGTAGGCCAGTTTTGCAAGAGGCGCGTGAGGCTCAGAAAAAGGCAAAAAAAGAGGAAGAAGAACGCAAAAAAAATGAAAAAGATGAGGAGTTTTTACCGCAAGGTGGTCTTTCGAATAAAGACATGGCGGATTTCGAAAGGCTTTATTCACAAGCAAGAAAGAAAATTCATACAGATGAGTTTAGCGAAAGCTCCTTAAGTGATGAAACTTTAAGAATAACAGACCAATAAAGGAGAAGAATGGCTTTTTTAAATCCGAAAGATTTTATTATTACTCGCAAGCGTAAACTTTATAAATTTGCGCTTTTCAATAATTCTGCAATTTGTTTTGAATTCAATGAATGGCAAAAAGAAAATGCTGAAGTTAATAATTTAGAAATTGGTGCAGGAACAGGGCTTTTTAGTGAAGCTTTGGCAACAAAAAATCCAATGAAGAATTTTGTGGCGGTTGATGTTAAAGCCGACCGACTAGTTAAAGGCGCTATTCAAGCTGAGCAAGATGGTGTTAAAAATATTCGTTTTTTGAGAGCACGAGCCGACCAACTTCTTGAAGCTTTTGGTGAAAATTTAGTAAAATATCTTTGGGTGACCTTTCCTGACCCTTACCCACGTGAGCGTAATTCGGGCCGCCGCTTAACGCACCCAACTTTTTTGCGAATTTATGCTAAGCTTTTGGCTGAAGATGGTGCGCTCTACTTTAAAACTGATGCTAAGAATCTTTTCGAATGGAGTTTGGAACAGCTTGTATCAGAAGGTTGGAAAATTGAACGTCTTAGTTTCGATTTACATGAAAGTAATTTGAACGAAAATTACAAAGTGATGACAACTTATGAGAAACGTTTTACGGCAGAAGGGCTAAAAATTAACTTTGTAAAGGCTATACCGCCGAAAACTATATGAATAAATAAATTTCGAAAGAGGTGAAATGGCTGATTTTTTAGAAATTAAAGGTGCGCGTGAACATAATTTAAAAAATGTAGATTTAAAAATTCCGCGTGACAAATTAGTGGTGATAACGGGGCTTTCTGGTAGTGGAAAGTCAAGTTTAGCATTTGATACAATTTATGCGGAAGGCCAGCGCCGTTATATGGAAAGTTTAAATTCTTATGCTCGCCAATTTTTAGGCACAATGGATAAGCCAGATGTAGATCAAATTACGGGACTCAGCCCAGCTATTTCAATTGATCAAAAATCTACCAGTCGCAATCCGCGCTCAACTGTAGCAACTGTAACTGAAATCTATGATTATTTGCGTCTTCTTTTTGCACGAATCGGTACGCCACATTGTCCAATTTGTGGTCGAGATGTTGTTCGGCGTACACCGCAAAGTATTGTTGATAGTATCATGAATCTTGAAGAAGGTTCACGGTTGATATTGCTTGCGCCAATTGCAAAAGCTAAAAAAGGTGAATTTGCGCATATCCCTGAAGAATTTTCGAAAAAAGGTTTTGCTCGTGCGCGGGTTGATGGAGTGATTTACGCTTTGGATGAATTCCCTGGGCTTGAAAAGAATATTAAGCATAATATCGAAATTGTAGTTGACCGTTTGGTGCTTTCGAAAGAGATGCGAACACGTTTAGCTCAAAGTGTTGAACAAGCGCTTGAAATGACTAGCGGAATTTTAGAGATTTTGAATGATGAAACTGGCGAGGTGAAGATTTTTTCTCAACGCTATGCTTGTGAACTTCACCCAGATGAGCATATTCCTGAACTTGAACCACGATTATTTTCATTCAATGCACCACAAGGAGCTTGCGAAACTTGTTCGGGTCTTGGAACACGAATGGAAATTGATCCAGAATTGGTGCTTTCACCAAATTTAACAATTTCTGAAGGTGCAATTCGGCCTTATAATCGTGTGATGGAGAAGGGCTATCGAATTAAATTGCTTGAGGAGGTTGCAAAACGTCATGGATTTTCAACAAAAGCCCCAACCAAGAAGCTTTCGAAAGAAGCGATTGAAATTATTCTATACGGCACAAAAACAGACGAAAAATATCCGATCGAAATGAACGGCCGTGTTTATAATATGAATTTTGAAGGCGTAATTCCGAATTTGGAGCGTCGCCATCGCGATACGGGTAGCGAATTTCAGCGTAAAGATATTGAGCGGTTTATGCGTGTTCGAAAATGTCAAACTTGTGGCGGAAAGCGATTGAAACCTGTTGTTCTTGCTGTGACGGTTGCCGGTTTGAACATCGTGGAAATTTGTGATCTTGCAATTGATGAAGCTGTTGAACTTTTCAAAAATTTAGAGCTAAATGAACAGCAAAAATTTATTTCAACTCAAATTCTAAAAGAGATTTCTTCGAGGTTAGGCTTTATGAATAATGTTGGTCTGAACTATTTGGAGCTTTCGCGCGCAGCTAATACTTTGAGCGGTGGTGAAGCGCAGCGAATTCGTTTGGCGACGCAGATTGGTTCAGGGCTTCAAGGTGTGCTTTATGTTTTAGATGAGCCTTCGATTGGCCTTCATCAGCGAGATAACGACAAACTAATTGCTACGCTAAAAAATCTCCGTGATTTAAATAATACCGTGTTAGTTGTTGAGCATGATGAAGATACTATTCGGGCGGCAGATTGGTTAGTTGATGTTGGTCCTGGCGCTGGCGTAAATGGTGGAATGATTGTGGCTTCAGGCACACCTGAAGAGGTTTCGAAAAATCCTAAATCTTTAACAGGGCAATTTTTAAGCGGAAAAGATAAAATCCAAACACCAAAAAAGCGCCGAAAAATTCAGAAAAATGAAAAATTGGTGATTAAAAATGCACGAGAAAATAATCTGAAAAATATTAACGTTGAGATTCCGCTAGGTGTAATGACGGTAGTTTCTGGAGTTTCGGGCAGTGGAAAATCAACCTTGGTGAATGAAATTTTAAGTAAAGAATTGTTAGCACGAAAGCACCGTGCACAAGAAGTTCCTGGTGCGCATGATGAAATTTTGGGATTAGAAAAATTAGATAAAGCAATTGTGATTGATCAAAGTGCGATTGGCCGTACGCCACGTTCGAATCCCGCAACTTATACTGGTGTCTTTACGCAGATTCGTGAGCTTTTTGCTGGCACGCCAGAAGCAAATATTCGTGGCTATAAAGCTGGTCGATTTAGCTTTAACGTTAAAGGTGGCCGATGTGAAAACTGTCAAGGTGACGGTGTGATTAAGATTGAGATGCATTTTTTGCCAGATGTTTATGTAGAATGTGATGTTTGCCATGGAAAGCGATATAATCGCGAGGCGCTGGAGATTCTTTATAAAGGAAAAACAATTTCAGATGTCTTGGATATGACAATTGATGAAGCAACAGAATTCTTCGAAAATATTCCTGCAATTCATCGAAAATTAAAAACGATTCAAGAAGTTGGTCTAGGCTATATTAAACTTGGGCAACCTGCAACAACTTTTTCAGGCGGTGAGGCGCAACGAATTAAACTTGCTACTGAGCTTGCTCGGGCTTCAACTGGTAAAACAATGTATATTCTGGACGAGCCAACGACTGGTCTTCATAATGCAGATGTAAAAAGATTGCTTTCAATTTTGAACCGTTTGGTTGATGCCGGAAATTCAATGGTAATAATTGAACATAATTTAGATATTGTTAAAAGTGCTGACTGGCTAATTGATATGGGCCCAGAAGGTGGAGCGGGTGGTGGAACTGTTGTGGCGACTGGAACTCCAGAACAGGTTTCAAAAGTCGAAAAGAGCTGGACGGGAAAATATCTTAAAAATATTCTTTAGGATAAATTGCCATGTCTTTTGAAAAATAGTATAATATACAATATAAAGTGCTTAATTTTATATTATGAAAGGAAGAAATGGCAATTTTAGTAACTGGTGGCGCAGGATTTATCGGTGCCCACACTTCAATTGAACTTCTTGAAAATAATGAAGAAGTTATAATTATTGATAATTTTGTAAATTCGAAACCTAAAGCTTTAGAGAGAATTCATGAAATTTCAGGCAAGGATTTTAAATTTTATGAAGTTGATATTTTAAATAAAGATGGTCTTCGAAAAATTTTTCAAGAAAATAATATTGAACAAGTGATGCATTTTGCAGGCTTAAAAGCAGTTGGCGAAAGCGTTGGGAAGCCACTTAAATACTATAAAAACAATATTCAAGGAACGATTTCTCTTTTGGAAATTATGCGAGAGTTTAACGTTTATGATATTGTTTTTTCTTCGAGCGCGACAGTTTATGGCGACAAAAATCCAGTTCCTTATCGAGAAGAAATGCCTTGCGAAACAGCAACGAATCCTTATGGATATACTAAAGTTGTGATTGAACATATTTTGAAAGATTTAGTAAAGGCTGATACGCACTGGTCGATTACGATTTTGCGATATTTCAACCCAATTGGTGCACATGAAAGCGGTTTAATCGGTGAAGATCCGCAAGGAATTCCGAATAATTTGATGCCGTATATTTCTCAAGTTGCCATTGGAAAACGAGAAAAACTTTCAATTTTTGGCGATGATTACGAAACTCCTGATGGTACAGGCGTGCGTGACTATATTCATGTTGTAGATTTAGCTAAGGGTCATTTGAAAGCATTAGAAAATAACCGTAAGAATGGTGGCGTTAAAATTTATAATCTTGGTTCAGGCTCGGGAGTGAGTGTTTTGGAGCTAGTTCGTGCTTTCGAAAAAGCCTCTGGCAAAAAGATTCCTTTCGAAATTACCTCACGCCGTGCAGGTGATATTGCATTTTGTTATGCCGATGTTGCCAAGGTTGAAAAAGAACTTGGCTGGAAAACCGAAAAAACACTTGAGGAGATGTGTCGAGATTCGTGGAATTGGCAAAGTAAAAATCCGAATGGATTAATGTAAAAATCTTAAAAAAAGTTTGTTTTCGAACAGACTTTTTTATTTTTTTTGAAAAAAGTACTTGACTTTTTAAGCTACCTTGTATAACATAGAAGTATGAAGGAACAAGAAAGTATTGAAAAATATGCTTCACAAATTTCAACCCAGATGCGAAAAGGTTTTATGGCGTTTTGCGTGCTAAAGGTTTGTGCAAAAAAGCCAGTTTACACCAGCGACATCATTAAGGAATTGCGTGAAGCTAAAATGGTTGTGGTTGAAGGCACGATTTATCCGTTGCTATCAAGGCTACAAAAAGATGGATTATTAAGCCATGAATGGCAAGAAAGTGAGCAAGGTCCGCCTAGAAAATATTATTCAATAACTGAATTTGGCGCTAATGTTTGTGAAAAGGTTAGCGAAGAAATCAGCAAATTAAATAAAACAATCAGCAAACTTTAAGGAGAAATATGAAAGAAATTACAAGAATTCATTTGGCAAAAATTCCTTACGAAATTGAAATTTATGCCAAAAAGAGGCTTGAAAAATATCTAAAAGATTTAAAAATCTACTCTGGCGATGAAGATATTTTTGAAGATGTTGAAATTCGAATCACTGAAATTCTAGCAGAACTTGGTATAAAAGAAGGCGGAGTAATCACTGAAAAAGAAATTTCAAAAATTGAGGCTCAAATTGGCTCACCAGAAGTGTTTCAAGATTTGAATTTTGATGGTGAAAATGAAGAAATTCGCATTCCAAAAATTTCAAAAAAGCTATTCCGAGATGAACAAAACGGAATGATCTCGGGTGTAGCGGCAGGATTAGCGCAATATTTGAAAATTGATACGGTTTGGGTCAGGCTAGCTTTAGCGGTTATGTTTTTTGTAAGTTTTGGCGCAATTGTTCCAATTTATATTCTATCAATTCTTATCATTCCAGCGGCAAAAAATGCTAATGATATTTTGCGACTTCGCGGTGAAGTTATTACAGCAAGTGCAATTCGAGAAGTTAACGAAGAGTATAATTTCGAAAAAAATGCAGCTCGAAATATGAAAATTGCTCGAATTTTTGGGATAATTTTTGGAATTTTTACAGTTTTTGCTTTTCTTGGTGGAATCCTAGCGATGTTTTTTGGAAACTGGGCATTAATGCAAATTGGCGAAATGGCTAATTTTGCCAACGCAAAGAATGCTGCAACTGGTATAGTAATTTCAGCAAATATAATGGGAATTTCTTATTTGATTTTTACGGCTTTTATTGCAAAAATACTGTTTAAATTGAAGGCTTCGAAAATTGATATTATAACAATTATTGTTTCAGTGATAGTTGCTTTAGGCGGAATTTTGGGATCGATTTCTTTTACCACAATTTTACGCGATAAGGCTAATGAAAAGGTTTCGAAAAGTTTAGTCTCTGAACAAATTAAAATTAATTCTGAAAAAATGAAAAGTGTTAAAAAACTAAAAGTTGATTCTTCAGTTTCTGTTTTCTATCACATTTCAGATGAGCAAAAAATTGAATTTACACATATGAATTTTCGAAAACATAATTTGAAAGTTGATTTTGAAGGAGAAACTTTGAAATTGAGTTTAAATAATGTTCCGCAAAATCTATATTTTGGCGGATTAGGATATGAAGAAATTCATATTTATGGCCCAGAACTAAATGAAATTGATGTAACTTCAAATTCGAACGTAAATTATTTTGCGAAAGATGCTGAGAATATGAAAGTAAAAATGAATGGTGGCTCAGTTTATTTTGAAAATTCAGCTAAAATTACAAATTTAGAGATTTCGAAAGGTGAATATGGCGTATTTTCAGGAAAGCACATTGATGTTTTAAACTTAACATTAAATTCAAATAGTGGAAGTGTTGAACTAAATAATGTTGAAAATGCAAATATTAAAACTAAAAATTGTAGTTTTAATAGTCCAAAAGTTACTCGTTTGAAAGCTCGCGCAAAAAATGTAAAAGTGAATGATTATGATTTTAATGAGAATACTAAAGGCCAATGTTTTTATCTTGAAAATTTAGATAGAGATGAATTTTAACTAAAGGAGGAATATGATTGAAGTTCGAAATATTTCAAAAATTTACGGCAAAAAGAAGAATCGTTTTCAGGCATTAAAAGATGTGAGTTTCAAGATTGAAAATGGTTCAAGCGTGGCGATTATTGGGAAATCGGGAAGTGGAAAATCAACACTAATTCATGCAATGAGTGGCCTAGACGCTCCAGAAAAAGGTGAAGTTTTAATGGACGGAGTAAATATTTTATCAATTAATCAAAAGAAGATTGATAAATTTCGTTCGAAAAAAATGGGATTTATTTTTCAAAGCTTTTTCGTTCAAGGAAATGAAACTTGTTTCGAAAATGTAAGTTTGCCACTTGAAATTTCTGAAGAGCCAATTTTTCGAAGGAAAGAAATTGTAGAAGACGCCCTAAAAGCGGTTGGTTTGAAAGATAAAATCAAAACACCAGCCCGCGACCTTTCGGGTGGGCAAAAACAGCGTCTTGCGATTGCGCGAGCAATTGTAAACTCGCCAGAAATAATTTTTGCGGATGAACCAACGGGAAATTTAGACTCCGCAACTAGTGAAAAAATTGAAAAATTACTTTTTGAATATAATAAAAAGTCTGGTGCAACGCTATTTATTATTACTCATGATGAAGAATTAGCAGAAAAATGTGATATTCGGATTCGAATAAAAGATGGCGAAATAGAGCATATTGAAGGAGTTAAAAATGCGTAGAGTTGATATTATTAAGCGAGCTGGAAAAAATATTCGTTTAGCAAAAGGGCGAACAATTTTGACAAGTTTGGCAATTGCGGTTGGTGCGACAACTGTTGCACTCGCAATTGCAGCCGGAAAGGGTGGCAATGCTTATGTTGAAAGTTTAGCCAATAAATTAGGTGATCAAAATGCTTTAACTATCTCGCGATTAATTAAGAATAAAAAAGATCCTTATGCGCCAAATAGGGTTGAATCAACTCGTGAAGATGCTGCCAGGAAAAAAGCTGAAATTGACGCCGAGAGTCACTCGTTTAAGAAGGAAGGTTTAGATAAAATTTTAAAAATTAAAGGTGTTCGAAATGTCTCTCCAGCGGTTCCCGTGAAGATTGAGACTGTTCGGTCTGAAAATGGTATAAAATACGACGGATATGTTGCCACTAAAAATGACGAACAAGAGATGGGGCTTTCGGCTGGAAAACTAAGCAAAAATAATCAAATTGATAATGGAAAAGTTATCGCACCAAAAGCTTATATTGAATCTTTTGGAGGTAAAAATCCTGCTGATATTGTGGGTAAAAAAGTAGTTTTCGAAATGAAAGATGCGGAAGGCAAAACTTTCGAAAAGACTTTTGAAATTCAAGCAGTTGATGCTGGAAAAACGGATACTAATTTTAACTATCACGGAAATTTCTGGATGAATAATAGTGATGGTTTGGAAATTGCGAAAAAGCAAAATTCTGGTGAAATGCGGTTTTATAGTGCTAGCGTAACAACCGACGGCACACGAAAAGTTGATGAAATTAAAAAGGAAATTACAGCATTAAACGGTGGTGAATTTTACCAAGTTTCCACTTTTGCAGATGATAAAGCAACGGTTCAAACAGCAATTAATGTTATGGCGGCAGGTCTTGCTGGATTTGGATTTTTGACACTTCTTGCTTCGGCTTTTGGAATTATTAACACGCAATATATTTCAGTTTTAGAGCGAACTTCACAAATTGGTTTAATGAAATCGCTCGGAATGCGAAAGAGTGATGTTTCGAAACTTTTTAGATACGAAGCGGCGCTGATTGGTTTATTTGGTGGAATAATTGGAATTGTTGTAGCGTATGGAATTACTTTCTTAAACCCTGTAATCAGTAGTGTCTTAAAACTGCAAAAAACTTCTGGCGTGGATACGAATTTACTTCAACCAGATTTATTCGCTTGGATTCTATTGGTAGTTGGTTTGATGTTACTTTCGGTGATTTCTGGATTCTTACCAGCACGAAAGGCGGCAAAGATGAACCCAATTGAGGCTCTTCGAACTGAATAAAGATAATGAAATCGGCTCATTAAAAAAGTGGGCCGATTTTTCTGAAAAAATATAAAAAAGTCTTGAAATTATTAAAAAACTCGTGTATAATAAGATTATTATTCCGGCATAGCTCAGTGGTAGAGCGGTTGGCTGTTAACCAATAGGTCGCTGGTTCGAGCCCAGCTGCCGGAGCCAAGAAAATCTCCCGAAATCTCGGGGTTTTTTCTTTTTCTTAAAATTTTAAGACTTTTCTAAGTAAAATGTGTTAAAATTAAAATAGAAAAGAGGTAAAAATGAAATTTGATAAAATTATAATTGGATTTGGAAAAGCTGGAAAAACTTTGGCAGTTCTGGCTGCTAATAAAGGTGAAAAAGTCGCATTAATTGAAAAGTCGCCGAAAATGTATGGCGGAACCTGCATCAATATTGCTTGTATTCCAACCAAAGTTCTAGCAGTTGCGGCGAGTGAAAATCTAACTTTCGAAGAAGCGATTGCGCGAAAATTTGATGTTGTGCAGCGGCTAAATTCAAAAAATTATCATATGCTTGCAGATAACGAGTCGATTACGGTTTTTGACGGCTTTGGTTCATTTTTAGATGAAAACACAATTTTAGTTGAATCGAATGGTGAAAAACTTGAGCTTTCGGCCGATAAGATTATTATTAATACTGGTGCAGAAAGTTTTATTCCTAAAATTTCAGGAATTGAAGAAGGTTTGAAGGATTCAAAAATTTTAACCAGTACAGAGCTTCTTGAGAATCGGGAGGTGATTAACAACCTAGCAGTTATTGGGGGTGGATTTATCGGCCTAGAGTTTGCTTCAACTCTTGCAAAGTTGGGCACGAAAGTAACAATTTTTGAACGAGGCGATAAAATTTTAGCTGATGAAGATGATTCGATGCGAAAAGCAATTTTCAACTTTTTAGTTTCGCAAGGTATTAATTTTGAGTTTAATGCAAATATTGAGGCTTTCGAAAATGTTGAAAATGGCATTTTAGTCCAAAATAATGGTAAGAAATTAGCTTTTGACAAAGTACTAATTTCAACCGGGCGAAAACCGGCAACTGCAAAATTAAACCTTGAACGAGCAGGAATTAAAACACTCGAAAATGGCGGAATTTGGACTGACGAAAATCTTCAAACTTCGAATTCAAAAGTTTGGGCGGTTGGTGATGTGAGAGGAAAAGAGCAATTTACTTATGCTTCTTTAGATGATTTTCGAATTTTGCGCTCACAGTTTTATGGCGACGGAAAATATTCTCTAAAAAATCGTGTTAATTTGCCGAATTCGATTTTTTTACAGGTTCCGTTTTCGAAAGTTGGACTAACTGAAAAACAAGCTTTAGCGGAAGGTTTCGATATTAAGGTAAAGGAGATTCCAGCGGCAGCAGTACCAAAACTTCAGCTTGAATTTAAAACGGCGGGTCTTTTGCGAGCGATTGTAGATTCAAAAACTAATAAAATTTTAGGTGCAGCTCTGTTTTGCTATAATTCGCCAGAAGTTATAAATATTATAAAAACGGCGATTGATGCTGGGCTTGATTATACTGTTCTACGAGACCAGATTTTTACCCACCCAACCGTGGCTGAAAGTCTGAATGATTTGTTTAATCTTTAAGTTTGATTTATTTTCGAAAATTTGATATAATTTAAGCAAAAGCATAATAATTTTTAAAGGTGGGAAATGAAACCGACGATTTTATCGATTGGAAATGCGACAAAAGATAACTTTTTAGACATTCAAAATCAAAAAATTTATAAAGATGAACTTAATGATTTCCATTATGATCTAACTTTTGATGATTCAACTTTAAATTATCAAAAACAAGCTGGTGTTTATGGTGGAACAATTTTGAGTGAAAAAATCTTTACAGCAGCACACTTTAAGGCTTTTTCAAGTGCGAATCCAAACGGTACTTCTCATTTTGAATATGATGAAATTAATAATGATCTAATTGATCGATTTGTAGTTTCATATAAGGGTAAGAGTTTTATTTTAACTAGCAATCCTCGTAGTACAAAATGGGTTTCGCCAGCTTTTCCACCAGATTTAATTTATATTGCGGATGCTAATTTTTCGCAAAATTATCTGGCAGATTTTAAAAAATATTTGCGTGAAAATCCAAAGATCGAGCTTGTTTTTAATATTGCCGATTTGAGCCCTGAGCTTGCGCATGAGTTTTTCGTTCGAGCGAATTTAGTTTTTGTAGATTTTCGAAAACAAAATTTAAGTGATTTGATTGATTATTCAGGTTATGAAAATGCGATAGATTCACTAATTAGAACTGGTGTGCGAGGCGTTGTCATTTTTGATGGTTCGAAAATAATTGCTGGAAATAAAGAAAAAATTGCTAGTATTGAAACTAATTTCGAATTAAATTCGTTTTATCAGAATAATATTTTTCAGGCAGCTTTTGTTGCTGAAAATTTTTCGAATTCTTCAAAATTAGAAGAAAATTTGCAAGTTGCAGTTACGATTGCTAATAAATCTGATTTTAATGATATATTGAAGCCTTTTTATGCGTATCAAATTTTAAATCGTAAAAACTATGAGTTATCTGTTGATGTTTTGAGTAATACGCTAGATATTGAAACACGATTACATAAAACTGCCGCAAAATTAGTTGCGCGGCCAAAAGGAATATTTGCTGCAGATGAGTCTGGCGGGAATATTCATAAAAAATTCGAAACAATTGGGCTTGAAGATACTTTTGAAAATCGCCGAGCCTATCGTGAGATGTTTTTCAAAACACCAGATATTGAAAATTATTTAAGTGGAATTATTCTTTTTGAAGAGACAACCGAACAAAACACTTCTGAAGGTATTAATTTTGTTGAGTATTTGAAAAATCGCGGAATTCTGGTTGGTGTGAAGCTTGACTGTGGTTTGCGTCCTCTAGTCGGATTTGAAGGTGAGACGATTTCAATAGGGCTCGATTCCTTGATTGAAAAACTCCAAAAATATTCAAAAGTAGGAATTGATTTTGCAAAATGGCGAGTTGCTTTCGAAATTGATGAAGAAAAAGGAACGCCAAGCGAAGCTGCAATCACTTCGAATTTGCGAGTTTTGGCGCAATATGCTAAAGCTTGCCAGAATTATGGAATTGTACCGATCGTTGAGCCAGAGGTGGTTTATTCTGGAAAACATACTATTCAACAGTGTCGAGAAGTTACGGAAAAGATTCTTAAAAAACTTTTTGAGGAACTAAAGATATTTAAAGTTGATCTTAAGGGAGCAATCTTGAAAACAAATATGGTTCTTGCTGGATCTGAAAATGAAATTCAATCTTCTTCAAGAGAGGTTGCACGAGAAACGGTTTCTGTTTTTAAGAAAATAGTTCCAAAAGAATTAGTAGGGATCGTATTCCTTTCTGGTGGGCAAACCGCAACTCAGGCAACCGATAACCTTCAAGAAATAACCAATCTCGGACCTTTTGATTGGGGATTAACTTATAGTTTTGCACGAGCTTTACAGCTCCCAGCGCTTCAATCTTGGTCTGGAAAACCAGAAAATGCTCGGCAAGCTCAATTGCTTTTCTTGGAGCGAGTCGCGGCAAATTCGCACGCTTTGTATAAGAATTAATTTTGAATAATAAAAACGCTCAAAATTTTAGTTATTGAGCGTTTTGTCTTGATGGTTATTTCTTTTTTACGTAAATAGCATAAATTGCAATTACAATTCCGCCAACCGGGTAAAATAGTTTAGCCGAATCCCAATTATTCGTAAGAAAGCTGTAAGTTAAATAAATTGCTGTGATTGAAAGCATTATTATTGCCGCAAAAAATCCTATTTTTGAATCTTTCTCTTCATCTTTATTTTCGATTTCATAAAAGTTATTAATTTTTGAAAAAATAGAGTTTCCATAAGTTGATGCCGAGATTCCAATTCCTAATAGGGCCATAAATATAGTATTGGCTAAATTAATGCCAAGATTAGAAAAATGATAAATTATTTGATGAGCCACTATAGCTGTAAAAAGTGTTGATACTAATGCCATAGTGCTGCTATTTTTAATATTTTTGACTTGTTTGATTTCATTTTTTGAAAAAATTTTGTCAATTTCTATATTATAATCAAGTAGGTTTTCAGTTTCTGAATTATCAAAATTTTTAGCTAAAATTAGTAGAGGAACTGATATTGCTAAGGATAACATTAAAGCAATCCCTGCTAAAACATTAAAGCTTGCTGTTGATCCTGATAAGTATGCTGCCACTGCAAGGCCAGCAAAAAGAACAAACATACCAAGTGCACGAATTAATGCAATTTTTTGATAGGATTTCTCATATTCTTTTTTATTAAAATTGGCTTTTTTGGTTGAAATTTCGCCAGTCAGCTCATCTAAACTAATTTCGAAAAGTTCGCTTAAGGCAATTAGTTTGTCGAGTTCAGGGGAAGATTTGCCACTCTCCCAGGCTGAAACTGATTGTCGCGAAACGCCAATTTTATCAGCAAGTTGCTCTTGTGAGATATTTTTCTCGGCTCGTAATTTTTGTAAATTCTGATTAAACATTTTTTGTCCTTTCATATTAATTATTATACATCGATTATATAAAAAATACTCATTTGCGACTACCAAGTTTTCTTGAAAATTGCTAATTTTGTTGCCAATATTTTTAACAAAACAGATTAAAATTATGTTAAATTTGCTTGATTTCACTAATAACATATAATGAATTTATTAAATTTATTTTTTTGAAAAATATTTAAAGCCACCAAAATTAGGCGGCTTAAGTCGTACGGTGCTATTCTTTTTTTGAATTTTCGCATGGTCTAAAAACTATATATTGCCCTGTTGATAATTGGATACAGCAAGTTTCTTCTTCGATTTTGTTAGTTTCGGTTTGTTCCATATTGTACACCTCTTTCTAAAGGCCAATGTTTTTATCTTGAATATAATCTATACTCTGAGTATAGCACATTATTAATATAATAAAATAGTTTTTATAAAAAACATAAAATGATATAATAATAAAAGATGAATAAACAACTTTCGAAAAAGCTAAAAGAACTGCCAAATTCTGCTGGTGTTTATTTTCATAAAAATTCGAAAGGCGAGATTATTTATGTTGGAAAAGCAGCAAATTTAAAAAATCGTGTGCGGCAATATTTTCAAAATTCACGCAGGAGAGATTCGAAAACTGAGGCTTTGGTATCAGAAATTGCGATGACTGACTGGATTGAGGTTGAGACTGAAATTGATGCGCTATTTTTAGAGAGCGAGATGATTAAGCGCTACAAGCCACAATACAACATACTTTTGCGGGATGATAAATCACCAACTTATGTGCGAATTGGTTTTCGTGATAAAATTCCACATGTCAGTTTCACTAAAAATCCACTTGATGATTTGGCAGAATATTTTGGCCCATTTTATAATTCTAATGCGGTAAAGAAATCGGTGCGGCTACTTCGAAAAGTTTTTCCGTATTATTTGAGCGAAAAACTGCCAGCAAAAAATAGTTTAGATTTTCAGATTGGTTTAACTCCTGGGCTAGAAAATTTTGAACCAAATTCGCCTGAATATCAGCAAAAAATGACAGAATATAAACGTAATTTACGCCAGCTCTCGCGATATTTAAAAGGTGAGCGAAAAATGCTTCAGATTGAAATTGAGAAAGAAATGCTTGATTTTGCGAATGAACAGAATTTTGAAATGGCCGCAAAAAAACGTAACCAACTTCAAGACTTGAGTGGGCTTGGCAATCAAGTTATTTTTTCGAATGAAGAATTTTTGGACATTTCGAAAGATCATGCGTTAGCAAAATTAGCAGAAATTCTATCGCTTGAAACTCCACCACGCCGAATTGAGGCTTATGACATTTCGCACACGGGTGGAGAAAACAATGTGGCATCGATGGTGGTTTTTACGAATGGGTTGAGTGATAAGCGAGAGTATCGAAAATTTAAAATGGTAACTGGCGGAAATAATGATTTTCTTCATATGAAAGAAGTTTTAATACGGAGATTTTCGAAGCGAAACGAAAAATGGGGGCGGCCTGATTTGGTTTTGATCGACGGTGGAAAGGGCCAATTGAGTGCAGTGCGAGAAGTTTTGCCGAGCGATATTTTAGCCATTGGAATTGCCAAGCGTGATGAAGAGATTATTTTTGATACACAAAATTCAAACCTCAAAACTAGTTGGTTAGATAAAAACTTCGAAAAAAATGATAGAGATTTTTCGGTTCGGCGAGAAGGTGATTTTTTGATACTAAATTTGCACCTTTTACAAAGCCATTCACACGGCCACGCCCGCAACTTGCTAGGTGAAAGCAACTCAGAATTTAGTGATTTAACCAAGCTTTTCCAGCGGATTCGTGATGAAGCTCATCGATTTGCAATCAATTATCATTCTAATCTAAGAACTAAAAAACAAACTCAGAACGCACTAGAAAAAATTGATGGTGTAGGAACAAAAACACGGGCAAAATTATTGCGAGAATTTGGTTCGCTAAAGAAAATTCGCGAAGCTCCCGTGCAAGAGCTTTCGAAAATTGTTGGTGAAAAATTAGCGCAAAAAATTAAGCAAAATTTGTAATTTTCTTGAAATTTTGGTAAAATATACATAAGTATTATGGTGGGTAAAGGCAGAATTAAAAAGCGTCTTAAACAGATACAATCGCTTAAAAATTGGCAATTGTTTATTTTACTTATACTTGTTATTTTTGTGAATTTAACAGCTCTACGTTTGAATAATGTAGGAATGATTCGTAGAAGAGAGGCTGTTGAAACGGCTGATAAATCTGGCGATGTTGAAGCTACCAGAAAAGCAACGATTGAATTGGCTAATTACGTTTATGCTCATATGAATAGTGGCGGAATTTTTTATAGCGATGAAACTCACTGGTTCAAAATGAATCGAGAAGTGAAAATTGTATGGGCGAATATTTATAAAAGTGATACAAGAAAAGCCGAGCAGGTTGCTCGTGAAACTGAAAGTAATAATCCGAATGGAAATATTTTTAAAAAGGCGGAAGAAGCTTGCCGGCCAAGGTTTCGTGGTGGATATTCTTTAGCTTATCAGCAGTGTATTTTAGATGAGCAAAATAAATATCCTGCAAGTAGCCAGGGTCAAGTTAAGGCTGAATATCCAAATATTTCAGAATATACTTATAGTTTTGTTGCGCCAATTTGGTCACCAGATTTGGCTGGATGGACAACTTTAGTGGCAATAATTTTAATTTTTATGATTATAATAAAAATGATAACAACTATAATTCTTAAGCTTATTTTGAAAAAATATATGCCAAAAGTGTAAAAAAGCTTGACACTACTTTAAAACTGATATACAATGAAAATGTATAACAGTAGTAATGAAAGGATAAAAATGGCTTATAGTCAAACAAATTCAAAAGGAATTACATATTATTTGCACAAAAGTGAAGTAACTTTGCGTGGCGGAAAACCACAAACAATTTACTTTTTTGCTAAAAAAGAAAAGAACGATAAAGGTGAACCTTGCGACCTTCCAGAAGATCGAATTGTAAAAGAAAATCCACGAAACGGCTTCCTAACAGTTTCTCGAAAGAAGTAGTCAATAGCCACTTTTTAAATTTTAAAATTGCTTTTCATTAAAAATGTGAGGAGCAATTTTATTTTTTGGAGAATAAAAGAGATAGCCGCAGTTTAACTGCGGCTATAATACACCTTGAGCTATGTTAGATACTCCATATCTACGCTTGAAAACTCAAGCGTAGCCGTTGTTTGCTTTAGGTCCTCCTTTAGACCTAAAGAAACTTTACGAACCGCTTGTTTCCAAGCTTCCGCATTTTTACAGAACTCACCATTAAGCGAGCCTGTAATAATAACAACAGGTTCACCTCCTTCTGGGCAACCCCATTCGTGTCTATATAGGGCGCGACCGAGGCTACTTATTCCACTAATGTAAATACCAGTAGAATTAGCCACTTCTGCAGCTTTCTCTAGCCACAGTTCATTAACAGCAGTGAGATTGATTTCATCGCTGTTATTGTTGTATCCCTTATTAACACCGATAGTTAGTGTGAATTTAGTTGTCTCCATTTTTTACCCTAACTTACTTTACAATAAGTAAGTCCTTCTTTTTTATTTTTTTGCGGTATTCTTTATTTCCGCAAATAAGTTTCTATAGTATTAAAAACCTCTTTGCGAAAATAAAGAACAAAAATGGAACAATGAAGGGACTGTATATTTCATAGCTCTTTTTAAACTTTACTTCTTGATGATTATTCACCAAGATAATATTATTATAGCATAATAATGATAATAAGTCAATACTATACTAAAAACAGTTAAATAAAAAACGCCTTATGGCGATTTTGGTAGGGGATGCTGGGTTCGAACCAGCGACCAATCGTGTATGAGACGACTGCTCTAACCGCTGAGCTAATCCCCCGACTATTTAATTATATCAGAAAATATGATAAAATTAAATAGTGAAATTAAACTTAAACGATTTAAAAACCAAAACTCGCCGTGCGAAATATTATTTTTCGAACGATATTTTAACTTTGAGTAATATTATTATGGCCAGTGTGATTTTTATCTCGATAATTTGGGTTTGGGGAAATATTGCGGCGATGGAGAAAAATTATTCAATTCAAAAAAAGCTAGAACTCAAACAGCGCCAGGCTTTAATTGATGAAATTAGCTATAAAACACTTGAATATGAACAAAAATATCTGAAAAGTTCCGAATATCAAGAGCTTGCCGTACGTGAAAAACTTGGTCTTGCAATGCCGGGCGAGCATGTTTTGATTCTTTCGAAATACCCAGAAGAACAAAAGAAAGAACAAACTAAAACGCCAAAACCTTCAAATTTTACGCAATGGATTAACTTTATTTTTGGTGGAAATGCTCAAAAAGCAACAAAATAGCTAAAAACTCTTGACTTTTAAATGTCTGCGTGATAAAATATAAAACAGATATCGCGGGATGGAGCAGTCTGGTCAGCTCGCTTGGCTCATAACCAAGAGGTCGTAGGTTCAAATCCTACTCCCGCAACCAAGAAATTATTTCAAAAAATAACTTTTCGAAAATGGAAGGTTATTTTTATTTATAAAAAATTAAAAATCGTTACAGAATTTGCAACGATTTTCTATATAATTTCTGGTAGTAGCGGCAGGGATTGAACCTGCGACCTTAGGCTTATGAGTCCTACGCTCTAACCAACTGAGCTACGCTACCATAATGTTTATATTTTAGCACATTGAAAAACTTTTTTCAAGAGAAAAGCTCGCTAATTTTGCGAGCTTTATATTCTTAGATTAAATCTTCGAACTCATCAAATTCATTGAATCGTGAAATTCTTGCATCAATGAAGTTTCGTAGTTCTTTTTTAGTTCGGTGTCTATCCCATGAAGACATTCGTTCGTGTTGTGCCATTTATTTTCCTTTTTGTTTTTAAATAATATTACGTTATTTATAGTAACATATAAAAATATAAAAGTCAAGACTTTTTTTGAAAAAACTTAAACATTTTTCTTGATTTTCGCTTGTGCTTATAATATAATTTAAATAAAGCTTATGGAAATTTGGATGATTTTATTAGTGGTGATTTTAGCGGCAATGGTGCATGCTAGTTTTCATTTGAGTATTAGTGTTCTAACACTTTTGAGTGGGCACACTTTAAGCAAGAAAAAGTCGCATTTACAATTAACAAAGTTATCTATGTCTTTAGTTTTTGGGTCAGTTTTTGCAACTATTCTTATTTTTTCAACTTTTGCATATTTTGCTGGAATATTTTATAATATTACATTTTCGAAAGTAGCTTGGGCGGTTTTGGCTGGTATTTTAGTTGCTGCTGGGATCTCAACTTGGATTTTTTATTATCGAAGAGGCAAAAACATACAAAATAGTACGGAACTTTGGATTCCTCGTTCAATGGCGAATTTTCTTAACGAGCGAGCAAGCAAAACTGTTCATTCGGCTGAAGCTTTTTCGCTAGGAATTGTGAGTGTTTTGAGTGAAATATTGTTTTATTTTGCATCTTTGGCGATTTCGGCAATTTTAGCCTCACGTGTTTCGCTAGCCCATCAATTTGCTATTTTAGTAATTTATGTTTTAATTTCTAATTTACCAATTTTTAGTATTGCTTGCATGATTTCTGGTGGGCATCCAATTTCAGAAATTCAAGCTTGGCGGAATAAGAATAAGCGTTTTATGCAATTTTCAGCAGGTTTGGGAATGATAATTTTAGCGTTTATAACTGGTGTTGTAATTTTTACACCAGAGTTCTTAGGAGTCTCACTATGAGAATGGTTGTAAAATCTGATGGAGAAGTTGAGAGATTTGATTATAAAAAATTGCAAAAATCCTTGAGTGAAACTTTTTTAATTGTTAGATCTCCAGAAGGGCAAAGCAATGAGTTTGTTCGAAAAACTCTTCTCGAATTTGCGGATTGGCAAAGAAACAAACCAGAAATTACAAGTGGCGATATTCGAAGACAAACCGGAGCAATTTTACAGAAAATCCATCCAGAGGCAGCGTATATTTATAAAAATTTCAAGAGCATAATTTAAGGAGTAAAAAATGGCTAAAAGAAAATTTGATTTTGATTTAATTGTTCTTGGAAGCGGAGCGGGTGGTTCAGCGGCGGCAAATATTGCAGCAAAAGCCGGGCTAAATGTTGCAATTGTTGAAAATGATCTTTTTGGCGGTGAGTCACCAAATTATAGTGATATTCCACGAGCAGCAATTTCGAAGGTTAAAAAAGCTTTTTTTGAGGCAAAAAAGGCTGAAAAAATGGGTCTACGTTCGGCAAATTTAACTTATAATTTTCCGATAATTTCTGCTTGGAAAAAAATTGTGATTGAACGAACTGGCGCTCACGATAATCAAAAGTTTTTCGAAAGTGTGGGGATTAAAACTTTTCGTGGTGAAGCTAGATTTTTAACTCCAAATGAGATTTCGATTAACCAAAAGCATTATTCGGCAAAGAATTTCTTGATTGCAACTGGTTCGAAAATCTCAATTCCAGATATTAAAAATATTGAAAATGTGCGATATTATACTCCAAAAACAATTTTCAATATTGCTCGTCCGCCTAAGAGTATTTTTATTGTTGGTGGTGGAGCTGAGGCAGTTGAAATTGCTCAAATTTTGGCTATTTTTGGTACGAAAGTTTACATCAGTGAAGTTTCGGCACGACTTTTGCCAAAAGAAGATGAAGAAGTTGGAATTACTCTTGAAAATATTTTAGTTGAAGAGAATCATGTTTATGTTTTACCACAAACTCGAGTGGTGGCGGTGCAAAAAGACGGCTTGATGAAGCGAGTGATCTTTCAACGAGGCGGAACCGAGAAATTTGTGCAAGTTGATGAAATTCTGGTTGTAGGTGAAAGAATACCGAATACTGATATTGGCTTAGAGAATGCTCATATTGATTTTTCGAAAGATGGAATTGCTGTAAATGAATTTTCGCAAACTTCTATGAAGCATATTTTTGCGGTTGGTGGTGTGGTTAATCCACAAGCTCAAACGGCAGAAATCCTACTTGAAAGCCGAACAGTTGCTCATAATATTTTACATTCACGTTCAAAAATGGAGGTTAATTTTCCGCTTTCACCTCGTACAATTTCAACTTGGCCAGAAATCGCCACGGTTGGTTTAACTGAAGACGATTGTTTAAAGAGAGATTTAAAATATAAAACTACAATTGCACCACTTAATTTAATTGCAAAAAGCAATGTTGAGAATTTCAGTAGTGGATTTGCTAAAATTATTTGTGACAGGAAGGGAAAGATTATTGGCGGAAGTATTGTATCACCAGATGCGATAAACTTGATTTCGCAGATTTCTTTGGCAATTCGAAATGAAATGACGGCACACGATTTAGCCGAAATTCCACAACCGTTTTTAAGCTGGAGTGAGATTATTCGTGTGGTAGCCCATAAAATTAAATAAAACTTAAACGTCCAAAAGTTAAAATGGGCGTTTTAATTTTTTTAAAATTTGAATTCTTGAGCAAAAAATGGTAAAATTAATAGAGATTTACAGATAAAAATTAAGGAGAATTATGGCTGGTCATAATAAATGGTCAAAAATTAAACGACAGAAAGGTGTAAATGATGCAAAACGGGGTGCAATTTTTACACGAATTGGAAATCAAATTGCGATTGCAGCTCGTGGCGGTACTGATCCAGACATGAACCCAAGTTTAGCGCTGGCGATTGAAAAAGCTCGTGCGGTGAATATGCCAAACGCGAATATTGAGCGTGCAATTGCTCGCGCGGCAGATAAAAACTCGGCAATACTTGAGGAAATTACTTACGAAGGTTATGGTCCAAATGGAATTGGTTTGATTATTGAAACAGCAACCGATAATCGCAATCGAACTTTTCCTGAAGTTAAAACAGCTTTAGTGAAAAATGGTGGACGAATCGCTGACGCGGGGAGTGTGATGTTTCAGTTTACTCGCAAGGGTGTGATTTTGGTTGAAGCAACGGGCGAAGATGCGTTACTTGAAATTCTTGATGCTGGTGCAGAAGACGCGGTTGAAGAAGATGGCGAAATCGTGGTTTATACCGACCAAAAAGATTTAATGAAAGTTCGAAAAGAGTTAATTGAAAAAGACTTGGTGGTGAAAGAAGCTGAACTTCAATATGTGCCAAATATGGAAGTTGAAATCACCGACGATGAAACTCGTGCGAAAGTTGAAAAATTGATGGATGCACTTGATGATGTTGATGATGTTGTGAATGTGCATACGAACGCTAAGTTTTAGTTATTAAAAGCTCCCATAGGGGCTTTTAATTTTGTTTAAGTAAAAAGGCTTGACTCGTTTTTTTTTTTTTTGATATTATGGGCGTATGAAAGAAAGTAAGAGTTTTGCAGATAAATACGGGTTTGCAATATGTGCCATAGCAATATTTGGTATGTTTGTCGTATTTCCGATAGGTTCAACCATTTATCAAAATAATAAAGTTGTTTGTTCTGAAGAAGATACACCATACAGAACCGACTATGAAAGAGTTGAAGAAAACACTGGAGATATTTCACTTTCAGGAGAAAGTAAGGAAGAAAAGCTCCAAAAAGGTGCAAACGGTAAAGATAAAGTTTGTAAAAAAGACCAAGGAAAAACTGAGGTGAGCCGAGAAACTATTTCACACTACACACCAGAAAAGGTTAAGGTTACAAAATATAATTATATTGCTCCATCTGCACCGCAGCCAACTCCTCAGCCTGCACAAGTATGCAATATTAAGGGTAATATCTCATATCGTTCAGGAGCAAAAATCTATCATGTGCCAGGAGGAAAATATTATAATTCAACAACAATAAATCCAGCATATGGTGAAAAGTATTTCTGTTCAGAAGCAGAGGCACAGGCAAATGGGTTCAGAAGGTCGCAATATTGATAAATCAAAATTATGAAGGTGTCAAAAAATATTCTAAATATAATTGGTTATATTATAGGTTTTATTATCTTCATATTTCTAGTAATGGCGTTAGTGCAGCCCACACAGTCCCATAATTTCGATAATAGTGGTGATGTTATTGAGCCAGAATATCCTGATAATTACAATAGCTACGATGACAGTAATGACAAGGAAGAGGGTGAGGAGGGGTATAGCTCTGATGATGGCGAAGAGGAAATGGAGAAACCAGAAGTAGAATATGATAAACCTGACGAGCCGTGGAAAGATGTTGATATGTATGAATATTCTAATTTAGATACCGATGGTTAATTATCTTACGTTGTAAAACGAGTATATTAAAACTAATAAAACATCAAAACGAATCTATTCCAAAAAGTTTTCTAATAGATTCGCGAATACTTTTCAATCTATTTAAAAAGGAGAATAATTATGGCTATAAAATATAAAGCTGTACAACGCCCAAACCCATTAAAGAAAGAAGAAGCTAATAAATTTTACCCAACAGCAATTTCTAATGGTAAGGTTGAATTAAAGGAGATGGCAAAACGAATTTCTGCTAAAAGTACTACTGTTAGTGATATTGATACATATGCTGTTTTGATGGCTTTAACGCAAGAAATTTCGAATGCGATTCAAAATGGCGAAACGGTGCATTTAGGCGATTTGGGATATTTTCATATTACACTTTCTGGAAAGGGTGCGAAAGATGCTAAAAGTGTAACAAGCGTAGATATTAAAGAAGCACGATTGCGATTTGTAGCAGGAAATGAGATTGAAAACAGTTTAAGAAGTGCTAAATTTGAGAAGATTTAAATTTTTTATGGAATATTTTAAAACAGCTCGGTGGAGCTGTTTTAGTTTTGGAAGAGTAGGAAATTTTTGACGAAATCCAGAAAATATAGTATAATTTTAATATGAATAACCTTGAATTTCTTGTAAAAAACTATCAAACGCCACCTGAAGCTATTACTTTAGTTGAAAATTCTCGCATTTTACTACTTGCGGGAATTTCTGGCGCGGGAAAAGATACAACCAAAAAATATCTTTTAAAAAATGAAGAATATCGTGATATTGTTAGTCACACAACGCGCCAGCCTCGTGAAAATAATGGTAAAATTGAACAAAATGGTGTTGATTACAATTTTATTTCGATTGAAAAGGCTGAAGAAATGCTTAGAAATCGTGAATTTATTGAAGCAAAATTTGTTCACGGCAGGATTTATGGTACAAGTGTTGCAGAGATCGAAAAAGCGAACCAAAACGGGCAGATTTCCGTAACAGATATTGATATTCAAGGAATTGCAGAATATAAAAAAATGAGCGAGCGAGTGGTAGCGGTTTTTATTTTACCGCCAGATTTCGAAACTTGGCGGGCACGTTTTGCAAACCGATATTCAAGCGCAGAAGAATTTGAAAAAGATTTCGAAAAACGTTTGCCGGAAGCAATTTCTTCATTAGAGCAGGCTCTTGAAGTGCCATATTTCCACTTTATTTTAAATGATGACTTTCGAAATACGGCGCGAATTATTAACCAAATTATGCACCAAGATGTTGAATTTAACTATAAAGATATTGAAGTGCGTGTGCGAGCAAGAAAACTTTTGGAAGATATTAAAGCTAAATTCTTAGAATTACATAAGTAAACTAAAAGAAAAAACCCGCATTTTTTGCGGGCTCAGAAGAGTTATGGTCTGTAGAATATTACTTTATCTGTTTTTAAGCATATTAATATTCTATAAATGTATGTAAAAATAAAAAGTCAAATATTTTTTAAAACTTTTCCGAAAATATGATACTAAAAATACAGAATTAGCACTCTATTGACCTAAGTGCTAATTTATGCTAAACTTAAAATATGAATATTACACCACGACAAACGCAAATTTTGGTAGCAATTATTGAGCAATACGCCGAAGTTGCCAGCCCAGTTGGTAGTGTTACTTTGGCGAAGCTTTTTAATGTTTCAAGTGCGACAATTCGTTCTGAAATGTCAAAACTTGAAGATCTTGGTTTAATTACGCAACCACACACTTCTGCCGGGCGAATTCCAACTGATAAGGGTTATCGTTTTTATGTAAACCGTTTAACTGCTCAAAGCGAGGGCGACGAAGATGAACAAATTTTACTAAATGCTAATAATTCGAAAGATAGCTTGCGTGGATTTCGGGCGATTTCTTCACGAGTTTCAGCTCAGAATGACCGCGCCGACCATGCAATTCGTTCAGCTGTAGATTCTTTAGTTGAACTTACTGGTAATCTTGGTCTTGCTACAATTGGCGATCAACTTTACATTAATGGAATTTATAATCTTTTTTCTCAGCCTGAATTTGAAAGTGGTGAAGCGGTCCAGTCTGTTGCGCAGCTTCTTGATAATCTTGAACCATGGCTTCGTGAAGTTACTCCAAATGAGCCGCTCAATGTTTATATTGGTAGCGAGAATCCAATTGGCAAAAGTTCGGGTGCGAGTTTAATTATTTCAAAATTCGAAAGTCCGTTTTCAGAAAATTCTTACATTGGCGTACTTGGACCAACTCGCCAAAATTATGGAAAAGTGGTCCGATTGGTTCAAAAGACAGGTGAATTTTTGGAAGAGATATTGTAATTTAAGGAGAGATAGTGAATATTCTAGTGATAAATGGCCATCCAGATAAAAAGAGTTTTAGTGCAGCTATTTTTAATAAAGTTACAGAAAATCTTAATAAAGAAAAGCATAAAATTAAAACTCTAAATCTTGCAGAGATGAAAATTGATCCAGTTTTACGTTTTGGTTATCGAGAGCGAATGAAAGAAGATGTAGAAATTGTACATTCGCAAGAATTAATTCAATGGGCGAATCACTTAATTTTTATTTATCCAATTTGGTGGAGTTCGATGCCAAGCCTAATGAAAGGTTGGGTTGATCGAGTTTTTACGCCTGGAATTGCTTATTCTTCGAATCAAAAAGGAATCTTTGTACTTAATTTTATAACTGGTCGGCAATTCAAAAAGCTTCTTAAAAATAAAACTGCTGATATAATTACAACATCTCAAGGCCCAGGCTGGTGGTATAAAATTTTTAGCGGAATTGTGAGTGTGCCAGATAGCTATGGAATTGCGGTTTTAAAAAATGCAGTATTAAATCATTGTGGCATAAAAACTAAAAAAGTTATTAATTTAGGAAATATGAATCGTGATTCAAACACTCTGGAAGTTCGAAAAAAGTTTTTAAAGAGAATTACGAAGTATGCAAGTAAAATTTAAGGAGGAAAAAATGGAAAAGAATAATTTGTCAAAAAATCAAGAAGTTTCTAAAGATGAGAAAAAAAGTGGATTTTTTAAAAAAGATCCAAAGTGCGAAAAGCTTCAAGTGGAGAACTCAGAATTAAAAAATGATTTGCAGCGCACGCGTGCTGATTTCGAAAATTATCGCAAAAATGTTGAGGGCCGAATTTCAAATGCGCAAAATTTGGGCGAGAAAAAAGCGATTTTAGCGTTAATTCCAATGATTGATGATATTGATCGAGCGATTTCACATTTACCAGAAGATTTAGCAAAAAATTCTTGGGCGCAAAATGTGGTTAAAATGAGTAAAAATCTTGAAAAAAACCTCTCGAAACTTGGAATTGAAAAGATTAATTCTTTGAACGGCGCTATTTTTAATCCAGAACTCCATGAGGCGATTCAATTTGATGAAGAATCTGACGGTAAAGAAGAAGTTATTGCTGAAGAACTTAGAGCTGGTTATACTTTAAAGGGCGAAGTTTTACGAGCAGCAATGGTAAAAGTTGGGCGAAAATAACTAGGAGTTGAACGTGGAGCAATTATATGGATGGCTTAATTATGTTAATGGGGATGCAATTATTGCTGCTGCTGCTCTGTATTGTGCCATCCTTTTACCCTTAGTTTTATTTGCTATTGAACAAAATGACGATGCTTTTGGTTTCGACAGAAGGATCTTAATAAATAAGATTTTTAACTACAAAAGGCTTATGGTTTCTTTTATAGTTTTTGTGATATTATCTATTTTTAGTAAGTATGGCTCCGACCAGAAGAATAAGTATAATTGTATTTTTACGTTTTTATCTATAATAGCTTTTTTTGTGTTATCATTTTATGTAATAAAAGCTCTTTTTCTTGTATATAGATGGATAAATGATCTAAATCATAAAGGATTAGAGTCATTTAGACATGGGGAGAGAATTAAATTCTTGAAGGATTTGCAAGATAGCGAGTCTTATGAAATATGGTCAAATATTTTTGGAGATAAGCGATTGCTAGAAAAAAACCAGCGGGGTCTCATAGAAGAATATTTAGATTGGTGCAATGAATATTATAGAAAGAATAAACTTAAATGGGGAGCACTCTCTATATTAATAAAAAATATTGAGAAAGTTGATTTTTTAGTTAAAGCATCAGATAATGAAAAACTTGTAGATGATTTATTAATAGAATATTCTTTAGAGTACTATATAGAGAAACGGCAAAATAGTCTATGCATTATTAGGGAAAAGCATGATCTACTAATGAGGATAATGAAGCTATCTGTAATTAGTGAACATAAAATCTGGCCATTAGAGGAATCATTTTTCTTTATTGCTATAAAAGAATTTGTGGAAAAAGTAAATAGCGAGGGTAAAGATCAAGAAATAATTGATGATTTACATAATGATATAGCTAAAGAATTAATTAATAATGCGATAAGTAACGACAAGTTTAAAATATCTTGGAGTGAATTTGATGGTAGCATAGTTATTAATGAAAAAAATATATATAAAAGAAATGGAATTATTAAGGCTTATTTTGATTGTATAATTAATGAAATCTTGCCATATAATGATATTAATGCTCCATATAATAAGATTATGACGATAGATTCAATTACTCGATCTTTCTTCGGAGATGTTAATTGTATTCTATGGTTTGATACAATAACTTTAGCTCTGGGATATTTTGATTCTGGCGGATATACTAGATGGATAGAATCTTGGCTGTCACATAAGCATTTATATGGTGTTACAAATGGAGTTTTAATAGATTATACTAATAATATAGATGAGCGCAAAAAGAGAATGAAGGACGCCTTTAATAAGAAAGATAAAAACACGCTTAGTATATTATCTAATATTGCGAATGTTTCACAAATTTTTAATAATGAAGAGATAGAGAAGATTAAAAATACATTGAGTGATATAAAAAAGAACTACGATGATAAAGATAAGATGTATAAGTATAAAATTGATAGAATTGAAGATTCTTTAAATAAAATAAATAGTTTCAATAGTGAAATATTGTCAAAATAATTATAAATATGATAAAATATAACGTATGAATAGTGGGCAAAATCTTGAAAATATTAAAAAGTTTATTCGTGCGGCGAATTATTTGACCGTTTCGCAAATTTTCTTGCAAGATAATTTTTTATTAGAGCGAGAGCTGAAATTTAATGATATCAAACCACACCTTCTTGGTCACTGGGGAAGTTGCCCTGGTGTAAATCATGTTTATACTCATCTTTTGAATATTCAAAAACAACTTGATTTTGCTAAAAGTGGTCTAAAAACAGCATTTATGCTTGGGCCTGGTCATGCTTTTCCGGCACTTCAATCAAATCTTTTTCTTGAAGAAACTCTTTCGAAGATTGATAAAAATGCAGTTCGAAATTCACAAGGCATTGCTTATATTTCGAAAAACTTTTCTTGGCCAGGCGGTTTTCCGTCGCACGCAAGCCCTTTTACTCCAGGTGTAATTCTTGAAGGCGGTGAGCTTGGCTATTCACTCTCGACTGCTTTCGGGGCGGTTTTGGATAACCCAAATCTTGTAATGACCGCTTTAATTGGTGATGGCGAGGCTGAAACTGGCCCAATTGCTGCGGCTTGGCATTTAAATAAACTGATAAATCCAGTTGAAAATGGAGTAGTTTTGCCTGTTTTGCATTTGAATGGTTATAAAATTTCTGGTCCGACGGTTTTTGGTTCGATGAGTGATTTTGAATTGATTCAATTTTTCCATGGAGCAGGTTGGGAGCCAAGAATTGTTGATGAATACTCTGCTGAAGATTTCGATTTGGAGCTTTCGAAGGTCTTTTCAGACGCTTTTCGAGATATTTCGCGAATAAAATTTGGCCGAAAAAATGGTTTTGTGCGGCTGCCGATGATTATTATGCGGAGTAAGAAAGGAAGCTCTGGTGTTGCTGAAAATAATGGCGAAAAAATTGAAGGAAACTCGCTCGCTCATCAAGTTCCACTTTTAAATGCTAAGAGTGATGAAAAAGAGCTCAAAAAACTCGAAGACTGGTTAAAATCTTATAAATTTGAAGAGCTTTTTGATTTTGAAAAAGGTGAATTCAAACCTTGGCTTGATGATTTTTTACCAGAAAAATCAAGCAGGATTGGGCAAAATCGTTTTGTAGATGCAAGTTTAAATTTTACAGAGTTAGAATTGCCAGAAATTCATGAAAGAATGGGTGAAAAATCACTCGCAATGAATGCGGTTGGTGATTTTTTGAAAGAAGTTTTCGAAAAGAATCCAGAGAATTTCCGCTTCTTTAGCCCTGACGAAACTTATTCGAATAAATTAGATGCTATTTTTAAGGCAACTTCACGTTCTTGGCAGCGAGAAATTAAACCGTGGGAAAAAGATTTATCGAAAAACGGCCGCGTGACGGAAATTTTGAGTGAACATTCTTTACAGGGTCTTTTGCAGGGTTATATTTTAACGGGGCGACACGGAATTTTAACTTCTTACGAAGCTTTTGCGCCGATTATTTCCTCGATGATGGATCAATATGCGAAGTTCTTAACTCAATCTAAAGAAGTAAAATGGCGAGGTGATTTGGCAAGTTTGAACTATGTTCTGACTTCAACTGGTTGGCGACAAGACCATAATGGATTTTCGCACCAAAATCCGAGTTTTATTGATGAAGTTTTACGACGCGAAAATGGAATTGGGCAGATTTTTTTGCCAGCAGATGATAATTCGGCGGTCGTAGCGATTTCGAAAATGCTAAAATCCCAAAATAATATTAACGTTTTGGTTGCGGGGAAAACGCCAGAACCAAGATATTTTTCTCTTGAAAGTGCACGAAAACAGCTTAAAAAAGGCGGAATATTTGTTTTTGATTCTTGGAAGAATCAGGAAATTACAGACTGGGGCTCAATTTTAGAAGATGATGAACCAGATCTAATTTTGGCGGCAAGTGGTGATTATATTTTTAAAGAAACAATTGCAGCGCTCCAAGTTTTATCTCATGACGCACCGCAAATTAAAATTCGTTTAGTTTATATTCAAGCGCTATGTGGTGAAGGAATTGGAATTTTCGAAAATATGCTTTCGAAAAGTGACTTCGTGAAGATTTTTACAAAAGATAAGCCAGTTGTATTTGCTTTTCACGGATACGCTAAAACTCTGAAATCAATTTTATTTGATTATGAAAATCCGTCGAGAATTAAAATTAACGGATATGAAGAAAAAGGTTCAACAACTACGCCCTTTGATATGTTGGCGAGAAATCGAGTTTCGCGATATGATATTGCAATGAGGGCCTTAAATTCGGTTGATAAAGGTGACGAAGATTTTGAAAAACTTGCAAGAGAATATCAAAAACGCCAAGATGATGCTTTGCGTTTTGCACTAGAAAACTCAGTGGATGCGCCAGAGATTGAGAATTGGGTATATTTGAAGTTTTAATTAAAGTAAAAAAATCACACCTCTAATTGGTGTGATTTTTATTGTACATTATTTCTGTCCAGATAAAATCTTGACCTAGCAAATTTACATTTTTATCAACAAAAACTCCATCTTCATTAACTAAATTCCCTATAAAATTTGAAGCGTCATTTACTAATTTGTATTTTTCGCCCTTATTTTTTGGTAATTCAATTAAGCATATTTTTGAAATTTCTTTAGCAATCTCCTCCCTGTAAAGAGAGAAATTCTTACAGTCAAAAGCTGTTAGTATATAGCCAAGAGTTGAGGGTGCGAATTTTTTATTAGAAAGAAAGTTTGTACTTATATCAACACTCTCAATTGTTTCAACTATTGTTTCTGGGTTTGAATTTTTTATATCTCTAAAAATTTGATAAAAATTTTTATGCTTTGAAAGTCCCTGCAGATCATCCATATCAATCCAATGCGAAAAGTTGTTGAGGTTTTTCGAAAGAAGTTTAGCTATTTTTTCAGAATTTTCGCTACATATTTCTATTTTCGAAAGTTCACTATTTAATTTTGGCAAAATTTCCCATTTGTAATCTTCGTCGTATTTTTTTATATCTCCAGAGTTTCTACGAGAATAATAATCTTCTTTATTTTGCTCGAAAAATTTTTTTAATGCAACTTTATTTATCATATAGTCCTCTTATTTTAACAGATTCTCACTTTTAAGTTTTTCAATAAAATTATCAATAATCCGTGATTCTCTTTCAATAATTTCATTTTCATCGAATTTGTCAAGATTTGTAAGATCAATAATTTCTGCAATTTTACTTGGTTCTTTTGAGCTTCCTCGCCGTTTTTTACCGAGGTAAAAATCTTTCTTCACATCAAATTCGAAATCTGAAGCCTTAATGTTTATTGAGCTTTCCAAAATAATCTTATTTCCAATAGATTCAATTAGATTTTTATCGGAAATTCCGTTAATTTCGGCACGTTTTTTGGCAAAAATATGTTCGATTTGAAGTGGTTCTTTCAGGCTCAAGAGTTGCTGATTTTCATTCGAAAAAGCAAACCAAACGAGAAATGATTTTGTAATTCCTTTCATGTTACTAAATTCGAAGTTATCGAAAGCCGTGCGGAGAGAACTTTCATCAAAAAGATGATTCTCGAAAGATGGAACGAGGCTATTGCGGTTAACTATTTCGCTCATTTCTTTAAAGATTGGAGTTCGGAGTTGGTTTACGCCAGGATTTATTAAGCTATAGCCTAAAATAAAGTTTGTTATTTTTGAAAGAAAATGACTGAACGCATCTAAATCGATCTCATCGTTTGAATCTCGATTCTGTAAAAACCAAACCGACACAATATTTTCCCACATTGTATTTGGGGAATAGCGCAAAACAAAAAGTTTTCGAAGAATTTCATCGCCAAAACTTTCGTTCTGTGAATAGATTTTCTTCCAAAAAATTGCCAAATCACTTAAATCGTCCATGGCTTTTTCATTTTTAAAATATGGAAAATCTTGCTTTTCGCCGCGGAAGAAATTTCGAAGAGACTCTGTTGTACTTCCGGTTGTACCGTTTTTTGCACGCAAGAAGTACATATATTTTGTGAAAAGCTCATCCATTGGTGTGCCTTGTTGTGGATTGAAAATTTCTTCGGTAATTTCTTCAAGCTTTTTCCATTCTTTAATGAAATCATTCTTTTGATTTTTGTCAGAATAGAGTTTATAGAATTTTGATTTAAAGATATCCGCGTCAGCCAAAGGCAAACCGCGATCGTTTAGTGTTGAGAAAATTCGAAGGGCGGAATCTTGTGTTTCAGCTTCAATAAATAATACCGCACAGTTTTTCAATAGACGATTTACAATAAATTCATTGTTTCTGGGGTTGTAATTTTGCATTTCTTGAATTTTATTTTCGAAAAATCTGAAGTTTTCAGCGTATTGGCTTTTATACTCTTTTGGTGCGTTGCCATTTTTTAAAATTGAAAGAAATTCTTCCTTGTCATCATCACCAGCTACTTCTGAAGTAATTTTTAGCTCATCTTTAAGAGGGTTTTCGAATTCGTCATATTTCCAGATACATTTTTCGATATTTTTGCGAATATTAATACCATCATTATCTTTGCGATTTTTAAACTCTTTATGAAAAGCTCGCAAAATAAGCATAAAAGTTGTTAATCTTTGCTGCCCATCAATGATTTCATGCTTATTGCTCTCTTTGAAAGCAACAATTGAACCGAGGAAATATTCATCCTTTTTGTGATTAAACTTTTCGTAGTTTTCATTAGGGATTGTGAAGTTAACTAAATCATCCCAAAGGGTTTGGCATTGATCTTGATTCCAGGCGTATGGTCGCTGGTAGTCTGGAATCAAAAAATCGGCTTCATAGTCCGATAGTAGACTCAAGATAGTTTTTTGATGAACATTCGGTTTTGACATAAATCCTTCCTTTAAACAGTATTTATTAAGTATATTATACTATAAATTAAGTAAAATAACTATTATTGTAAATAATACAACATTAGCACTCTTGACTTGTGAGTGCTAAAAGCGTATAATCAGAATATAAGCGTGAAACGAATTGCGAGGCGCGCTTTATAGAATAGTTAACAACTTTCGAGAAGCTTTCTGAAAAATACGAATAGGCTAAGAAATTCGAAATTGATTAGGGAGGCTATCGAGCAGATAAATTTAATAAAGAAAGAAGGAGAAAATGGGAAAAATTATTGGAATTGACCTTGGCACAACTAACAGTGCTTTTGCTTATATGGTTGCAGGAAAACCTGAGGTTATTACGAATGCAGAAGGAAATCGAACTACGCCATCAGTTGTGGCGATCAATAAAAAAGGCGATCGCTTGGTTGGCCAAGTAGCACAACGTCAGCGCGTAACAAATCCAAAAAATACAATTTATGGAGTAAAGCGTTTGATTGGCCGAAAATATTCTGATGATGAGATTCAAAAAGATCTTGGAATTATGCCTTACGAGATTGTGAAAAAAGGTAGTGGTGTGGCTGTAAAAATGGGCGACAAAGAATATACACCAGAAGAAGTTTCAGCGATGATTCTTTCGAAAATTAAAGCTGATGCTGAAGCTTTCTTGGGTGAAAAAGTTACCGAAGCTGTGATTACTGTTCCAGCTTACTTTGATGACAGTCAACGTCAAGCAACAAAAGATGCTGGTAAAATTGCTGGTCTTGAAGTAAAACGAATTATCAACGAGCCAACTGCAGCCGCACTTGCTTATGGCTTGGATGGTAAAAAAGATGAAAAAATTGCTGTTTTCGACCTTGGTGGTGGAACATTCGACGTTTCGATTCTTGATATTGCGGACGGCGTTTTCGAAGTTCTTTCAACAAACGGTGATACACACCTTGGTGGTGAAGACTTCGACAACCGCATTGTAAACCACTTCCTTGATGAGTTTAAAAAAGAAGAGGGAATTGATCTTAAAAATGACTCTGCCGCAATGCAACGCTTGAAGGATGAAGCTGAAAAAGCCAAGAAAGAGCTTTCTTCAACAACATCTTACGAAGTGAACTTGCCATTCTTGACAGCTGATGAAGATGGTCCAAAACACTTTGAATACACTCTAACTCGAGCAAAACTTGAAGAATTAGTTGCTGATTTGATTGATCGATTAGCTGATCCTGTTGAAAAAGCTTTAAAAGATGCAGATCTAAAAGCTAGCGATATTGCTGAAGTTGTGATGGTTGGTGGTATGACTCGAATGCCAGCTGTGGTTGAAAAAGTTGAAAAAATCTTTGGCAAAAAACCAACTCAAGGTGTTAACCCAGACGAAGTTGTGGCTGTTGGTGCTGCAATTCAAGGTGGCGTTTTGGCCGGAGATGTTAAAGATGTGCTCCTTCTCGACGTTACACCTTTGACACTTGGAATCGAAACTGCTGGTGGCGTTCGAACTCCGATGATTGATCGAAATACGACTGTGCCAACTTCAAAATCACAAGTTTTCTCAACTTATGCTGATAATCAGCCACAAGTTGAAATTCATGTGCTTCAAGGTGAACGCGAAATGGCTGCTGATAACAAATCTCTTGGAATGTTTGTGCTTTCCGGAATTGCGCCAGCTCCACGCGGAATCCCACAAATTGAAGTGACTTTCAACATCGATGCGAACGGAATTTTGACAGTTACTGCTAAAGATAAGGGAACTGGTAAAGAGAATAATATCACAATTCAAAACTCAGGAAATATGAGCAAAGAAGATATTGAAAAAGCTCAAAAAGAAGCTGAACTTCACGCTGATGAAGATAAAAAGAAACGCGAATTGATCGATGCTAAAAATCAGCTAGAGAATGCTATTTACCAAGCAGAAAAAATGCCAAGCGAATTCAAAGATAAGATTTCGAAAGAAGATGAAGAAGCAATTTCGAAAGCTGTTGAAGAGGCTAAGAAACACCAAAATGCCGAGGATAAAGATGAGCTTGAAAAAGCTGCTAAGGATCTTCAAGATGCAATTATGCCAATTGGTGCAAAATTGTATCAGGCTCAAAGCGCAGATAATACAGGTGAAGCTGGTGAGAAAGCTAAAACTTCTCACAAAAAAGATAATGACGAGCCAGTTGAAGGCGAAGTTATTGATAAAAAATAATTCGAAAATCCACCTTTCGAAAAGTAAAAATGCTCAGGTTAAACTGGGCATTTTTTGTGCATTGATTTTTCCAATTTTATTTATTATAATTAAATGACGCTCACCCAAGGCTTGCACTTTTAGAAAGAGGTATTTTTCTATGGCGAAAAAGATATTTAATACGGTTCAAAATGTATTTATTACCGTAGTAATTGTTTTATTTACCGTAGTGATTTTTTTATTTTCAGTTTTTCTTTTGCTACTAAAGCTAACACTCGTGATGTTGCTTTTCATCTGGATAATAGTTTTGCGGGTAGTACATTCTTTAGTTAGAATGCTATTCAATAATGGAGAGAATTTTTGACAAGAAGATTGAGGGTTAATAGGAGAATTATAGTTCAGGTTTTAGGAGTTTTTACTATAGAACGATATTTGGTAAAATAAATATGGGTAGATTTACTCGAAATATTTATATTCCGCACGATGCGGTTGCGGTTACTGTTAAATAGCTTTTATAAGGGTGAGCTATTTAATTGAGGATATTTATATGAAGTTTATTAATAAGAATGACAAAAAACTCATTACTATTATTTTGACAATAATTATATTTGGATGGTTGGCTTATCTAACTTTTGAAATTAATCGGATTGATAATAATTTAAACGGCTATATTGAGAGTGTAATTAAAGAAAATTCGAAGAAAAAATCGGAATAATTTTTGATGAAAAGCTGGTTTGGTGATATAATATAGTCTATGGAAAATTTTAATCAAAATAATCAAAATGAAAACAAAGAAACTGGCTGGAATTTCAGCTAAAAAATATAGAAAATAATAATTAGCACTCTTGCTCTTTAAGTGCTAATTTGCTATAATATATTATATGAGCAAAACAGATTATTATGATATTTTAGGTGTAAAAAAAGACGCCAGTGCTGATGAAATTAAAAAGGCTTTTCGAAAAAAAGCAGTTGAGCTTCATCCAGATAAAGGTGGAGATGAAAAGGCTTTTAAAGAGGTGAATGAAGCCTATGAGGTTTTAAAAGATAAAGAAAAGCGCCAGCGATATGACCAGTTTGGCCATGCAGGAGTTGGCGGAAACTCTGGTGGATTTTCTGGCGGAAATCCTTTCGAAGGTTTTAGCGGATTTTCGGGCCAGAATGTTAATTTTGATTTTGGCGGCGGATTTGGTGATATTTTTGACGGAATTTTTGGTGGCGGATTTTCGAATGGCCGCAGTTCAAAAAATAAAAAAGGTCGCGATGTTGAAGTAGATCTAACTTTGAATTTTAAAGAGGCGGTTTTTGGGACTGAAACTGAGATTTCATTAAATCTAGACGATGAGTGCGAGCATTGTGATGGCTCTGGTGCAGAGCCTGGTCACGGAATGCAAAAATGTCCAGATTGTAATGGAAGTGGTCAGCAAACTCGTGCCACTCAAACTCTTTTTGGCCCAATTCAGCAAACTGTAACTTGCCCGACTTGTGATGGTCGTGGTGAGATTCCGAAGCAAAATTGTTCAGTTTGCCGTGGTGCTGGAATTTTGCGTAAAAAGCAAACAGTAAAACTTAAAATTCCAGCAGGAATTGATGATGGTGCAACAATTCGGCTTTCTGGCCATGGTGAAGCAATTAAAGGTGGTGAAAAAGGTGATTTATATGTAAACATCTATGTTAAAGCTGATAAAAAATTTACGCGTGAAGGTGATTTAATTTTGAGCGAAGAGAGAATTTCAATGATCGATGCTGCGCTTGGTGCTGAAATTGAAGTTGAAACAATTGACGGAAAGCTGACGATGAAGATTCCAGCTGGAACACAAAGCCATACTGATTTTAAGCTTTCAGGTCACGGCGTGCCTCACCTTCGAACTGAAAGAAGAGGTGCTCAAATTGTGACAATTATTGTCGAAACTCCTACGAAGCTTTCGAAAAAACAAAAAGAGCTTTTGATAGAATTTAAGAAATCTAAAAAATCATTATTTTAAATAGTTGGCCGAGTTATTTAATAGCTCGGCTATTTTATGAGACAATATGTTAGCGCAGTTGTTCTATTTTTATAAAATAATTTGAGCATCCTTGGAGCTTATGCTATAATATTGCTATGACAACAATTATTTTTATTGTAATTCTTTCGATTTTTTTAACGCTCTCTCGGCGTAAAATGGGCTATTTCAATCTTATTATTCTCGCGGGAATTGTTTTGAATAGATATTGGAATAAAGATATTACTAATTTTTTGACAACTTCAAATTTGGTAATTCCAGAATCAACTTTGAGTGGAATTGTTGGCTTATTTCTAATTTTAGCACCAGCTTTGATAATTTTAGCAAAAAATCCAAAACAAGAAAAATGGATTTTTGGTATACTCTCTTCGATATTTTCAGCAATTCTTACATATTTAGTGTCACTTTCATATTTCGAAAAAGTTTTTTTACCAGATTTACTTTCGAAAAGTATTTCGCAGCCGCTTGAAAAATGGGCTAGTTGGGTTATTTTGGTGGGAGTTATTTTTTCTATTTTAAGTATAACCTCATTTAAATTTAAGAAAAATGAGAAAAACCCTTGACTTTTAAAAATAATTGATATATACTTTAATATGTATTCAGCGATTGGGTCTGTAGCTCAGCTGGTTAGAGCACCTGCCTTTTAAGCAGGGTGTCATGGGTTCAAGCCCCATCAGACCCTCCAATATATTAGAAAATTCACCAAAAGGTGTTTTTTTTATTGTTAAAATATGGTAAAATTATATATGTGAAGAAGCAGTTGATAGAATTTATAAATCGGTGGTTTTTAAATAGTTTTTTATTATGGATTTTAATTTCTATTTTTGGAAATGTCAGCAACCACAGTGCGGGAACCTTCTTTCTTGCTGGTTTAATTTTTTCAATTGTGAATAGCACGCTTAAAACTATTCTTACAATCCTATCACTTCCAATGATTATCTTAACTTTTGGTTTTTTTACACTGATAGTTAATGGTATGATTGTTTGGATTTCGATACTTTTAGCACCGAATATTTCAATGGGATTTTGGAATTCTGTAATTGTAGGAGCAGCTATGAGCTTGCTAAATTATAGTTTGAGCCAATTTTTAAGAATTGAAGATGAAAAGGAGATTTTATAGTGAATATTGATATTATTTTACAGTTTTCGACTGTTATTTCTGGTGTTTTAATGATGATTTTAGTGCTTTTACAACAACGAGGAGCAACTTTAGGGGCAGGATTTGGGGCTTCTGGCGAGCTTTATACTGAGCGACGCGGTGTTGAAAAGAGTATTTTTCGGGCAACAGTTTTTTTTGCATTTGTTTTTGTTGCATCAATTCTTACAACTTTGCTTTTGCCTAAATAAAAAGGAGTTTTAATGGACTTTAAAAATATCCCTAAAAAGGTTAGACGAGTTTCTGCTATTTCTCAAAAAAATAGAGATCAGGTTTCAAAAAATAAAACAATTCAAACTTTTAATAATAAGGCTACTTTAGCTGAAAGAGCAGATTTAGTTGAAAAGGCTATCACTTTTCATACGAAAAAAATGTTTTTTGGTCGTTTTGAGAATTTGTCGAATGTTCGAAAAATAGTTATTTCTTGGATCTGCGTTGTGTCTATTTTGATTTTTTCTGTTGGCATTTTTCGCGGGTTAAGTGCTGAAAACTATAGCGAGGATATTTTTTATAGAGGAGGAACTTATTCAGAAGGAATTTTGGGTGAAGTTAAAACCTTGAATCCATTATTTACCTCAACTGATACGGAAAAATCTTTCGAACAAATTGCTTTTTCCCGTCTTTATGATATTGATGAAACGGGAAATTTGAAGGGCGATTTAGCTGAAAGTGTTTCAACATCTGATAATTATAAAAACTTTAAAATTAAAATGCGGAACAATGCTGTTTGGTCTGATGGCCAAAAAATAACAGCCAATGATGTAATTTTCACTATAAAGCTATTGAGAGAGCAATCAATTAATCCTTCTGGTTTTAAAGCCTGGAAAAATGTTGATATTTCGAAAAATAGTGATTATGAATTTAGTGTTAAAGTGCCGTTAAGTTCTTCTTCTATATTGTATAGTTTTAATTTTTCAATATTGCCAGAGCATATTTTAAAAGATATTCAAACAGAGAAGATCCGCGAAAGTGCTTTTTCGAAGAACCCGATAACTTCTGGTGCATTTAATTTTAAATCTATTCAGAATGATGGTGATAAAACTATTATTTCATTAGTTAAAAACAAGCGATATTATAAGGGTGAGGCCTATATTGATAACTTTGATATTATTGCCTTTAAAGATGAGACTAAGCTTAAAAATGCTTTGATCTCTGGTGAGATTGTTGCATCGCCAAGTCTTAAAATCAGTGAATTTTCAGAATCTGAGCGGGATAAATTAAAATCTCGAGAAACTAATATTAATCGTGGAATTTATGCTTTTTTGAATAATTCTGATTCAGTTTTGAAAGATTTAAAGGTTCGAAAAGCTATTCAAACTGGGGTTGATATTTCGAAAGTTCGAAAAGAAATGGAATTTATTGATAGACTTGATTTTCCAACTTTGAATCAGTTTTTGAATACTAAAGATTTGAGCGTTCCTAAATATGATTTCGACCAAGCGCAAAAAATATTAGATGAAGCTGGCTGGAAGAAAAATTCGAACGGTATTTTAGAAAAAGATGGTAAGACAGCTATTTTAAATATTGCAACAACTAGTGTTTATAACTATAAGAAAGCTGCTGAAGAAATTGAGAGTCAGCTTAAAAAACTCGGATTTGAAGTAAAATTAACAGTAATTGATAAAAATGATAAAACCGGAGCTTTCGTTCAATCAATACTCCAGCCAAGAAACTATAGTATTTTAGTTTATGAGATTGATCTTGGCGCTGATCCTGATATCTACGCTTTTTGGCATTCTTCACAATCTGGCCAAAAGGGATTGAACTTCTCAAATTATAATGATGCGGTTGCCGATGATCTTTTGCTAAATTCAAGAACCGCTCAAAGCTCGAATGAGAAAAAGTTGCAAATAACTAAATTTACTCAACGTTGGTTAGCTAATTCGGTCGCCATTGGTCTTGGTCAGACTAAAACGAGTTATGTTTTTCGAAAATCAGTTCAGGCATATTCGGTAAATAATACTTTTGTAACAGAGGTTAATAGATATGCAGATGTAATATATTGGTCTGCTTCAAAATCAACTCTTTACAAGACGCCGTAGTTTTGATATAATTAAAATGGTTTTGCGCGCGTGGCGGAATTGGTAGACGCGCTAGCTTGAGGGGCTAGTGAGCTTCGGCTCGTGGAAGTTCAAGTCTTCTCGTGCGCACCATACTAGACTTTTTGAAAAATATTCGCGCGCCAGCGCGTTTTTTTATTGCTGAGCAAAATTCGGAGTAGAGGCAAAAAGTTAACTTAGTTTATACCACTTTAGTCTATTTTATGATATCATATAAAGTGAGAGGAAGAATAATGATTAAAAACGAAGATTTTACGAGAAAATATTTAGACAAAATTATTTTTGCGTCCGAGCGACATACTATTGATGAATGGCTAGGTGCATTTAAAAAAACTTTCGGAAATTATGAACGAGCTTAATCTTGATCCCGATCTTTATATACATAGTATGGGTGTAGAAAGCTTAAAAATTAATTTTATAAAGAATGAATCTCTAATCATCAATGAAGTAATACGTTTAAATTCTTGCGCAAAAAGAGTTCTTGATTCGTCTATTAAAATTGTTCAAATATCTTCCAGAAATGAATTCAAATACGATGATGTTTCGGGGTTGATAAGGGAGGCATGGTGGGAGTTAATTTCACTCTTTGACTATTCTTCGGATTTATATTTAAATATTTATTCACTTTGTCTGTTTAACAATCTTGCTTTAACCTTGGAGAAATCCATGAAAATAGTTGCCGATAAACTTTCGGGTAGCCCGTCAATAGTTTAGGACGACACTAGGAAAAGGTTGAGAGTATTTTGAAAAATCTTGATTTTTATCACCAGTTTGATATTTAAGCGGTTTTTTCCCGCTTTTTTATTTTTATTAAAAAATAAACCCGCTTTTTTTGCGGGAATATATTTTATTTTAATCTTTTTCGAATCCAGCCATCAAGTGAGCCAGCACTCATTGCTAGAATTAATCGGTTTTTTGCTTTTAAACTTAAAATCTTCTCTATTAATTCTTTTGGATTATCTGAAAAATCTAAAATTGTTGTTTTTTCTGATATTTTTCTTGAAAGGAATTCTGGCGAAAGTATTTCGAAATCTGGGTTTTCACGGCTTAAATATGTTGGCAGCCAAATAACTTCATTGGCATTTTCAAAGATTTCTGGCGTATATTCATCTTGAACTTCAATTTGTCGAATATTTTGATGTGGTTGATAAATTAATGATACTCCAGAAAATCCTTGCTTTTCAGCTATTTCTTTTGCCATTTGAAGCGTTGATTGAATTTCCTTTGGGTGATGACCATAATCAGAATAAACATTGCTTGTTATTTTTTCGAAACGGCGATTTGTACCAGGGAAATTATTTAGTGCTAAAATTGCTTTTTCATAAAAATCTTTTGGAGCTTTAAGATTTTGGGTTTCAACTAAATAATCAATAGTTTCAAGAACTAGACTAGCATTTTTTCGATTGTGAATTCCAGGAAGATTAATATTATCTTCTGGCTGAGATAAAATTACCTTGTTCTTTAGGTTTTTGAAAATTTCTGGATGTTGATCTTTCCAAGAAATAATAAAATCGCTTTGCGAGCCAAATTCTGCGAAAGCTTCAAAATAATCTTTCTCAGTTTTATAAATATCGGTGTGGTCGTGGTCAATTGAAGTGATTAAACTAACCATTGGTGTGAAATGCAAGAAGTTTCGGTCAAATTCATCAGCTTCGTAGATAAAATATTCACTTTCTGGGTCATAAAAACCGCTCGCACCAAAGGAGATTGTTGTACCGATCGACCAACTTATTGGAATTCCTAATTGCTGAAAAGCCCAAATTGCCATTCCTGTGGTTGTAGTTTTGCCGTGAGTGCCAGAAATTGCTATAAGTTTGAGTTTTTTTGAATTGATAATTTCGTTCAAAAGTTCGTCGCGTTTGCTAATTTTTATTCCTAATTTCTTTGCCGTTAAAAGTTCGGGATGATTTTTAGGTAGGGCTGCAGTATAAACAAACCAATCGATGCCGTTTTCGATGAATTTTTGCTTTAAAGAATGTCCATCTTGTTTGCCGATTTCAATTTCGATATCTTTTTTTGAAAGCTCCTCAATCATTAAACTTGAATTTTGGTCGCTACCAAAAACACCATAGCCAGCACTGTGGGCGATACTTGCAAGAGCGCCAATTCCAACGCCGCCAATTCCAGAAAAATAAATATTCATACTTTTATTTTAACATTTTTAATGGTTAAAATAAAGCTTTTGAGCTTTTAAAAATTTGCCAAATATGATAAAATATAAATACTTATGATTAAAAAAATATTAAAACCTTTTTTTAAAATTCGAAATTATTGGCAATATGTTTCTTTTGATGAAATGGCTGTTTTGTATATTTCGAAAAATATGCGAGTTTTCGCGATAAAATTAACAGGTGCTTTTAGTTTAATTTTTATATATAAGTTTACGAATTCAATTTGGATTGTTCCTATTTGTATTTTAATTTATTACATTGCAAAATTTATAGGTTCGATGATTGCTTTTTTCTATATTTCAAAAAATGGCCCAAAGCACGGAATGCTACTTGCAAATATTTTGTTTATTCCAGCTTTAGTTTTAATAGCTTCGATGGGAATTTTTGGTAAGGAAATGGGTTTGATTATGGCCCTTATTGGTCAGATTTTTACAGGAATGTCGGTTTCGGTCGATAATATATCATATAATGTTAACTTTTCGAAAGCTAAAACTGCCAAAAAAGTTGGAAAACAGCTTGGAGTTGCATATATTTTGGAGTATATTTCGAATGGTATAGCTCCTGCAATTGGTGGATTTTTTGCGATATTTTTTGGAGTTGAGAAGCTTTTTGTGGTATCTTCGGTGATTTTAATTTTGACGACGATTCCGCTCTTAACAACAAAAGAGCAAGTGAAGCTTGTTCGAAAAGTAAGTTTTCGAGGTTTTCCGTGGCGAAACTATAAGCATCTTCTAGTTATTTGTTATAGTTTTGCAATGTTTTGGAGTTATTTAAATATTTGGAACTTTTTTGTGCCGGTCTTTTTGCTGAAAGGTATTAATGCTTATGGTTCAGCTGGAATTTTGTCTTCAATTTCTTCAATTGCATCTTTGGTTGCAGCTTTTATTTATGGTAAAGTGATTGATAAAAATAAAGAGCGAGGACTTTTAAAAATTGGGGCTGTTTTTGTGGCGTTAGTTTTTTTGCTTCGAATTTTTATTCCGTCAAATCCGCTTTTAATTGGAGTTTTAGAAATTATTGCTGCAATGGCAATGAGTGGCTTCAATATGGCGAATTTCAAAGGTTTATATGGTGAAGCTGATGAATCCGGAATGCGCACACAATATTTGTTTTTGTATGAAATTGGAATGAATACAGTTTCTATTATTAATATTTCCTTATTCGTGATTTTATTTTTTGTGCTTCAAGGAATGGACCCATCAGGTGAATTATCAATGAGGATTATGCTTTTGATCTCGAGTTTGTCAATTTTGCCAATAGTTTTTGTGAATTACCGAATTTATCGTAATAAAAAACGTCAGTTTGAAGAATGATAAGCGGCTGCACTCACCGATTTTATCTTAATTTTGTATTTTTTGGTGGAATTATTTGTGGCGCTATTTTTTCAGTTTTTTCGAAAAATACAAGTCTTAAATCAATTGTTTGGCTAATTTTAGCAATAATTTTATTCTTATTCTCTTGGATTTTTGCTCGAAAGTTTTGTTTAATTTTAGTCTTGCTCGCTGGAATTTTGCTTTCTTTGTGGCGAGGCTCAGTTTATAATTTCGGAAATTTAAAGATCGCACAAAATATTAAAAAAGATGTAACTGTTCGAGCTACTGTTCTTGAAGATCCAGATCTTAAGGAAGATGGAAACTTAAAAATTCGTGCAAAAGTTATAGAAATTTCGAATGAACAATTTAATGGAAAGGCTTTTATTAGCTTAAAAACAAATCAGAAAATTCGTAGAAGTGATGAGATCTTAGTAAAAGGGAAAATTTCTGAAGGTTTTGGCGATTTTGCGATTTCAATTCATCGAGGAAGACTTATGAAAATTATCCCAAAGAGTGATTTTATCCGTGATATGCGAGACTCCTTCGCTGAAGGGGTTCGAAAATTTATTCCTTCACCAGAGGTTGATTTGGGGCTTGGCTATCTTTTAGGTCAGAAAAATTCTTTGCCGGAGGAGATTTCTAAAGCCTTAACAATCACAGCTTTAACGCATATTGTGGTTGCGAGTGGATATAATTTAACTGTTTTAGTGATGGCGGCCCAGCGAGTTTTTAATAAAATTTCAAGAAAGATAGCTTTATTTGTGGCAATTTTGCTAGTCTTAGGATTTGTTTTTGTGGTTGGATTTACGCCATCGATGATTCGTGCAGGGATTGTGGCATTTTTTGGTTTAATTTTATGGTATTTTGGTAGAAAAACTCGAGCGTATTTTCTTCTAACTTTTGTAGCGGCGATAACTTTGATGTTTGAACCTTCGAACTTGCTTAATCTAGGCTGGCAATTATCATTCGCTTCATTTTTTGGTGTTTTGATTCTTTCGCCACTATTACAAAAAATCTTTTTCGAAAAGCCAGAAAAGCTAAATTCTGCTTTAAAATTATTTTTCGAAACTTTTAGTGCTCAAATTACAACACTTCCGCTAATAATTTTTACTTTTGGTGCGGTTAGTGTAATATCAATATTCGCGAATATGCTAGTTTTGCCATTTGTGCCAAGTGCGATGCTTGCAACTTTTTTAACGGGAATTTTTGCAATATTTTCACCATTCGCTCATTTTTTTGGCTTTATTGCGGAATTGATTTTAAAATATTCAATTTTTATAATTGGTGAATTTTCAAAAATTAAAGGAGCGCAATTAGAAGTCAGCTTTGGCTTTAGTGAAATGCTAATTTGCTATTTTTGCTTGATTCTGGCAGTTATTTTGATTAATTTTAAGCTTCGAAAGGATAAAATACTCGATATTTTGAATGAATCCTGAAACGTGATATAATTATATTATTATGAATTTCGAAAAAGAAATAAATTCAACAGATGAAATGATTGCTTTCGGTGAAGAGATTGGCAGGCAAATTTCTGGAGGAATAGTCTTGGAACTTATTGGTGATGTTGGTGCTGGAAAAACTACTTTTACGAAAGGTTTGGCAAAAGGTTTGGGTATTTCCGAAACGGTTCAAAGCCCGACTTTTACGATATCGCGGGTTTATGAAGGTAAGAAGCTAACACTCTCGCATTATGATTTTTATAGATTGAATGATTATGGAATTATGGAAATGGAGCTTGCTGAAAATTTAAGTAATCCAAAAAATGTAACAGTGGTTGAATGGGCTGGTGATCTAGCTGAAATTTTGCCAAAAAAGCATTTGAAGCTGGTTTTTGAAAGTTTAAATGAAAATCAAAGAAAAGTTAAAGTGAGAGAAGTGTAATGATTTTATTTCTAGATACATCAACAGAGAAATGCAAAATTTGGCTTGATGAAAACTTTTTCGAAAAAGAACTGGGCCGAAATATGGCGCGAGATATTCTGGCTTTTTTAGAGGAATGTTTGAATTCTATTGGCAAAAAATATGAAGATTTTACTGGAATTGGTTTTTTTGCGGGGCCGGGGAGTTTTACGGGATTAAGAATCGGAGCTTCAGTTGCAAACACTTTAGCTGATGGCTTAGAAATTCCAATTGTCGCAGTGAAAAGTGATGAAAATTGGCGAGAAATTGCTTTCGAAAGCTTGAAAAATGGCAAAAATAATAAAATTGCGCTACCTTTTTATGGTAGAGACGCAAACATAACAAAACCGAGGAAGTAATGAAAAATAGAATTTTGGTAATTATTGGAAAAATTATTCAGGCGATTTCAAGATTGAAAGGTGGCGGTTCGGCATTGCCTGGGCTTGTTATGGAAAAAATTAATCCAAATTTTATTTCAAACATGCTAAAAGGCTTAAAATATGGTGTTGTAGTGATTAGTGGTACGAATGGAAAAACTACAACTACAAAGATGGTTGTTGAATTGCTCGAAAGCCAAGGGATAAATGTATTTTCGAATAAAACTGGTTCGAACTTTGTTCGTGGTGTGGGTGCAGCAATTCTTTCTGAAGCTAATTGGAGTGGTAAGCTTGAGGCTGACATTGCTGTTTTGGAACTTGATGAGGCTCATGCAACTCATTTTGTAAAGTTAATTCAGCCACGATATTCGCTTCTTCTAAATGTGATGCGCGACCAGCTTGATCGATTTGGTGAAATTGACTATACTGCAAAATTATTGCATAATATTGGTGAAAATACTTCTGGATCGGTTGTTTTGAATACTAACGATAATTTTTTGGGTAAAAAGGAATTTTCGAAAGATTTTTCAAAAGTTGTTAAGTTTGGATTTAATCAAAAATTGGCAGATTTTTTCCCAAATGATGATGAAATTCATTTAAAAAATTCTAAAAAATTACGCCGAAAAATTTCAGCAAATGTTTTGCTTGAGGATTTTTTGAATAATATTGCAAAAATTTCTTGGGGTGGGAAAACTGATGAGTTTAAGCTCAAAATTGGCGGGATTCATAATATTTTAAATTTAACTGCTGCGATCGCTTTGGTTGAAGAAATTCTTAATGCTGAAAAACTTAAAATCAATCGGCAAAAAGTAATTTGTGTGGCAGAGAAAATTCAGCCAGCTTTTGGTCGAGGCGAGAAAATAAAAATTAATGGTAAAGAAATTGAGATTATATTAGTTAAAAATCCGGCCGGTTTTCGAATAAATTTGCGAAATTTTGAGCCTGATAAATATGATACAATGATTGCGGTTAATGATAACTATGCGGATGGTCGTGATATGAGCTGGCTTTGGGATGTGGATTTTTCAGTCTTGAAACATGCTGGTGTCCAAGCAATTTCAGGTAATCGAGCTTATGATATGGCGCTTCGACTTTTTCATGATGATGTTGATTTTGAAGAAGATAGTGTGAATCTTGATATTGCTGAATCTGTTGTTGATTTTATCAAAAAAGGAAAAAAAGATAAGCGGATTTATGCAACTTATACGGCAATGTTGGAAATTCGAAAAGAACTTTCGAAAATTTCAGAAGTGGAGAGGGTTTTATGAATTTAAAAATTTTGTGGCTCTATGCTAAAAATATGAATATTTACGGTGATTATGGCAATATTTTAGCATTAAAAAAACAGATGGAGCTTCGTGGAATAAAATACGAAATTGTTGAATATAATCCTGGAGATGAATTTCCTGAGGATGTTGATATTATTATTGGCGGGGGCGGTCAGGATTCGGGTCAGAATCAAATTCAAGATGATTTGCTGAAAATTGCACCAAAATTACGAAAGCTTGCTAAAAAAGGTGTACCAATGCTAATGGTTTGTGGACTATACCAGCTTTTTGGTGATTATTTTGAAACTGTAAATGGAAATAAAATCAAGGGTATTTGCTTATTTAAAGGTGTTAAAACGGTTGGCGGCGAGCAGAGAATGATTGGTAATATTGTTGAAGAATCTGATCAATTTGGTGAAATTATTGGTTATGAAAACCATAGTGGAAAAACTTATCTTTCGAAAGAGAATGAGCCATTGGCGCGTGTTAAAAGTGGTGCAGGAAACACACCTGACGGAAATTTTGAGGGTACAATTTATAAAAATGTGATTGGAACATATTTGCACGGCTCAATTTTACCAAAAAATCCAAAAATTTCGTTATTTTTAATTGAGCAAGCTTTAAAAAATAAAGATTATGAAATGCCTAAAGTTCTTTATAAAAATATTCGAAAAGCAAATTTGCTTGATCAAATTACTAGAAATGCACGCGAAATTGCTAAAAAATGTCCGCGATAATACTTGATTTTTAGATTATAATTTGGTAAAATGGTTGGGTATTGGGATGTCGCCAAGCGGTAAGGCACCAGGTTTTGGTCCTGGCATTCGGGGGTTCGAATCCCTCCATCCCAGCCAAGATAAAATGTTTATTTTAAACGCTTTATCTTGGCTTTTTATTTTTAATAATGTATTGACACAAATTTATTTTTACAAGATATATCTTTTCATTTAGATTTTTTAATAAATATTAAGGTAAACTAAAAAATCACTAATCTTTCAAAAAGTGATTTTAAATAATTTCTTTTTGGTGATCTTACCGGGAATCGAACCCGGATTGCCAGGATGAAAACCTGGTGTCCTAACCGTTAGACGATAAGACCATTGAGTTGAGCTTTGGGGTGATAAAGCAGCAACTCGTTTTAATTATAGCAAACTTTAAAAAATAATGCAACCCCTTTTTTAATAAAAATAAAAGTGGTATAATATATAAGTATGGAAAATAATGTTTACAAACGAACAAAAATTTTGGCTACGATCGGCCCAGCAAGCGACAGCCCTGAAATGATCGAAAAACTTATTAACGCAGGAATTAACGGAGCTCGATTGAACTTCTCTCATGGCTCATATGAAGAACACGCTGCAAAAATTAAAGCAGTTCGCGAAATTAGCAAAAAGCTAGGTCGTGAAATTGCAATTTTGCAAGATTTGCAAGGTCCAAAGATTCGTCTTGGAGATATTGTAGATAATCGTTTTGAAGTTAATGAAGGTGATGAATTGGTTCTTGACTACGCAATTCAGCAGCATGATGGCTCGGCTAATTTGCCAGTTCAATACAACTTGGCCGAAAAGGTTAAAGTTGGTGAGCCTGTTTATATTTTTGACGGAAAAGTTCGAACAGAAGTTATTGAAGTGCCTTCAAATACTGCAATTAAATTGCGAGTTTTGAATAAAGGAACTTTGATGAGCCGAAAAGGCCTAAACTTGCCAGATACAGACTTTGGCGGTGACGTTATTACTGAAAAAGACATGCGGGATCTTGAATTTGGTGCAACTCAAGATATCGATTACGTAGCGATGAGCTTTGTGCAAACTGCTGAAGATATTGAAAATGTTCGTCAGCTTCTTGTAAGTCATAATAGTGAAGCACAAGTTATTGCGAAAATTGAAACTAAAAAAGCTGTTTCTGATGAAGAACTTGAAAAAATCGTTCTTGCTGCTGATGGTGTAATGATCGCTCGTGGTGACATGGCTTATGAAGTTGCTCCAGAAGTTGTGCCAATTATCCAACGAAAAGCTGTTGCTCTTTGTCGAAAACATGGAAAAATTTCAATTGTTGCAACTCAAACAATGGGTTCAATGGTTGATAATCCACAACCTTCTCGTGCAGAAGTTTCTGACGTTGCTAACGCTGTAATTCAAGGTGCTGATGTTGTAATGCTTTCAGATGAGTCTGCAACTGGTAAATACCCAGAAGAAACTGTAAAAGCGATGCGTGATGTTATCATGTATACTCAAGAACACGCAGCAGTTTCACCAATTGATGATATTGTTGAGCGCGGCGAAGATGAAGCTTTAAATGCAATTTCTCTTGCTGCGGTTGAACTTGCTGAACAAATTAACGCAGATGCTTTAATTGTTGAAACTAAATCTGGACAAACTGCTGCAACTGCTGCTGCAAACCGCCCAGCGCTTCCAATTTATGCTGTAACAAGCTCAAATCGTGTTGCTCAACAACTTGGTTTGAATTATGCAACCCGAAGCTTCATTCGCCCAGATGGCGAATTTGCTGGTCTTGAACTCGCAAAAGAACTAAAAGCTAATGGAACATTCGGTAATAAAGAGAAAGCAACAGTTGTTATTGTTTCTGGCCGTCAACCTGGATTGGTTGGTGGAACCGATACAATTCGCGTTCGAACAATCTAATTTTATAAAATAAATAAGATAAGCGTTTCAAATAAGGGAGCGCTTATCTTTATTTATATTAATCAAATAAAATTAGCCGATCTTTCGAAAGGCTAATTTTAGGTTTTATTGTGTAATCACTGTTCCAAGATTTTTCGAAATTGCGTCCTGAGCATTTTCGAGGCTCGTAATAACTGCTTTTCCTCCAGTTTTTGCGAATTTTAGTGAAGCTTGGACCTTTGGCAACATTGAACCTGCGCCAAATTGGTCTTCGCTAATATATTTCTCTGCTTCTTCTGGTGAAATTACACCCAAAGCTTGTTGATCTTCTTTTCTATAATTAATCATCGCGTTATCAACACCGGTTAAAATTAACAGTGTGTCGGCGTTAATTTTTTCAGCTAAAAGCTCTGCGGCGAAGTCTTTATCGATCACGGCATCAACTCCTTCGAAAGAATTTTTTCCATTTGAAACTACTGGAATTCCACCGCCACCGGCCGCTATAACAATTGCACCAGTTTTCATAAAGTCAATAATCGCATCACTTTCAAGAATATGGATTGGTTTTGGTGAAGGAACAACTCGCCGCCATCCGCGCCCAGAATCTTCTTTAACAACATAGCCTTTTTCGGCTGCAACCTTTTGAGCTTCTTCTTCGGAATAGAATGGACCAATTGGCTTTGTTGGGTTTTTAAAAGCTTGGTCGTCTTTCGAAACTTCAACTTGAGTAATAATGGTTGTAGCATTTTTCGAAATTCCATTTTTCGAAAGTTCTTCTTTTAAGGCTTTCTGGATCCAATAACCAATCATTCCCTGCGTCATTCCCACGCTAACATGAAGGGGCATTGCAGGTGTTGAAGGTGAATTTCCGGCTTCTTCATGAAGGACTAGATTTCCAACTTGTGGGCCATTTCCGTGAACAATCACTAACTCGTGGCCATCTTTAATGAGAGGTGTAAGCTTTTGAACTGTTTCTTTTGCAACTTCTTCTTGAATCTGTGCGGTCAATTCACCATTTTTTTGTAAAGCATTGCCACCAAGTGCAACAACGATTTTTGACATTTATTTTTTCCTTTTTGTTTTTAATTTAATAATATAGATAAATTATAGCATAAGTTTTTTAGAAAGTCAATATTATTTTATAATAAAAAAGACACAACTCGTCAAAGTTATGTCTGCAACAATCTTGTATTGGTCGGGGTGAAAGGACTCGAACCTTCGACCTCACGGTCCCAAACCGCGCGCGCTAGCCAACTGCGCCACACCCCGAGATTAACTCGAAATATACAACTATTATAACGCATATATTTCGAAAAATCAAGCAAAAAAATCTATTTTGAATATTTTTTTCGCCATTCTTCGATTTTAGCGTGATGTCCGCTCAACAAAACTTCTGGAACTTTCATTCCGCGGAAATCTGCTGGTCTTGTAAATTGTGGAAATTCCAGATTATCACCATCTGAATAACTTTCAATTTCAGCTGATTTTTCGCCACCAAGTACGCCGGGAATTAGGCGGACTATGCTATCGATTATTGCCATTGCGGGAATTTCGCCACCAGTTAAAATAAATTTACCAATACTTATTTTTTCGTCAACAATTTCGAAAATTCGTGAATCAAATCCTTCATATCGTCCGCATAAAATAATTAAATCTTCGCCAGAATTAGCTTTTTCTTGGGCTTTTTCTTGATCCCAGATATTCTCACTTGGAGTCATTGCAATAATTTTTGCATTCGGTGAATTTTTTTTTGCAAACTCAACTGCTTCGAAAAGAGGCTCTGGTTTTAAGAGCATTCCATCTCCTCCACCATAGGGAATGTCGTCAACTTGCTTGCGTATTCCAACACCAAAATCACGTAAATTAATAATTTCGAAAGAAACTACGTTTTGATTTTGTGCCTTCCACATCATTGCATTATTTAAAACTGGTTCGAACATTTCAGGGAAGAGAGTGATCACTTGAATTTTCATATTAATTTATTTTACCATTTTTTAGATTTTTTTGCAAAATAGACAAACTAAAAATCCAGCCAAGATATTATGGCTAGATTTTTAACAAGTATAAGCTCTCAAACTTTCCTTAGTTTTCTCACATAGAGCTTTGACTTTTTTGTTTTTCCGCAGTTCTTTCGAAATCTAAAACTCCACAATAGATTTCGAACTGAACTACTTATATTATAACGCAATATCGTCTAATTCTGCAAGCTCTTTTCGAGTTTGTTCTGCGAAAGTGTTTGTGTTTTCCACAGGTGCATCTGTTGAATTTTCCACAGCTTCAGTTTTTTCTTCACTATCGCTAATTTTTAGATTATAATGAGCGTTATTTTTTAGTGCTAGAGCTCGAAGAAGCGCACGAAGGCTTTGTGCAGTTGCTCCACGGCGACCAATAATTCGGCCCAAGTCTTCTTTATTCACGATCAAAGTCAATAAAACACCTTTTTCGTCAATTGTACGTTCAACTTTTACATCTTCTGGATTTTCAACTAAATTCTTAACGATATATTCAACAAACTGTTGGTCTATTGTCATTTTTCAGATACTCCTTTTATTCAGTTTATGCTTTAATTGTATCACTTTTCGAATGTTTTTTCAACCATTCAATTATAATAAAAATTACGGCAAAAATTATCATTAGTATTGCGTAAAGTTCGAAAGCGCGCCCTGAAAGCACACCGATTTCAATCAGTGGCCTAAAGAGAATCGCGGTTACTATAAACGCACTGATTGACCAAATAATAAGAAGGATTCTCCAGAAATTAAGTGGTAGGCAAGCGCGAATTACTGAGAGCATTCCGATCGAACCAAGTAAATAATACGAGACTGTCGAAACTTCTTGAGGAATCCAGCCGTTAAGCGAGCCCCAAATTCGTACGAAAATAACCGAGAATACCACCATTAACGCACTAGGTAAGGCCATTAGGAGTGATTTTTTAATAAAATCTTTTTCAACAGGTTGAATATTTTTTTCGAAAGTGAGAACAAAAGGTGGGAAGCCTTCAACAAACTGGTCAATCAATGTAACTTGAATTGGAATGAACGGGAAAATTAAGAGAAGATTTTTATCAAATAGTAAAGCGCTTAAAATACAAATAATCGCCAAAATGAACGAATAGATTGTTTTAATCAAGAAAATTGGTGCAATTCGAGCAATATTATTTACGACTCGGCGCCCTTCAAAAAGAATTTCTGGTAGATCATTAAAATCGGAATTGAGTAAGACGAGGTTTGCGATTTGTCTTGTTGCGGGATCGCCCTCAGCCATTACAATTGAGCAATCTGCCTCGCGTAGGGCTAAAATATCATTCACGCCATCACCAGTCATTGCAGTTGTACGCCCAGCTTTTTTAAGAGTTTGGACGATTAACTTTTTTTGGTGCGGTGAGACTCGACCAAAAATTGCAGTTTTTACAGCGATTTTTTTGAGCTCGGAATCTTTTACTTTCGAGCAATCAATATAACTTTCGAAATTATCAAAACCAGCTTTTCTTGCGATATTTGAAACTGTTATTGGGTTATCGCCAGAGATAATTTTGAGATCAATTTTTTGCGAGCGTAGGTATTCGAGTGTCTCGCGTGCTCCTTCGCGAATTGGGTCGGTGATTTCTATTAAAGCAAGCTTTGATATTTTTGCAGGTATTTTGATGTTTTTATTATCGATTTTTTCTTTCGAAAAAGCCAAAGCTAAAACACGTGAGCCACGAGAAAGCGCTTCGTTTGCTTGTTTTAGGGTTTCGCCAAAAATCATTTCAGGTGCGCCCAGAAAAAGTGTTCCAATTCCTTCAATTTCCATTGAGCCCCATTTTCGGTCACTTGAAAAAGGAATTATATTTGTTGCTTCTAAAGTAGTTTTATTCTTTGAAAAATATTTGCGAATTGCTTGTGCGGTTGGGTTATTGTCTTCGCTAAAATTCATATAAGTTGCAAGAAAATCATTAATCTCAGCTTCAGAAAACTTTTTCGAAAGATTATGAATTGCTTCAACTTTCATTTTTCCTTCAGTGATTGTACCGGTTTTATCAAGGCAGAGAGTGTCGACACGAGCGAGTGTTTCAACAGAATACATTTCTTGAACAAGAACTTTTCGAAGTCCAAGTTTAATAACCGCCGTTAAAAGAGAGGTAATTGTGAGAAGGGCGATTCCTTTTGGCAACATTCCAAGAAGTGGGGTTGATGTGTAAATTACAGCGGTTTTAGCAGGAAGAGCTTTGATTAAGAGTGCTTCGAAAAATAAAGCTAAACCAAACGGGATAATAATTTTACTAGTAAATCCTGCAATTTTATCGAGGGAGCTAAGAATTCTTGAATTAATTGGCTTGTGCGTTTTGGCTTCAACCATCAATTTTGAGACGTAATTATCAGCACCGACATGTACAACTTCCGCTAAAACATAACCACTCGCCAAAAAACTACCTGAAAGCAAAACTGCTCCTTTTTCTTTTAGAACGAGATCGCTTTCACCAGTGAGCATGGCTTCATTAGCCTCAGAAACACCTTTCAAGACAACCGCATCAGATGGAACTTGCTCGCCAGCAGAAAGTTTAAGAATATCGTTTATTACAATTTCTTCTGGCATAATTTTTTGCTCGCGAGAAGAGCGGATCACAGTGATTTTTTCTTTACTCAAAAGATTAAGCTTATCAATCATTTTTTTAGCGCGAATTTCTGTGGCAATTCCAGAGATTGCATTGAATATAATCACAACGAAGAAAATCAAATTACTCCAAGCGCCAACTAATGCTAAAAGTACTGCAATTGCAAAATTTAAAAAGTTAAAAAGTGTGAAAATATTTCTTTTAACAATTTCCCAAAAACTGTTATTGTTATCAATTTTAAAATCATTCACCAAGCCTTGTGAGATTCTTTTTCGAACTTCTGCGGCGGTTAATCCATTTAGTTTTTTACTGTTATCCATATATGTTCTATTATAACATATTTTATTTTTTTATAAAAAGTGTTAATATATACTATATGAATAAAGTTGCAGAAATAATTAACCAATTAATTGAAGAAAAATTTAATATTAAAACCGAGGTTTCTTTAACGCGGCCACGGCCAGAGTTTGGCGATTTTGCAACGAATATTGCAATGCAGCTTGCAGGAAAACTTTCGAAAAATCCACGCGAAATTGCTGAAGAGCTAGCAGGTGAACTTTCGAAAAACGAAATTTTTGAAAATGTTGAAATTGCTGGGCCAGGTTTTTTGAATTTGCGAGTTTCAGCAAAAAAACTTGAAAAAATATTGAGTCAGGAATTTAGCGATAGATTCGGTTCAAATAATGAAGGTGAAGGAAAGCTTGCTCTAATTGATGGGCCAAGTCCAAATATGGCCAAGCCTTACAGTGTTGGGCACTTGCGACCTGGAAACCAAGGTTGGGCGGCCAAAAAATTACTTGAATTCTCTGGATGGAAAGTTGTTACGGACAATCATTTAGGTGATTATGGTACACCTTTTGGAATTTGGGTTGTTGGATTCGAAATGTTTTCAAATGAAGAAAGGCTGGCTAAGCGTGGAGTTTATGAGCTTGGTGATGTTTATATTAAAACTAAAGCCGCAATGAAAGAGCAGGGTGAAGGTGGTGAAATTGAGAAAAAGGCTGAAGAGTGGCTTCTAAAGCTTGAGAATGGTGATGAAGAGGCTTTAAATTATTCGAATAAATTTAAAGAAATTAGCCTCAAACATATTCATGATGTAATGGCGCGATTAAAAATTTCAACAGATTATGAATATGGTGAAGCATTTTTTGCGCCAAAAGGAAAAGCGGCAGTTCAAAAATTAATTGAAAGCGGTGTTGCGGTTCAAAATGAAGACGGTTCGGTAATTGTTCCTCTGGAAGAATATGGTTTTGATGTGCCACTTTTAGTGCAGAAGAGTAATGGTGCAGCACTTTATGCCACAAACGACCTTGCCACAATTCTATTCCGTGAAGAAGAATTCGCTCCCGATAGAGTTATTTATTCGGTTGGAGCAGAACAACAGTTCTATTTTTCGCAAATTTTTGCAATGGCGAAAAAACTTGGTATTAAAACTGATCTATATCATCTTTGGTTCGGTGTGATTGATCAGCTTAATGAAGATGGGACTCGTGAGAAAATGTCTTCAAGAAAAGGCGTAGTTCTGATGGAAGAGCTACTTGATAAAGCTGAAGAGCGTGCCCGTGAAATTGTTGCTGGCCGAGATGTGAGTGAAGAAGATGTGAAAAAAATTGCACTCGGTGCGATTAAATTCTCAGATTTTACAGCAGATAGGCGAACTAATATTCTTTTTGACTGGGAAAATATTTTTGCACTAACTGGGTTTTCTGGACCATATGTTCAATATTCAGCGGTTCGTGTGAATAATATTTTAAGAAAAGAGCAAAATTTTGAGCTTGTTGATTTCGAAGAATATGATTTTGAGGCTGAAAAAAATATTATTTTACAACTTTTGGCCTTTCCTGAAACAATTAAAATGGCGGTTCGAGATTTGGAACCACATAAAATTTCGAAATATCTTTATGATTTAGCGCGCGAAATGAACCGATATTACGAAAAAACACGAGTTTCTGATGCTCCAGAAATTGAAAAATCTGCACGATTAACTCTTCTTAAAAAAGTTTCGAAAACTTTCGAGAATGGCTTAGATCTGTTGGGGATTGAAATTCCAGAAAAAATGTAAATTAGAATAATAAAACTCGAGTAAATAAATCTCGAGTTTTTTAAAAGTTAATTTCTTTAAGAATTTTATCAATTTTAAGGCGAGTTCGAAGATTTGAATTTTTATTTACGATGAAATAATCAGCAATTGCGATTGGACCACCTTTTTCAAGAACTTCAATTTCATTAAAGTCACGGTCGTTAATTTCGGCTAAAGTCATTGCTCGTTCGGGGCGAGAGGAAATTCGCTTGTGACGAAGATTTTTTGGTGGAACTAATGCTATAACTTTTAGTTCAGTTGGAAAGTGTTTTTTGAGAATTTTATATTCAGTCCAAGTGTAAAGACCATCAGCGATAATGCGTTTTTGGCCAGACTTAATGAGATTTTGAATTTGCTCAACAATTTTATTTACAATTATATCTTTGCCAAAATCTTCACGTAGTTTTGTGCGCATCATTTTTTCATTCGCTGGTGTAATTTCGAGATTTTCGTCTTTTAGCGCTTTCATTACAACTCCACCAAAATAAACGCTCGGATAACCTTTTTGTTTTAGATAATTTGTAGCAGTACTTTTGCCACTTCCGGCCAATCCTACTAATGCAATAATTTTTACAGGATCACTCTTTTTTTGGTTTTTAAGTTTTAGAATTTGTCTATTCATATAATTAGATTATATCATAAAAATACAAAATAATAAATTTAAGCGTTTTTTAAGAATGATTCGATATAATAATAACGTAGCATTGCTACAAAAGGAGGAATCATGAAAAATACCACTAAAATTTATTTGAGCAAACAAGGATTTAAAGAATTAAAAAAGAAAATTACAAAGCTTGAGCATGAACAAAAAATGCTCGAGATGGAGCTTCGTGATGGTGATGTTAAAGAGGATTTACTAAGGCAAAATGATATTTTTGCACGAATTGATGCAATCCGAAGTGAAATTAATGAAAAGAATTTTCAAATTCATAATTCAAAAATTCTACCTATGAGTAGGAAAATTAGTTCGAAGGTTTCTATTGGTTCATTTGTGGAACTTTTCGATCGTGCAACTGGGCGAATTATGAAATTTCGAATTGTTGAGAGTTTAGAAGCGAATCCGCTTATTGGTAAGATTTCTGCCGAGAGTCCTCTGGGAAAAAGTGTGCTTGGCCGAACAGTAAACGAAATTATCAGCTGGACAGCAAATTCTCAAAATATGAATATGACTCTTGTGGCGATTCACTAAATTCAAACTTAAAAAGGCGTTAAATGCGCCTTTTATTTTTGTTGAAACATGCTATAATTTAATATAGTTATTGTTATTATCGTTCGCGTATTTTTTATTAGGTATTTTATGTTTTAAAAGGAGGGAGTAAATGGAAATTGGACTAATAATCATTATTATAATTTTAGCATCGGTTTTAATTTTTCAATCTTTTCGAATCTCAAAAATTGTAGCTTCAAAAAATGAAGACCAAAGTGTAAATTTGCTAAAAATGGATGTAATTGAGCTGAATAAAAGCTTAAACAGAATGCGTGAAAATATTGATGCTAACCTAATCAATTTTAACGAGAAAGTTTCAGAAAAGCTTGAGAGAAATAATTTTCAAATTCAAAATTCAATGGCCAAACAGATTTCTGAGAGTTCAAAAATTGTTGAAGAGGTTTCGAAAAGGCTTACAAAGCTTGATGAAACAAATAACCGCGTTGTGAATGTTGCGGATGAGCTAAAAACACTTCAAAATGCCTTACAAAATCCAAAACAGCGTGGCGTTCTAGGAGAGTTTTATCTTGAACAAGTTCTTGAAAACGTTTTGCCGCCGAATGCTTTTGAAATTCAATATAAATTTAAAAATGGTGAAATTGTTGATGCAGCTATTTTTCTTGATAAAAATAAGATTTTGCCAGTAGATTCAAAATTTAGCCTCGAAAATTATAATCGGATGGTTGAATCTGAAGGCGAAGAGCGAAAGATTTTGGCGAAAAGAGTTCGCGATGATTTAAAAATGCGGATTGATGAAACTTCGAAATATATTCGCCCGAATGAAAACACCATGGATTTTGCTTTTATGTTTATTCCTAGCGAGAGTTTGTATTATGATACTTTAACTGGAGTTGTAGGTTCTCAGGGCTCAGAGCGAGATTTGATCGAATATGCGTTTCGTGATAAGCGGGTGATTGTGGTTAGCCCAACTAGTTTTATGGCGTATCTTCAAACTGTTTTGCAGGGTTTGAAATCATTAAAAATTGAAGAGCAGAGCAGAGAGATTCAAAAGCGAGTTGGCCAACTGGGCGTGCATATTTCGAAATACGAAGATCTAATGCAACGTCTTGGGAAATCATTGGGCACTACTGTTAATCATTTTAATAATGCTCATAAGGAGCTCGGTAAAATTGATAAAGATGTAGTGAAAATTTCGGGAGAAGATAATAAAGCTGGAGTTGAGCCGCAAATACTTGATAAGCCTCGTGAATAAAATTAATTTAAAAGAGCAACTTTCGAAAGCTGCTCTTTTTATTGTTGGTAATTATTTTTCTTCTTCGGTTGATTTTTGAATTAGATGGCTTAACACGAAACCAAGGATTCCACCAATTAATGCCGCACCGATATAGGTTGCAATTGCATAAGGGATATTTTGGTTTTTTACAGTGAATGCTTGAAGTGAGAATGCTACTGCTGGGTTAACTATTGCTGAAGATCCGATTAATGTTGCGAGAGATCCTGCAATTAAAACTGCCAAGTATAGGCCACCACCAACACCAAGTGCTTTTGCCATATTTCCATTCTTCTTATCTGAAGTTGTAGTTGCAACAGAGAATGCAAAAATAAATGAGCCAATAAATTCAGCAGCAAGTGCTAGCATTTCCTTATCTTTTGGAATAGGGTTTGCAGTAAATAAAGTCGGTTTTTGACCATATGATTGTAGAGTATCTTGTGTGCTGACAAAGGCATTTAAAAGCATAAAAGCAACCATCGCACCTAAAACTTGAGCAATAATATAAAAAATAGCTTTAATTGTGTTAATCCTGCGAGTTGCCCAAGCGCCGATTGTAATTAATGGGTTAACGTGAGCTCCACTAATTCCTCCAGCAATCAAAACAATTGACATAAGAATAAACATTACACCGATTGGTTGACCTTGACTAATAATAATGCCAGCCGCGAGTAGAAATGTTCCAATAAATTCAAGCGCTACTGCTGAAATAAAACTTGGTTTTGAAATTTCCTCAAGAAAGATAGTATCAGTTTTCTTATCATTCTTAACGATAGCTTTAACCGTTTTTTCAACTTTCAAAACTTCTTCAGTTGCTTTTTTGCGAGCAGTCTTTGAAGATTTCTTTAAATTGGCTTTTTTTGTTGCCATCTTCCCTCCTTATTTTAACTTATGTTTATATTTTATCATAAACTTTTCGAAAATGTCAAAATCTGATACAATATAGTTATGGCTTTATATGTAAAACAAGATGATAATCGAACTGAATTGCAAGAAAAGATTGCAGCAGAACTTCGTGAAAAACAGATTAAAAACTCGCTCAAAGAGGGGGGTGAAACGCCAAATAGCAAAGGCGAAATCGTTCAGCCTGAAGATAGTGCGTATCTTGAAGGGACAAAAGAAACCACAGGACTAGCTTTTATATGGCTTTTAGTTTTTGTGGCAATTTTAGTGGCACTTGGGCTTTATATTTGGGTGGCATCACAGCGAGTTTAATTTTTTTAAAAAATCGACAAAAAGATACTGTTATGGTATAATTAAAGATAATTATGGAACAAATTCAACAGATTAGAAATGAACTTTTGGCGGAACTTCAGGAACTCGAAAACCCGAGCGATATTTTGAAATCACCAAAAATTAAAGAACTTTATAAAATTATTCCAACTCTGCCGAATGAGCAAAAAGGTGAATTTGGCGCGAAAGTGAATGATTTAAAAAATGAAATTCAGGCTGAAGTTTCAAAAAAACTTGAAGAAAAAGAGAATGCTGAAGTTGAAGAGATTGATATTACCGCGCCTTTTGCAGAAAGCTCTCGCGATAAAGTTTCTAAAAAACCGCAACTTTTGAGTGCGAAAAATGGTTCGAAGCATCCACTCCAAAAAGAGCTTGAAAAAGTGGTGGACATTTATACACGAATGGGCTTTGAAGCGGTAGAATCTCGCCAGATCGATAACGACTGGAATATGTTTGGTGCGTTAAACTTTCCTGAAAATCATCCAGCACGAGATGGCTACGATACTTTTCGAACGGAGGAAAACTTTATTCCGCCAGCTCATACCTCAACAATGCAGAACCGTGTTTTGAAACATGGTAAAAAGCAACTTGAAGAAGAGGGCCAAATTGCGCATGTTTCTTATGGGCGAGTTTTTCGCAATGAAGACTTAGATGCTACTCATGAACATACTTTTTATCAATGTGAGGGCGTTTTTGTGAGCGAAACTGCGAACTTAGCACAAATGCTTGGCACGCTTCACGCCTTTTTCGAAGAATACTATGGCCAAAAACTAGAAATTCGCACGCAGCCGGGCTATTTTCCGTTTACTGAGCCGAGCCTTGAGTTTTTGATTGAGAAACCTGAGGCACTTGGTGGTAAAAAAGGTGAATGGCTTGAAATGCTTGGTTGTGGAATGATTCACCCAAATGTTTTGGAAGCTGCTGGAATTGATAGTAAAAAATATCGTGGTTTTGCCTGGGGTGGTGGAATTGAGCGTCTCGTAATGCTTAAATATGGAATTTCGGATATTCGTTATTTCGAAAGTGCAAAGTTAGAATTTCTAAAGGAGTTTTAGGTGAAGAAGGCTATTATTATTCATGGATGGACAAAATTTGAAGATTGGAAACAGCTAGATAGGCCTTCGCCAAGTAATGAGGTTTTTATTCCTTGGTTGTCTAAGCAACTGATGGTTAGAGAAATTCATCCTATTGCTATTGAAATGCCCAATTCCTACGCACCAAATTATGAAATTTGGAAAAAGGAACTTGAAAGATTTGAATTGGATGAAGAGACTATTTTGGTTGGCTGGTCTTGTGGGGGTGGATTTTTACTTAGATATTTGAGCGAAAATAATATTCGGGTTAGAAAACTAGTCTTACTTTCACCATGGATTGGGACTTTTGATAACGATATAGATAAATATGAATTTGATGAATCATTCTTCGATTTTAATCTTAGTGAGAATATTTATGAAAGAGTCTTGGAAGATATAATTTTACTAGAAGCTGAAGATGAAGTTAAAGAAGTACTTATGTCGATCGAAAAAATAAAATCAAAATTGAAAAATATTAATTATAAAATAGTAGAAGGGTCGGGTCGACATTTTTTTGAAGAAAATCAACCTGTAGTTTTAGAAGAAATTTTAAGGAGTGATAAATGATAATTTCAGTAAATTGGCTTAAAAAATTTGTTCCAGATTTGCCAGATATTGGTGAGCTTTCGAAATTGATTGGTGCAAGGCTGGTTGAAATTGAAAGTATTGAAAATTTGGGCGAAAAATATAAAGATGTGATTATTGCCAAGGTTATTTCTGCCCAGAAAGTTGAAAATTCTGATCATTTAAATCTATGCAAGATTGATGACGGTGGTATAAGAAAAAATATTGCTCGCGATGAAGACGGGTTTATTCAGGTGGTTTGTGGTGCGCCAAATGTGCGAGCTGGAATTTTTGTGGCTTGGCTTCCGCCGGAGTCAATTGTGCCAGAAACTTTTGGTGGTGATAACTTTAAACTTGGTGCACGAAAACTAATGGGCTATATGAGCAACGGAATGATTGCAAGTCTTCGCGAGCTTGGTCTAGGCGAAGAACATGATGGTATTCTTGAAATTTCACCAGAGGTTTTCGAAAACGGTGTTCAGGCAGGTGATTCTTTTGCGGAGAAATTTGAATTAAATGATTTTCTGCTCGAAGTTGAAAATAAAAGCTTGACTCATCGCCCAGATTGTTTTGGAATTGTTGGCTTTGCTCGTGAAGTTGCAGGAATCTTGGGACAAAAATTTGTTGAGCCAGATTTTATAAGAGGTTTGAGTTTTAAAGCTAAAAGCAATAAAATGGTTGAAATTGAAATTTCAGATCCTGAAATTTGTGAACGTTACACAGCGGCAGTTTTTGATATCTCTGAAATTTTAAAAAATCCAAACTTAACAATTGCAAAAACTTATCTTTTGCGTTCTGGAATGCGGCCGATTGATTCGATAACTGATTTAGCAAATGAACTTATGCTTGAAACTGGGCAGCCGCTCCACACTTTTGATTTTGATAAATTGGCAAAAATTAACGGTAGTGAAAACATCAAAATTACCGTTCGAAAAGCTTTCGAAAATGAAGAATTAGAGCTTTTAGACGGCAAAAAAATCAAAATGAGTAGCCAAGACATCGTGATTGCAATTGGCGAAAACGCTGAAACGGCCGTGGCACTTGCTGGCGCAATGGGTGGAGCTTTGACCGCAATTGATGAAAATACAACACGAATTTTGGTTGAAAGTGCTACATTTAATCTTTATAATTTGCGAAATACACAAATGCGTCATGGAATTTTCTCGGAGGCGATTACTCGCTTCACAAAAGGTGTGCCAGAAATGATATCGCGAAAAGTTCTTGATTTATTTGGCGTGCGAATTTTGGAGCTTGGTGGAAAATCTTTGAGTGAGGTTGTAGATTCAAACAGTGATTTTTATTACAATAAAACTGAAATTTCAGTTTCGAAAGATAAAATTAACCAAGTTTTGGGAACAGATTTTTCGAATGAAGAAATTCAGCAAACTCTAGAAAATGTTGGAATTTTAGCAAAAAATGAAAATCCTGAAACTTTTATGATTCCATTTTGGCGAAACGATCTACATATTGAGGAGGATTTAATTGAAGAAGTTGGGCGATTAAATGGCTATGATAATATTAAATTGCAACTACCAAGTCGAACTTTTAAAGCGGTAAAAAAAGCAAAAATCGACTTGCTCCAATCTGAAATTCGTGATATTTTAGCGGCAAGCGGTGCAAATGAAGTTTTGACTTATAGTTTTATTCATGGTGATTTGCTTGAAAAGGTTGGCCAAGATCCACAAAATTCTTATAAGATTATCAATTCAATTTCGCCAGATTTACAATATTATCGCCAAACTTTAATGCCAAGTTTGCTTTCTAAAATTAGTCAGAATATTCGTGCAGGTTTTGGTGAATTTGCAATTTTCGAAATGAATAAAATCACTGAAAAATCACTCGGTTTGAATGACGAGAATGTGCCAGTTGAACAGAAGAAATTGGCGTTCGTTTATGCAAAAAATAAGGGTGAAAATGCATTTCATGAAGCAAAGAATTATGCAGAATTTCTATTTAAAAAGCTTGGTTTAAATGTAGAATTTGTGAAATTTGAAACTGAAAAATTACCACTTTCAACTGAATTTGAACCAAAACGTTCGGCCTTAATGCAAATTTCTAAAAATGGCAAAATGACGATTTTAGGTGTGATTGGTGAGTTTAGAAAATCAGTTCAAAAAGCGCTAAAACTGTCAGAATCAACTGCTGGATTTGAGCTTGATTTGCAAATTTTACTTGAAAATATTGAAAATTCGAATGTGAAAATTAGGGATTTTTCGAAGTTCCAATCTGTTGAGCGCGATATTTCGATTAATGTTGAAGAAAATCGTAAATTTGCTGAAATTTTTAGTATTTTTGAGAATATTTCTGATGAATTTAGCAAAATTAATATTGAAACTTTACCGATTGATATTTTTAATAATTGTGATGGCTCAAAAAATATTTCAATTCGATTTAGGATTATGCCTTTCGAAAAAACTCTGAACGGTGAAGAGATTCGAAAAATTATGCAAAAAATTGAAGAAAAAGCCATAAAAAATGGCGGAAAGATAATTTAGGAGAAAAGATGGCAACAAAGAAAAATTCATTACAAACTGGTACACCAGCTTGGCAGAGATATTCAATTTGGGTGATTTTAATTTTAACGGTTGTTTCAACTGTGGCACTTTATGTTTCTTCATTCTTACAAACTGAGAGTAATTCAGAAGCACAAAAAAAACAATCGCAAGTTTTGAAAAAATACCAAGATTACAGAAAAAAGGTTGAAGAGCAGGCGAAAGAACTTTCGGCCAAATATTACGACAGTTTTAAGGAATATGAAAAAGCTCCAGTGGCATTTAACGCTGCAAGTGTAAAAGAGCTTACAAAAAAAGATTTAAAAGAGGGTGATGGTGAAGAATTCACAGATTCAACAACGAAATTCCAGGCTTATTATATTGGATGGAAACCCGATGGTACAGTTTTTGACGGAAGCTTTGAAAATGGTAGATTAAAATCGCCAGTAGTCTTTCGCAAAGAGGGTAAAAAATGGGGCTTAATTGAAGGCTGGAGTGAAGGTCTAAAAGGAATGAAAGTTGGCGGAATTCGTGAATTATCTATTCCTGCGGATAAGGCTTATGGTGCTCAGGGCTCGGTTAATCAGGAAGATTCTTCAAAAACTATTGGTCCAAATACACCTTTGAAATTTATTGTAATGTTAATTCCTGAATTTCAAGAAATTCCACAACCAAGTCTTGAGGAAAACTAAAATGATTGATTTGGTTATTGTTGGTTCAGGGCCATCCGCGTTGAGTGCGGCAATTTACGCTGCACGAGATGGCTTGAGCGTGCGAGTTTTCGAAAAAGTAGCTTTTGGCGGAATTGCGACAACTTCAGATTTAATTGAAAACTATCCAGGTTTTGATGAAGGAATTTCTGGGCTTGAGCTTTCAAAAAAAATGCGAATTCAGGCTGAAAAATTTGGTGCAAAATTTGATTATGGTGAAGTTTTAGGTTTTGAAAATCTTGGTAATTTCGTGCGATTAGATATTGATGGCGAAAAATTTGATTCAAAAACAGTTTTGATTGCAACGGGAAATTCATATAGAATGCTTGGTCTACCGCGAGAAGAAGAATTTTTTGGGCGAGGCGTTCACACTTGTGCAACTTGTGACGGTCCATTTTATGCTGGAAAAGATTTGATTGCAGTTGGTGGCGGTAATTCTGCGGTAACCGAAGCTCTGTTTTTAAGCCGATTTTCAAAAGTTAAGCTTTTAGTTCGGGGCGAAATTTCGGCGCAAGCGGTGTTGCAAGAGCGACTTTTTGAAGCAGTTAAATCTGGCAAAATTGAGTTATTTTTAAAAACTGAAATTGAGGAATTTATTTTCGAAAAGACTGATTTTGGTGAAAAAATTATTGGTGCTCGCATAAAACAGCAAACTGAAGAAGGTGAAAAAACTTTTGAAATTAAAGTTGCGGCAATTTTTGAATTTATTGGATTGATTCCGAATTCTGGTTTTGCAAAAAAATCTGGTGTTGAAGTTAATAACTATGGTGAGATTGTTGTAAATAACAATTTCGAAACAAATATTCCAAGAGTTTATGCTTCTGGTGATATAATTGAAAATGCACAAAAACAGATTGTGGTAGCTGCAGCAACCGGTGCTCAAGCGGCAATAAAAATCTCAGAATTTTTACATAATGAAAAATAGGGTTTTATTGCCCTATTTTAGTTTTTGAAAAAGTGAAAAATATCCCCAAGCGTGATATAATGGAATGTAATGAAAAAGTTAGTAATTATTGACGGGAAAAGTGTATTTTATAGGGGTTACTACGCTATGGGTAATTTGAGTCTTGAAGACGGAACGCCAACGGGCGGTGTTTATGGTTTTGCCAGTTTAGCTTTTGAAGTTATTCGAAAATTAAAACCAGATTATGTGGTTGTGGCTTGGGACAAAAAAGGAACTTCAACTGCAAAAAGAAGTGCAATTTATCCTGAATATAAAGCTGGGCGAAAAAAAGCACCAGATGATTTCTACGAGCAGATTCCACTTTTAAAGGACTTTTTGAAGACTTTAGGTTGGCCTCTTTTTGAAACTGATGGTTATGAGGCTGATGATATTTTGGGGACTTTAGCGGTTCAGGCAAATAAGCTTGGAGTTGAAGCAAATTTGATTACTTCTGATCTTGATATGTTGCAATTGATTGATGAAAATACTAAAGTTTTTGCAATGAAACGCGGATTTTCGGATATCGAAGAATTTGATCTTGAATATTTTGAGAATAAATATGGATTAAAACAATCTCAATTTTTAGATTTAAAAGCACTTCAAGGTGATTCTAGCGACAATATTCCAGGTGTTCCAGGGATTGGTCCAAAAACCGCTACGCAACTTTTGCAAAAGTTTTTTACGCTTGAGGGAATTTATGAAAATCTTGAAAATATCAAACCAGCTTGGCGAAAAAAACTTGAAGCTGGTAAAGATTCAGCGTTTATGAGTAAAAAAATTGCTGAAATTTTTCTTGATGCACCAGTTGAGCTTAACTTTGAAGATGCGGATATTCGTAATTTTAATTATGAAGAAGTTTTGAAAATGCTTCGAAAGCTTGAATTTAACTCTTTGGTGCGAAAAATTCCAAAAGAGATGAAAACTGGCTCAGAGGATTTTGAAACAAAAAATGAAAACCAAATTGGGCTTTTTGAAGAAGTTCTAGAATCTTCTGAGATCAATATTTTGCCAGAAATTTCTTCTGAAAAGTTTTTCGAAAAACCGCAAGATTTGGTTTTCTTTGATTTTGATACTCAAAAATTAAAAATTTTAGTTTCGAATTTTGAAAATATTGCAGAATTTAATTTTATGGAATTCTCAAAATTTGCTGATTTCTTCAAAAATGTAAAAATAGTTTTCTTTAATGCGAAAGAAACATTTCATAAAATTTTTAATGCCGGCATTGACTTTGAAGATTGGGGCAAAATTTATGATATTGAGCAATTGGAATTTTTGCTAAATGCTTTAATCCGCGATAAAAGTTTGAGTGGAATTTATGGCGAAAAAATAGATGAAGATGATTCGAGAGTTCGAATTTCAGCAATGCGGATTATTTTTGAGCATCAACAAAAAAAGCTTGAAGATTTGCCAAGAATTCGTGAAATTGCTGAAAAATTAGATTTTCCAATGAGTTTGGTTCTATTTAAAATGGAAAAAGCTGGTGTTGAAATTTGCCCAGAGATTTTTGCTAAAATGAGTGTGGAATTTGCTGGTGAAATTTCAAAGATTGAGAAGGAGATTTTTGAAATCGCTGGGCGAGAATTTAATGTTGCTAGCCCACTGCAACTTTCGAAAGTTCTTTTTGAAGATTTGGGCCTACCGACAAAAGGTATCAAAAAATCAAAAAATGGCTTTTCAACAGGGCAAAAAGAGCTTGATAAATTACGAGAATATAGCCCAATTATTAAAAAAATTGAGCAATTCCGTGAATTTTCAAAATTAAAAAGTACCTATGTTGATGCTTTGCCAAAATTAGCAGATGAAAAAAATCGGATTCATAGTAATTTTGCGCAAGATGTAACAACAACGGGGCGGCTTTCTTCAAGTAATCCTAATTTGCAGAATATACCGATTCGTTCCGAACTTGGGCGGCGTATTCGTGAGGGATTTGTGGCGAAAAAGGGAAATCTACTCGTTTCAGCAGATTATTCGCAGTTTGAATTGAGATTGGCGGCAGTTTTAGCAAACGACAAGCCTTTGATTGAAACTTTTGAAAAGGATTTAGATATTCACGCAAAGACTGCGAGCGAGGTTTTTGGTGTTCCGATTGATGAAGTTTCGAAAGAACAACGACGTGTTGCGAAAATTATTAATTTTAGTGTTCTTTATGGTGTTGGAGCTCACAATCTTTCTGGCACGATTGGGGTTGGTTTTTATGAGGCGAAAAAATATATTGAAGAGTATTTTAATGCACACAAACCGATTCGTGAGCTTATGGATAATACATTAAAAAAAGCTCAGGATGAAGGTTTTGTAGAGACATTTTTTGGGCGAAGGCGACCAATGCCAGATATAAAATCTAGTAATTTTATGATTCGCGAGATGGCAAAGCGAGCAGCTCAGAATATGCCGATTCAGGGCACTGAGGCAGACTTAATGAAGCGAGCGATGTTGGCTGTTGATGAAAAAATTGTAAAAGCTGGGCTCGGTGACCAAATTTTACAAATTCATGATTCAATTTTAGTGGAAGTTCCAGCTGAAAATGCTGAAAATGTGGCAGAAATTTTAAAACAAGAAATGGAGAATGTAGCTCCAGAGTTAAATGTTAAATTAAAGGTTGAAGTTTCTATTGGCAAAGATTGGCTAAATATGTAATAAATATATATTGTAAGATAGGTTTTTGCGGTGTGGTCTTGATTTTTAAAACGCTTTTGTTTATAATTATTTTAGGAAATATTTTTAAGGTGGAGGGACTTAGATAATGAAACATAAAATATTATTTGGCGTAGTTTTAGCTATTGCTGTTTTGAGTGCAGGGCTAAACGTAGTGCAAGTAATTAAAAATAAAAATGATATTGCTGCAATGAAAAACCCTGTTGGCTCGGTTTGCGGGGATGATATTATTAATAAATATAATAATATTAAAGGTAAAAAAGAAGAATATGTTAAAAATGCAAAAGCCTTAGGGGATGAGATTTCGAAAAAAGCAGGAAACGAAAAAGATTCTAACTGCGTAATGATGCGGCTTTTTATTGGAACGGAAAATCAGGAACAAACATTTAAAAATCTTGAAGAAATGATTAATAAGGGCCAGAACCCAAGTTTAAAAATTAATGGTGTTAGCTATATTGAATATATTAAGCCTGCAAGCTTAGAATATAAAGATGCTGGAGATTTATTCTAAATGAAAAAGCTTAATATTTTATTTTTTGCTGTTTTGTTTTCTTTTGTATTTAATTCTGTATTTTTTCAAAAGAATACAAACGCTGCATCTGATGAAATCCCAGAAAATGTTGCTAAGAGGCTTATAGATTCTTGTAATTCGAATAACACATGGATTAAAGAAAGGAACTATGATGGGACTAAAGAAGATTTTAGCCCATACCCGCCTGGTATTAGATCATTAACAGGAAACTGGATATCTGCTGATCCTGAAGGTAAGGAACTTATTAGTTCTGTTTATGAAAAGCATGAATTTCAAATAAGTAAAGAGAATAGAAGCTTCTATCTTAATATCGCCGCAATTGCATGTCATAGTCCAGCTCAAGCTTCAGCTACAAATATTAGGATTATGAAAGAACTAGATGCTGATAAACTTGAAACAAATGGTTCTGTTACTTTTGGTAGTAGAGGCCAAGGAACTGCTTATAATTTTAATTTGAAAGCTAAAGAATATGGTCGTATTGCTCCACCCACTAAAATCACCGTTAAAGAATCTGAAATAGATAAACTTTCAGACGGAGATTATATACATTTTAAAGTGTGGCAGTGTTGGAATGGATATAAAGAAGGGAATCATGGTTGGGATGATGATGTTTTCAATCAATGGCCAGGGTATTGCTATCCTCATAAAGTTACCATAAGAATCAAAGCTCCAGTTAAGTTTAATGTTGAAGGAAATACTAAAGCTGCAGTTTTAAATTCTAGCCAGAGAATTAATTCAGATGATTCAAGATTTAAGAGTAATGGTCGCTATAATCCTCAAACTGCTAAAGTTGGCCAATGGGTTTCTTTTAGGCACAAAGTTACAGGTAAAGATTTTAACAAAAGCAATGTTAGCGGCAGTGGTCATTATCAAACTTTCAGAAATGATGGACATGGCGATTATTCGGTAAATAATTATAATTTTAGATGGAATAAAGAATCGTGGGATAGTAGGCCTACAATAATTAACCAAGGTAATATTTGGGATACGATTAATGCAATAGGCGCAGATAGAGAGATTTTTAGGGTAACCAGAGATATGGCTGGAAAGATAATATGTTCAAAAATGTCATATGGAGTTGCTGCTGGAGATATTGATAATACTAATAGGTATAATAAAACTACTAATGATGCATGCGTTTATGTTCCTTATGATTTCGAAATAACACCTTGTGTTAAAATTGACAAAATTCGAAACTGCTCTGGTGGTGATTTAGATGTTCCTGTTAATGGTAAAGTACCAAACGACCCTAATGATGGCGAAGAAATTAATATTCCAGGAGGCGGAACTGAAACTTCATCAATAAGATATAAAATTACAACTTGGCGCGTTCCTTCAGATAAAGAAAGTTTTGTAACTCAAAATAATAAGAGAGATAATACGAATAGTGATACCTGTTCACCTTCAAACTTTTATTATCAAGATTATCAAGGAATTGAAAAATGTCGTGTTGTCAAAGAAGGAACTGGAAAATTTAATAAAGATACTCGAGTTGCCGACTTTATACCTTCAATTGAAGATGGTGCCGAGGCGGGAACCCGTTATTGTGTTGCGCTTTCCATCTCGCCATACAAGATGAATTCGAACCAAAGTCAGGCTGAGCAAGCTAAACAAGAACGAGAAAATTTAGACTGGCGGCACGGTGCACCAATTTGTATTAAGCTGGTTAAGAAACCAAAAGTTCAATTCTGGGGAAATGGTGTCTATTCAAAATCTGGTATTCGAACGAGTTTATCTACAACTAAACAAGGAGTTCTTGGTTCTTGGGTCGAATATGAAGCGCTCTCGGGTGTGAAAATTAAAGATTTTAGAACTGAATCTTCGCAAAGTACGCGAAAGTTGGCAATTGAGGATTATTCTTCAAAAAGTAGTTTTGGCCAAGGGAAGTCAAGTATTGATTCATTAATTTCAAACATTGCTTCAAAATTTCCAAAAAAGAATTTCGAAGATACAAATACAAAAGTTGAAGTTTATGGCGATGCGAACAAACAGCTTGGTTCGATTTCGGCTGATAAACAAACTCGAGTGATCTATGGTAAAAATATTCGAATTTCTGGTGATATTGTGAATGTTGATAGAGCTGTAAATAATGATTCAGATTTCCGTCAGATCATAATTATTGCTGATGGAGATATTACTATTGACCAAGGAGTGAAAAGAGTTGATGCGTGGTTGATTGCTCAAGGTATAATAAATACTTGTGCGGTTAATGGTGCCCAGAATGCTAATGATGTTAATATGAAAAATTGTGACAATCAATTGCATGTGCGTGGTGGAACAGTTTCGAAAGAGTTGCGATTGTGGCGAACTGCTGGCTCTGATGGGACTGCGAAAGATACGCTAGCTAATCCTGCTGAAATTTTTAACCAATCGGCAGATACCTACTTGTGGGCTCAGTCTCAATCTGGTAGTGCGGGCAAAATTGTTACAACTTATACTAAAGAACTTCCGGTGAGGTATTAAATATGACAAATAGAGAGTTTAAAAAAGGTGGTGTTTCAATCTTTATTGTTATTATGGTTAGTATTTTGGTCTCGATTATGTCTGCAAGCTTTTTGCGGATTATGCTCCGAGACCAAGAGCAGGCCAGTAGGCTAGATCTTTCACAGAGTGCTTATGATAGTGCTCAGGCGGGAGTTGAAGATGCTAAAAGATTTTTACGAATTTATAAAGGTGCCTGCGGTGGCGCAGATGTTGGTAAGAAAGTTTTCGAAGGTAAGACATATGATTGTAGTGAAATGACAAAGGCAATTTTGTCTGGTAACTGTTATATTTTAGCGACTGCTGGAATTGGCGCTAATGGTAATGAAACTATAGTGCAAACTAAAACAAGTTCTGGTGGAGGAAATACTGATCAAAATTTAAACCAAGCCTATACTTGTGTTAAAATTAAAACAGATACTTCTGACTTTTTGGGTCAAAGTAATGAAGGAACGCCCTCAGTTATTAACTTAAAAGGTGTTTCGAGCTTTAACCAGATTCGTGTTAAGTGGCATACCAAAAATAATATGGCGAATGGTTCAAAAATATCATTAGATTCAATAAATAATCCTAATGCTCGCCCTAATATTCTGAAAGATTGGCAAGCTCAAAATAGACCAGCCATATTAAAAACCCAATTATATGGTTATGTTCCTGGACATAATGGAAATTCATCAACAAGCATGGATACACCTTATCCAGATGATGGAAATGGTGCGAGTGAAATGCTGTTATATCCTGCTTCGGGCTTGGATTCTCGAGTTGTGAATAGTTCGAATCTACCAACTGTTCGTCGAGATGAAAATTCTGCACAGTCAACAAATGACTATACTTTTACAAAATGTTCAGATGATCTTGGAGCTGGCTCAAGTGCCTATGCTTGCGAAATGGTAATAAATATTGGGCGAAACGTTTCTCCAACTGATGTTTTATATGCTCGATTGACACCTTTAATGAATAATGCTGAATTTAAAATTGAGCTTATGAATAATGGTAATGTTGTAGATTTTAAGGGTATTCAACCAAAAGTTGATTCAACTGGTCGAGCAAATAGTCAGTTTAGAAGAATTGAAAGTCGAATTGGATTCCATGATAGTAATTTCCCGGTTCCTCTATTTTCTGCTCAAACTGAAGGAGATGAACCGATTTGTAAAGATTTCTCAACAACTAAAATTAAAAATAGTGGATTAAACTGTAAGATATAATATAAAATAGCCTTTATGAAGGCTATTTTATTATAATTTTGAAATTATTATTTTGCATATTCAATTGCGCGCGTTTCACGAATTATATTAACTTTGATGACGCCTGGATATTGCATTGTGCTTTCAATTTTATCTGCAATATCTCGTGCCATTTTTATTGCTGAAAGATCGTCGATAGATTCTGGTGAAACTATTACACGAATCTCTCTCCCGGCCGAAATCGCATAAGCCTTATTTATACCCTTAAAGCTAGTTGCAACATTTTCAAGCTCGCGCATTCTCTCTACAAAGTTTTCAGCAGAAGCGTTTCTTGTTCCCGGTCGAGAAGCACTCATTGCGTCAGTGATTTTAACAATAATTGCCTCAACTGTTGTAGCTTCAACATCTTCATGATGTGCTGCAATTGCATTTACAACTCGGGGATCCATTCCGTATTTTTCGGCAAGTTCAGCACCAATTTGGGCATGTTTTCCTTCGATTTTATGGGTTACGGCCTTTCCAATGTCGTGAAAGAGCGCAGCAGTTTTTGCAATTTTAACATTTGCACCAATTTCTTCAGCAATTAAGCCTGCAACATTAGCCATTTCTGTTGAATGTTTTAAAACATTCTGACCATAACTTGTTCGAAACTTTAATTCGCCAAGCAGTCGTAACATTTCATGCGGCAAACCTGAAAGTCCAACTTCACGAGCAGCATCTTCGCCAGCACGATTAATCTCCTTGTTTATTTCACGTTCAGCTTTTTCAACAACTTCTTCGATTCTTGCTGGATTAATTCGCCCGTCTTTCATTAAAAGCTCAAGCGAAAGTCGTGCAACTTGGCGGCGAACAGGGTCGAAACTTGAAAGAACAACCATTCCAGGGGTATCATCAACCAAGATATCTACACCAGTTTCGCGCTGAAGTGCTTGAATGTTTCGACCCTCTTTGCCAATAATTCGACCTTTCATTTCATCATCAGGGAGTTTTAAAGCTGTAACTGTTCGTTCAGCTGTTACTTCGCTTGAGATTCGTTCCATTGCTGAAACCAAAATAGCCTGAGCTCGTTCTTCAGCATCTTCGGTTGCATTTTTTTGGAGCTTTGCAACTAGATTAACCATATCTTGAGCCATATTTCTTTCGGCAATTTTCATAATTTTTTCAGCCGCTTCTTTTTTTGAAAGTCTCGCAATTTTTTCAAGTTTTTCATCTTGCTTTTTGCGAATTTCTTTAATCTCATTTTTGAGTTTTTCAACTTCAAGTTCATTGTTTCGAAGTTTCTCAGTTCGTAAATCAATCTGATCAAGTTTTCGGTCGAGAGATTCTTCTCGTTCTGCGAGGCGATTTTCAGTTTTTCGAATTTCTTTTCGCCGTTCTGATTCATCTTCGTTAGCCTTTTCAGTAATTTTTAAGGCTTTTTCATTTGCACGTTCTAAGATTTCAGCTGATTTTTTTCGGGCTTCAGCAATAATTTTATCTGAATTATTTTTTGCATTTGCAGTTTTCACTTTTTGATATGCAAAAGCGCTACCACCGCCAAACAAAACGCCAAGCGTAGCTATAATTATTTCCATATTTTTCCTTTCATCAATAGATAGTTAAAAAATCAAAAGCAATACAATGCCTAAATCCATTTTATCATAAAAAAAGTAAATTTCAAAATTGCGAAAAATATTTTTTTAGTGTATAATTTAATTATGTTTATGTCTTTTTTAACTTGGTGGTATGGGAAAGGGCTAGCTTGGCGTACTGAGAAGATTTTAGATGGAATCGAACACTCGATTGATACTTTTTCGCTCGGTCTTTTAATAAAAACTTGGTTTGCACCTTTTCGACAAATTGATGCTTTAGGTGTTTCGAACGCTTCGATTGAAGTTCGAATCAAGAAGTCTTTTGATAAGCTTTTTTCTCGGTTTATTGGTGCTTTTTTGCGAACAATAATAATGATAATTGGTATATTTTTTATTAGCTTTAAAGCAATTTGGGGCTTAGCAATGTTAATTTTGTGGTTAATTTCACCGGTTTTACCGATTATTCTTGCTGTAATTTTCACAACTGGTTGGACTCCGAAAATTATTCCAAAAATCAAGGACGATTTTAAAAATTGGCAAAAAAATACTCCATCAAAAGAAGTTAAACCAATTAAAACAAAAAGGAGTTGGCTCTTATGATTTTTAATTACAATAATTTGCGCGCAAAAAAATCCCGTTTAATGAATGGGCTTAGGGGATTTTTATTTCTACTTAAGATTTTGAAAATTGTTGGAATTTTGAGCGGTTTTTGTTTAATTTTAATGGATTCGGCTCTTGGCTGGCTAATTTTAGCATTTTCATCAATAATCACAATTTTAGTTCATTGGTGGAACGGAGAACTTCATAGGCTGGAGCCAACAAAAGATTTAAATATTGAAGGGCAGCTAGCTAGCAATATTTTAGGAAAACTTTCTAAAAATCCAACAAGCGAGCAGATCGCAAAAGTAGTTTTAGAAAGTTCCGGTGGAAAGTTTATTATTTCACGTTTTGGGCTTGGAAAAACTACGATTGAAAGTTTGGTTCAGATTCCACAAAATTCACCTGAGAATATTTTTCAAACTGCACTACAAATTCAGCAAAAGTTAAAAACTAAAACCGTTTCTGGTTCAGTTTTAACTCTTGCGATAATTCGAAATTTTCCAAATTACGAAACGCTTCTTGCGCAGTTTTATCTTGACTTTGAAGATTTAGAACGTGGTGTTTTGTGGCATGATCATATTTTTTCACTAATAAGTCAATCTAAAGTTCCAATGAAAACTGGTGGAATTGCCCGCGATTGGTCGTTTGGTTATACGCCAACCTTGAATCGTTTTGGAATGAATATTACAAATCAGGTTTCGAACAATATTTTAATGTCTTCAAATTTAGAGCAACATAAAGATTTAGTTTTGAAAATGGTTGAGCAGTTCAGTAGTAATGGAAAGCAGAATATTGCCCTGATTGGTGCTGATGGTGTTGGTAAAACTACTGTTGTGAATTCTTTCGCTGCAAAAATTGCAAATGGTAGTGAGAAAATCCCTTCAAATTTAAAATTTAGACAGGTTGTTTCTCTTGACGCCGCATCTTTGATTGCGGCAGCGCCAGGACGAGGTGAAATAGAAAATTTGCTGAATTATGTTTTGAACGAGGCTTATGCTGCTAAAAATATAATTATTTGTCTTGATAATGCTCAGCTATTTTTTGAAGATGGTGTTGGTTCGGTTGATGTTTCGAATTTACTTCTTCCTATCATTCAGGCTGGTGCTTTAAGGTTAATCTTAACTCTTGATGAACAGAGATTTTTGCAAATTTCAGCAAAGAACCCAGCACTTGCTCAGGCAATGAATAGGTTGCAAGTTAAACCAGCTAATTATGATGAAACACTGGCAGTTATGCAAGACAAGTTGTTGATTTTCGAACATCAAAATGGTGTGTTTTATCAGTTTCAAGCACTTAAAGAAGCTTTTAAACTAAGCGAAAGATATATATTTGATTTAGAAATGCCAGGGCGGGCGGTGTGCTTGTTAGAGATGGCGGCAGGATTTGCTGATAATAAAATTGTAACGGCGAGCTCAGTTGAAAAAGCAATTGAGCAAACAATGAATGTAAAAATTGCCACTGCAAATGTTAATGAAGAGAAAGAAACTTTATTAAACCTTGAAGATTTATTGCACGCCAGAATGGTTGGTCAGGAAAAAGCAGTCTCGGCTGTGGCAAATGCTTTGCGCCGTGCGAGAACTGGCGTTCGAAATCAAAACAGACCAATTGGAACATTTCTATTTCTTGGTCCAACTGGAGTTGGTAAAACAGAGCTTTCGAAGGCACTTTCAGAAGTTTATTTTAATGGTGAAAATAATATTGTACGTCTTGATTTGAATGAATTTGTAAATCTTGACGATGTCTCAAGATTGATCGCGGATGGCGCGCGTGATGCGAGTTCTCTAACTGCTCAAATGATGAAAAAGCCTTTCTCGGTTGTTCTTTTAGATGAAATTGAAAAAGCTCACCCAAATGTTCTAACTGCTCTTTTGCAGGTTTTAGATGAAGGTATTTTGAGGGATGAAAAAAACCGTGAGGTTTCATTTCGAGATGCGATTATTATTGCAACATCAAATGCTGGCTCTGAGCGAATTCAAGAGTTGATTTCTCGTGGTTATGATTCGACAAGTGCTGAAGAAATTATTGTAAATGACTTAATTGCAAGTCGTGAATTTCGCCCTGAATTTCTGAACCGTTTTGATGAAATTGTTGTTTTCGAACCACTTACAAAAGAAAATCTGATGCAGATTATTGATTTGATGATTGTTGGGGTAAATAAAACTCTTGCTGGCCAAAAAATTACAGTTTCTGTTACGCCAGAAGCTAAAATATTGCTTGCAAATTTAGGTTATGATCCAAAACTTGGTGCTCGACCGATGAGAAGAGTTATTCAGCGAGTTGTGGAAAACACTATCGCGCGAAAAATGCTTTCCGGTGAAGCTCAAGCTGGTTCGAACATCGAAATTACTCCAGAGATAATTCGACAAAGCTAATATAAAATAAAAATCAGCAGATAGATAGTTCTTGCTGATTTATTTTTTCAAATTCTGGAGGGCCAGGAGGGGCTCGAACCCTCGACACCCTGCTTAAGAGGCAGGTGCTCTAACCGGCTGAGCTACTGGCCCAATATTCACATTATAGCATATTTAATTATGAAAAAAAAGACTTTTTAATTATTTTTTTGGCTGAATTTTATAAATATAATGTGCGCCTGATATTCTAAAAGGTTTTAAGTTTTTAATTTCGAAACCATAGCTAATAAAAAGTAGAGGCATTTTTTGAAAATTTGCCTGAATTTGAGCAAGTTTTAGCATTTTTTCAATCCTCTCGGCGTGGCCAAAAGTATAGAATATGGTAATGTTTGAAATTGGGAAGGCTCTCCAAAAATTTTTAAGATAAATTTGGCAGTTTTGTTGTTTTCGAAGTTTAATTTTTGAAATTAAAACCAGAAAAGGGTTAATTTCAAAACCGATAGCTTTTGCGTTAAAATTATTTGCAACTTTTAAAACAACTCCATCACCAGAACCGATATCTACGAGTATATCTTCTTTAGAAAGATTTATTGTTTCGAAGAGTTTGAAAAGATCTGATTTATGTGTTGGGACATATGGTGCACCAAAAAATATAGTTAAAAGAAAAGCGGCAATAATTATGCCGAGAATGAATAATATTGAGTAAAAAATAATTTCCATAAAATAAAATAATTTGGTACCCCCGGTAGGACTCGAACCTACGGCCAGGAGGGTAGAAACCTCTTACTCTAATCCACTGAGCTACGGGGGCGTACCTAAAACAATTATATCAAGTTTTTTTAAAAAAGTCTATATGATTATTTTCTAAAAGCAAAAACCTCCAGAAAATGGAGGCTTGTGCTAAAACAAAAAAGATCAAATGGTGCGGGCGGAGAGAATCGAACTCTCATCACTTGCTTGGAAGGCAGGTATATTAGCCGTTATACGACGCCCGCATGAGATTATTATAGCAAACATTTTTTATAAAAGCAAGACTTTTTTGAAAAAATAACGTGTTTATGCTAATATAGTATTATGAAATTAAATGATTATGTTGTAAAATCAAGTCTTGAAGAAGTTTCTCATTCTAGCGGATACGCTAAAGCTCAGTCTGGTGGAAGAATTGGTGCTGCAAGCTCACAAAGTTTTGCACAGCGCCAAGCGATTGATTATAGAAATTCGAAAGTGCGCTCATATCGAGATTCTCAACTTGGTCAATTAAGGATGGCGCAAAAAACTAAAATGGAAAGTTCAAGATCGGCTATTGATCAGATTAGAGCCAAAAGAGAAGAAAGGGCTTCAAATTATTTGCAGCAAAATTTAAATAGGCAAAAAAATACACTTTCGAATGGTCAAATTGATCAATCAACAAAAATAAGAATGACGAAAAGTGGTTTTGACGAAGTTCAACAAACCGGAATGGCGGGTTTTTATGGTTCGCAAACTTCAAGTTCTCAAAATGATGTGCGAAGTTTTCGCCCGCAAATTAAGCCAAAATTTTAAAGCTTGATTTTCAGGTTTTTATGTGTTAAAATGGTTTAAGCTATGGCGGATGTAGCTCAGCTGGTTAGAGCGCTGGTTTGTGGCACCGGAGGCCGTGGGTTCGAACCCCATCATTCGCCCCAAGTAAATTTGAGCTTAAGGCTCTTTTTTATTTGACCAAAATTTAAAAGTGTGATATAGTATTATATAGATTTTTTACCGAGGAGGTACATGATATGGTAAAGTTGAACCTTACAAAGATTGATAATTCGAAGGAAATGCTTGATATCTTCAAGAATGATTTGAATGAATTTATAGCTTATCACCCTTTGTTTTGTGAAAGTATTTTTTCGCGCCGCAGGATTAAATTGATTGACGCTATTAGATTTTCATTAATCCAAGCTGCTGAAGATCTGCTTGGAGAAGATTGGGCAGAAGCCTCTGATGTAGATATTGAGCTAGTCACTATTTTTAAGATTCTAAACGGTGAGAAGCCAACTGGAATTTCTTGCGTGAAGTTCAATCTAAAATTTATCAATCTTCTTATTAAAAAACTTGAAGATAAATCAGTCTTTAATTTTAATGAAGCGAATTCTATTCTTGAAAATGCGATAAATTATCGCGAATTACACAAAGGATTCAACAATTGAATAACTCCCGATTTTCGGGAGTCTTTTAAATTATGAAAATAAAGTTTCAATTTTTGCGCCGAGTGAATTTAATCTTTCTGCAAAATCTTCATAGCCGCGATTAATATTGTAAACATCTCGCAAAGTTGAGACTCCTGGTGCGGCAAGCATTGCGATCAAAACTACAACACTTGGGCGAAGGGCGCTTGGTGCAATAACGTCTGCAGGTTTCCATTTTGTTGGGCCAGAAATATAAACACGATGTGGATCAACAAGTTCAATTTTAGCGTTTAATTTTGAAAGCTCAGTAAAGTAAATTGCACGGTTTTCGTAGCTCCAGTCATGAATCAAGGTTCGACCTTCCGCGACAGTTGCGATTAATCCAAGAAAAGGCAAATTATCCATATTTATACCAGGAAATGGTAGTGCGTGAATTTTATCTTTCGCGGCATGCAGTTTTGATTTCCTAACTTTAATATCCACAAGGCGCGTTTTTTTATTTTTCGAAAGATATTCGGGGCTGATTTCGAAATTTGCACCCATTTGTTCGAGGGTTGCGAGCTCAAGCTCGTTGAATTCGATTGGCGCACGTTTGATAGTGATTTCAGAATTTGTAACCAGCGCAACCGCCACAAAAGTCAAAGATTCAATAGGATCTTCGCTTACATAATATTCAACATCTTTCTCAATTTTTGTTAATCCATGAACTTTTAAGGTTGTCGTTCCAATTCCTTCAATTTTAACGCCAAGCTCTTCAAGAAAGAAGCATAAATCTTGCACCATATAGTTTGGGCTAGCATTTCGAATTGTAATTTCTTGACCAGAAAGTGCTGCGGCCATAATTATATTTTCAGTTGTTGTGTCTCCGCGCTCGGTCAAAAGTATTGGCTTCTCAACTTTTTTTGGTTTGTTTGAAACTTTGTAAAAATCAGTTTGCGCGGTAACGTTTGCGCCAAAATACTTTAATCCAGAGAGGTGCGGCTCAACTGTGCGTGTTCCTAAATCGCACCCGCCAGAAAAAGGTATTTCGAAGTTTGAATATTGGTGAAGAAGCGGGCCGAGAAACATTAGAATGCTACGTGTTCTTTTGGCAGATTCGACATTCATATTTTCGAAAGATAATTCTTTGGGAGTTATAATTTCGAGATCGTTTTCGCTATTTAGCCATTTAGTTTTTACGCCGATCGAATTTAAAACTTCAATAATTCGATTAACCTCTTCAATTCTAGCAACGCGGCGAAGAATCGTTTTTCCTTTATTTAAAAGAGAAGCACAAAGTAGAGCGACGGCGGCATTTTTTGATGTTTTAACTTCAATTTCACCAGAAAGTTCGTGACCGCCATGAACACGAAAATTGGTCTTTTTATTTGAATTAACAGATATAATTTCGCTCGAAAGTTCTTCTGAGATTCTTGCAAGCATTTCAATAGTTATATTTTGCTTACCGCTTTCAATGCGGTTAATCGCACTTTGTGAGGTACCAATTTTTTCAGCAAGCTCAACTTGAGTTAAATTCTTGTGCAGGCGGGATTCTTGAATAAGCTTCCCGATTTTTTCTAAATAGGCTTGTTCTTCGTTCATAAAATAATTATATCACTTATGGTATAACAAAAACAAGTTTTCTAAGAATTTTTTTATTTTTTAAAAATATGATATACTTAAAAATATGATATAGCGACGGTTTTATATTTTTAGTTTCGAAAAGTTTAATTTTTAAGGAGAGTTTTTTATGTTTGATGAAAAGATTTTTGATGTAATTGAAAATGAAGAAAATCGTCAGCGAGAAGGCTTGGAATTAATTCCAAGTGAGAATTATGTTTCGAGAGAAGTATTGGCGGCACTTGGTTCAGTTTTAACAAATAAATATTCTGAAGGATATCCTGGCAAAAGATACTATGGTGGTCAGGAGAATACCGACATCATTGAAAGCTTAGCAATTGAACGCGCAAAACAGCTTTTTAATTGTGATCATGCTAATGTCCAACCACATAGTGGTGCAAATGCTAATGAGGCGGTTTATAATGCTTGGCTAGAAGTTGGCGATACGGTTTTAGGTATGGATTTATCTCAAGGCGGTCATTTAACACATGGTTCACCGGTAACGCGTAGTGGTAAGATTTATAATTTTGTGCGATACGGCTTAGATGAAAATGGTGAAATTAATTATAAGCAGATTGAAGAATTAGCTGAAAAATATAAGCCAAAAATTATTCTTGTGGGATTTTCTGCATATCCTGGTGAAATTGATTATGCTAAAATTGCTGAAATTGGCAAAAAATATAACGCCATGCTCATGGCTGACGTTGCTCATATTGCTGGATTAATTGCTGGAGGTGTTTCGAAAAACCCATTTGATTACGGTTTTCATGTTGTAACAACTACAACTCACAAAACTTTGCGCGGCCCTCGTGGTGGAATGATTCTTTCGAATGGAAAAGTGGGGAATCCACTCAAAAAACCAGAAAAAACTCTTGAAAATTTACCAACTTTAATTGATCGTAGTGTTTTTCCAGGAACGCAAGGCGGCCCACAAATGCACTCAATTGCGGCAAAAGCAGTTTCTTTTTATGAAGCACTTCAGCCTGAATTTAAAATTTATGCTCAACAGGTAGTAAAAAATGCTCATTTTTTGGCCGAAGAGCTTTCGAAAAGAGGCTTCAAACTCGTGACTGGAGGTACAAAAAATCATTTAATTTTAATTGATATTTATGCAAGTTTTGGGATTGATGGGAAAGTCGCTGAACGCGCGATGGACGCGATTGGACTAACTTTGAACGCCAATTCGATTCCTAATGATACTTTGTCTATGTTTACACCAAGCGGGATCCGACTTGGAACGCCGGCTGTAACTTCGCGTGGGATGAAGGAAGCCGAGATGGTGAAAATTGCTGAATGGATGGAGCTTGCGATTAAGTGTCGTGAAGATTCTAAAAGACTTGCCGAAATTAAAAAAGAAGTTGCAGATTTTGCTAGAAATTTTCCGCTACCGAGCGATTTATAGATAATTTTTAATATTTCGAAAAGCTAAAAGCTATGATATAATAGACTTGTCATGGGTATGGTTTTTTCGAGATTTAAAAAGTGCCGTTCTGAAATTGCTTTTCTGGGAATTATTTCAGGATTTTTAACCATTGTTTTTTTAACAATTTCGAAAGCCTCAATCTGGTTCGATGAGGCTTTTTCGGCTTATATAATTCGTTTTAATTTTGCTGAAATTTGGCATTACACATCTGTTGATGTTCATCCGCCGCTTTACTATTTCTTACTGAAAATTTGGAGCGTATTTTTTGGCTCGAGTGACTTTGCATTGAGGAGTTTATCTGCATTTTTTGGTGTTTTAACTATAATTTTGGCATATTTTTTAGTAAAAAGACTCTATAATAAGAAAATTGCACTATTGGCGAGCAGTTTTCTTGCAATTTCACCGATGCTAATTAGATATTCGCAGGAAGCTAGAATGTATACTATGGTAGCATTTTTGAGTGTTTTAACGGTGAGGGCCTTTTATGAAGCTTGGGTTGCCGAAAATACGATGAAAAGTAAGAAAAAATGGCGAATAATTTATATTATTGCTGTCTGTGCTGGAATTTGGACACAATATATCTATGCTTTGATTCCAATTTCATTATGGATTTTTAGAGCAGTTTATATTTCGAAGAATCAAGAAAAGAGCTCAAATAAATTTAATATTTTTGGTTGTTTAAAATTTAAAAAGCAGAATAATTACGTAAAACAGTTTTTTAGTAATTTTTTTGCTGAAAAATGGCTTTCTTCACATTTGATTGTTGCGTTTTTATATATTCCTTGGATTTCATTTTTTATTTCGCAAGCTACTTATGTTAAAGCTAAGTTCTGGATTCCTGCGCTTGATTTTACAACAATACCAAATATGGTATCGAATTTCTTTTTTTATCTTGATGCTAGTAAAACTAACGGTTGGCTATCCTTGATAGCTATGGTTATTCTTCTGATTATTGCAATTTTTACATTCGAAAAGTGGAGGAGTAAAAAAAATAATAGTATTTTCTGGCTGTTTTTTTCAGCCTCGGTGATTCCTATATTTTTGCTTTATATCGCAAGTTTACCACCGTTTAGTTCAATTTTTGTTGATAGATATTTACTTATGGCTGAAGTTTTTGTGTCGATTTTAATGGCAATTATTGCGGTTAAACTTTTCGAAAATAAAAAGAGTGCTTCAATTTTATTGATTATTTTGATTATTTTCTCGCATGTTTTTGGAATTTTTCAGCTTAATTTACAAAAGGGTATTTCTAAAAATGGTGGAGAAATTACTGAAATTCGGCAAGCGATTGAAAAGGTTCGAAATGAAAAAAATAATGCAGCAATTGTTGTTGGCGGATTTTTATATTATTCAGCAGCGCAATATTCCAATAATGAAAGTAAAATTTGGTTTTATGGTGAACCACCAATTTATCGTTCGGGTGATATGATTCGAGCTGACTACACGCCAAAGATTGAGAATAACAGTAACTTTTTGGATAATAAAGAGTTTTTTATAATTTCCCCATATAGCAGTGCTGATAAAAAATCGCCAATTCCTGGTTATAATTTTTCAAAAGAAATGGATTATAATAACTCATTAAACGGTGATCCTTTATACAAAATCTTAAAATTTATTAAAAAATAGTCTTCACAAAATAAAAAAAGTGTGGTATAATTTATTTATTAAGCACCCGTAGCTCAACTGGATAGAGTACCTGGCTTCGAACCAGGCGGTTGTAGGTTCAAATCCTGCCGGGTGTACCACGAATTTTCTCGCTTTTGGCGGGTTTTATTTTTTATGATATAATTGATCTATATGAAGGAAATAATTTTCGAAAATCTAAAAATTCAGCAAGATATTGATTTTGGTAAACTTACTACTATGAAAATTAGTGGAAAAGCTCATTTTTTTACAGTAGTAAAAAATATCGAAGATTTTAAGAATGCGATTAAGTTTTCAGAAAAAAATAATTTGCCGATTTTTATTCTTGGTGGTGGAAGTAACACGATTGTGAAGAATCAAAACTTTGCAGGAATAGTGATAAAAAATGAAATTAAAGGTTTTGAAAAGGTTTTCGAAAATGATGAGAATGCTGAATTCTGCATAAAATCTGGTGAAAATTGGCATAATTTTGTTAACTTTGCGGTTTTGAAAGGCTTTAGTGGTTGTGAAGCAATGGCGATGATTCCTGGAACAGTTGGAGCTCTACCAATCCAGAATGTTGGTGCATATGGCCAGGAAATTGCTGATATTTTGAAAAGTGTTAAAGTTTTCGAAATCTCAACTGGTAAAATTAAAACTTTATTAAAAAGTGAATGTGATTTTGCTTACCGTGATAGTATTTTTAAGAATGATGCTAAAGGAAAATATTTTATCGTTTCGGTGAATTTGAAGCTTTCAAAATCTCAACCAGAAATGCCTGAGTACAAGGTTTTAAAGGAGAAACTTGAGAATATTGGCAAAAATAAAGAAAATATAACAGCGAAAGATGTAATGAATGCGGTGGTTGAGATTCGTTCAAAAAAATTACCAGATCCAGAGGAAATTCCAAATTCTGGGAGTTTTTTCAAGAATGTGATAATTTCGAAAGAGAAAGCTGCAGAGATTCGCAAAAAATATCAAAATGTACCACTCTTTGAAGTTGGTGAAAAATACAAAATTGCAACTGGTTGGCTTATTGAGCAATCGGGCCTGAAAGGGAAAGAGATTTTTGGAATAAGAGTCCATCCAGAAAATGCTTTAGTTTTAACGAATATTTCAGCTAAAAATTATGATGAACTAGCTAAGGCAAGAAAAACTATTCAGGATAAAGTTTTTGAAAAGTTTGGCATAAAAATTGAGCAAGAACCGCTAGAAATTTAATTAAAATAAAAACGACATTCTTTATCAGAATGCCGTTTTATGATTTAAAAAGAATTATTCTTCTGTTTTTTCTTCTTTAGCTTCAGTGTCTTCTGCTTCTTTATCTTCTTCTACGATTTTATAACCGAGAATAGTTCCTTTTGCAAGACTTTCTTTACCAGCTATGTCATTCCAGCGAGAGCTATCTAGACCAAGAATTAAGAACCAAATAGGGGCTACAAATATGAAAAGAATAGACCAGGCAGGTGACTTATCTAGTTTTTTGCTAATCTCAATAACTGCAATAACTTCGAAAACGAGTGAGATTATTAGTCCAACATAAGGAATAAATGTTAGAAGAGATTTCCAACCTTCTTGTCCACCGAGTTCAAAGAATATCCAGCGGTTATAGAAAGGAATCCAGGCTTTTTTAGCTTCGATTCCAGCTTTTTTGAAAATTAGCATATAGAGAAGAGAGCTAATAACATATCCTATGATCGCAACAATTAGTACGAAAACCAACAAAAATACGATAGACATTCCGGCAATAGCGTTAGCTTCTGTACCATGGCTGTAATCCCTATATCCATATGTATGGTAGCTATTATAATTATACATTTAAAAATCCTTTCTTTGATTAACTTCTGTAATTATTATATGTTAAATTATATATTAAAAAATTGAATTTTTCAATATATTTGCGTATAATAAAATAATGAGAATTTTAAATGGTGCAGAACTCCGCGATTTTATTAAGGAACGTCAAGCTAAGCAAGTACGGGCTTTGCGGCAAAGTTGGCGAGTTTTTCCGAAATTAGTAATTTTTTATTCTTCGAAAAATCCTGTAACTGAAACTTATATGCGGCTTAAAGAAAAATATGGTGAAGATATTTTAATTGAGGTCGAACGGAGAAAAGTTGCTGTTGAATGTATGAAAAAAGAAATTCAAAAAGCAAATCTTGATGAAAATATTCATGGGATTATCGTTCAACTTCCACTTGAAGATGAAAATGGCGAGAAGATTTCGAAAGAGGAAACTGAGCAAATTTTATCAGAAATATCTAAAGAAAAAGATGTTGACGGTTTGAACGATAGTGCTTTTGTACCAGCTACAGCTCAGGCGATAAATTGGCTTTTGGCAGGGTATAATATTTCTTTAGAGAATAAAAAAGTTGCTATTGTTGGCCAAGGTAAGTTGGTAGGTGCACCGCTTTCAAAAATACTTGAGGCTTCTGGTGTGCCAGTTTCGAAATTTGATGAATTTAACTCGAAAGAAATGAAAGAGCAGCTTAAAGATTTTGATGTGGTAATTACAGCCGTTGGAAAGCCAAATTTAATAACTTCAGAAATGCTAAAAAATAAAGCTGTGGTTGTTGATGCTGGAACAGCAAGCGAAAATGGCAAAATTAAAGGCGATGTAGCTGAAGAAGCTCGTGATTTTCGAAAAGACTTAACAATCACCCCAGTAAAGGGTGGTGTCGGTCCGCTTACGGTAGCTTCATTAATTGATAATGTAATTATAGCAGCGAGAAAAATTGCTGATAAAAAAGGCCAGCAAGATTTATAAAAATAAAATAGACCTCCAAGTGGAAGTCTATTTTATTTAGATTTGAAGCTTGATCGCTCCATTGAGAAGCGGTCAGCTTAGAATCTTGCAGCTTTTCGGCTAGCGAAGTAGTAACCAAAGGCGGTCACCATTGATGTTAATCCAAAAATTGCAGAAAGTGTATTTGCACCAGTTTGTGGCAATTCTGTTGGAATATTTGGTGTTGGGTTGTTTGGTGTAGGCGTTGGTGAAGTTTGTTTCTTTGGAACTTCCACTTTGGCGCTATCACAACCGTCGTTATCACCAGGAATTGTTGGCGTATCTACGCAGGCTGTATTTACGGCAGTTATTCCTGTTGCTGTTGCTTGTGATCTAATTGTAATAGTTTTGCTTTCACCAACTTTCAAAGAGTTAATCTTTAGAGTTAAAGTATTATCTTTGATTTCACCACTATCGGCACTTACAAAAGTAATATTTGCCGGTGCACGGTCGGTTACAACAACATCTTTCAAATCAACATTTCCGTTATTCGAAACTGTAATCTCGTAGTTAAAATCAGTATTTGCTTCAATTTTAGCATTTTTCTGATTATTTACAGTTTTCTTGATAAGGATTGAAGGTTTTTCTTCACGTTTAACTTCGAAAGATTTTTCACAATTTGAATTTGAGTTTTCGTCATCTTTTGTGATAACTGTTGAAGAAATTGTGAATTTACCAACAATTTCAATGTTGAGTGTCAATTTTGAACTGTTATTTACAGTTTTCTCGATTACGATTTTACCACTTTGATCTTTTACGATATATTTAACACCAACGAATGTTGTGTTATTTACAGTATAAGAAGTGTTAAATTCGAATTTTGTTCGAGAAATTTGGTTAATTGTAATATTTCGACATACCAATTCCGGTTTAGATGGAACTGGCGCTGGAGCCTTAGTTTCGAAAGATTTTTCACAGTTAGCATTTGAATTTTCACCGTTTTTAGTGATGATTGTTGAAGTAACTGTGTATTTTTCGTTCACATTGTTTGGAACGGTAATTTCGAATTTAGTTCCACCATTTACAACTTTTTCGGCAACAACTTCATTTTTTGAATTTTTTACTACATATTTTGTACCAGTAAATTCTGTATCTTTTACTGAATATTTTGTGTCAGCCGCATAAGTGATTTGCTTTTCGTCTTTTCGAACAATGTTCAAACTTAAAGCTTCACATTTGTAAACTGGATTTTTAGGAGTTTCACATTTTTTTGTAACTTTTACGCTTGCAGTATCGTTTTTAACGATTTTTTGGTCACTTGCTTGAGCTATGTTAGTTAAAGTGTTTTCTCCACAGACTGGCAAACTATTTTCAGCTGAAACAGTTGCATCAAATCGAACATAAGCGTCGCCATTTGGTTGATATGAACCAATATTGATTCCAGAATTTTGAATGACGTTGTCGCTAACTTTCAATCCTTTTGGATTTGATGTATTATAGAGTTTTGTTGAGCCTGCAACATAATTCAAACCTTTTGGTAGAATATCGCGAATTACAAGATTCTGAATTCCTGCAGAACCTGTATTTTTAGCGTGAATTTGGAATTGAACTGTGTCGCCAGATTTTGCGTTTGCAGTTTCAACCCAAGATTTTTCGCCATTTGTTTTATTTCGAACTGTTTTTGCAAGGTCGATGTTAGTTTTTTCTTGCGGTTGGCTAACTTGAGCTTTAACTTTAACGGTTACATAGCCTGCATATTGGAAACATCCAGGAATTTTTCCGTCAAGTTTATCGTATCCAAGTTTTGCTCCAGTATTATTTACAATACTGTCTGGAAGTTTAGTTGTACCCATTCCGTTATTTTCGAAAAGGGCAGAACCAGCAATATAAGCTAAGTTGAAGCCATTATCGCTTGAAAAAGTTGCTTCGTCCCAAACTGTGTTAGGTTTTGCATTTGAAGCTGAAATCTGACCTTGAACAGTCACATTTTTTGCTGTTGTTGTTGGAACGTTAAGTTTTGCTACTACGTTTTCGGCAACAAGATTTAAGTTCGAAGCTGCGTTGTTGTGAACGTACATTCGAACGTAATATTCTTTGCCATTTTGAACTTTCATATTGTTTGTCCATTTTGCGTTTGATCCAACTTCACGGATTCCAACGAAATCTTTTTCGTCTCCGCCAATCACAGGGTTATTCGTGATTGAGTTGAACGTAATATAATCTGCTGGTTTTTCGATAGTGAATGATGGTCGAGCTGGACCCCAAGCCCAAACTAGAGCTGGAGCTACTGCCGCCACCAAAACTGAACCAGAGATTATTGAATGGTTTTTAATAAAATTAATGAGTTTTTTCATTTGGTCCCTCATTTTCTCCCTTCTAATCTCCACTTATTAGAATTTATTATTAATATCATCATAATTCTGTTTGTCAATATTTTGTTTTCTTCGCTTTAGCCGAATTGTTAAAACTTAAAATCGGGTTATTAAGAAGTATCAATGTAAAGCCAGGCGGCGGAAAACCGCCCAGCGTGAGTCTCGAAAGACAAAGTGCAATCGTTAAAATCAAAGAAAGCTAGTCATCAATTGCAGGCTCGCTCATAGAGCTATTGCCTGCAAAATTAGCTGAACTGTTTGGAGCCGTAGCTCCATTCGCTCCAGCTTCTACTTTAGGAGCAGATTTACCCACCAAGCCGCTATAGCGGCGATTATCAGGGGTGGTTACGGCTCCATTTTTTTCTACCGTTGTAGACCCGTTTGAGTCCGTAACTGTTCCAGCGCCGCTCCATTGAGACGGTTCGCTAACGCGAGCGTCCTGTGATGGGGTGGTCTGACCTGATGTTGAAGAAGAGCTTTGCGCTGGTGCAGATGGAGCAGAGTAGCTTTCAGGTAATTTTGCCTGAGAAGTTTCTGCGCTATTCGAAGATCCATCGTTTTGACCTCCGCCAACCAAAGCTTTACCTTGGCTAGCTGGATCCTTACTAGGATCTTTCTTCTCGACCTTGCTTTCGCTCGGTTTTGAAGGTTCTGACGGTTTACCAGGTTTTTCTGGATCTTTTGGTCTTTGCGGTTTAGGAATCTCGATTTTTTCTGTCGGAATTCCGTGAATATTGTTATTTTTCATAACAGTATTCCCACAAATAACCAAGATATTGTAGTGATATTTTTCAGTTGAACCTTCAGGATTCTTAACTTCCAAATATCTTTGCCCAGAAAGATCCTGAGAACTTTGGCTAACAACGACTTTATTGTCTTTGTTTAGCCCAGTAGTATAATAGTTACTACCTTGTTCCATAACTTTCGAAGTGATTTTGCTGCGATTTAAGAAAGATTTGACTTGATAGAAAATATCTTGGCCTTCTTTATTGTAATAAAGAGAGCCATTTCTCTTTTCGAGCCATTTCTTTTCGTCAGTATTTTGACTGACGATTCCAAAAGCCATTGCCTTCTCTTTTAATGCCGACACATTGTGTGCCATGTAGTCGGTCATTTCTTTTATCGCGGCATCTTTATCATCTGAAAGAGAATTGTTTGAAGAGCCATTTGCAAACACTTTGTGCTGCTCATTCTTCATGTCAGGATTAGGTTTAATCTCATTTCCTGAAGAAACCACATAATCCATAATCTTAAAATCTTCTTTTGGAAGATCCGCAGACTTCGAAATTGTGGAAGAAGCGGTAGTCATACTGCCATTTGTAGCATTGGCACTTTTTGGTGCTAAAAACAAAAAGTATAACGCCATCATACCAATTACGAATAGAAACACTCCACCACCGATGGCTATTGCCGACCAAAAATTTGGCTTTACAATTTCTCCACTATTAGCTTTATCGGCTTCATCATTATGCTTCAACTTATCTAGAATACCTTCAAGATATTCTAGTTTTTCTTGATTGGTTTTGAAAGTTGAGGCTTTATCCTCAACATCATTATACCAATCCCTATCTTTTTTCTGACTTACGTCAATATACTCCACTATCCGACGAAGGGTCTTTTTGATTTTCTTATTTGTTGTGTCCATTTCTATTTCACCTTCCTTTCAATATATTTTTTTATTATTCTGGCCAAAATAATAAAAATGAACACAGAGGTATCACGATTCATACCTCATAATAACCCGATTTTTAAGCTTCATTGACAGATCTGCTGATTATGATATGTCAACTGCTAGAATTATAGCACAAAACTATTAAAAAGTCAATAAGCATATAATATATATTAAATAAACGCAAGCACTTTAACTTTTTCGAAAAAATAAAGAAAAATCGCCTCATTTCAAAGGCGATTAACGAAGGCTATACTGGAGGTAATTTTTTTCTAGGTTTCTGCTTTGCATCCTCTTTAAATTCTTCCACTATAACATTTTTTAATTTTTGGAATAGGGAAGATTTACCCTCTTTTGGTTTAATAAAATAGGCTAGAATAATCAGAATTATTCCGACAAGCCATAAATACCATTGGGGCAATGAGTTAAGGATAACTCCGATAAACAATAGTACTTTGATGAATTTCCCTGATTTTCGCCAAAAATCACAAATCTGTATTACTGAATCAAGTTTTAAAATCACAAAAAAAGTTGAAAAAACTAAGATTGAGTAAACCGTTGCTATACTATCTATAGCTCCTAGGGAAATTACGTTAAGTAATCTTAGCACGAATAGTACTAAGTACGTGAGAAGGTTAATCATTTTTAACCCTCCTTTTCTTTCAAAATTTTCCAGCATCAAAAGGTGCGAGAATACTTATATAATAACATAAAAAGCTTAAAAAGTCAATAATTTAAATTTTCGAAAAAAAGAAAAAAGCTCCAAAACTGAAGCTCTTCTATATAATTTCAATTGGTGGGTGATTAGGGACTCGAACCCCAGACCCTCTCGGTGTAAACGAGATGCTCTAGCCAACTGAGCTAATCACCCGAACAATTACCATTTTAGCAGACTCTTTTTGTAAAGTCAACAACTTTTTTCATTTTTTTGAAAAAATATTAAAGTTATGTTAAGATTATGTAGATGAATATGTATAATCGAAAGGTAAAATAAAAAAGAATGGACACAAGAAGGCCTAACGGGATTGGCAAAAAATATGAAAAATATGCAAAAAATAAAAAACATGAGGGCGAAGATTATAATTTTTACGACAGAGCAATACGCGATAATTTGGTTATAGAAAAATTTGAGCATTTTGTACTGGTTGAAAACTTGTTTCCGTATCAAATTTGGGATGGGTTTGAAGTTGAGAAGCATTTACTTCTAATTCCAAAGAAATTTACAGATACGATTAGTAATTTTTCACCAGCAGAAAAGGAAGAATATTTTGAAATTTTATCAAAATATGAAGCCCAGGGTTTTTCAATTTATGCTCGTGCAGCGCAAAACGTTCGAAAAACTGTTAAGCATCAGCACACGCATTTGATAATTTTAAATTATGATCGGCGAGTGAACTGGCTATTTAATATTGCGAATAAAATTCTTTGGTGGAGTAATTTCTCTAAATAGTTTGGTTGATTTTTTGGGAAAAAAATGGTAGAATATTTAAAGTTTTATAATAATTTTTAATAGAGAGAAAATATGAAATCAGAAAATATTCGAAATGTAGCGATTATTGCTCACGTTGACCACGGAAAAACCACTTTGGTGGATGGTCTTTTAAAACAGAGTAATACCTTTCGTGAAAATCAGGCTGAAATGAGCCAGACACTTTTGATGGACTCAGGAGATCAAGAGTCGGAGCGCGGAATTACTATTACTGCAAAACAGACGTCAATTTATCATGGTGATTATAAAATCAATATTATTGATACGCCGGGGCATGCCGATTTTTCTGGCGAGGTTGAACGCACGCTGAATATGGCGGATGGTGTAATTTTGGTGGTAGATGCTCAAGAAGGCCCAATGCCTCAAACTAAATTTGTGCTCTCGAAAGCTCTTGAACTTGGGTTGAAACCAATTGTAGTTGTAAATAAAATTGACAAACCAGCTCGTCGAATCACAGAAGTTAATGATGAGGTTTCGGACTTATTTTTGGAACTTGCTACGAATGATGATCAATTGTTGTACCCAACTTATTATGCAATTGGGCGCGATGGTAAATCATGGCCTGAAGTGCCAGAAAATCCTGAAGCAGATGCAAATTTTGAGCCGATTTTTGATGCGATTATTAATGAAATTCCTGCACCAAAAGTTGAACTTGAAGGTGATTTTCAATTGCTCGTAACTTCTTTAACTTACGATAATTTCTTAGGAAAATACGCGATTGGGCGAATCGCACGCGGAAAAGTGAAATCTGGTGAGCAAATTGCGTTAATCAAACGAGACGGCACGGTTAAAAAGGCTAAAATTGATAAGCTCTTTGCATATCGTGGTTTGAACCGCGAGGAAATTCAAGAAGCCTTTGCTGGAGATATTGTAGCGATTACAGGTGTTTCTGAAGCTGAAATTGGTGAAACTTTGGCTGATGCAAATAATCCTGAAGCTTTGCCGACAATTGAGGTTGAAAAGCCAACCCTTTCGATGTATCTTGGCCCAAACACCAGCCCGATGAAAGGCCGTGAAGGCGAGTTTACAACTTCACGCCAAATTGGTGATCGCCTAAAGAAAGAGCTCGAAACAAATGTTTCACTACAAGTTGAAGAAAGCGGAATTGGTTTCATTATTTCGGGTCGTGGTGAACTCCACCTTTCTGTTTTGATTGAAACCTTGCGCCGTGAGGGCTTTGAGTTTGAAGTTGGTCGCCCACAAGTAGTTACAATTCAAGAAGATGGTATCGAAAAAGAGCCAGTTGAAGAATTAATTATTGAAGTTGCACCTGAGTTTGTTGGTGCGGTGAGCCAAGAGATGGGGGCTCGCCGAGCTGAAATGCGTGCTCAAGAAAGCCTACCAACAGGGGCTACTCGCTTAACTTATATTATTACAACGCGTGCTATGATTGGTCTTCGAAATCTAATGCTGACCGCTACAAAAGGTACAATTATTATGAATAGCTTGCCATATGGTTATCAAGAGATGGGAACTAAAATTCCTTCAAGTCGAAATGGTGTATTAATAGCTTTCGAAAAAGGAGTATCAACACCTTATGCGCTTCAAAGTGCAGAAAGTCGTGGCGAATTATTCATCGGCCCAGGAACTGAAGTCTATGCCGGAATGATTGTTGGTTTAAATAATCGCCAAGAAGACCTAGAAATTAATGTTGTGAAAGAAAAACACCTCACAAATATGCGCTCAAAATCTTCTGATGGTGCGGTTCAATTAACGCCATATACAGATTTAAGCCTTGAACAGTGTATTGATTTTATTGAAGATGATGAACTTCTTGAAGTTACGCCGCAAAATTTGCGACTTCGAAAACGCTATTTGGATTCAAATGAGCGCAAACGAATGGCGAAATCTACTAAATAACAACGCTTGACAATTTACTAAAATATTTAAAAATCGCCCCAAGGACATCGGGCGATTTTTTGGGTTTTTGAAAGTCTTAATTATTTTTCGCGACTTGTTCGAACGTTCACTGAATAAGATTCTTCAGATTGGTTTACTCGAATAACTTTAAACAAAATGTTTCCTTTCTATAATCATTTTTTATTTTGATATTTTTTTGTTTTTTGGATGATTATGTTATCATTATAGCACAAAATTATTAATATGTCAATAGTTTTATTATTAAATTGGTGTAATATATTTTACAGAATTGGATATGGCTGGATCGGAGTTTTGCTATTTTTTGGTAATATAAAATATATAGCCTATAAAATAAAATAGTTGAATAATTAATGAGTTTATGTTAAAATTGTGTAAAATATTTTCAAAATAAAAAGGAACAAAATGTTTAACAAAAAAACTATAAATGACGTTGATGTGCGAGGAAAGGTAATTTTGCTTCGTGCAGATTATAATGTACCTATTGAATACTTAGAAAGTGGCTCAGCGAAAATTTTGAATAATTATCGAATTCGGGCGAGTTTACCAACAATAAAAAATCTGATTGAACGAGGGGCGAAAAAAATAATTATTATTTCGCATATGGGGCGACCAAAATCAATTGAAGGAATTGCCGATTTAGATGAACTTGAACATTTGCCTAATGGAACTCGAAAATATTCTTTGCGACCAGTTTTTAATAATTTGCGTGAGCTTCTACAGGCTGAAGGCTTGAATTTTCCGATGAATTTTCACACTACGCCAATCTTTCCGCGAACACGGTATTCAGTTTCAATGAAAGATGCAGATGATGACTATAAGATTGAAATGTTAGAGAATTTGCGTTTTTCAAAGGCTGAAAAAAATAATTTACCAGAATTTGCGGAAGCGTTAGCACAGGTTACTGGTGCGGATTTATTCGTGCAAGATGGTTTTGGCGTTATTCATCGTGAACATACCTCAACTAGTGAAATTGCCAAAAAAATACCAAGCGTAGCTGGTTTGTTGCTTGAAAAAGAATACTCGACGATCTTGCGAGCTTTTAAAAGCCCCGAAAGACCATTTGTGGCAGTAATGGGCGGTGCGAAAATATCTGATAAACTGCCGTTAATTGAGAAATTTATTGAGCGAGCTGATAAAATTATCGTAGCTGGAGCTATGGCGAACACTTTTTTAAAATATTTAAATGTTGAAGTTGGGAAAAGCCGAATTGAAGATGGTCAAAATGAGATTATTGAGCAGATTTTTGAGCTTGCGGAGCGAAAAGTTGGGTTTAATAGTTTGCGAAGTTTCATAATTTTGCCAGAAGATGTTGCTGTGGCGAGTGAATTTTCGAAAGATGCTGAGAGAATTGAAAAGCCTGTTACGGCGGTTTTAGAAAACGAGATTATTCTTGATTTAGGAGAAAAATCGATTCAGCGAATTGAAAATGAAATTTTAAATGCAAAAATGATAGTTTGGAATGGAACGATTGGTTATGCTGAATTTGAGAATTTTGCAAAAGGCTCTTCTCAAACTTGTTCTGCAATTTCGAAAGCTACAAAAAATGGTGCAAAATCAATAGTTGGTGGTGGTGACACTTCAGCTTTTGTTTTGGATTGGTCGATTCAAAATGTGGAGAATGCAGATTTTTCATTAATTTCAACTGGTGGTGGTGCAGCTCTTGAATTGATGAGCGGTGAAATTTTACCAGGATTTGAAGTTCTAGAAAATAAAGCATAAGAATTTACAAAAATAAAATAAAATGATAAAATAAAAGTATTATGGATAAAAAACTTGTTATCGCCAACTGGAAAATGAACTTAAATATGCAGGAATCGAGTATTTTTTTGCATAAATTGAGTGATAGAATTCAAGCTCATCGTGGAATGGAAATTATTCTCGCGCCATCAACTTTCACTCTGCAATCTTTAAGCTTGCAAGTTAATCATAGGCAATTTAAGTTAGCGGCACAGAATTTTTACTGGCGAGATCACGGAGCTTTTACTGGCGAAGTAGCAATTTCACAGCTCCGCGGAATTGTCCAATATGCGTTAGTCGGCCATTCTGAAAGGCGAAATATTTTTCACGAAACAGATAAAGATATTCGTGCAAAAGTTGCTGCAGCGATTCGAAACGATATTCGACCAATTTTGTGTATTGGTGAAACATCTGATGAGCGAAATCATAATGAAACTGATTTAGTTCTAAACGATCAGCTAATTGGCGGGCTTGCAAATGTATCAAGTGAAGATATTACGAAAGTGATTATTGCGTATGAACCGGTTTGGGCGATCGGAACTGGCGTGAATGCTAACCCTGATGATATTCGAAAAGCGGTAAAAGTTATTCGAAATCAAATAAAACAACTTTATGGCGCAAAAACTGCTGAGAATACCCAAGTAGTTTATGGTGGAAGCATTCAGCCAGAATTCGCAACAGATTATGCAAATATTAAAGGAATAGATGGTTTGCTAATTGGCGGAGCAAGCTTGAGCGTTGAAAAATTCGCTAAAATTGCAGAAAAAGTTTTTGAAACAATAAAAAAGTAAAAGGAAAAATATGCGAGATATAGATTTTGAAGAATTAGATAAAGCGGTTGGAAGCTATCTTGAAAATGGTGTTGTGCCAAATTCGAAAGATAAAAATAATGAGGTTTTTTCGAAAATCGAAAGCCAGATTGAACATTCTCGTGAGCAACAAAAAATGGTTTTTGCACGAAAAGCTCCGCAGACGGCAAGCCAATTGCATCAAAATAACGAAAAAGCACAAATTCGAAATATTGAAAAGGTTGTTGAAAAACCAAAAAATGAGAAAAAATCTGTTTATAAAAAACCAAGAGTTCGAATTTTGGATGATTTTAGTGCGCCCGTTCCACCAGAACATCACCGCGACAATTTTGGCGTTTCACTTTTAGCAAGAGAAGAGAAAATTGCTTTCGAAAGCCCAATTTTAGAAACATATGGTGGCGAAAAACCAATTCGAAATATCAAAAAGCTTGAAAATTCACCGATTCGAAAAAAAGTTGTTTCAAAAAATGAAAAAACTCAAGCAAGAAAAGAAACTGAAGTTCAATCTCAAAAAAATGAAATTAATATTGCGGAGCAAAAAACTACCACACCAAGTCGGGCGGAGTTTTATGCTGGTGTCTATCGAATTGGTGATGATAGTAATAAACTTCGAGTTTTTCACGGTGAACATACGGTTGAAATTCCAGAGCGAAAAGTTTCTAGTTCGAATTTTGAAAATCTAAATCTCGAAAATAAACCAGAAAAAGTTATGCCAGAAATTTCAAGCTTAAAAACTGGCGGCAATACGATTGCTTTTGATAATTCTGAGAAAATCAAAAAAGATATAGATAGTAAAGCTGAAACTGAAGCTTCAAAGATTGAAGTTAAGACTGAGCAAAAAAATCAATCAGAGCAAATCAAAGAAAAAGAAAATAATAAAAGAATAGATATTTTCGAGGTTGATGAAAGAGTTGAAGAAAATTCAAAACAAAATGAAGTCTTGGAAAAGGTAATAATTCAGCCTGTTGATGAAATTGAAAAGCCAAAAACACCTTTCGTACAAAATCCGCAAATTGAAAAAAGACCATTAGGTGCAAATCAAAATCAGGCTAAAAGTTTCGAATTTAAAAAGCCGGTTTCTAACTATGAGCAAAAAGCCGCAACTATTACAAAGGAGCTTCGGCGAGCAAGAATGTCGGCACCGATTCTTTCGAGTGATGAATATTCTGCACCCATTAAACATAAAAAGAAATCTGGCTGGGGTGTCGTGCTGGCTATAATTGCAATTCTAATGCTTGGTGCTGGTGCCGGATTGGTAGCATATCTGGTGGCATTCCAATAGAATTTTGTATTTAAGATATCGAACCACTTTTCGAAAATTGAAGAGTGGTTTTATTTATTATAAAAAGAAAAAGCCAGTGTGTACTGACTTTCGAAAATGATTAAGTGTAGATATGGTAGTTTTTTATTCCAATTTTTCAATTCTTTGTTCATTTTTGGGGTTATTGGCCTGATTGTTGATAGGCTCGTTATTTAAAATAACGAATATGAGCATACCAAAATAAATCATTATAAAAATTGAAAGCAGAAAACGAACTATAAATGCGCGAGGAGTTTTTGCTTCTCTCATAATGTACCTCCGATAATATTAGAATACTTAAATTATACAGAAAATAATTTCAAAAATCAATAATTTGCTAAAAAGGTTAAAATTTGGTAAAATGAAATAATATGAATGCACAAGAAATCCGAAAAGCTTATTTAGAATTTTGTCAAAAAAATGGCCACGAAGTAATTGAACGCGCTTCTTTAATTTTAAAAGATGACCCAACAACTCTTTTCACGGGGAGTGGGATGCAGCCACTATTGCCGTATCTTTTGGGTAAAAAACATCCAAAGGGTGTGCGATTAACAGACAGCCAGACCTGCTTGCGGGCGCAAGATATTGATGATGTTGGCGATAACCGCCATACAACTTTTTTCGAAATGCTTGGAAATTGGTCTCTCGGTGATTATTTTAAAGAGCAGCAAATTCGGCAATTTTTTGAATTCTTAACAGATGTAGTAGATCTTGATCCTTCGAAAATATATGTTTCTTGTTTTATTGGTAACGAAAAATACAATATTCCACGCGATGACGAATCAGCAGAGATTTGGCGAAAGGTTTTTGCTGAAAAAGGTATTGATGCAAAAATTGTTGAGCTTGATACGGCTGAAAATGGCGATAAGCTCGGGCTTCAAGGCGGACGAATTTTCTTTTATAACGATAAAGAAAACTGGTGGAGCCGTGGTGGTGGTTTGGATTCAACACCAATTGGTGATCCTTGTGGGCCGGATTCAGAAGTTTTTTATGATTTCGGTGAAGAAAATCATGATTCTAGCTTCGGTGAGGCTCATCCAGCGAGTGATAGCGGTCGGTTTATGGAAATCGGCAATCAGGTTTTTATGCAATATCGACGAATGGAAGATGGTTCTTTCGAGCCGCTTGAAAAGAAAAACGTCGATTTTGGCGGCGGCTTAGAAAGGATTGCTGCTGCAAAAATTGATAATCCAGATGTATTCCAAATTAGCTTGATGAAGCCAATTATCGAAAAGCTTGAAGAAATTAGTGGTAAAAAATACGATGAAAATAAAGTTTCGATGCGCGTGATTGCCGACCACTTGCGAAGTGCAACATTTTTGGCGGTTGATGGTTGTGTTCCTTCTAATAAGGAACAAGGTTATGTGATGCGAAAATTTATCCGTCGCGCGATGGCGAAGGCTTTTGATTTGGGTATAGAAGATAATTTTGTTGAACAGATTGTGCCAGTAATCGTCGATATCTATGCACCAGATTACAAGGAAGTTGCTTTAAAATCTGATGAAATTATTGCAGTTATGACAAAAGAGGAGAAAGCTTTCCGCCGAACGCTTCGAAAAGGCTTGCGAGAGCTTGAAAAATTTTCTCAAGATAGTTTAACTGGCGTGGAATTATTCCAGCTTTATGATACTTTTGGTTTTCCTCTTGAGCTTTCGACCGAAGAAGCTATCCGACGTAAAATATCACTTTCGAAAAACTGGCGTGAGGAATTTGATGCTAAAATGAAAGAGCAACGCGAACGCTCGCAGACGGCTTCAAAAGGTAAGTTTAAGGGTGGGCTTGAAGGGCAAACGCTCGAACACCGCAAGCTTCATACAGCTACTCATTTAATGAATGCGACACTTCATAATATGTTTGAGGGGCAAATTGCGCAAAAAGGTTCAAATATTAATACTGAGCGGCTCCGTTTTGATTTTACTTTTGACCGAAAATTAACTGATGAAGAAAAACGGCAAATTGAAGATACGGTTAATGATCAAATTTCGAAAGGGCTGGAGGTTTCTTGGGCGGAGTATCCAACGGATTACGCCTTGAACGAGCTGAAAGCGATTGGTGTTTTTGGTGATAAATATGGTGAAACGGTTAAGGTTTATATAATGAAAGCTAAAGGCGAAAAACCGTTTAGCGTTGAAATTTGTGGTGGTCCGCATGTTGATAATACGCGAGAGCTTGCTGAAGGCGGTAAAAAGTTTAAGATTGTGAAAGAGCAATCTTCAAGTGCTGGCGTTCGGCGAATTAAGGCTATTTTGCGATGATTCAAAAAATTAAACGCGGAACTATTGTTGTTGGCTATCCTGGCGTTGGAAAAAGTTCAATAAAGCATAAGGACTTTATAGATTTGGAAAGCTCTGATATTATTTATGTTGATAATTTGGCTTGGAAATATGGCAAAGAAAACGCAAAAGGGCGATTTGATAGAGTTCGAAAAGATAATTTTCTTCAGATTTATTGTAACGAAATTGTAAAAAATTATTCGCCAGATAAAATTATGGCGGTTTGGAACAATAAGAAAGTTATTGATTTTTTAGCTCAAGAAAAAATGCCATTTTGCGTGGTTGCTCCAATGAATAATCCTAAAAATATAAGTGAGTTTGTTAATCGATACAAAAAACGAGGTAATAATGAATCTTGGATTTTTGGAGTTGACAGAAAAAGCGGCGTAAAGGGTTCTCTTGAGAGGTTTAATGCTGATGAATTTCGAAAAAAGTATGACTGCGAGGTTTTCGAACTGGATAACAAAACTTTTTTGAGCGATATTTTGGAATTAGAAGACATAGAAATAATCTTGTGAAAATTTGCAAAAAAACCTTAAACGGTTTATAATAGTGTTGGTATGCTATTCAAGAATAAACAAAAAGAAGATTTAAGCGATAATCATATCGTTGCCCTTGATATTGGAACTGAATTCGTGAAGGCTCTTGTAGCTGAAATTGATGGTGATGAAATTCGTGTTATTGGTGTTGGGCGTGCACGGCAGAGTGTGGCGGATATGCATTCGGGTGCGATTGCTGATATTGCTAGCGTTGTTCAAAATTGTGAGAATGCTTTGATTGAGGCTGAAGACCAAGCGGAGATCCAAGCCAAAAAAGCCGTAATTGGAATTGCTGGTGAGTTGGTTAAAGGAGCGACAAATACAATTAAATATCGTCGTCCACAGCCAAATCGCCCTCTTGATGAAGCTGAAATGGAATTTATTATTGATAAAATTCAAGAAAGAGCTCAGCTTAAAGCTCAAAGAGAGATTGCTCTTGAGACGGGAAATCAAGAAGCTGAAATTAAGCTTGTTAATTCAGCAATTGTTGGGATTCATATTGATGGCTATAAGGTTTCGAATCCAATAGGTTTTCAGGGGAAAGATGTTTCAATTCAAATTTATACAGCTTTTGCGCCAACTGTTCATATTGGTGCTATTGAGCGTGTTGCAAATGAACTTGCGCTTGATTTAATTGCGGTAGCGGCTGAACCTTTTGCAGTTGCTAGAAGTGTTGTTGGTTCAGACTCTTCAAGCAATTTTACTGCAATTTTAGCTGATGTCGGTGGTGGAACAACTGATATTGCTGTCGTGAATGATGGTGGTGTTGAAGGAACTAAAATGTTCGGAATTGGTGGTCGAAGTTTTACGAATCAAATTGCGAACGAACTCTCATTGTCTTACAAGAACGCTGAAAAACTAAAGCTAAACCTTTCGAATGAGAAACTCAAGTCTACTATTGCAAAGCAGGCAATCGATGCAATTGATAATACTTTGGATGTTTGGATTTCTGGCGTTGAACTAGCTTTAAGCGATTTTGAAAATGTTGATTATCTGCCAAGTAAGATTTTGCTATGTGGTGGTGGCTCAAGCTTAGAATCTCTTGTTGAAAGATTGGAAAATGATGATTGGTGGCAAGAATTACCATTCAATAAAAAGCCTATAGTAAAACATATTAAGCCTTCTGAAGTTTCGGGAGTTATTGACGAATCTGGAAAAATTAATGATCATACATTTATTACAGCAATGGGGCTTTTACGGGTCGGGTATGATACTTACAGTACTGATGAAAATGCTAGCGAGAGTTTTCGTGATAAACTAAACAGGATTTTACGAGCTTAAAAGAGGTAAGATATGAGTGAAAAAGTTAAAAAAGATGTAATCTATGTTGATGTTGAAGATGATATTACGGATGTTGTTAATAAAATAAAATCTTCGAAAGAGAGAATTATTGCAATTGTTCCACCGAAAAGTTTGGGTATTTTTAGGAGTGCTGTAAATATTCGCTTGCTTTCTCGAGCTGCGCAAAAAAATGATAAGAAAATCGTTTTTATTACTAATAATTCTGCATTAAAGACTATGTCAGCAGCGGCAAAAATTCCAGTTTCGAAAACCCTTCAAAGTAAGCCAGAGGTACCAGAAATTGATATTTTAGAAGTCGAAGGAGATGATGTTATTGATGGCGAAAGCTTGCCAATTTCGGAATTTAGCGGTCCAACTTCCGATGAGAAGGAGGCTGAAATTCTTGAAGGAATTGATATTGATGATAACAAGAATTTTAACAAGATTAATCCAGAGCTCAAAAAAGAGAAGACTAATAAATCTAGAAAAGGATCGAAAGTTCCAGATTTTTCAAAGTTTCGAAAAAAAATTCTTATTATTAGTGGGGTATTCTCTGTATTTTTAGTATTTATGATTTGGGCAATATTCTTTGCTCCATTTGCGGATATCACGATTGCTGCAAAAACCTCGACTACCAACGTAAAAGGTGTTGCTTCGATTTCTAATAGTACAAGTGAAAATTCGTTACTTTCAAAAACTGAAACTATTGAAAAAAATCATGAGATCACTTTTGAAGCTACTGGAACTCGTGAAGAAGGTGAGGCGGCTTCAGGAACTTTAAATCTTTCTCAAAGTGGTGATAGTGATCCTGTTACTGTGGCGCAAGGTTCTGCATTTTCGGCTGGGCAATGTAATTTTATTACAACCTCATCTGTTACTATTCCAGGAGCAAAGATTAAAGGCGGTGTGATTTCTAATGGAAAAGCGAGTGTTAAAATTAAGGCGACGACTATCGGCGAGCAATGTAATCTGCCAGCGCAAGAATATGTTTCATCAATTAAGGGTGTTTCGGCAAGTGGCGGTCAGCTTTCAGGCGGCTCGAAAAAAACTTTAAAAGTTGTTTCGCAAAATGACATAAATGCAGCAAAGGCTAAAATCAATATAGAAAATGCAGATTCTATTAAGAGTTCTCTAAAAGCTAAATTTGGCTCAGATTATACTGTATTAAATGATAGTTTCTCCGTAAAAGATGGTGAGATTTCTTCTTCTGTTGCCGTTAATCAAGAGGCTCCAAACGGTAAGGCTATATTAAAATCAACTTCTCTATATTCAATCGTGGCAATTGAAAATAGAAGTATTGAAAGAACTATCTCTTCTCTTGCTAAAAAGAAAATAGGTGATTTAAATAATCAAAAAATTTATGATTATGGCTTGAAAGATGTCTCATTTTCGAAATTTAGTGGTAATAGTGTAGAGATCTCATCAAATGTAAAAATTGGCCCAGTTATTGATATAGATAATCTGAAAGATAAAATTAAGGGTAAAAAATCTGGTGAAGTTCGAAGCTTAATTGAAGCGAAAGAGGGCGTAAAAAGTGTCGATGTGAAGTTTTCATTCTTTTGGGTAAATACTGTGCCGAACGATGATAAAAAAATTAATATTAAGTTTACGGTTGATAAATAATGAAATCTTTAAAGTTAATGGCGCTTGATGTTGGCACTAAGAGAATTGGTATCGCTTTGGCCGACTCCTTTATTAAAATAGCCATACCATTTACTACTGTTGAGGTGAATAATGATGTAGATTCTGCAATAAAACAAATTATTGAGATAATTTCGAAAGAAGAAATCAATGTTCTTGTGGTTGGGTTACCACGAAATCAGAGTGGTGAAGAGACTTCACAAACTGCTTATACTAAAGAATTTGTAAAAAATTTTGAATATTCAGTCGATAAAATTTGTTTTCAAGACGAAAGCTTGACGAGTATTCAGGCTGAGGATAGGCTAAAAAGCTATGGAAAGCCATATTCAAAAGGTGATATAGATATGAATGCGGCTTCAATTATTTTGCAAGATTATTTGGAGGAGAATTTTTAATGGATGGGATTATAAAACCACCAGTAAATAGGGATAATCAGGAGCTAATAGAAGATCGTGCTGAAAGAGTTATTGACGAAATATCTAAGCGCGAAAGGGAAGCTGCTGCTATCTTGGACGCAAAAAATAATAAAAAAAGAGTTTTTCGAAAGAGGATTTTAGTTGTTTTTACAGTTTTATTGTTTTGCTTTATTTCTTTTTGCGGAATTTTATTCTCAAGCTATAATAGCGCAATAAATTATAAAACTAACGATTCCAAAAGAGTTAATTTCAATATTAGTAAGGGCGAATCTTTAGATGTAGTTGCTCAGAAATTGGCTGATAAAAAAATAATTATTTCTAAAAATTCGTTTATTTTTTATGCACGAATGAATAATAAGCGAAATATTTTAGCTGGTAGTTATCAGTTATCTTCAAGCATGACAATTCCTGAGGTTTTAGATATTTTAAATAAAGGTCAAGTTGTTGATAATTTTAACATTACTTTTTTACCTGGTGGAACGGTAAAAATGGCTAAAAATGCTCTTTTAAAAGCTGGTTATTCGAAAAATGAAATTGATGATGCTTTTTCGAAAGATTATTCTGGGGAATTTCCAACTCTTTTCTCCGGTAAGCCAAAAAATATGGATCTTGAAGGTTTTCTTTATGGCCAAACTCATAATTTTAAGAAAGGCACAAAAGTTGAAAATATTTTGCGGAGATATTTTGCAGACTTTGAAGTGAAAATTAAAGAGTTAAACCTTGATAATAAATTCAAGCAAAAAGGTTTGAGTTTATATGAGGGAATCACGCTTTCTTCAATTGTTCAAAAAGAAACCTTGAGCGATTTCGAAGATCAACAAAAAGTTGCAGGTGTTTTCTATAATAGAATTAAAGCTGGGATGACGCTTGGCTCAGATGTGACATATCAATATATTGCGGATAAGATAGGAGTTGAAAGAACTCCAAATTTAGATAGTCCTTATAATCTTCGAAAATATAAAGGTTTAACACCTACCCCAATTGCAACACCAGGGCTGTCTGCTCTTAAGGCAACAGCTTCTCCAGCTGAGCATAATTATTTATTCTTTTTGAGCGGAGATGATAATAAGACTTACTACGGTAGAACAGATATAGAACATCAAGATAATATTAAGAAATATTGTGCAAAAAAGTGCTTGATTTTGTGATTAAGCTTGACAATTTTATTAATATTTGATAGAATTTTATATGTAAATTAATATGAGAATGATGTTTTGTACATTTTTATGTTAAGGCGCCTACCAGAAAATACTTTATAGCATTCGTTTAACTCTATAATATTAATTAAAAAGGTCGACATTATGCTAATTTTCGAAAAGAAAGGGTATTATTAAGGTAGTGCATCACAGTAATGTGTTTGCGGGAGAAAGATTATTTGTAGTCAAAAACGAGGAGTTAAATCTCCTAAGATTGAAATCATACAGAATAGAAAAAATACAGTTTCTAATTCTACTTTTTCAAAGATAATTAATATATTAAGTTTAAAATCAACTGTTGTTTATTCTTCTATTTTTATTATTGTGGTTATGGTTGCCGTATTTGGTGGTAGCCAGCCAGATATTAAAAAATCGACTGAGTTAAACAATCAAATTAATTCAAAGTCTGTTGAAAATACTCAAAATAGTAATGAGAAATATTCTGTAGCAGACAAAGTTACGGAGTCTGGTGTTGTTGCTAATCTTGCGGAGTCTGCTGATTTAGCAATCGCATCTTCTGTGGCGAGCCTTTCAACATCTACTGCAATACTTCAGGATTCACCTCAAGCTGCTGCTTCTGTTGAAAAGCCTAAAGTTCTTGAGGTTTCTTCTGAAAAACGTGAAATCATTAAATACACTACGACTTCAGAAGAAGTTATTCAAACAATTGCTGATAAATATGGTATCACTGCTCAAACTATTAAATGGGTTAATGGCTTGAAGGGTGATAAAGTTGAAGCTAATAAGGAGCTAAGAATTCTGCCTGTAGACGGAATTATCTATCGATTTAAATCTGGCGATAGTATTAAATCTGTAGCAGAAAAATACCAAGCCAATTTAGAGAGATTGATTTCTTATAATAAGCTTAAAGATGGCGAAGAGCCTAAAGAAGGCGTTGAGATTGTAATTCCTGGCGGTATCTTGCCTGAAGAAGAGCGACCAGATTACAATCCTAAATCCAAGGTTTTCTCAACTTCTACGGCTTCGAATTCTCGAAAATCTTCTAGTTCTGTGAATGTATCACCAGTATCTCTATCTTCCAATTACAATGTTAAGGCTGGAAATGCTTATGCCTGGGGAAACTGTACTTGGTATGCATATAATCGCCGTCCAGATATTGGAAGCTTCTGGGGAAATGCTTCAACTTGGGCAGTTAGCGCTAGAGCTGCTGGGTATAAAGTTGACCAAAATCCATCTGTAGGTGCAATTGCTCAGTGGAATGCTTACGCAAACTCATACATTTGGGGCTACGGGCACGTTGCTATTGTTGAATCTGTGAACTCTGACGGAACAATTACTGTTTCAGATATGAATTACGCTGGAAAACTGAATGTTGTAACAACTCGAACAGTACCAGCAAGCAGTGTTTCGAACTATATACACTAAAATATTTAAATGAGCGTTACTGTTTTGAGCGCTCATTTAAAATTGGATTTTTTATATTTTTTGTGTTATTATATATGTATGTTTGTAGATACAGCTAAGATTTTTGTTCAGGCCGGCCGCGGTGGAAATGGTGCGGTCAGTTTTCGAAGGGAGCTTTACATCGAAAAAGGTGGCCCAGATGGTGGTGATGGCGGAAAGGGCGGCGATGTTATCTTTCGAGCAACTAAAGATCTAAATACGCTTTTGAATTTTCGTTATAAGCCAGAAATTAAAGCTAAAAATGGTGAAAATGGCTCAAAAAGGAATAAGACTGGAAAATCTGGCGAAGATTTAATTGTCAAGGTTCCTGTGGGAACTTTAGTTAAACGTGATGGAGAAATCTTAGCTGACTTAAAGTTTGATGGCGAAGAGGCTATTATTGCTCGTGGTGGCGATGGTGGATTTGGCAATGCTCACTTTAAATCTTCGGTTCGGCAAACTCCGCGTGTCGCTGAACTTGGTGAAGCTGGTGAAACTTTCGAAGCTGATTTAGAACTAAAACTACTCGCTGATGTTGGGTTGGTCGGTTTTCCGAACGCTGGAAAGTCTACATTTTTGAGTGTTGTTTCTAACGCGCGACCAGAAATCGCTAATTATGCTTTCACTACATTAACTCCAAATCTTGGCGTAGCAGAAATTGATGGCTTTAATCTTTTAATTGCGGATATTCCAGGTCTAATTGAAAGGGCGAGCGAAGGTAAAGGTCTAGGTGATGCATTCTTGCGTCATGTTGAACGAACAAGTGTTTTACTTCATTTGATTGATATTTACGAAGAAAACCCAGATCAACAATATAAAATTATTCGTGAAGAATTAAAAAAATATCAACCCGAGCTTTTGGATCGACCTGAAATCATCGCTTTAACTAAAGCGGAGGGAATGGATGCTGAAATGATTGATTTTCAAATTTCGAAACTTCATAAAGTGGCTGGCAACTCTCAGGTTTTTGCAATTTCTTCAAGCGCACATCAAGGCTTGAAGGAAGTTCTTCGTGCACTTCGAAAACAGGTTGAAAATTTTAGGAATTCGCAATCTGAAATTGATATCAATGAGGAAGAAGATGAAGATATTGCCGTAATATCTCTATCTCAAGATGAAATTGATAAGGCTTGGACGGTTGAATTTAATGAAGAAGAAAATATTTTCGAAGTTTATGGTGAAAAAATTGAAAAATTTGCTCGCCGAACTAATTTTATGAATATACACGGCGTGAATCGCTTGCGTGATATCTTGCGAAAAATGGGAATTGAACATGAACTCCGCCGAATGGGTGCAGAAAATTCAAGCATAATTTCAATCTCTGGCAATCAATTTGAGCTTGTTGACTCGAATTGGGAAGACTAAGAATATAAATAAAAAAGCACGACTTTAGTCGTGCTTATAGGTTCACCTTAGGGTTTTGTTCTCGGATTTTCCTAAGGAATTTAATGTTTTGGAGTGATAGTAGTGATTTCTCATCTATACCTACATGTAACCCTACGGTTTTTCTCACCTCGGTTGCATCGAACCACTTTGAGAAGATTTCAATAACTGTAAGTGGGTTACAACCTATGAAAAGAAGTAGTTTGATTAATTCTTTTGTGATTGGACTGACTTCTTTTTTAGCCTTTTTATAGTTAGTTACCATTTATTTTCTCCTATAAACGTGCGCGCCACCCTCTGGCGAATGAGTGAGAATATTGTCTCAGGAACACTTGTATTTTACCATATTTTAATTAAAAAGTCAAGTATATTTGTTATTTTTGTAGTTTTAGGGTAAAATATAACCATGAAGACTTTCTTTTTTTATGATTTAGAGACTAGTGGATTTAGTCCGCAAAACGACCGAATTATGCAATTTGCAGGGCAGCGAACAGATGAAGACCTTAATCGAATTGGTGAGCCTGTTAATATTTTAGTTAGATTAAATGATGACGTTTTGCCAAGCCCAAGTGCATTGATGGTGACAAAAATTAGCCCACAAAAAACAGTTGAAGAAGGCTATACTGAAGCCGAATTTTCGAAAATGCTCGTTGAAGAATTTTTCACGCCAGATACGGTGATCGTTGGATATAATAATGTTCGATTTGATGATGTTCATATTCAGCATCTCTTGTGGCGAAATTTCTACCCACCATATGATTGGCAATGGAAAGATGGTCGATCGCGTTGGGATTTGCTAGATGTTGTTCGAATGATTCGGGCGCTTCGGCCAGAAGGGATTAATTGGCCGTTTATTATAAATGAAGAAACTGGTGAAAAATTTGCAGCTAATAAACTTGAGCTTTTAACTAAAGAAAACGGAATCTTGCACGAGAATGCTCACGATGCAATGAGCGATGTTGATGGTTTGATAGATGTTGCACGACTCTTGAAAGAAAAACAGCCACAGATTTTTGATTATCTCTTTAAAATTCGTTCGAAAAATGAAGTGCAAAAACTAGTTAATCTTGAGAATCCGAAGCCATTTGTTTATACTTCTGGCCGCTTTAAAGTCGAATTTGAAAAAACCACGGTGGCATTTCCTATTGCGCCGGCTAAAAATCAAAATGTAATTGTTTGGGATTTGCGGTTTTCTCCTGAGAAATTTATTGATTGGAGTGAGGATCAAATTCTTGAAAATATTACGGCAGATTTTGAAACTCGTTCGAGCGATAATTTCGAACCTATTGCAGCAAAGATTTTGCAGTATAATAAATGTCCAGCAGTTGCACCAATGGGTGTTTTGACTGAAGAGAATCAGCAAAGATTGAAGATTGACTTGGCTGAAATCCAAAAAAACTTAGACATTTTACGAAAGAATCCACACTTTGCTGAAAACCTTAGATCTGCTTTTGAAAGGCGAAGTGAAGTCTTTCAAGATAAGAGCAGTACAGAAAAACCAGCTCCAGAGGCTCGGCTTTTTAAAGGTTTTGTTTCAAAAAGTGATGATATTAAAATTGAAGCTGTTCGAAATTCTACTGATCGCGAGCTCGCTGATTTTCATCCAGATTTTGCCGACGAACGATTGACGGATCTACTTCTTCATTATAAAGCAAGGAGTTTTCCAAAAAGTTTAAGTTCTCAAGAGAAAGAGTTTTGGGAAGAGTATCGGGTAAAAAATTTACAAAAAATGATGCCTAATTTTATGAAAGAATTCCAAGAAATTGCAAATAACCAAAATTTAAACTCACAAGAAGAATATATTTTAGAAGAAATTAAACTTTGGCTTGAAAATATTTTACCAGAAACTGACTAATCGATAATCCCGATAAAAATTGTGATAACTCCTAAGATTGCATGGCTGATGGTTACTCCAGTGAGGTTCTTGGTTTTGAGATATTTTTGATGCCACAATAGACCAATTAGAAATGTTAATGTGCAGGTTATGAGATCTTTATAGCCTAAATGTGCTAAGCTATATAAAATCGATGAAATTAAGATGATTGAGGATTTTCGAAAATTTATTTGTTGTAAAATACTTGTTAATGCTCCTCTATAAAGAAATTCTTGAATGGGTGAAGATATGAAAATATAAAATAAGTAAAAAGACAGAGTTTCGCTTGGCTGGAATCTTGATATTCTAAAGCTAAATAAAATAATTCCAGTAATTATAAGAATAAATGTTACTATTGAAATATCTCGAATTGATTGAGCGGTCTTTACTGGTTTGATACCAAGGGAACTGTTATTGAAACCTGATAATCTGAGTAAAATATAAATTAAAATTCCGCCGATAGTTAAAATTATGAATTTATTTTTAAAAAATAATGGATTAAACAATAATAAAAATGGAATAACTATATAAAAAGTGAATATTAAGAGAAATATTAATCTGTTGCTTTTGTGCGTCATTTTGTTAGCTCTTTAATTTCTGGAGACCATTCACCAGCTAAGATTTTTTTATTCTGCTTGTCTAATGATATAAGCTTGCGAACTTCTTTGGGCAGATTATCTTCTGGGTGCTTAAAACCTGCCGTCCACTGATATCCCTTGTTGTAACCAAGTTCATTGGTAATTTTAGAAGTAGAATTTCTTAAGTGTAAAGGAATAGGGGCGTTTGGGGCTTTTTTTGCTAAGTTATAAGATTGAAACATAATTCCGGTGGTTTCGCGTGATTTTTTAGATTTTGCTAAAGCGATTGCAGCATGGAATAGATTATATTTAGCTTCTGGCATTCCTATTTTTTCAACCGCATCGAAAGCAGAGTTTGCCAAACTAAGAGCGCCATTTCCAGCAAGCCCAATGTCCTCACTCGCAAAAATAATCATTCGGCGGGCGATATATTTTGGATCCTCGCCGGCGTTTAGCATCTTAGCTAGATAGTAGCCAGTAGCATCAACGTCGCTGGCTCGCATGCTTTTGATAAAAGCTGAGATTGTGTCATAATGAGAATCGCCATTTTTATCATAAATTGAGGTTGAATTTTCGATTGAATTTTTAATAACTTCTGGCGTAATATTATTTTTTTCGAAATTTAAAATTAGCTCGAGATTTCCAAGCGCATTTCGAGCATCGCCACTACTTATTTTAGCGAGAATTTTGAGTGCTTCTGGATCTATTTTTGTTTTTGGCGAAACTTTTTCAAGCGCATTTTTAATGATTTTCGAAATCTCCTCAGTATTTAAAGGATTGAGTGACAGAACTCGACTTCTTGAAAGTAGCGGTGTGATAATTTCGAATCCTGGATTTTCGGTTGTTGCACCAATCAAATTTATCAATCCACTTTCAATATGCGGCAAAAAAGCATCTTGCTGTGATTTGTTGAAACGGTGAATTTCATCAACGAAAAGAATTGTTCGCGTCCCAAGGTTCCAGTTTTGGTGAGCGTGTTCGATAACTTTTTCGATATCTTTTTTACCACTAGTGACGGCTGAAATTTCAATAAAGTCCGCATTAACTTCATTCGCTAAAATTCTTGAAAGAGTAGTTTTACCGGTTCCAGCTGGCCCCCAAAAGATTAAGCTGATAGGTTCTTTGTTTTCGATTATTTTTCGTAAAATTCCATTTTTACCAATAAGGTGAGACTGGCCAATAACTTCATCCAGCTTTTTTGGCCTCATTTTTTCAGCAAGGGGAATTCTTTGTTGGTAATCCATTTCTATATTTTACCATTTTAGTGTGAAAACTGCAAAAATAGCCTTTTCGAAATTTGAAAAAAACGCTATTTTATGGTATCATTTAGCTAAGTAGTCAATTAAAATTAATTTGAGGAATTATGAAAATCAATACAAAACCATTGCCTGGGATGATGGAATTATTGCCAGAGGAGCAACTCGAGTTTAATCGAATTATGGCAATTATTCAAAAAAATTATGAAAAATTCGGATTTACGCCGATTGATACACCAGCAATCGAGCGAACAGAGACTCTTCTTGCAAAAGCTGGTGGTGAGACTGAGAAACAGATTTATCGTTTTTCGAAAGGTGATAATGATTTAAGTTTGCGGTTTGATTTAACTGTACCGACTGCAAGATTTGTTGCTGAGAATTTTGGTCAGTTACAATTTCCTTTTAAACGTTCGCAAATTGGTAAAGTCTATCGCGGCGAAAGAGCGCAGCGAGGTCGTTTTCGTGAATTTTATCAATGCGATATTGATGTGATTGGGCGAGATGAATTGAGCATTTCTTATGATGCCGAAGTTATTGCAGTAATTTATAATATTTTTCGAGAGCTAAATTTTGGTGATTTTACTCTTCGAATTAATAACCGAAATATCACGAGTGGTTTAATTGAAGGGCTTGAATTAACTGAAAAATCAGCTGAAATTATGGCTTTAATTGATCGTGCTGAGAAGATTTCAACTGAGGAATTTTCAGAGCAACTTACTGATTTAAATTTAGGCAAAAAATCTCAAGTAATTTCTGATTTTATTAAAATCTCAGGTTCAGCTGAAGATGTTGTATGCGAGTTAAAAAATCTTTCTCGAAAAATCAAAAATCAACAATTCGAAAAAGGAATTGAGGAGCTTTTCGAAGTTTCTAAACTGTTAAAAATGATGGGTGTTGAAGAAAAATATTTCAAACTCGATATGCTAATCGTTCGCGGTCTTGATTATTACACGGGAACAGTTTTTGAAACAAATTTAAACAACTTCAAAGAGATTGGCTCAGTTTCTAGCGGCGGTCGTTATGATAATTTAAGCGAATATTATTCGAAAGAAGAACTACCAGGAGTAGGTGCTTCAATTGGCTTAACGCGATTATTCTGGTGTCTACGAGACTTGGGCTTGCTGAAATTTTCAAAACGCTCAACTGCGGAATTTTTAATAGTTCCAATGAGCAAAAATGAGCTTCAAAAGTCTTTCGAAATTGCTGGTGAATTAAGAAAAGAAGGTAAAAATGCTGAAGTTCTGCTTGAAGATTTTACTATGAAAAAAGCTTTTAAATTTGCTGATAAGCGAGGTGTCAAATATACTTTAGTAATTGGTGAAAAGGAGATTTCTGAAAATTCATTTATTTTTAAAGATATGGAAACTGGTGAAAAGTTAGAATTGGCCGAAATTCTAAAAAAATAGTGCTATTGTTTATTTTTTAAAAAATATGTGGTATAATCATTTTATATCACTTTGGCGCCTTGGCGGAGTGGTTACGCAGCGGTCTGCAAAACCGTTTACACCGGTTCAAATCCGGTAGGTGCCTCCAAAATATTTAAGTAAAGGAAAACATATGAAAGAAGAAAATCAAAGAATTGTAGAAATTCGAAAAGGTGAGAATGAATCAAATGCTCGCCCGGTAGTTGTTGCTCCAGTATCAAAAAAGAAGAAATATAGTCAAACAGTAAAAAGTATTCGACAAATTTGTATTTGGTTCAATATTTTTACGGCTATGGTTTGTGCTTTAATTAGCCTAGTATATATTTGGGTAGATAATAATCTAGGTGAATTAATGGGTAAAGCTTGGGCTACGTTCTTAGTACTTGGTGCTTTTTCTCTATTCATTATGATTATTGCTCCACTTCTTGATAAAGATGAAGCTTAAGTTTATAACACGCCTTGACTTTTGTGGTTAAGGCGTGTAAAATATAAATATGCGCGAGTGGCGGAATTGGTAGACGCGAGGGACTTAAAATCCCTTGACCTAAACAAGTCGTGCGGGTTCGATTCCCGCCTCGCGCACCAAATTTAACAATAGTAGGAGAGTATAATAAAATGACAATTGCAATTATTGTAATTATTGCTGTTCTTGTCCTTGTTGGGCTTTTTGTTTGGAGCCAATACAACGCACTTGTGCGGCTTAATGAAAGAGTTGAAGAAGCTTGGAGTGATATCGCTGTTCAGCTAAAATACCGAGCAGATTTAATCCCTAATCTTGTTGAGACTGTAAAAGGTTATGCAACTCATGAGAAAGAAGTTTTCGAAAATGTAAGTAGTGCACGAGCTGGATTGATAGGCGCTGGAAACAATGTTTCTGATGCTGCTAAAGCTGAAGGTGAACTTTCACAGGCGCTCGGCCGTTTGTTTGCTGTTGCTGAAAACTACCCTGAGCTAAAGGCTAACGAGGGATTTATACGATTTCAACAACAACAGCAAGAAATTGAAGATAAAATTCAAGGTGCACGCCGATTTTATAATGGTGGTGTTCGAGATCTTAATATTAAGATTAAAGTATTCCCAACTAATATTTTTGCTAAAAAATTAGGTTTTGAAAAGAGGGAATTCTTCGAAGTAGAAGATAGAAAAGTAGTCGAATCTGCGCCTCAAGTAAAGTTCTAATTTATTTTTAGAGGTTTTATTAAATATGTATAGCTCAATTTCTCAGAATAAGCGTAATACTGTGATTATTTTCTCATTATTTATTGCGATTATTTCTGGGATTGGGCTATATTTTTCTTACATCTATAACGATTTAATAATTTTTATTTTTACGCTAATTTTTACTATTTTTTATGCATTATTTCAGTATAAGATTTCGACAGCCATTACTTTAAAAATGAATGGTGCTGAGCCGATCTCAAAAAAAGATGCTCCTGAATTTTATTCAATAGTTGAATCATTATCTATTACTGCTGGCCTACCAATGCCAAAGCTTTATATCATCAATGATTCTTCAATGAATGCTTTTGCAGCCGGAACTAATCCTGAGAATTCTGTAATCTGTGCAACAACGGGGCTTCTTGAGAATATGGATAAGGTTGAAATTGAAGGCGTGATGGCTCATGAAATTTCACATATTAAGAATTATGATATTCGTGTTTTAATGGCGGCAGTTGCTTTAACTGCTGTTATTGGGGTACTTTCCGATATTGTTTTAAGGTTCATTTTTCTGAATGACGACGATGAGGATTCGAAAAATCCAATCGCTTTAGTATTGGGGCTATTTTTTGTTTTGATTTCGCCACTTTTAGCTACAATAACAAGACTTGCAATTTCTCGTCAGCGTGAATTTTTAGCTGACGCAACCGCTGTTTCATTAACTAGGTATCCAGATGGCTTAATCAGTGCTCTTGAAAAGTTGAAAAATAACAAGCCTCTTGAAAGACAAAACTCAACAACGGCGAGCTTATTTATTTCCAATCCTATGAAACAGGGCTTTTTTCAGAGATTATTTTCAACACATCCACCTTTAGATGACAGGATTAAGAGATTAAAAGAAAATAGTGCGAGGTTCTAATGTTTAGAAAAAAAATATTAAGTTCAAATGAAGAACAAATTAGTTTAGTTTATTTTTGGTATATAAGAATTAGAATTTATTTACGAAAAAATATATTGGACAGGTTTCGAGAGTTTAAAGCACGCAGGCCACATAGAAGCTTTAAAATTTCAAGAAAAAGAGATTATGTTCGACCCTTAAAAATTGGGGGCTATTGGAATTTGCTGGGTTTTGTTTTTAAGCTTATTCGAGATAATAAAAAGATTTTTCGAAATCTTGTTTTAGTCTCGGCTTTAGCTGGTATTATTTTTATTGGGCTAATGGACCAAAATTTTGTTTCAAGCTTGCAAGCTGTTGTTGACACTACTAATGGTGGAAATTTCGAAGGCTTTTTTGGTGAAATTGGCAAAGCCGGGTTGATCATGGCAGCAACGTTTAATAGTGGTGGCTTGGTGCAATCACCAAGCGAAATTCAACAGATGATGTTTGCTATAATAGTGCTATTTATTTGGCTCGCGACAGTTCAGATTTGTCGAAATATTTTAAGTGGAAAAAAGAACTTAAATTTAAGAGATGCTTTATATTCTTGTGGAGCTCCTATTATCCCAATGACGGTTATTGCTATCGTAATATTAATGCAATTAGTTCCTGTATTTATTGCAACGATTGTTGGTGCAGCCGCAAAAACAACAAGTTTTTTATCGAGCGGAATAGAGCAGGCTGTATTTTTTAGTGCAATACTATTACTATTTTCGCTCTCAGCTTTTTGGGTTATGGGCTCAATTTTCGCAATGATTATTGTTACAATTCCAGGAACCTATCCATTACAGGCTCTAAAAATTGCTGGTGATATGGTTTCTCAAAGGAGGCTTGCAATATTGAAGAGAATTTTATTTTTAATATTTATACTTGCTTTAATTTGGTCGATTATAATAATTCCAATAATCATGTTGATGAATTGGCTGATTTCAATTAATGGATTCTTTGTTAATATTCCGATTGTACCGATCTCAATGCTCCTAATGAGTTGTTTTTCTTGCGTTTTAGGCTCGGTTTATATTTACGTTTTATATCGAAGGATTGTTGATGGGGATAGATAAAAACACTCGATATAAAGATTTACTAGAGCTTTTAAACCGTTATTCTTTCGAATATCACACTCTTGATAATCCAAGCGTTCCAGATTCGGTTTATGATTCACTTTTTTCTGAGCTCAAGAAAATTGAGGCTGAAAATCCAGAAATAATATCAAAAAACTCACCAACGCAAAGAGTTGGAAATACGGTTAAGGGTGGGTTTATTAAGGTTTCTCACGCTAGTAGAATGTTAAGTTTAAACGATATTTTTAGTAGTAAAGAAATTTTTGATTGGTTTGAGAGAATTAAAAAACTTGAGCCAAATATTGAAGAGGAATTTTTTGCAGATATTAAAATGGATGGTTTAGCTTGTTCTCTTATTTTTGAGAATGGTGAATTTGTGAGAGCTGTTACTCGAGGTGATTCTTTTGTTGGTGAAGATGTTTCAAGCAATATTAGAACAATTAAAAATATTCCGCTTTTTTTACAGGCGAGTGGTGAATTTGAAAATTTTAAAAATGGAAGAACTGAAGTTCGCGGCGAGATTGTTATTTTGAAGAAAGATTTTGAAAAGATAAATCTTATTCGAAAAAAGTATGGTGAACCAGAATTTGCTAATCCACGAAATTTAGCCGCAGGTACAATTCGCCAGCTCGATCCTTCAATTGCAGCTTCTCGACCTCTACATTTTCGAGCTTATGATTTAATTCGTAAAAATCCACAAGATATCCCCACTAACCAGTTCGCTTATGAAGCATTAAAAAATCTTGGTTTTATGATAAATGAGCAAGCTTCAAAAATTAACGGTTTAAAAAAAGTTATTGAGTTTATTGATTTTTGGAGCGAAAAGAGAAAAGAATTGCCATTTAATACTGATGGGCTAGTTGTAAAAATTAATAATCGTGAGCATTTTTCGAAACTTGGAATTGTTGGAAAGCAACCTCGCGCAGCGATTGCTTTTAAATATTCCCCTGAAGAAGTTACGGCGGTGATTTCAGATATAGTTATTTCTATTGGGCGAACTGGTATTGCAACTCCTGTTGCGGTTTTTTCGCCGGTTCAACTTGCCGGAACTACTGTTCGGCATGCAAGTTTACATAATGCTGATGAAATTAAGCGACTTGATGTGCGAATTGGTGATACGGCAGTAGTTTTTAAAGCTGGCGATATTATTCCGAAAATTTTGCGGATTTTGCCGGAGCTTCGACCAGAAAATGCTAAAGTTTTTGATTTTAAAAAAGAGCTTGAGAAACAGTTTCCAGATATTGAGTTTTACCGACCAAATGGTGAGGTTGCATATCGTGCAAAAGGTTTAAATTCAAGCTTAATTTTGAAAAAAACAGTCACATTTTATGCTTCGAAAGCAGGTTTAGATATTGAAAATCTTGGTGAAAAAAATGTTGATTTGTTGGTTGAAAAGGGGTTAGTTCGAGATTTGGCTGATATTTATAATCTTCAAAAAAGTGATTTGTTAAACCTTGAACGCTTTGGAGAAACTTCAGTTAATAATCTTCTAGGAGCTATTGAGTCTTCGAAAAGTCCAGAACTCTCAAAATTTATTTCAGCTCTTGGAATTAGGCATATTGGTGGCGAAACAGCAAAGCTTTTGGCGGAAAAATTTAATAAATTTGAAAATATTTGTAATGCAACGCTTGAAGAGCTTCTTGAAATTGATGGTATTGGTAAGAAAGTTGCTGAAAGTATTTTAGCATATTTTAATGATGATGAAAATTTGCGAGTTTTAGCAAAAATGTTTAATCTTGGCGTGAAAGTGCAAAATTTTGCAAAAAATGAAGGGGTTTTAAGTGGTAAAAATTTTGTAATTACCGGAACGCTAAAAACAATGGCGCGTGAAAAAGCTGCAGAAAAAATTGAAGAGTTGGGTGGAAAATTCCAAAAAACAATTTCGAAAACTACAGATTTTTTGGTAATTGGCGAAAAAGTTGGTGCAACAAAAATTTCGAAGGCTGAAAAACTTGGTGTAAAAGTTATGGATGAAGATGAATTCTTGAAAGAAATAAATGCAAACTAAAATTATTGCAGCTTATCCTTGTTTGGGCAAAACTACTCTTTCAAAAATATCTAAAAAGCGATTTTTAGATATGGAATTTAATGAAAGTAGTAAAACTAAAATGATGAATGAAGCTGAAAGATCTCATTTTTTCGATTTCTGTGTACAAAAAATTGAAGAAGCATATTATTCGGGAAATTTCGAAATTATATTTATTAGCGAGGATGATGAGATTTTAAAGCGACTACTCTCAAAAAAGATTAGCTTTATACTTATTTTACCAAATATTTTTAAAAAAAGAGTGATGCAAGAGTATAGAAGGCGTGTTATATATCGCTCTGGTAAAAGTTGGTGGAATAATGTTATTGAGCCAGAAATTAGCAATCTTCAAAACAGAATTGAATTTTACAAAAATAATGAGCTGGTTGAGGTTTACTTAACTGATGAGAATGAATATATTTGCGATAAGGTTACTCTATGGTGATTTTTTGATTTTTTATGCTATTTTTGGTATAATTTAAAATAGTATGAAAAGATATAATCCGATTGAAATTGAAGAAAAGTGGCAAAAAAAATGGGATGAATCAAAGCTTTATGAGGTTAAAGCGGATTCTTCGAAACAGAAAATGTATATTTCAGGAATGTTTCCGTATCCAAGTGGGGCAGGCCTTCACACTGGGCACGCAAGGAGCTATACGATTGTTGATTCGATCGCGCGTTTTTATCGCCAGCAGGGTAAAAATGTTTTAAACCCGATTGGCTGGGATACTTTTGGCTTGCCTGCAGAAAATTACGCAATTAAAACTGGAATCTCTCCACAAGAAGCTACAAAAACAAATATTACTAATTTTAAAAAACAGTTCAAGCGACTTGGAATTTCAATCGATTGGTCACGAGAAATTAACACTTCAAACCCAGAATATTACAAATGGACGCAGTGGATTTTTCGTGAGCTCTATAAAAAAGGTCTAGCTTACCGAAAAGAAAGCTATCAGTGGTGGTGTGATAACGATAAAACAGTTCTTGCAAATGAGCAGGTCGAAAATGGCCGATGCTGGCGTTGTGGCGAAGAAGTTTCAAAAAAACAAATGACTCAGTGGTTTTTTAAAATTACTGCATATGCTGACGAACTTTTGGCTGATATTGATAATCTTGATTGGCCTGAAAAAATCAAAACAATGCAACGAAACTGGATCGGTAAATCTGAAGGCGCTGAGGTTGAATTTGAGGTTGCTGATGGTGAAGCTAAAGGTGAAAAAATTAAAGTTTTCACTACGCGGCCAGATACGATTTTCGGTGTAACTTTTCTAACTATTGCTCCAGAACATGAATTACTCGAAAAACTTTCAACCGATTTAACTAGAGAAAAGGTTGAGGAATATAAGAAAGAGTCGCTTAAAAAATCTGAAATTGAACGCCAAGAGAATAAAGAAAAGACGGGAATCTTTACTGGAAGTTATGCAATAAATCCGGCAAATGGTAAGAAAATCCCAATTTGGGTGAGTGATTACGTGCTTGGAGGCTATGGTGAAGGGGCTGTTATGGCAGTTCCTGCTCATGATGAGCGAGATTTTGAATTTGCTAAAAAATTCGATTTGGATATTGTAAAAGTTGTTGAGAAGCCTGAGGATATGGCGGATGATGATTCTTGCTATCATGGAGAAGGAGTTATGGTTAACTCTGGTGAATTTAACGGTCAAAAATCAGAGGATGTTCGTGAACAGATTTTAGGCTGGATTGAAGAGTCTGGAATTGGTTGTTCGAAAACTACATATAAAATGCGAGATTGGCTGATCTCTCGCCAGCGCTATTGGGGCTGTCCGATTCCAATTGCTTATGATAAAGATGGAAAAGAGCATTTGATTCCCGAGGATCAATTGCCTGTGATGCTTCCAACTTTGAGCGATTTTAAACCTGATGATTCTGGAAAGTCGGCCCTTGCAAAGAGTGAAGAATTTATTACAGTTGAAATTAACGGTGAAAAAATGACTCGTGAAACTGATACAATGGATGGCTACGCCTGTTCAAGCTGGTATCTTTTGCGATATGCTGATCCTCAAAATTCTACGCAAGCTTGGGATCCTGAGCTTGTAAATTACTGGGCGCCAGTTGATTATTATGTTGGTGGTGACCACGCGGTTGCGCATTTGTTATATATTCGTTTTTGGACTCATGTTTTTAAAGATTTAGGGTTAACTAATTTTGCTGAACCAGTTAAAAAACTCCTTTATCACGGATATATTAATGCCGAAGATGGTTCGAAAATGAGTAAATCAAAGGGGAATACTATTGATCCGCTTGAAGTCATCGACCAAGGATATGGTGCAGATTCACTTCGAACTTATGAAATGTTTATTGCTCCATATGAAGTTGATGCTTCTTGGGATTCACGAGGGATAGCTGGAGTTTATCGTTTTCTGAATCGTGTTTGGGTTTTAGTTCAAGAATTTATTAAATCCGAAAAATCTACTGAAAATCTTTCGAATTTTGCTGAAGTCCAAAAAATCCAGCATAAAACCATCAAGAAAGTTACTGAAGACTTTCATCGCGAAAGTTTGAATACGGCCGTGGCGGCTTTGATGGAATTCGTAAATGAGCTTTATAAATTGAAGCTCGAAGGTTTTTCGAATGATTGGCGATTTGTTCTAGAAGATTTACTTAAAATGCTTGTTCCATTTGCTCCACATATTTCAAGCGAACTCTGGCAGCAGCTTGGAAATAATGACTTTATCGAAAAATCTGGCTGGCCAAAATGGAATGAAGAGCTTTTGAAAACTAATGAAATTCAAATTATTGTGCAAGTTAATGGAAAACTCCGCGGGAAAATTAAAGTCTCGGCAAACTCTGAAAAGGATAAGATTCTTGCTGCTGCAAAAGCAGAAGATAATGTTTCGAAATTCTTGCAAGACAAGGAGATTTTGAAAGAAATTTTCATTCCGAATAAATTAATTAACTTTGTTGTTAAATAATAAAATGGAGGTTTATTCCTCCATCTTATTATTTTTGCTGAAAATCTTCTCTGTTCGCATCAACTGCAACCCAGCCGTCTTTATCAACATTTAAATCAATATTGGTTTTTTCGCCTGTTGAGGTTGTTTCGAAATTTTCAATTCTAGTGATTAATTTTGGATTATCTCCATCTTGTAGATAAATCTCACCCTTAGCAATAAAGTCCTTGCCTACATTCATGATACCAATTGCTGAGTGGTTTGATTCACTGAAAGTATAATTTTCAGGGTTTTCGTAATATTTACTAGTTGAGCTTCTTATGGCGTCTCCTTTTTGCAGATGGATTACACCGCCATCATCTGAAATTTTTTTAAGTTTTGAAAAATCCATTTCAGAGTTGTCTAAACCTTCAGTTTGACTTTTTTGGAAAATCTCTGGTGGGTGATTTTCTTGATAGTTTTTATAAGTATCGTGGCTAAACCAACCACCAAGCGCTCCGGCGACCATCGCTAAAGTACCAAATTGTTTTAGCTTCTTTCTACTAATTTTTACTATTTCATTATTTTGAATTTGATTATTTTTGTTTTGATATTTTTCCATAACAACTTTATTATAGCATAAAAGAAATAAAAAGTCAATATATTATACATAAAATACTTGCTTTATCTTTAAAATTAAGGTATAATTGATGTTGAAGGAAAATAATAAACCTAAGGAGAAACTTTAAATGGCACAGCCAAAGAAACAGAGTAGTCCTCGAAAGACTGGTTTGCGACGCAGTCACTTGCGATTGGATTTAGCTCGTCGAGTTAATAAAAAATCACCAGTGAAAGTTTACACAACTAAAAAACAATCTGGTAAAGCTCTAAACAAGCAACTCGAAGAAAACAAAACGCTAGCTGCTTAATTTGCTGGCGTTTTAATTTTCATTTGACAAAAAATAATAATATTTTAATATAGGAAAGAACCTTACGTAAAAATGGCATCGAATAGACATTTAGGAAGGATTGTTGTTCTTCAAACACTTTATGAATATGAATTTCGCTCTCAGGCACAAGATAAAACTGTTGACTTGACTGAGATTATTTTTCGGAATATGAAGCAATATGAAGAAGCGATTGGAGACAAGCAATTCGTTCAAGATTTATTAAACGGGATTATTGAAAGGCAAGTTGAACTAGATACAAAACTTCAGCCAATGGCACCAGAATGGCCAATTTCACAGATTGCGCGAATTGACCGTAATGTTTTAAGAATGGGGCTTTATGAATTGCTTTACTCTCGAGAAACGGTTCCGCCAAAAGTGGCCATAAATGAAGCAGTTGAGCTTGCGAAAGCGTTTGGTTCCGATAATTCAAGTAAGTTTATTAACGGCGTATTAGGAACGGCGTATAAGCTTTTTGTGGAGGAACAAAATGGCGAACAAGAAGGTTGAACATTTTCGAAAATATTTTCATAGAACGCGCCGATCTTCAATTCAGGAAATTGTTCGTGAACCAACTGCTGGTGGCGTGATTTTTCGTCGTAATCAAAAAAATGAAGTTGAAATTTTACTAATTCAAGATTCGAAAGATCGCTGGACGATTCCGAAAGGTCATATCGAAGAAGGAGAAACGGCTCAAGAAACTGCTAAGCGTGAAATTGGGGAAGAAGCGGGTCTTCATGATGTAAAAATTATTGGCTGGCTTGGTAAAATCAATTTTCGATATAGGCGAATTGATAAGCTTGTTTTAATGACGACTCAAGTTTTTTTAGTGAAAGCGCTTGGTGATACTGATGCGATTCAAAAAGAAGATTGGATGAATGGTATTAGATGGTTTAGTTTTTCTGATGCGTTGGATGAGATTGAATATGAAGATATCGGTAAGTTAATTTTGCTTGCGATGAAAAAAATTAGACAGGAGAACTTATAATGAGCGGAATTTTATTGGCGCCCTATCATGAATGGGCGAAAGAGAAACTTGGTTATGATTTCGAAAATATTGATTTATTAGTGACTGCATTAACACATCGAAGCTATTTAAATGAACATAAAAAGTCGGCAAGCGAGCATAATGAACGACTTGAATTTTTGGGCGATGCAGTTTTAGAGCTCGTTACTACTGATTTTCTATTTTCGAACTATGATAAACCCGAGGGAATTTTAACAGCTTGGCGTTCAGCATTGGTTAGAACTGAAAGTATTGGTGCAGCCGGCGAAAGACTCGGCTATGAAAAACTAATTCGGATGAGCCGTGGTGAAAAACAAGGTTCCGCAAGGGCTCGCCAGCAGATTTTGGCAAATGCTTTCGAAGCAACAACGGGTGCTATCTATCTCGATAAAGGTTATGAAGCTGCAAAAAAATATATCACAGATAATATTTTGAGTACTCTACCGCAAATTTTGGAGGAAGAATCTTGGCGCGACCCGAAGAGTTATTTACAAGAGATTTCACAAGCAAGGGATGGTTTTACTCCAATTTATAAGGTTCTTAAAGAGGATGGCCCAGACCACGATAAAAATTTCACTCTTGGCGTTTTTGTTGGCGATAAAAAAATGGGTGAAGGTGAAGGCCCAAGTAAACAAACTGCTCAACAAGAAGCGGCTCGAGAGGCGATTCGAAAATATAAGAATAAGAAATAGAAGTAAAGTATGAAGAAGATTTTATTACTTACACCATCAAAAACTAGTACCACAAGAGAGAAAGCAGAGCTTTTTGCTAGTAATGTTGCAGAATGTCTAGGACCAAATTTTTCGGTAGAATTTTCTGGTATTTCGGATTTGTTTTTTGAGCTAAGTCAGAATAAGATTGCAATTTATGATGTTAATAAAAAATTCGATTTAAGGGATTTTGATTTAGTTGTTATGAGGCATATCAGTGGTATGGCAGCTGAAGCTCATGCAATTGCTGCCTATTGTGATTTTTTTAATATAAGATATACAGATGAATATTTAAACAGGCTTCTTCCCGATAATAAAATGAGTACACAATTCGCTCTTTGGGTTGGAGGAATTAAAAATTGGCCGCATTCCTTTTATGGAGAACTTAATGAGATGAAAAGACGTCTTATTGAGTTTGGAGATCAGGCGATTCTAAAAGACAACGAAGGCTTAAAGGGGCGTTTGAATTTTTTAGTAAGATCACCTGAGGAAATTCAAAAAATCCATGATGACAATCCAGGCATTAATTTTATTCTACAAGAGTTTATACCTAATGAGGGAGATTTACGTATATTAGTATTCGGGGATGAGCCGACTATGGCTATTAGTCGAAAATCTAACACTAAATCGCATTTAAATAATACATCTCAGGGTGGATCAGCTAAAATTTTACCGCTAGATAGTGTATCGAAAGATATTTTAGAAATCTCAAAAAAAGCAGCTGAAATTATAAAGCTTCAAGTTGCTGGAGTTGATGTTATGGTTGATTCTAGAAGCGATGAGATATACCTATTGGAAGTTAATAATGCGCCACAAGTATCATCAGGATCTTTTGTTGATGTGAAAACTAAAAAATATGCTGATTTTCTATCTAGAGAATGTGACCACTACAAAAAAGATACAATCTTTAGTGCATTCGAAACTGTAAAGTTTTTGAAAGTCGTTAACCAGAGACCTTTAGATGATATTGAGGTAATTGCAAAAATTGATACAGGTGCTTTTTCTGGTGTAATTCATGCTGATAATATTTGTGAAAAAAATGGTATATTAAGTTTTAATTTAGCTGGCGATAAGCGAATGTACTTTGAAACGCAAGATTATTTAACGAGAAAAGTTAAAAATACACACGGCGGCTCAAAAACTCGATATTTAGTAAAATTTAAAATTTTAATTGAGGGAAGAGAATTTGAAGCTTTATTTGGACTAGATGATCGTTCTAAAATGAAATTTAAGATGTTGATTGGTCGAGCTTTTCTGATTAAAAATAATATTTTGGTCGACTCGTGCCGAAAAATTGATCTTGATGAAGAATGGAAATTAATGGGAGAAAAACAGTAATGAGAATTGCAATTTTGTCGAATGGGCCAGGGAATTACTCAACAAAACGATTACGAGAAGAAGCAGAGAAGCGTGGTCATGATGTTGAGATAATCGCTTATAAAAAATGCTATGTTTCGATCGATGAAAAAAATCCAAAAGTTATGTATGACGGTGAGAATATTGGTAAATTCGATGCCTTTATTCCACGAATTGCTAGCCATATGACTGAATACGGCACGTCCGTAGTTCGCCAACTAGAAACAGCTTATCCACGAGCATTTTTTGTGAATCGTTCGATAGCAATCACACGTGCTCGTGATAAGTTACGTTCAACTCAAATTATGGCAAAATATGGCGTTTCAATCCCTAAAACGGTGTTTTCTCGAAATTCAAACGATATTGATGACCTTTTAGAAGAAATTGGCGGAACGCCCGCAATTATTAAGCTTGCTCGCGGAACTCACGGAAATGGTGTAGTTTTAGCGGAAACTAAAAAGGCTGCAAAATCGGTGCTTCAAGCTTTCTATTTAACAAATTCAGACGGAACAAACGTTCTTTTGCAAGAATTTATTAAAGAGTCGGCGGGAACAGATATTCGAGCCTTTGTAGTTGGTTCTCAAGTAGTGGCAAGTATGAAGCGGCAGAGTTTGGATGATGATTTTCGTTCGAATTTACACAAAGGCGGATTAGGTGAGCCAATTAAACTTACACCTGAAGAAAAGCGAATGGCGGTTCGGGCGGCGAAGGCGATGGGCTTAACAGTTGCAGGCGTTGATTTAATGCGTTCGGCGCGTGGTCCGTTGGTTTTGGAGGTTAATGCTAGCCCAGGTTTCGGAATCGAGAAAGTGACATATCGCGATGTTGCAGGTAAAATTATTGATTATATCGAGCGAAATGCAAAACGCGGTAATAAAAAAGATAAAATTGGAGCATAAAGAAAAGCGCAATTTAGTTTGCGCTTTTGAAATAAACTTTGATTTCGAATTTTTCACCTTTTCTTGAAAGTTTAATATCCTTAAAATGAATATTATCCTTTTTCGAAATCTCTTCAAGGTTTAATTCTGCTTTTTTGGCTTCATTCTCGTTTGAGAACTCCAAAGTCGCAGAGCTGCCGTCAATCTTTCGAAGGAGCTCGGTTTTTATTGAACTTATTTCATTTTCATGAAAATAGTTCACGATAGGGCAGATCACAAAAAAACAAACTACCGTAAGAAAAAGTAAGCCACAGAACATAAGGGCCATATACTCGCCGCCATATCTTTGCCAGCTAAGTTTTGTTTCTGCCCATTTTTCTTTTGAAAATTTCATCTTTCACCCTCCAAATGTACTAAACTTTCAAAATTATAACATGATTTTAATAAAAAGTCAATGTTTATAAATAGCTCTTGATTTTTTTTATAAAATTTGTTAAAATAGAAAAGCTATAAAAGTTAATAAAAGGGAAATAATCTAAATGCTAGCAATCAGATTACAGCGATTAGGTCGCAAAGGTTATCCTGTTTATCGCGTGGCGGTTCAGGAAGCGCATCGGCATCCGTCGAGTGGGCGCGTAGTTAGCTATGTTGGTTCATATAACCCACATACAAAAGAAGCTAAAATCGAAAAAGAATTAGCTGAAAAATATCTTTATAACGGTGCTCAGCCAACTCCACGAGTTGTAAAACTTTTGGAAGAAGCGGGAATTGAAATGCCAAAATGGGTTAAAAAACCTGCACAAAAAACTCGTGCAATTAAAAACGCTGAAAAACTTCGCCGCAACCAACCAAAAGAAGAAGTTGCCGAAGAAGCTTAAAACCAAAAAATCACTTTTCATTTCGAAAGGTGATTTTATTTTTTCGAAAAAGAAAAAGTCAGTCATAAGACCGACTTAATTATCTGTTGATATTAATATTAGTGCTATCACCACTTTTTTTAAGCGTATAATTTATCTCTAGGTTATCAAGAACGTCCATATATTCTTTTAATTGATTATTATTAACGGTGAATGAATTACCTTTTTTTATAATTTCACCTTTTATATTACTATCATTAATTATTCTTGAATCTATTGCTAAAGCTTTATAGATATAGAATATAGAAGAAATAACAAGTAATATAAACAATAGAGATGGTTTACTACCTTGTTTATTGCTTTGCATAAAAGTTACCTCCAAATAGAATAAACTGACTTCCGAAATGAGTTATTCTGAGAAAGAAATAATTATTTTTTTTCTTATCTCCAGAATTTTTTATCTTATAGCTTAACTTTAATTTTTCAGCAGCTTCCGTATAGCTAGTAAGGTTGCTGTTTTCGACTATAATTTCCTTTTTCGATGAAACTGTTGAACTTCCAAATAGAAACGCCAATAACAATATTGCAAAGAAGAGGGCAATAGCTAATATGCAACCTCCAAAGCCTTCATCATCTTTTGAGTGATCATGATATGTCATAAATGTACCCCCAAATATAGAATATACAAAATTGTACAACATTAAAAAATATTTGTCAATAATTTGCGAAAAAATGTAAAATTTGGTAAAATATAAGCATAAGAATAATTTAAAAGGAAAAGTGGTGGAAAATTATTTCGAAAAGATCAACCGACGGCGAGTTGGCCAAAATATTGAAGATGTAAGTGAATTCTATGATGCAATTGAGCGTGCGAATTTAACTAAAAAATTATCGCCCGAACGCCCTTATGTTTATTTTACGATGGAGGTTTATGACAAAAGCAACGGCATTAAAGGTGGCGGTGGCTTGGGCGTTTTGGCGGCTGATACTCGGCGAGTAGCTGAAAAGCTTGAAATCCCATTTGTTTGCGTGACGCCGTTTTATCGAAGAGAGCTTCATCAATCAATCCATAATCTTGACCAACGAGAAGAATTTATTTCAGTAAACCCTGAGGAGTTTGGTTTTGAATATCTTGATGATGTTGAAATTTACACTGAAAATATGCCACCAGCACGCCTAAATATTTTTCAAAAAATTCTTGGCTCAACACGATTTTTGACAATGGGTGAGAGTAACTTTGGCGAGCTTTATGCTGGAGATGGCTCTGGCGACCACAGGCTCTATCAAGAAGTCTCACTCGGCTTTGGTGGTTATAAAGCGTTGAAGATGGTTGGATTAAAGCCTTCAGTTATTCAATTGAATGAGACCGCCACGATTTTTGCAGCCGTTGCTCGGCTTGATGAGCTCGTTCGAAATGGAATGAATCTTTATGAAGCGATTGTTTATGTTCGAAAACATACACTTTACACAAACCACACTTTAGTTCAAGCAGCAGAAAGTGAATTTTCTTTTGACCAATTTAACCGAATTGTAATGCCAAACATCGAATCTTCAGCGTTGAAAACCTGGATTTTTGGGCTTTTTCGAAATGACAGGCTGAAGCTTTCAACACTTACGATTGAGCTCGCTGAAGCAAAAAATGGTGTTTCGCGGCTTCACGCAAATGTTGCAGATTACCATGATATTAATGGAGATAAAATTAAATTTAAAGCTGTAACGAATGGAATTGATTTACCAACTTGGGTTTTGCCTGAGATTTTAGAAGATTTTCGAAATAAAGATATTTTTGATAAATTTGACCTACCAACAGAGAATTATAAAGAAAATTTAGCAAAAATTAGTGCAAAAGATATTCGAGATTTTCGAAAGATTGGTCGAAGAAAGCTAAACCAGATTTTAGCCCATAGAAAAGATCAATATGGCCATGTGGTGCAAATCCCTGAAAATGCGACGCTCTTTGACTTCAAACGGCGATTTGTATCTTATAAACGTCCTTGGATGCCTTTTGAAAACATGGAAGAGCTTCGCCGAATTTTACGAGAAAATAACGCTCATTATATTTTGGCGGGAAAAGTTCATCAAGGCGATACTGAAATGCGAGCTACTCTAAATTCTGTACTTTCGAAAATTGAATCAGATGATTTCTTGCGTGAAAGGGTTCATTTTATTCAAGATTATGATGAAGAATTAGGCTTAGCTTTGGCTGTTGGTTCAGATGTTTCGATAAATGTGCCAATTGTTGGGCTAGAAGCTTGTGGAACTTCGTTTATGAAAGATTTAGCAAATCTTAAAATGTTAATTTCAACGGCCGATGGTGGTGTTGCGGATATTTCGCCAGCGCCTTGCTTGGAAGTTAGCGGTGCAAATTATAATGACGAATTGAAGTCTTTGTATCTTCAAATGAATCGGGCTGGGCAGATTTTTAAAGATGATTATTTGCTTGAAAAACAAATTCGAAAACAGCTAAAAGGTTATGTTCCCGTGATCTCTGGCTCTAGAATGATGAAAGATTATTTGCGATTGATTTTTGGAAAATAATAATTTTAAAACCCGCAAAGATGCGGGTTTTTGGCTATTTTTGTGCTAGTCTATTCTATAATGGACAAGAGGGAGGTATATCATTTTTATTAATTCTTACAAGCCTCTTGAGCGGAATTTTCGCATCCTCTTCTACGGTGGATGCATATTCTGAAGCTTTAAGCGGAAATTTCCCCCGAAAAGATATTACTCCTTCGAGAATAGCGCATCCTTGTTCTGGTAAGACTTTTTTTATTGTTGCAAAAGTTATACAAGAGTTACCTCTTGAATCTTTGCTAAACAGGACCTGAACAATGTCGTGTCTAAGAAACATAAAGTGCCTCCAATTTTAAGCCTTTCGGCTATAGGATTTTACTATAATAACATAAAAAATAAATAAAGTCAAATAAAAAGCCCTCGAAAATTTTCGAGGGTGAATGGGCAGCAGTTTCTATCTCTCTTCAGCCGAGTCCCAATGGGGAACTCTATTAGATGTTGAAATTTCTTGTTTCTGCTGAGATTGATGTGGGCGACCACCGGTTGATGAATGTACTGCATTTTCTGCCATTGGCATTCCTCCTGTTTTTAAGTCCGTGGACTGATTTTTATATAATATCACTAAAAAATAAAAAAGTCAAGTATTTTTTATAAAATTGAAAAAAAAATGAAAATATGCTAAAATATGAGTTAATTATGGCTACAATGAAAGAACTACGCGAAGAACGATTAAGAAAATTAGAAGAAATTAAAAATTTTGGGCTAAATCCATATCCTGCCAAAACCGAACGAACGGCAATGGCTGGCGAAATTGTGAATAATTTCGAAAAAATGGAAGGTCGAGAAGTGAAAATTGCTGGGCGAATCGCTGGAATTCGCAAATTTGGAAAACTTGCTTTTATTGTTTTGCGGGATTTTTCAGGAAAAATTCAGCTTTTTATTACGGCTCAAAATCTAGCTGAAACCTCGAAAGAGCAGAATTTAATCGGTTTGAAAGATCTAAACCTACTTGATGTTGGCGATTTTGTTCAGGCAAATGGAAAAGTGATTCGTTCGAAAACTGGTGAAATATCAGTTGAAACACAAGAGCTAAAGCTTCTTTCTAAATCTCTTCGCCCAATGCCAACTGAGCAAGATGGTTTTACGAATAAGGAAGAACGTTTTCGAAGGCGTTATGTTGATATGAATGTAAATATTGAAGTTCGTGACCGTTTTGTGCGCCGTTCGAAGTTCTGGCAAGCGACACGCGATTTTTTGAACGCAAGGGGTTTTTTTGAAATTAATATTCCTGTTCTTGAACATACAACTGGTGGGGCTGATGCTAATCCATTCGTAACACATATGGATGCACTTGATAACGCCCAATTTTATCTTCGAATTAGTCATGAGTTGCCGTTAAAGCGTTTGCTTGGTGCTGGTTTTGAAAAAGTGTATGATCTTGGTCCGCGTTTTCGAAATGAAAATTATTCAGATGAACATTTGCCCGAGCATATTGCGATGGAATGGTATGTGGCTTACTGGGATTGGCGAGATGGTTTGAAATTTCAAGAAGAGATGTTTAAATATGTTCTGGAGCAAACTTTTGGAACTTTACAATTCAAGCTTGGTAATTTTGATGTTGACCTTTCGAAAAAGTGGGAAGAATGGGATTATGCTGAAACTATTGAAAAACGATATGGTTTAAATCCCTATACTTGTTCGCTTGAAGAAGTTAAAACGGCTTTGAAAGCTAATAATTTAGAAGTTGAACAGACTGAAAATAAAGCCCGTGGAATTGATAAACTGTGGAAAAATATTCGAAAAGATGTTGTTGGGCCAATTTGGTTGGTTAATACGCCGACATTTATTTCACCACTCGCAAAGACTCACCCAGATTCACCAGAAATGACGCAGCGAGCACAAGTTGTGATTGCAGGTTCAGAGTTATGTAATTTATTTAGTGAATTAAATGATCCAATTGATCAGCTGAATCGTTTTATTGAACAACAAAAAATGCGAGATAACGGTGATGATGAAGCGATGATGCTTGATATTGATTATGTTGAAATGCTGGAATACGGAATGCCACCAGCTTGTGGAATGGGATATTCAGAGCGTGTCTTTTGGATTTTCGAAGGGGTTACTGCTCGTGAAGGTGTGCCCTTTCCACAATTAAAGCATGAAATCTCAGAAATTACGAAAGACATCTACCCGGAGTTAAATCTCTAGTGTATTGACTTTTTAAAGAAATATGTTAAAATAATGTACGGATTGAGCTTTTAAAATTTATAATTCGTACATTTTATTTTTCGAAAGCTAAAAAACTCTTTTGAAATTTGCTTTTTGGCGCTGAGTCTATAAAAAATTATAGATTCGGTGCCGAAAAGCAAAAAATAGAAAAAGTAGGTCATAATAATGACCAATATTGAAATCTCTAATCTTACACAGCATCCAATTAATATTGTAAATGAAGACAATGTGACTATATTAAATATTGAGCCAAAACGCAATCCTGAAATGGAGATTAAAATTTCTAGAAATGGGACACTTGGAGGAGTTCCAGTCACAAAGGTTAAATCTATTAAAATAAGAGATTTACCGCCCTTTAAGGTTGGTATATTCTATATTGTAAATCTTAATATTGTGCATGCTGCAAGAGCTGAAGGCCGGACAATTTCTGATTTATTGTTAGTTTGTCAATGTGCATATGGTGAAGATGGTGGTTTTATCGGATATCGTAGCTTGACCTTTCTTGAATAATTTTTGTATTTCGAAAAAAACCTTAAACCTCGCAAAAATGTGGGGTTTTATTTTTTGAAAAAACTTTAAAAAAGTCCCAAAAAACTGTTGACATTATAAAAAAAATTAGGTAAAATAGTATAGCGTTAAACAAATGGAGTAAAAAACGGAGTTTAGCGAACACTTTAACAATTTAATTGTGCAAATTTATCGTCAGTCTATTTTATAGATTATCAA